>NZ_JBFBCH010000007.1:0-327546 GCF_040683055.1 Polymorphospora sp. NPDC051019 | reverse complement strand
GCGTTGGTGCCGTCACCCGGGGACGGGAACGAGTGCGTCAACGTCCACGAGTCGACGTCCTGCCAGTCCGCGGGGGTGACCGAGGTGTTCCAGACCCTGGTGGTCACCTTCGCCAGGCGCTTGGTGCTCCAGAACGTCGGCGAGTAGTTGGTGCCACAGGAGGTCGCGGACTGGGCACACTCCTGGTCCCAGGGCACGTCCGGCCACCGGGTCGCGTCGTGGGTGCCGCAGTTGGACAGGCAGCGGTCGTCCGGTTCGAACAGGACCTGGGCGATCGGGGTCGTCGAGCGGTCACCGGCGCCACGGTCCCAGGTGCCGTATTCGATCCGGCGCAGCACACCGCCGCGGTCGTAGGAGACGGTGTCGGAGCTGGTGAGGTTCGCGGCGTACTTGTTCAGTTCCTTGTCGTACCAGTACGAGTTGGTGTTGCCGTGCGGGTCGATGACGTAGTCGAGGTTCCACCGCCACGCCTGCATGCAGTGCGACGCCGCGAACGTCGACTGCCGGCACGGTTCACCGGTGTGGTTGCCGTAGACCCGGGTCCGCCAGGTGCTGTTCGTGTCGCTGGTGTGCCCGGCCGGACGGTTGAGACCGAAGAAGTACTGCACTCCGTCGGCGTCGGTCACCTTCCAGTGCTCACCGTCGTTGTCGTTGTTCGGCGCGCCGGTCAGCTTCTCGATCCGCGACCCGTCCTCGGTACGGCTGTGCCAGCCCTTCCCTGCCTCGAAGATGAGCTCGGTGCTGCGCCCGTTGAGGCTCATCGTGGCGTTGTCCGAGCGCCAGCACAGGTCACCGGTCTTGACCGTGTTGTTCGCCGAGCCACCCATGTCCTCCGAACAGGGCACGTAGCGGCGCTCGATGAACCCGGGCGTGTACTCGAAGCCCTCACCGATCCACGACGGCTGGTTGTTCGTGGCCTCGGACCGGCCGTCGACGCTCGACGAGGAGTACGACAGGCCCAGCCCCGGGGTGGGGCCGGCGATCCCGGGCGGCAGCCGCATCGGGTACGTCCAGGAGAAGTCGCCGGTCGACCCGCCGGCCGACCACGACGACGACGCCTGCAACGGGCTGGCCGCGAAATCCCCGCCGGAGCCGGTGGGCCCCGCCATCAAAGCGATGGTCATAGCGGAGCCGGCGGCCGATCGTGCCGCCGGGGGGACGTCGACCTGGGCCGAAACCATGCTCAGGGCGGTGTCGTTGACCGACCGCAGCGGCACAACCTGGCAGCCGGCCGGCGCTGGGTCTTCCAGGGCGCAGGACGGCACCTGCCACAGCCGCAGCCGCGCCGCCCAGTCACCACCGTAGGCGTACCTGAACTTGGAGT
Source organism: Polymorphospora sp. NPDC051019 (assembly GCF_040683055.1). Taxonomy (NCBI): domain Bacteria; kingdom Bacillati; phylum Actinomycetota; class Actinomycetes; order Micromonosporales; family Micromonosporaceae; genus Polymorphospora; species Polymorphospora sp. NPDC051019. The sequence continues at coordinate 326,222 of NZ_JBFBCH010000007.1, read as the reverse complement.
AGTCCACCGAGACCTTCAGCGGCGCCTCGTCGGCCGCCGCTCTGGCACTCGCGTCGTCGGTGGCCGAGACACGCAGCAGGACGGCAGCTTGCCAGGCCTCCGGTGTCGCCTTCCGGTCGAGGACGTCGACCGACACCCGCGCCGGCGCCGGCCGGTCCGGTGCCGCCTGGTCCACCCATACCGGCAGCGACCCGACCTGCACCGCCGCCGGCTTGCCGGTGACCCGCGCCCGTTCGGCGCTGGTCAGCTCGGCGGTCGCCGATCCGCTCGGCCAGACCGGCTCGGGACGTTCGACCGGCTCCGGCAGGTTCTGGGTGTACGCCTTCCCGCTGACCTCGTAACCGTGGTCGTCCAGCGGCTCGGACTGACCGACCAGCGGAGCGGGAGCCGGCTTCGGCGCGTACGCCTGGGCCGGTGAGGCGGTCAGCAAGGAGGTGACCATCGTCGCCGCCAAAGCTGCCGAGAGACCCCACCGTGTGCGGCGCACGAATTTCCTACGCGCCGGGGATCGCCCAACGCTGCGATCGAGACCGTGACCGACCTTCACAACGTCCTCCGGGTGTCGAGGGTGCGCAACGAAGTCCACGTGCCGGCGGCGGCCGGCGATCCGACGAGTCACTGGAGCTGCTGTTCGTTGAGGCTGGCGACGCCGCCTTGCGTCATCGCACCCTGGTAGATGTAGATGTCATCCACCGCGCCGCCGAGCCAGTCGACGGGACCGGTCGGGGACGAGCCGCGACCGACCAGCATCGGGCCCGCGGCGTGCCAGGGCGAGAACTGGGCGTGCATCGGCGCCTCGTCCAGCAACACCCCATCGACGTACAACCGCACCTGCTTCTCCGAACGGTCGTAGACCGCGACCAGGTGGTGCCAGTCGGTCGGATCGACCGCCGCGGCGACCGCGACCGAGTTCCGGGTGTCGTCGTTCTTGTTACGCCTGATCGAGAACACCCACTGCCCGCCCGAGTCCGGCCGGAAGCCGAGCGTGAAACCGCTGTACGAACCGGGAGTGGAGTCCTGGGCGATGACGGTCTGCGCGGTGGCGGTGTCGTTCAGGCGCACCCAGGCCGACACGGTGAAGGATCCGTCGGTACGCAGCACCGGCCGGTCCTCCCACACCGGCGGCTGGCCGGTGTTGGCGGCGTTGCGTTGCGACCGCCCGAACTCCTCGGTCGCGATGCCGTAGTTCGGATCGGCCTCATCCTCGATCCAATGGGACGAATCCAGGAGCATCCCCGTGCCTCGGTGCCCCAGGTTGGCCTGGGCGCCCTTGCTGAATGCCAGCCGGCGGCCCCAGCCGGTGCCGTCAGGCACGTCGCATTCGACGATGAGCGGGTCGTAGCAGGACAGTGCCTCCTCGAAGTCCCACCATCCGACATGCACGGGCGCGACGATGCCCGGCTCGTCAAACCCGCCGGATCCCGGATCGGTGGCGAGCTGGCCGGTGAAGTCCTGGTCGACCAGAACCCGGTCGAACAACTGCACCCCGGCGATCTGCCCCGCGAAGAATGCGGCGTTGTTGCCGGACCAGCGGCCCCGGCCCACAACGATCTGCCCCGCGTCCCAGCCCGCACCACGAGAAGCGAGCCAGGAAGCCGACGGGCTGTGCTCGTCAACGAGAACACCATCGATGTACAGCTTCAGCCGACGCTCGACCGCGTCGTACGAGGCCGCCACGTGGTTCCAGTGGTCCGGGACCGCAGCGACCGGCGCCCGCACCTCCACGAGGCCGGCATCCGAGGCGTCCCGGTCAGCCACCCGGAACCACCACTTGCCCTGCCCGCACTCGAAACCAAGGAAGAACGCGCTCACGTGCACGCCGTCCGCCGACACCGCCGTCCGGTTGGTTGAGCAGTCCAGGTCGTTGACCCGCAACCACGCCGCAACGGAGAACGACTTCGACGTGTCCAGTGCGCTGCCGGACGCCGTCGCCAGCGTCGTGAACCCGTTGAAACTCGACGACCTGCCAGCCATCAGCCGCGCGTCATTGAACCAGGTCAGATCGGTGGCCGTCAGCGGCGTATTGCCAGCCCGGATCGGTTGCCGGTCAGCGAGTGCCGCTGTTTCCTCGGTCCCGCGGCCGGTCTCCAGGCCCCATTCGGCCACCGCTGGGGAAGGCCGGTTCACGATGAACTCGTACGTCTCGTGATTGCCCTTGTTGGCGGTCGCGTCGATCGCATAGGCATAGAGAGTGTTCAGGCCGTAGTGCGGCGGGACGACGATGACGGTGGCCGACTTCGTCGACGTCCCGGTCGCGGTCACCGACATCGCGGCGAGGTCCGTCCAGCCGTAGCGGAACGACACGACATCCGACTCCGGCGTCGACAGCGTGAACGTTCCCGCCTCGCCCGGGCCGCCCGGCGACGACACGACCGAAATCGTCGGTGGCACCGGCGCCGTCGTGTCGATCATGAACTCGCACCAGGGCGACCAGCTACTAGTCGCGTTGTACGGTGCGGGGTCGGTGCCCCGGGCCCGCCAGGCGTACCGTTTGTTGGCCTGCACACCGGACAGTGCCGCACTGTGCGCCCGACCGTTCGCCACGACCGAGACCGACGGCGGTGCCGGCTTGCGGGGCGTGGAGTCGTTGTAGGCGCCGCCGCTGGGAACCTCCAGCCATTCGAATGCAGCGGTCAACGACTGGGTGGTGTTCCGGTCGGGGAAGACCGCGGACAGCGAGGGTGTCATCGTCCCGATCGACAGCGGGCCGCTGCCACAGGCCATACCCGCCGTCTGGAGGCCGTGCGGCGTGTCCGGCCTCCAGTTGTAGTCGACGAGGAGCTTGGTGTCGCCCGCTATGAACCTCTTCCACCGGCCTTGCACACCCTCGTTGGTACCGTTTTCGTCACACGCACACAGCCCCACCGACACCTGGGCCGCCCGGCTCGACGCGTGGGAGCTGATCAGCGCCGTGACCCTGGGGTCCATGAAGTTGAGGGTCATGTCCGGCTGTGGATTACAACCGTTTCCCTCGGCGGCGTTGCCGTTCTTGCTGCCCAGGTACTTGTTCATCTTCGGCGCCCAGTTCGTACGCGGCGACGTGAAGCCCGCGGTATGCCACAGGCTGACCGGGGTCGGCGTGCACGCGTACGAATGGTCGAGGTTGGTCTGCACGTAGGCGCCAAGAACCTGCGCGCCAGCGATCCCACTCAGCTTGAAGTCGAAGTAAGAGCGGTAGAGCCGGCCGTCGAAGGGGCTACGACCGACGCGGGCCGATGAGTTGTCGTTGTTCCCCTTCGGGTCGCTGGCCCACGCCCACTTCGACTGTTCGACCTCCCAGGCTGGGTCAACGTAGACCGGGTAGGCCGCATCCGCTCCGAGCAGGCTGGTGTCCGGCGTCAGCACGAGATCCCCGCTGTCGAGGGAGACAGCGACCGGCGCGACGGCCGCCGCGTCGCCCGGCCCGGCCGCCGACGAGCCGGCCGGGCCCCCTTCGTCCTGCTCCGACGAGCGATGCTCACCGCCGATGGCGGTGGAGGAGTCCCACATCAACGCACGAGCAGCGGAGGCGATCAAGACATCGTCGGCGGTAGCCCGCAATCCGCCGTTCCGGTCGGTGGCCACGTCCACGCTGCCGCCGAGGCTGTACCGCAACTGACGGACGGCCGGGTTCGCGGCCGCCGTCGCCGTCTTGACCACCAGCACATGGGTGAAGCCGGTCCTGGTCGCCCGCCCGACAAGGTCCACGTCCGGCAACACCGACGGGTACGTGACCGTGTCCCCGGAAACCGTCGGCGTCGGGAGCGCGGTGGGCCAGGACAGGGACATGGTGTGCCCGTCGCGGGCGAGCGAGATGAACGGCGAGGTGCCACCGCCGGAGAACGCCACGTCGGCTACCGCGGCCACCGGGCGCCACCGGCCGTCGGTCCCCTGCTGCAGGGACAGGTCGATGCCGTCCCAGGACCCGTCGGCCCGGCGGACCCGCTGCGGCTCGATCGCGGCCTCGTACACCATCCCACCCGACGGCTGCGCTACCTTCTGCTCCAGCTCCGTCATGCTGGATGTCACGGCAACGGGCGTGTCACAGGCGATCGCCATCTCCACCGCTTCACGCTCCGACGGCGCCTCCGTGGCACACGTGGGTGGTACGACGGCGGCCTCGCCGCGATCGATCGGACCAACCCCGAGGCCGGCCGGGAGCAGCACCATGGCAACCGCCATCCCGGCCGCCACCGCAGTTCGTGGGATCGGGCGCGAACGACGCCCTATCACCGCTACGCCACGTGTCGATGACGAAGAGTGACGCATTTGGGGCGCACTGATCCCCGGCTGGCTTGCAGTCACCACGTTCCCCCGCTGGTTGGCTGATCGAAGCGAGGGAATATTCGGGGAGCGCCATCGGCAGTGTCAAGATCTACGACGAAGATCGATCGAAACTGCCGTCACGAATCACGATGTAAGGGGAGGCTTCCGCCGCTATCGGCCTTCCAGCCCTCAGAACGGCCGCCCGACTTACACCGAGCGCATAACGGACATGACTCAGCGTCACGCGGAGGATCGTTGTCGAGTTCTACAGCAGCTACGGCGTGTAGAACTTCAGACCAGAAGTCCGCCAGTCCCGTACCTCGGCCCGCCGGGCCCGCACGCTGCCGCGATGGCCGTGACGGTTCGCCTCGCTCAGTCGGGTGACTGGCAATCAACTCCGCGGACACCAACGCTCAGGAGGAACATTCCAGCAAGTCGGAAGGGAAGGCGTCATGGCGAATCGGGGTGTGATCTTCAAGCGGTGCGGATGCCGGGACACCAGCGGAAGACGGCTGGAGAAGACCTGCCCGCGGCTGCCGGAACCGCGGCACGGCAGCTGGTACTTCCACTGCTCCGCCACCAACATGCTCGGCCGCTCCGAACGCGTCCGCCGGGGCGGCTACCCATCCCAGGCCGCCGCCCGACGGGCGCGCGACGAGTGGCTCGCCTCGACCGATGCCCAGCGCACCGCCAGCGGCTGGACCGTCGAGCGGTGGCTGCGTCACTGGCTCGACCAGCACACCGGGATCAGGGCGACGACAAGGCTGCACTACACCCGCGACGTCGAGCGTGTCCTGATCCCCCACCTCGGCCGTTACCGCCTGGCCGACCTCGACGCCAGGCTGCTGCGCGGCGCCTTCGACCAGATCGCGGCCACCACCAACGCCAAGGGCCTGCCCCAGTCACCCTCGGCGATGCGGCACCTGCGCACCACGCTGCGCGCCGCGCTCAACCTCGCCGTCAAACTCCAGCTGATCGAGCTCAACCCCGCCCGGCACATCGCGGTCGCCGGCTACCGCACACCCCACGCACAGGTCTGGACCCCCGACCGCGTCCACGCCTGGCAGCAGACCGGCACCCATCCGCCCGTGGCGGTATGGACCGCCGAGCAACTCGGCGCCTTCCTCGACACCGTCCGCGACGACCCGCTGTTCGCGTTCTGGTGGCTCACCGCCCTACGCGGCCTGCGCCGCGGCGAGGGGTGCGGGCTACGGTGGACCGAGATCGACCTCGACCACGGCGTGCTCTACGTCGAACGCAACCGCACCACCGCCGGCTACCAGGTCGTCGAAGGCGACCCCAAGACCCCCGCCGGCCGCAGGCCGGTCGCCCTCGACCGGCACACCATCCAGGTGCTGCGCGACCACCGCCGCCGCCAACGCGACCAGCGGACCCGGCGCCTGGCAGCCGGCAGGACATGGATCGACTCGGGATACGTGTTCGTCCGCAAGGACGGCAGCCCCATCCACCCCGGCTACGCCAGCGGCCGCTTCCGACTACTCGTCACCCGCACCGACCTGCCACCGGTCCGACTCCACGACCTACGACACGGCGCCGCGTCCCTCGCCCACGAAGCCGGAGCCGACCTCAAAACCCTCCAGGAGCTACTCGGGCACTCCAGCATCGTGGTCACCGCCGACACCTACACCAGCGTCCTACCACTGACACAACGACGCAGCGCCGACGCCACAGCCCACCTGGTCCTCACCGCCGCACACCGCACCCGCGCCAAAATCCGCAAACAGGCCCGAGACAACCGACCCAAACGCCGACCAGCAACAGACACCTCGACACCCAAGAAACGCGAAAAGCCGTAGGTCACCAAGAACCGAACCACACAGCCAACACAGAGAGTAGCGACACCCGAGTGGCACCCGCATGACACCCATCGTCCACAGGAGATGAAAAGCCGAAGGCGCCCAACCCGTGTTTCCACAGGTCAGACGCCTTTCGATCTTGTGCGCCCGAAGGGACTCGAACCCCTAACCTTCTGATCCGTAGTCAGATGCTCTATCCATTGAGCTACGGGCGCTGGTGCCTGGGCCAGTCTACACACCGGTCCGAGCGCGGAGACTCCGGGATTCGAACCCGGGAGGGGCTTTAAGACCCCAACCGCATTAGCAGTGCGGCGCCATAGACCAGACTAGGCGAAGTCTCCCAGGTGGCCCGTAGACCACCGCCGACCGAGAATACAGTGCGCCCACCGGACGGGGCAAAGCGACTATCCTGCGCGCGCCGATCATGGCACCCTGGGGCACCAAACCGACACATACCGCCACCATGGCGCCCCGGGTCCCCTCACCCCCAAGGGACGTACGTGCGCAGATTCTCATCTGTCCGAACAACCGTGATGGTCGTCGCGGCGCTGGCCGCCGCGACCGCGATCGCCTCTCCCGCCGTGGCCAACCCCACTACTGGCTCGATCAGCGGCATCCTGACCACCAGCGGCGGGGCACCCAGCCCGCACGGGTCGGCGACGCTCTGGACCGTGGACCAGGACTACGTCGACCACGCCTCGATCAACCGGAGCGGCCGTTACGTCTTCTCCGGTGTCCCGGCCGGCAGCTACAAGATCGAGTTCCGCACCCAGGACAACCTTCGGTAGTGGGCCCACCAGAAGTCCAGCTTCCAGGCTGCCGACGCGATCGTCCTGGATCCCGGTGAGGCCCTCGTCGTCGACGAGGTGCTGCGGCCGACCGGCTCGATCCTCGGGCGGCTGACCGGGTCGAACGGCGCACCGGTGGCGTACGCGTCGGTGACCGCGATCGCCCCGGGCGCCGACTTCGGCTACGGGGACACCGACCAGAACGGCAACTACCGGATCCCGGCGCTCTTCCCCGGCGACTACAAGATCGAGTTCCAGCTTATGGGTGGTTTCCGGCAGTTCGCCCACCAGAAGCGGACCCTCGACGCGGCAGACACCTTCACCGTGGTCGCCGACCAGGACACGGTCGTCGACGACGTGCTGCTGCCCACCGGCTCGATCGCGGGCCGGTTCCTCGATCGCTCCGGCAGCCCGCTGCCGGATGTCAGCGTCGAGGTGAGCGGCGCCGGTTCGACGAGTTGGGCGACCACCGACTCGACCGGGGCGTACCGGGTCGACGACCTGGCGACCGGCGACGACTACCGGGTGGCGTTCAGCGACCAGAACCGGACGTGGCGGCAGTACGCGACCGGCCGTACCGGCCCGCAGGACGCCGACCGTTCCCCGGTCACCGACGGCGGCACCACCGTCGTCGACGACCAGCTGCTACCCGCCGGCGGGTTGGTGGTCACCAGCCGCGACTCGGTGACCGGCCTCCCGGTTTCCGACTACTGCCTGTATCTCGAGGGTGCCGGCAGCCGGAACCTGTGCACCGACAACGGCGGTCTGTCGTTCACTGATCTGGCGCCGGGCACGTACAGCGGCAGTGCGGAGACGGCCGGCGACTACCTGCCCCAGTCGGTGCAGGTGACGGTACGGTCCGGGGAGACCGGCAGCTGGAGATCGTCTTCGTACGCGGCGGCACGATCACCGCCGCGGTCACCGACGCCGCGACCGGCACCCCGCTCGCGGACGCCTGCATCACGGTGGCGAAGGCCGGCACCGGCGTGCTCCGCCCCGACGGCCAACACTGCACCGACTCGACCGGCACGGTCTCCGCCCCGCGGCTGGCGCCGGGTGACTACAACGTCTTCGTCAAGGCGCCGGACGGCAGCGGCCTCGGCGCGCAGTGGGTCGGCACCTCCGGCGGCACCGGCGACGCGGTCACCGCCCGCCGGATCACCGTCACCGGCGGCGCGACGGCGACCGTCGCCCCGGCGCTCGACCCGGCCGGCACGATCACCGGTGTGGTCCGCAGCGCTTCCGGCGGCGGCCTGATCACCAGCGGGGTGGTCGCGCTCTACCCACACGATCACTCCGGCGACGGGGTCGTGGGCACCGCCGTGGACGGGCAGGGTCGGTACACGATCGACTGGCTGGGACCGTACCGGTGGCCGCTGGTCTTCGACGTGCCGGACCACGCCCGGCAGTGGTCGGGTGGCACCGGCAACCGCCTGCTGGCCCAGAAGACCCGGGTGACGGCCGGGGCGACCGCCACGTACGACGTGCACCTGCGGGTCGGCACGGTGGTCACCGGGGTGGTCCGCGGCCAGGCCGGCCAACCGCGTCCGGGCGCGAGTGTCTACGCCTACAACGCGGTCACCGGCGAGGAGGTCGGCCGGGGCGGCGGTGACAGCGGCTACCGGATGCTGGTCGTCGGTCCGCAGCTCATCAGGATCAAGAGCGAGGTCCACAACGGATACGGGCACGACACCGTCTGGTACGACAACGACGGCTCCTTCGCGGCCGCCCGAACGGTGCTGGTCTCCGGCACCGGCACCCGGACGCTGGACATCGTCAACCCGGTGAACTGACGCTCACGGATCTGCCGGGCCGGCGGCCGCCGGCCCGGCAGAGTTCCAAGTGTTAACCGATGACCACCGATAAATGGCCCCCACCGTACGAAGTGGATCAACTATCCTGCGCGAGCCGATCATGGCACACGGGGACCAGACCGTCACACTATGTTGCCGGGCCACGTCCCCGGACCTTCCTTCCCCTCGAGGATGGCCGTGTACAGAAAACTGCTCCGCTCGGTGGCCATCGCGAGCATCGTGGCTCTGACAGCCACGGTCGCGCTCGCGTCGCCCGCCACCGCCAATCCCACCTTCGGCTCGATCACCGGCACCCTGACGACCAGCACCGGCACCCCGGCCACCGGGGTGCGCGTCACGCTGCTGACCACCAACCACCACCACGTCGCCGAGGTCGGCGTGAACGGCCAAGGCCACTTCACGTTTCCCCTGGTACGACCCAACGTCTACAAGATCAGCTTCACCAACCTGGTCAACCAGGTGCAGTGGGCCTACCAGCAACGGTCGTTCGACACCGCCGCCGAGATCACCGTGACAGCCGGCACGACAACCGTCGTGAACGACTCGCTCCTGGCTCCCGGCACAATCACCGGACGGCTGACCGACGAGACTGGGGCGCCGCTCGCCGGCGTCTGGGTCAGCGCCCAGGGGTCGGACGGTTCCTTGGGCGCCAACACCGGCCTCGACGGCCGCTACTCGATCTCGCTCTTGCCCGGGACGTACCAGGTGGAGCTCTATCTCGGCTCCGGCTTCACCCAGTGGATCCCGCAGCAGGAGCACCAGCACGACGCCCAGGTCTTCACGGTCGAGCCCGGCGGCACGGTGGTCGCCGACGACACGGTCGCCCCGACCGGATCGATCGCCGGCCGGGTGATCGACGCCGGCGGACAGCCTGCGGCGAACGTCCCCGTCAGAACGCGGTCGACCACGACTGGCAGCGGCCCGAGCGGGTGGACCGACGACAACGGCGATTACCACATCCCGCGCCTCTTCCCCGGGAACTACAAGATCCAGTTCCAGCTTCCCAGCGGAGCGATCCAGTGGGGGCACGGCCAACCCGCCGAGGATTACGCCGACACCTTCAGCGTCACGGTGGGCACCCAGACGACCGTGAACGAGACGCTGCTCGCCACCGGGGCGATCGCCGGCCGGTTCGTCGACAAGACCGGCGCCGGAATCGGACACGCCGAAGTCATCGCCTACCCCACCTACGGCGACAGCGCCTACACGATGACGGACGAGACGGGCGCGTACCGGTTCGACGACCTGATCGTCGGCGACTACAAGGTGTCCTTCGTCGACCCGACGACCGGCCGCCGCCAGTACGCGTACGGGGTCGGCAACTCAGAGGACGCGGCGACGATCGTGGTCCAGGCGAACGCCACCGCCACCGTCGACGACACCCTCATCGACGGTGGGGAGCTGCGGGTCACGGCGACCGACTCCGGCACCGGTGCCCCGCTGACGGCGTTCTGCGCCCACCTCGAGGGGCCGTCGTACGGCTACGAGTGCACCACCAGCTCGGAGATCCTGTTCGACGGCATCGCTATCGGTCGCTACATCGTGTCGATCAATCCGGCCCCCTCCTCGCTGTACCTGGACGGCAAGGCGCAGGCGACCGTCACGGCCAACGCGACCACCGACGTGGCCGTGCCGGTCACGCTCGGCGGTGCGCTCACGGCCATGGTGAGCAACCGCGCCACCGGGGCACCGGTCGCCGGCGTCTGCGTCGCCACCGTGGCGGCCGGAACCGCCCGGCTTCCCGACGGCGAGCCCCACTGCAGCGACGGCGCTGGACAGATCGACATCAGGCCGCTGGAGCCGGGCGACTACCACATTTTCGTACGCCCCCGGGAATCGACCGGCCTCGGTGCGCAGTGGCTCGGCGCGAACGGTGGCACGGGTGCCGCGAGCAGCGCGAAGCGGATCACCGTCACGGCGGGCGCGACGACGGCCGCGCCGGCGGTGCTGCTCGATCCGGCCGGCGCCATCACGGGCGTCGTCCGCGGTGCGGACAACACACCGCTCGCGGATGTCGGCGTGGCGCTAACGAGCATCCACCCCGGGCTCGGCGGCAACTACCCGCGTACGGACCAGAACGGGCGTTACACGGTCAGCGGCCTCGGCCCGTACGCCTGGCCGTTGTTCTTCATGGACCACCAGCATGCCCGGCAGTGGTCCGGGGGCACCGCGAACCGGATGGTCGCCAAGAAGATCCAGGTGACCTCGGGTGCGACTGCCACCTACGACATCAGGTTGAAGACCGGCACCGTCATCACCGGTTCCATCCGGGACCGGGCCGGGCAACCGGTGCCCGACGCCTACCTGATGGCACACAGCGCACTGACGCAGGACATCATCGGGATCAAGTGGGAGAACGGCGACACCTACGAGATGCGGGTGCTCGCACCCGAACTCGTCAAGGTCTGGGCGCTTGCCTACGTCGACGACCAAGAGGTCGAATTCTGGTACGACAACGGCACCGACTTCGCGAGCGCGCGGACGGTCGCGGTGCCGGCGCAGGGTCGGACCCTCGACCTGGTCGTGCCGATCAACTGACGGTGACGGTGTCCGGGCCGGCGGCGGTGACGCGTCGCCGGCCCGGACGCTTTCAAGAGGTGTACGCCGGCCAGCCCGGATAGGCTTCCTGGTCATGGAACAGCCGCCTGCCGAGCCGGCCGACCGCAAGCCACGCAAGCGCACTCCGAAGGCCGCGTTCACGCCGGCCGAACCGACCGGGACGGCTGCCGCGCCGGCGCCGCGGGCGCGGAGAGCGAAGGCGGCAGCGCCGGCCGTCCTCTTCCAGCCGCCGGCCGCCGGGACCACGAGCGGCCGGCGGGCCGATGCCCGGGCCGACGACAGCAGGGACACCGGCGACGGGGCCGGCTCGCCGGACGTGCCGGCCGCCCGGACGCCGGCATCCAACGAGGGCGCCGGTGACGGTGCCGGCACCGACGCCGCGAAGCGGCCCGCCCGCAAGACAGCGGCGAGGCGCACCCCGGCGAAGACGGCGACCACGGCCGCCGCGAAGAAGGCGAGCCCGGCGAAGAAGACGGCCGCGAAGAAGACAACGGCTGCGAAGAAGGCGGCCGCCACGGAGAAGGCGACGCCCGCGAAGACCCCCCGCCGCAAGGCGGCACCGGCTGACGCCGACCAGCCCACCGACCGGCAGCAGCCGGCCCCCCGGGAGCCCGTCGAGCAGCAGCCCACCGGGCAGCACGTCAGCCCGGAACCGGCAGCCTCCACAGAGGTCACCGACCCCCGGATCACGGACCGGGCCGGCGACCCCGCCCCGGTGGAGATGACCGGCCGGGCACCGGAGGCGACGGTGCGCCGTACCGGGGAGGGAGCGGGACCGGCGACCAGCCGGTTGGTCGACCACCCGGGGTTCGCACCGGAGTTGTTGGCCCTTGCCGCCGTACGGCGGCAAGGGCCGGCGGCGGCCGCGTGGGCGGAGCGGCTGCGGGCGGAGTATCCGACCGCGACGCCGGACGGGCTGGCCCGGCTGGCGACCCGGCGGTTCGTCCGGCTGGCCGGGGCGGGCGGGGCGGTGTCGGCGGCCGCCGGGCTGCTCGCGCCGCTGGCGGAGCTGGCGGCGGTCGCCTGGACGCAGACGGACCTGGTGCTGCACCTCGCCGCCGCGTACGGGCATGATCCGGCGCATCCGGACCGGGCGGTCGAGTTGCTGGTGCTGACGCAGGTGCATCCGGACGAGACGTTCGCGCGGGCGGCGCTGGACGCGGCGCTCGGTGCCCGGCCGGACGGGCGGGTGCCGGCGCGGCGGGCGGCGGAGGCGGCGTGGCGGTTGGCGACGCCGTTGGTGGCGCAGGCCGGCGGCTGGCTGGCGTTGCGGCTGGCGGCGCGGCTGCTGCCGGGTGCGGCGCTGCTGGCGGCGACGGCGGGTGACTCGGCGGCGGCGCAGCGGCTGGCGGCCCGCGCGGTCGCCCGCTATCGGGTCGGCGCCGCCTGACCTCTGACACCGCCTGGACCGGACCGCGTCCGGCGCCGGCGCGGGCCGCGCGGGGCCGTCAGAGCCAGTCGAACCACTCGCGGGGTAGTAGGGCGTATCCGACGAACGCGAATATGTCCAGCACCGCGTGCGCGACGATCAGCGGCATCACCCGCTTGGTACGCAGGAAGAACAGCGCGAACACGATCCCCATCACCACGTTGCCGACGAAGGCGCCGAAGCCCTGGTAGAGGTGGTAGGTGCCGCGCAGCACCGCGCTGGTGAGGACGATCAGCTCGATCCGCCAGCCAAGGTCGCGTAGCCGGGTGATCAGGTAACCGACGACGATGACCTCTTCGAGGATCGAGTTCTCGAACGAGGCGAGGATCAGCACCGGCACCGCCCACCACAGGTCGGGCAGGGCGGCCGGGACCAGGCTGGCGTTGACGCCGAGCTGGGCCGCGACGAAGAAGAGCCCGATGCCGGGCAGGCCGATCGCGGCGGCGAGCGCCGCGCCCCAGCCCAGGTCGGCCCAGGGTGAGCGGGCGTCCAGGCCGAGCAGTCGGCGCGGGTCGTCGCGGTCCCGGTTGAGCAGGTGTACGGCGAGCAGCACCGGTACGAGCGAGAAGAGGATGCCGAGCAGTTGGTACGTCAGGTCGAGCCACGGCCGGGCCGACTGTGACGCGTTGAGGGTGGCGGTCTGCTGCGACAGCGGCCGGTCGGCGGTGAGCCGGGCGGTCAGGCTCACCATGGCGTAGATGGCGGACTGGCCGAGGGAGAGGCCGAGGACGAGCAGCACCTCGGTGCTGATCGTCCGCCTCGACAGCGGCGGCTTGACGAGATCCACGCTCACCCGATCACTGTGCCGGACGACCCTGGAAAACGGGTCGGCGGTCCCTCGTTTTGGTCCATTCCGCCGCCGACCATAGGCATGACGGCCTCACATCGCACAGTCTGTGCGATAACTCCTCACGTTCTGTGCCCAATCTGGAGTCACGAGCTACAACGAACGACCACCCACCCACGGAACGCAACCTAGTCCCCCAGGTGCGCGGCACCCGCCGCCGCCGTCACTGAAGAGGGCGTCAATGGGTAATCTCTCGCGACTGCTCAAGGAGAGCTGGACGCTCGTCGAGGAGCAGCAGGACAAGGTCGCCGGATACTTCTACGCCCGGATGTTCCTGTCCAACCCGGAACTGCGGAACCTCTTTCCGGTGACGATGGACGTGCAGCGGGCCCGCCTGCTCGGCGCGCTCGTCACCTCGATGCAGTTGGTCGACGACCCGGACCGCTCCGACGAATACCTGCACGCGCTCGGGCGCGACCACCGGAAGTTCCACGTGAAACCCGAACACTACGAGGTCGTCGGGTCGGCGCTGTTCGAGGCGCTGCGGACGTTCGCAGGTGAGCGGTGGGCGATCGAGTACGACCAGGCGTGGCGGGACGCCTATCAGGTGATCTCGGCCCGGATGATGGCCGGCGCGGCGACCGACACCAATCCGCCGTACTGGGACGCGGAGGTGCTGACCCACGAGCGCCGGGGGCCGGACGTCGCCGTACTGACCTGCCGGCCGTTGCAGTATCCGCTGTCGTACCGGGCCGGCCAGTACGTCAGCGTCGAGACGCCGCGGCACCGGCCCCGGCTGTGGCGGACGTACTCGATCGCGAACGCGCCGGACGCCGACAACACGCTGGAGTTCCACGTGCAGGCGGTCGGTGCCGGCTGGGTGTCCAGTGCGCTGGTCCGCAAGGTACGGCCGGGGGAGCTGCTGCGGGTGGCGGCGCCGATGGGGTCGATGACGCTGGACGCGTCGTCCACCCGCGACATCGTCTGCGTCGCGGGCGGCACCGGGCTGGCCCCGATCAAGGCCCTGGTGCAGGAGCTGACCCGCTACAACCGCACCCGCTGGGTGCACGTGTTCTTCGGTGCCCGCGACCGCGACGGCCTCTACGACCTGGCCGAGCTGAACCAGTTGGCGGCCCGTTACCCGTGGCTGTCGGTGGTGCCGGCGTGCAGCGACGACGAGGGCTTCACCGGCGAGCAGGGCAACATCTCCGACGTGGTGGCGCGCTACGGGCCGTGGGCCGAGCACGACTTCTTCGTCTCGGGTTCGGCGCCGATGGTCCGGGCGACGCTGCGTACGCTCGCCGAGTTGCAGGTGCCGTCGATCCGGATCAGGTACGACAGCTTCAGCGACGGCTGAGCCCGCCTCAGTAGTGCCAGGGGCGGCCGGTCTCGCGGTATTCCTCGACCGGGACGAGCGGCACGTCGGCGGCCATCCGGTCGTCGTAGAGCCGGCCCTCGAGGTGGTCGATCTCGTGCGCGACCAGGCGGGCCATGCCCTGCTCGAACGAGGTGATGATCCGGCTGCCGTCGGCCCGGGCGTGTTCGACGTCGATGCGCAGCGGCCGGGTCACCAGGCCGCGTACGTCGAAGAACGACAGGCAGCCCTCGTACTGCTCGTCGGTTTCGGCGGAGGCGTCGACGACGCGCGGGTTGAGCAGCACGACCGGCTCGGCCCCGTCGGGCGGGCGGACGATCGCGGCGGACCGGGGCTGGCCGATCTGCGGGGCGGCGAGACCGACCCCCTTGCTGAAGAGGTGGAGTTGGTCGACGCGGGCGAGGGCCTCGCGGAGCCGGGTGACGACATCGTCGGCGGTGGCGGCGTCGGTGGGCAGGTCGAACGGTTCGGCGGCGTGGCGGAGCAGTTCGGCGTCGCGCTGGACGATGCCGGCCGCCCGCATGCGGTCGCTGGCCCGGGCCGGCACGGCGCCCGGCGTCTCGGCCGCCGGCACCGCCCCGTCCGCCGCCGCGGCCCCGACGGTCGCCGGCGCGGCGGCCGGCCCGTCGGTGGCGGGTTCGGCCGGGTCGGGCGCGGTGGAGCCGGGGGCGGGATCGGCCGCGGCGGGGTCGGCCGCCGCCTGGGCGCGGAACCGCCACTCCAGCCGGTAGCGGGCGTTGAGCAGCGGCTCCTCGGTCGTCCAGTCGACGTGGGTGCGGCCGTCCTCGACCCGCCGCTGAAGGGGCGTACGCAGTGGCGCCTCCTCCGCCGACAGCGAGGTCTCGACCCCCCACACGTGCGGGTCGAGCCGCTCGGGGAAGTCGAGGCGGACGGTCAGCTTGCGGGTCGGCACGCGTACGGCGCGCTGGAACCACTGCCCCCACTTCTCCTGCCCGACGGTGTAGCCGTATTCGATGGCGACGCGTTCGCCCGGGTAGAGCGGGAAGCGCCCTTCGGCGTTCTCGAAGAGCAGCCACACCTCTTTGAAGGCGTCCCGGTCGTGCTTCTTGCGCCAGTGCATCGGCTCGCGGGTGGGCGGGTCGCCGCAGTAGGCCCGCAGGTCGAGTTCGTCGAAGGTCAGCGGCCGGTCGCGGTGGTAGCGGTTGGACAGCTCGGGGTCGTGCGGGTAGCGGTCGACGGCGACCCGGATGAGGTAGCGGGTGACCGGTTCGGTGCCGGCGTTGTAGAGCGCCCGGCGGATCACGCAGCGATAGGCGCCGTCCCGGTAGGACAGCGTGGCGACCTCCTGTTCGACGATGAGGCCGGTGCCGGGCGGCAGCCACTGCTCGGGTACGGGCGGGTCGCGGTGTGCCGAGCCGGGGGCCCGGGCGTGGCGGAGTTCGTCGTACTGCTGGAAGCAGCGCCAGATCGCGCCGCCGGCGCCGAGTACGGCCTCGGCCCGGCGGGCGAAGTCTTCGGTGGGCCGGTGTCGGCGGCCCTCGACGTGGCTGACGTAGGAGGGGTCGAAGCCCATCCGGGCGGCGAGCTGCTTCTTGGTCATGCCCCGGTCGACACGCCACCGGCTGAGCTCGGCGGCGAAGGTGTCGGCAGCCCGTTCGATGGGCGAGATGGTCATCGCACGTCCTATGGGCCGGGACCTTCAAGTCTCCGTTCTGACTCGCCCAGCCGGGCATCAGTGCCTTGTTACCGACATAACTATTGACAAAGGCGACATGCGCCGATGACCGTACGGCCAGATTGATCGACGGCCGGTCCGGGTACCCCCACCCACATGGCGACGAGCCGCGAAACGCCGGATACCGAGAGTGGCGATTGTGGCGTCAACACGCCCCGGTCTGGTTAGGCTAGCCTTATCGCGCTATCGTGAGCCGTCCGCGCAGGTGGCAGGGGGATTCTCAAGGTGACAGGCAAGACCGTGGGACAGGGGCCGGCCCTGGTCACACCCGCCGCGTGGAACCTCGCCCACCCCGGAACCGGCGACCCAGCGTGACCGCCACCGTCGACCTCCGCACCGCTCCCGGACCGCTCGGCCCGGTGACGGCGACGCTGCGGGCGACGTTCGGCACCGACGACCTGCCCGGCCTCGCGCCCGGCCTGCTCGTCGACGACGAGCGCGGCTGGCTGCCGGCGACCGAACTGGTCGACGGCAGCCAGCTGCCGCATCTGCTCGACTCGGCCCGGCGGCGCTGGGACGGCTCCTCGCACGCCGCGACCGCGCTCGTCTGGAAGGCGTACGTCTACTGGCTCGCACTGCCGGCGGTCCTGGGCTGGGCGTCGGCCCGCCGGGTGCCGCTGCCGCACCCGTCCGACGTGCTGGTACGCGTCGACGACGACGGCCCGCTGGTCACCATCGGCCTGCGCCGCTCGACGACGATCGCGGTGCTGCCCGGCGACCCGCTGGCCGTGGCCGGGCTGCCCGAGGTCGTGGTGGTCGACGGCGAGGCCGAACTGCTGGCCGCGCTGCGCACCGCGTTGGTCGACGACCACGTCACGCCGATGCTGGACGCCATCCACGAGCGGGTCCGGCTCGGCACCCGTACGCTGCTCGGCTCGCTGGCCTCCGGGGTGGCGCACGCGGTGCTGCGGGCGGCCGACGCGCTGCCGGGCTCCTCGGCGCAGACGATCCGTACTCTGCTGGCGACGTTCGACGTGGGCGATCTGGTCGACCTGGTGCCGGGTCCGAACGGCGAACTCACGGTGCAGCGGCGCACCTGCTGCCTGGCGTTCACGTTGCCCCGGCCGAAGGTCTGCGCGGGCTGCTGCATCCGGTCGGAGCGAGCCTGACCCGGGCGTCGGTTCGCTCCGTGCCGCCCCGGTCCCAGCGACCAGATCGACCAGATTGTGATGCGGATCACAGATCAATGTCGACCGGCATAGCCACCAAATCGCCCACCGGCGGACACCACGCAGCGACCCTCGCCGATTCCAGCCCAACGGCCTCTTGCGTAGGGGCAACCGGTGTGATGATCTCCCCTGGCGACATGTCACGGAAACGTGACGGAAACCTGCTCCCTGAGCTGCCCGGCTCCCGCAGGCGCAAAAGTGGTAACCAGACCGTAACGGACGTAGTCCCCGAGAGTGACGTAGGTAGGCCAAAGCTGGCCGTATGATGGCCATATATCAGCCTTTGGCATGGGCAAACATGGCCCAAGTCGAACATTCTGCCTACATCAGACCCTGACTTTCCTTACGGTCGCTCTAGATGGTTCACTCTTTCGGTCCCGGGCAGATCAGGTTCAGAGCGTGAGGAATCTACGCATGACACAAATTACGGGGGATCAGCGAGTCCAATCAGAGGTCCTCGAAGGCCTCGCCACCGCCGTAAACCACCGGCGCTGGTTTGTCAACCTCGCCATCCCCCACCTCGGTGACAACCCGATCGAAATCGGCAGTGGGCTGGGCGACTACGCCCTGGAATGGGCCAAGCACTTCGACCGCTTCACCGCCACCGAAGCCGACCCGGACCGTCTGGTGCTGCTCAAGGAGCGCATGTCCGCGGTACCGAACGTCGAGGTCCGCCAGATGCTGCTGCCGCACTCCGAGCACGGCGACTACAGCGCCGCGGTCTCCTACAACGTGCTGGAGCACATCGAGGACCATGTCGAGGCGCTGCAGAGCATGCGCGACCTGGTCCGGCCGGGCGGCAAGATCGTCCTGATCGTGCCGGCCTTCCCGTTCGCCATGAGCCCGGTCGACATCGCCACCGGGCACGTCCGCCGCTACACCAAGAAGACGATGCGGGCCGCGCTGGAGGATGCCGGCCTCACCGTCGAGAAGCTCCACTACGCCAACGCACTCGGCCTCATCGGCTACTACATGGCGACCAGCGTCTTCAAGCTGACGCCGAAGGAAGGCCCGATGGTCAAGGTCTACGACACGTTGGTCCTGCCGACGACGAAGGCCGCCGAATCGCTGGTGCGCCCGCCGTTCGGGCAGTCGGTCTTCGCGGTCGCCCGCGTCCCGTAACCGGCCGCCGGACCGGCCCCGCCGGCAGCACATCCGACACCGACGCGCCGGTCCCGGCGCCGTGGCACGGCGGCCACGGCGCCGGATCAGCGCCTCGCTACTCCTTGACCGCGAACGTCGGCCGGATCGTCGCCCGCGCCAGCGTGTGGAACGCCAGGTTGAAGCCGACGACCGCCGGCGTCGACTCCGGCGACACGTCGAGCCGGTCGACGTCGAGCGCGTGCACCGCGAAGACGTACCGGTGCGGCCGGTCACCGGCCGGCGGCGCCGCACCCCCGTACCCGTGCGAGCCGTAGTCGGTGCGGACGCTGAACGCGCCGCCGCCCGCCACGCCGCCGGCCGTCGCCTCGCTCCCGGCACCCCGGGGCAACTGGGTGACCGAGACCGGCACGTTGACCAGGACCCAGTGCCAGAAGCCACTGCCGGTCGGGGCGTCCGGGTCGAAGCAGGTCACCACGAACCCCCGGGTCTCGGCCGGGAAGTCCGACCACGCCAACTGCGGCGACAGGTTCTCCCCGCCGACGCTCAGGTGCGCGAACTCGACGTCCATCGGCTCGCCGTCACGCACGTCCTCGCTGGTCAGCGTGAACGACGGCACGGGTGGCAGCAGGTCGTACGGATCCGGGGCGATCGGGCGCTCAAGACTCATGAGGCTTCCTTCCGTTTGGTGTGCGCTCATGGGTTCATACCCCATCGCGCGCCGGCCGCGCGTACCGAACCGCCCGCGCGGCGGTGCCGGTCAGCCGGCGCCGAAGCAGACGAACGCCGCCGCGGTCGCCGACCGCTCGTCGAGGGTGCCGTCCATCTCCGCCTGTGCCGCGGCCAGCGCGGCCGCCGCACCGCTCCCGCCGGCCAGCCGGCGGTGCAGGTCCAGCATCAGTTCGAGGGTGGCCTCGTCCTGGGCCGGCAGCACACTGCCGAGCACCGTCGCGGTCCCGACCCCGAGCAACGCCGCGGCCAGCCCCATCAGCTCGTCGCCCGGATGCACGGTCGACAGCCCGGACTCGCACGCCGACAGCACCACGACCGCCGGCGGGCGGGCCACCTGCTCCAGGTCGTAGACGGTGATCGGCCCGTCGGCGAGCCGCAGGTAGGAGAACATCGGGTTGTCCGACCGGAACCCGCCATGGGCCGCGACATGCGCCAGCGGGGCGCCGTCGAGCGCGGCCAGGACCGGTTCCGCGCCCGCCGCCGCCCCGACGAACACCTCGGCCGGCGCGAGCGCGTCCGCGAGCCGCCGTACCTCCCGGTCGGCGTGCGTCAGCCCCGGCCCCGCCACCAGCAGCGGCCGCCCGCCCGGCGGCGCCCCGGCCGCCCGCGCCGTCGCGTCCAGCCACGCCGTCGCCGACGGCGCGACGCTGACCGCACGCCCCCGGCAGGTCGGCAGCAGCGCCCACGGCGTCGCGTGCAGCAACCCCACCGGTACGACCACCAGTTCGCCGTCCCCGAGCCAGCCCCGTACCGGCGCGAACAGCGCCCGGTCGAGCTGCTCGGCGGCGTGCCGGGCGCCCTGCACGGCGGCGGACCGCGACGCCGGCCCGCCGTGGCGCAGCACGATCCGGCGCAGCGCGAACCGCAACGCCTCCAACTCCGCGACCACCCGGTCCGTACGCCCCAACGGCCGGCTCCGGAACCGGCCCCGGTGCACCACGATCACGTGCAGCTCGCCACCGATGTCGATCAGCTCGAACAGGGTGCGGTCGGCCAGCTCCCCACCGAGGCGGGCGAGCAGGTTGGGGGACCGGCTGGCCGAACCGCTGCCCCGGGCGTGCCAGCTCCGCCGCCGGATCCGCTCCTCCAGCGCCCGCCGCTGCCGCCACAGCGCGTTGACCCGCCCCGCCGGCACCCCGGAGTCCGCCTCGGCGACCGCCCGACGCAGCTCGGCGAGGTCGGCGGCCAGCGCCGGCTCGTGCGGCGGCCGGGCCGGCGGCAGCCGCAGCGCCGCCGCCTTCCACCGCTCCGCCCACCACAGCACCGACCGGGCCCGCCCGGTCTGCCGGGCCAACCGCAACCCCGTCGCGGCAAGGTCGGTGGCATAACTGGCGGCCAACGTACGCAGCTCGGTCGCGCCCAGCGCGGCCCGGTAGGTGTCGAGAATCCGGGCCCCGGCCAGCAGCGCCCGGCGGGCACCGGCGGCATCCCCGACCGCGTCGCGCAGCAGGGCGGCGGCGTGCCAGGCGCGTACTCGCAGCTCCGCCGGCCCGTTACGGCCGGCCGCCAGCACCAGCCGCAACTCCTCGGCCCCCTCGGCCCGACCGGCGGCCAGCCCGGCGGCGTAGAGGCGGGCGTCGAGCGCGGGCGTCGGCCATCCGGCGGCGGCGAGTTCGGCGGCCACCTCCCGGGCCCGGCGCAGCCGCCGCGCCGGCGCCGTCTCGTCGGCCGCCCGCAGCGCCGTATATCTGGCCAGCGCCGCCCACGCCGGCCGGCCCTGGCGCACGAAGGCCCGGTAGGCGGCCGACGCGTGCCGGCGGGCCGTCCGGCGGTCACCGCCACCAATCGCGACCTCGGCCAGCATCAGCCGCGCCTGTGCCTCGTAGAGCCGGGTCCGGCCGGCCCGGGCCGCCTCCAGCGCCGCCTGCGCGACATCCCGGGCCTCGGGCAGCAGCCGGGCCCGCAACAGCAGCTCACCACGGTCCATGAGGGCGATCGCGGGACGGCCGTTGCGGGCGAAGTACTCGTCGGCGACGTCGTACCACCGCAACGCCCCCGGCACGTCACCGGCCTGCGCGGCCACGAACCCGAGGTTGTGCCGCACCTGCGCCACCGCCAGGTGCTGCCCGAGTTCGTCGTACAGGCGCTCGGCGGCGAACAGGTCGGCCTCGGCCTGCCGCAGGCTGCCCCGGTAGGCGTGCAGGACGCCGCGGTTGGTCAGCGCCCGGGCCTGCCAGAGCTGGTCCCCGGCCCGCCGGAACGCCGCGATCGCACCGGTGTAGCCGTCCATCGCCTCGGCGAACCGGCTCAGCCGGTCCAGCGTCAACGCCCGCTGCATGCCCAGCCGGGCGGCGGGCAGGCCGTCCAGCGCCGGTGCCGCCTCGTCGAGCTCACGCAACGCCTGGCCGGGCCGCCCCACCTCGGCCAGGACCAGCGCCAGGCTCATCCGCGCCTCGGCCGTCCGCTGCGCCAGCCCGGCCGCCCGCGCCACCCGGGCCGCCCGCCGCAGGTGCCGCAGCGCCGTACCGGAATCGTTCAGCTCCCGGGCCGCCAGCCCGAGCGCCCGCTCGGCCGTCGACTCGGCGTCCCGGTCCCCGGCCCGGCGCGCCTCGCGGCGGGCCTCCACCGCCAACCTGCCCGCCTGCCGCGGATCAGCGGTCACCAGCCGCAACGCCCGCTGGGCCGGCCCGTCCCCCAACGCCCCCTCGATGGCGGTCACCGGACGATCCTGGCACGCCGCCCGGCTGTCGGGTACCGGACGTATCGGCGGCCCCGGTACCGCCGTCTGCTCTATGAGGTCAGACAACGTCCACGCAAGACGAACCGGGAGGCGCCATGTCACCGTCCGACGACCGGCTCGCCGGCTACCACCACCGCCGGCAGCGCCGGCTGCGGAGCCTGCCCAGACTGCGGTCCACCGCCACCCGTCCGGACCACCCGGTCTGGTACGTCGCCGACGAACTGCTCGTGGTCGAGGAGGACCGGCGGCACGTGGAGCGTTACCTGACCGGCCACCGCCGGGAGGTGAACGCACTCGGCGACGAGGAGGTCGTACCCGGGCTGCGCCGCTACTTCGCCACCGGCCTCGACGTGCCCGACACCGTCCGGACCGTACGCGGCGGCGCGCCCCGGGGCGCCGCGGTGCTCTGCCCCAACCACGTCTTCCTCGGCACCCCGTTCAACCACGGCGGGCCGTGCGGGCCGCCGGTCCCGGCCGGTGCCGCCGAACTGGCCGGCCGCCCACACGACGAGAACCTGGTCTCGGTGGCCATCGTGGACACCGGGGTGTGGGTCGACAGCAAGCTGCCGGCCGGCTACTACCGGCCCGGTGGCGTCGACGTGGAGACCGAGACCGACGTCGACAACGACGGCCTGCTCGACGGCGACGTCGGGCACGCCAATTTCATCGCCGGCGTCATCGTCCGGCACGCGCCCCAGGTGGAACTGAGCGTGCTCAAGGTGCTCGACACGTTCGGTGTCTGCACCGAGGAACAGCTCGTCCGGGCGCTCGGCCGGCTCGACCCGACGGTGCAGATCGTCAACCTCTCCCTCGGCGGCTTCACCGAAGACGACCTGCCGCCGGTCGGGATGCGGGTCGCGCTGGAGAACGTGCTCGCCGTACCGGACCGGGTGGTGGTCGCCGCCGCCGGCAACAACGGCAACCGGACCAGCCCGTTCTGGCCGGCCGCGTTCGCCGGCGCCGGACACCCGTGGAGCGACCGGATCGTCGCCGTCGCCGCCCACGACGGTGCCGCGATCTGCGACTGGAGCAACGCGGGCCCCTGGGTGACGCTGGCCGCCCACGGCCAGGACATCCACAGCACGTTCATCAACCACGACGAGTTCTTCCCGTCCGGCTGGGCGGAGTGGAGCGGTACGTCGTTCGCCACCCCACGGGTGGTCGCCGAGATCGCCGGTCACGTCGCCGCCGGCCGGTCGCCCGTGGCGGCGCTCAAAGAGGTCGTCGCCACCGCCGGCAGCACCTTCGACGGCTACATCGGACTGCCATGAGCATCTCCGTCGACCCCCGCCCCGGCCGGCACCGTGGCCGGGCGGCCGCCGCCACCGCCCGGATAAGCTTCGAAGCGATGGACGCCGACCCGAACACCCTCGTCGCGGCGGCGGCCGCCGGCGACCGCGACGCGTGGAACTCCCTTGTGGACCGCTACGCCGGCCTGGTCTGGGCGACCGCGCGGGCCTTCCGGCTCAACGACGCCGACGCCGCCGACGTCAGCCAGGTCACCTGGCTACGCGCCGTCGAACACCTCGACGATCTGCGCAACCCGGCCGCACTCAGCTCGTGGCTGGTCACCACCACCCGCCGCGAAGCGCTGAACCTGCTCCGCCAGCGCCGCACCGGCGCGCTGCCGGACGCCGACGCCCCCGAGGTGGCCGACGACGAGCAGCCGCCGCCCTGGCACGACATCCTCGTCGACGAACGCAACCGCGAACTGTGGACCGCGTTCCGCCGGCTCTCCGCCCGCTGCCAGACCCTGCTCCGGCTGCTCGTCATCGACCCGGCGGGCAGCTACACGAAGGTGGCGGCCGCGCTCGACGTACCGGTCGGCAGCCTCGGCCCGACCCGGGCCCGCTGCCTGACCACCCTGCGCGGCCACCTCGCGCAGTCGGGGGTGGACGGATGAACCCCGCCGAACACCCGGACGACACCGCCCTGCTCGCCGAACTGCGCGACATGCTGTGGCGGGTCGACCCCGTACCGGCCCGCGCCATCGAGGCGGCCCGCAACAGCTACGACTGGCGGACCCTCGACCTCGAACTCGCCGCGCTCACCGCCGACAGCTCGCTGGCCACCGCCGACGTCCGGGGCGAACCCGCCCGGCTGCTCAGCTACGAGGCCGGGTCGTGCTCGATCGACGTCGAGGTCGGCGAGGCCGCCGGACGGCTGCGCATCCTCGGCCAGCTGGTGCCGCCGCAGGCGGCCCGGCTCCGCGTCGAGCAGCCCGGCGTGAGCGTCGAGGTGACGGCCGACGAGATGGGCCGGTTCACCGTACGCGACCTGCCGCCCGGCCCGACCCGGTTCGTCGTCGAGCCGGCGGACCCGGCCGCACCCGGGACCGGCGTACGCACCGACTGGGTCCGGCTGTGAACGGATAGGAGGCCAGGCCACCAACCGCGTCGCCGGCGGAGTCAGTCGACGACGGCGGTGGCCTCCACCTCGACCAGCAGATCGGGCTCGCCCAGGGCGGCGACACCGAGCAGGGTGATCGGCTTGACCGGGTCGACCCCCAGTCGCGCGGCCGCCCGGGCCACCCCCTCACCGAGCAACGGCAGCTTGTCGGGGGACCAGTCGACGACGTAGACGGTCAGCTTCGCCACGTCGTCGAACGAGCCACCGATCCCGGCGAGCGCCGTGCCGATGTTGACGTACGCCTGCTCGACCT
Source organism: Polymorphospora sp. NPDC051019 (assembly GCF_040683055.1). Lineage (NCBI taxonomy): Bacteria > Bacillati > Actinomycetota > Actinomycetes > Micromonosporales > Micromonosporaceae > Polymorphospora > Polymorphospora sp. NPDC051019. Next base: position 301,368 of record NZ_JBFBCH010000007.1, on the reverse strand, counting down.
GGGCGGCCAGGTCGCCCGCGCCGACCGGGTTCCCCTCGGCGTCGCGGGCGACCTGCCCCGCCAGGAACACCAGCCTCGAACCGGTGGCGATCGACATCTGCCGGTACATCTCGGGCTTCGGCAGCCCGTCCGGGTTCACCAGTTCCACGGCCATGAGTCACTCCCCTGCATCCAGTGGTCCGTTGGCTAAACATAGCATCGCTATGTAATGTGGCGCCATGGTCCGAACAAAAGACCCCGCGGTCCGCACCCTGCTGATCGAGCGGGCCGCACAGATGCTGCGCGCCCGGGAGCCGGTCACCCTGCGCTCGATCGTCGCGGGCACCGGCGTGTCGACGATGGCCGTATACACGTACTTCGGCGGCATGGACGGCCTGTGGCAGGCGGTGCGGCAGGAGGGATTCACCCGGTTGGCCGCCAGACTCGCGACCGTCCCCCTGACCCCGGATCCCGTTCGAGACCTCGCCGCCCTGGGTGCCGCGTACATGTCCAACGCCCTGAGCAACCCCGACCTCTACCGGGTGATGTTCGACGCCGGCTTCGCCCTGGAAGACCCCGCCGCCGCGGACGAATCGCTGCACTCCCTGGTACGCGCCATCGAGCGGGCCAAGGACACCGGACGCTTCCGCCCCGACGTCGACGCCGTCGCCCTGGCCACCCAGACCTGGGTCATCGGCCACGGACTGGTGTCCCTCGTGGCCACCGGCCCCCTGCCGCGCCAGGCACTCGACCACGGCGCACCCATCCTCACCGCCCTGTTCACCGGTTGCGGCGACACACCGGACCGGTGCCGCCAATCGGTCGAACTCGGCTGGCACCCGGACTTTGCCCCCGGCACGCCCCAGGAACACCCATCCGCGCCGACCACCGCCTACCCGTGAGCCGCTACCGGCCGAACAAGAGCGCTACCAGCGGTCGGGACGGGCGTGCGCAGCGATCAGCGCGGCCTCGACCCGGTTCCGGGCACCGGTCGTACGCAGGATCGAGGTGATGTGCGCCTTTACCGTGCCCTCCGACAGGAACAACCGGCCGGCGATCTCGGGGTTCGACAGCCCCTCGCCGATGAGGAGCAGCACCTCCTGCTCGCGCGGCGTGAGCCGGGCGAACCGCCGGCCGGCCTCGTCCTGCTCGATGAAGCGCGTGACGACCCGGGAACCGAGCAGCTTGCGGGAGATTGCCGGTGAGAAGAAGGCACCACCGGCGGCGACCGCGTGCACGGCGAGGATGAGCTCACGGGGGTCGCCGGACTTCAGGAGGAACCCGTCCGCGCCGAGCGCGATCGCCCGCGCGACGTACGCGTCCTCGCCGAAGGTGGTGACCATGAGCACCCGCGGACCACCACCCGTACGCCTCAACCCCTCGAGCGTGCGCAGGCCGTCCATGCCGGTCATACGGATGTCCAGCAGCACCACGTCGACCCGGTGGCCGCGGATGAAGCCCAGGGCCTCCTCACCGCTGGCACACTCCGCCACCACCCGGATCGCGGGGTCCGTCCCGAGGACGCTCGCCAGGCCCAGCCGGATGAGTTGTTCGTCGTCGACGATCAGCACCCGCAGTGCCGCGTCGTCACCGTGCTTGCCGTCGCCGCTCATCCGTGCCCAGCCGAGAGCAGATCTGCGGACACGACCACGCCACCGTCGAAGCAGATCCGGTAGTAGTCACCGGACGCGTCGTCCAACGGATTGGAGGTGACGGCGTAGTAGGAGCAGTCGCCCCCGGCCGGCGGATCGTCATCGCGGTCGAGTTCCCCGGCGGGCAGCAACGGCTCGACCTCGACGCGGGCGTCGCCGGGTTCGATGCGGGCGAACACCGCCGGTTCGAGTTTTGCCTCGCGGGCCTGCTGCATGGTCAACAGCTGCACCGCGACCGCGATACAGCCGACGGCGACGACCGGAACCAACGCCGCCGCCCAGATCAGGGCGGTACTGCGCCGCCGCGCCCGCCTCACCTCGTTCGGTGCCTGCCTGACGGATGCCGGCCGGTCGGCCGCCACCGTTCCCTCTCTTGGCAGCATCACCGACAGTGTGAACACGTCGCTGTCGGTCGTCTCGACCGTGCCCCCGGCGAGACGGACACGTTCGCCGAGCGCCAGCAGGCCGTAGCCGACCTCGTCCCCGGTGCGGCCGTACCCGGCCGGCAGTTCGTTGGTGACGACGATGCGCAGCCGGTCTCCCGCGTCGTCGAAACGCACCGTCACCGGCTTCCTGGGGGCGTGCTTGACGGCGTTGGTCACGCCCTCCTGCATGACACGGAACACGGTCGCCGCACCGAACCCGGCCACCCGGGCCGGCGACGGCTGGCCAGCCACCTCGATCACGGCACCGGCGGCGCGGGCATCCGCCATTAGTTCGTCCAGGTCGATGTGCCGATGCCGGGACGCCAGCGCCGGTGACCTGCCGCTGCGCAACACCTCGACCGACGCGCCGAGCCGGGCGACCGCGTCGGCCACCTGCCGGCGCGACGCCGCGATCGAGTCCCGCCTCGACTCCTCGATGCCCGGCTCCAACTCCAACCGGCCCAGGTTCAGCGCCACCAGGCTGAGCGCGTGCCCGAGATCGTCGTGCAACTCCTCGGCGAGCAGCATCCGCTCACGGGCGAGGGCGGCCTCCGCCTCGTGGCGTCGTACCCGCTCACCCTGCTCCACGGCGGCCGCCGCCGCCTCCGTTGACGCGCGACGCGCCCGCCAGGCCACCGCCACCAGCCATGGCAGTACGCCGAAGCACACGTCGAGGCCCGCCATGACCAGTACGTCCTGAAGCGACACCGCCGAGACGAGCGGCGCGACCGCACCTGCGACCACAGCGGCCAGGACCGCGAGCCCTCCAAACCGGACACGCCGTGACGACCAGCCACAGAGCGCGGCGACGACGGCCAGCGGAATCACGAACAGTCCGGAAACCGGCGGCAGCACCAGCAGCGCCCCGAAGGCGACGGCGAGCAGGGCGTCACGATCCCGGCGACCGCCGCCCGGCGGGCGCCTCCGACCAGCAGGCGCGAACGCGCGGAACCAGGAGACCATCAGCCCCATCATCGCCCGTAGGTGGCGCCCGGGGGATCGGACCAGGGATGTGATCACCACCGGCCGTTCTACGACCAGGGTCGTACTCGACCCCGGAATCGAGTCAGAAGTACGGCGCCCGCGGCGCTCCTAGCGTCGAGGCACATGAACCCACCACGCCGAACTCTGCCTGTTCTTGCCCTGGTCACCGGCCTGCTCGTCGTCTTGAGCATCGTCACGTACGCCGCCCGCGACCGGCTCTACCGGACCGTCGCGGGACTCGAACGAAACCCGCCAGAGGCGGTACGCGACGCGATCGACCTGACTGCCAACCAAGGGCTTCTCGTCCTCGTCGCGATCACCGGACTCGTGTCGATCGTCGCGTGGCGACGGGGACGGGACTCGTTCGTCATGCTCGTCTGCCTCGGCGCCGGCACGATCAGCGCCTATCTGACCAGCGAACTCGTCAAGCTGATCGTCCGCGAGGAACGCCCCTGCCGCACACTCGACCTGGCAACGGTCCTCGCCTGCCCGGCCCCGAGCGACTGGTCCTGGCCCAGCAACCACTCGACCATCGCGGCGGCCCTGGCCACCGCCTGCGTCCTCGTCGCCCGCCGAAGCTGGTACGTCGTGGCACCCGTCGCGGCCCTCATCGCGCTGTCCCGGGTCGGCGCCGGCGTGCACTACGCCCACGACGTGACCGCCGGACTTGCCCTCGGAATCGTCGTCACCTGCGCCGTCGGGCTCCTCGGCAACGCCGTCGTACGGCGGCTGTTCGCGCCCTGGTAGGCGCTCGGCACGGATACTGTCCGTACCGACCGGGTCAACTCCAGAGCTTGATCAGCGACAGAGCAACAGCGACAACGACCGACCCGGCAAAGACCACCAGGCCGAGTTGCAGCCGGCGGGTCGCACGACGCAGGAACTGATACCGATAGTTGTGGGCCTGAAGCACCACCCATAGATTCACGGTTGCCGACTCGCGCTCCCGTCCCAGCGTCTGTTCCACGAACGCAGTGTCGAAGCTGGCGAAGTCGGGAGCAACGCGCACCGTGTCCGAATGCTGGTAAAACAGGCTAACGGGTGGCTCCTGCCCGTACAGTTCCCGCCAACTCTTCCCTGCCAGAAGTGCCTTGGTCGCATAGATCACCGAGAAGACCGAGCAGCCCAATACCCAGAACGCCCCTACGGCAAGGACAACCAAGGTCAGCCGTCCGCCCGCGACATCCTGCCCCACCGTATTGGGGAAGAGGATGGCGACGCCACCAATAAGAAGCGCGTTGCCACTTATCAGCAGTGAGGCTCGATTGGCAATCGATGCCCTGAGTGCGTCGTAGCGAAGAATATGCCAACGTGCCGTCTCGATCATCCTTCGAAGATCACTAGCAGTGAGTTCCGGATCGGCAGCGACATCCGTCATAGCGACACCCTACGCAGACTCCGCAACAGACCTGCGCGGCAAAGATCCTTTCGAAGGCGGGCACCGTACAACTTGCCATGTTCGTAGATCGAGGACGACCTGTGGCCCTCTCCGCGAGCGGAGAGGGCCGCACGTGGCTCAGTGCCTGCCTATCCGGCCGACGGGGTGACAGTCACGCGGCTGGTGGCGTCGCCGATCTGGACGTCCAGCGTGATGTCGATGCCGGCACGCAGGGCCTCCCGGGCCGCACCCCGGAAATTGAGCGTCAGCTGGCGCGAGGCGTCCGCCTCGATCGTGACCTGCTTGGTGTCGATGGTCTCGCCCTCGTAGGTGACCGTGACACGCTCGCGGCACCACGGCTTGTCGGTGCTGCACTGGAGGGTGAGCACCACCTGGGCGACGGCGTTGCCCTTGGCCGGGACGCGCGCCGTCACGGAGGTGTCACGGATGGTCATCGACCCGGTCGGCTGCGGCGGATTTGTCGCCGGGTCGGTGGGGCTGATGTGCATCGACCGGATCTGCAGGGGCAGGTTGTCCGCGCCCCGCAGCCGCATGTCCGCGCCACCGTTCTGCCGGTTCTGGAACTGGGCGGCCGGCAGGTGCCACGTGGCCGACTTCCAGACACCGACGTCTCCGGCGGTGACGGTGACGGGGTCGGTCGACAGGTACGCGGCGCCGGTCACGGCGTCCTCGTATTGCAGCTCGAACCTGCCCTCGACCGGCGAGCGGTACTCGATGGTGAACCAGACCTCGTGCGGCCCGCCGTAGAGCGTGGCGTCGTCCGCGGTCAGGTAGAGGTTGTTGCCCGAGTTGATCGTGTTGCGCTGGACCTGCAGGTAGCTGCCCGTGTCGTCGGACTCGAGAGTGAACGGACCGGACTCGTAGGCGATCGGGTCGAGGCCGCCCGCCCGCTCCGGGCTCCAGGACACCGGGTTGAGGACGCTGCCGGGGATGGTCGGCGGCTCCTCCTCCGTCGGCGGCTCGGGCGTGTTCGCCGGGTCGATCGTGGTCAGGCGCATCTCGGCGATCGCCATCGGGTAGTTCTGCGGCAGGCGCAGGCGGAAGTCGGCGCCACCGTTCTGCCGGTTGTTGAACGCGGCGTCCGGGAGGTCGACGGTCGCGGTCTGCCAGGTGCCCACCTGGTCGGCGGTCACCTCGACGGCGGTGGCGTTGTAGTAGGTGGTGCCGACGGCCCCGTTCTCGTACTGGACCTGGAACCGGCCGGCCATTTGCGGCAGGTAGTTCAGCACCAGCCAGGCGTGCTGCGGGCCGCCGGACAGGTAGCGGTCGTCGACCGCCATGTAGAGGTTGCCGGAGGTGGTCGACTCGGGGTTCGCCTGGGTCTGCAGCACCTGACGGCCGCCGGCCTCGCCCCACGTGAACGGCCCGCTCGAGTATTCGACGGGAGCGAGCCCGTCCGGCTCCTGACCCGCCACCATCCGCGCGGTCACGCCGGCGGGCGCGGTGCTGCGGATCGTGATCGCCGAGATCGCCAGCGGCAGGTTCGCCGGGGCGGTGAGACGCAGGTCGGAGCTGCCGTTCTGCCGGTTGTTGAACGCGGCGGCGGGCAGCGGGATGGTGGCGGTCTGCCACGTGCCGGCTTGGCCGCCCGCGATCGTCACCGGGGTGGCGGGCGAGTACGCCTCACCGATCGCGGCGTTCTCGTACTGCAGGTTGAAGGACCCGGCGACCGGGCTGCGGTAGGTCACCTCCGCCGCCATGTCGAACGGGCCGCCGGACATCGCGGCGTCGTCGACCTGCAGGTAGAGCTGGTTGGCGCCGCCCATCGGGTTGGTCTGCAGCTGGATCGCCCGGCGTCCGTCCACCTCGGCCTGCGCCCATGGGCCGTCCGGGTACTGGACCGCGGTCAGGCCGTCGGTCGTGCCGGCGGCGACGTCGAAGGAGACCTCGCGCTTCGCGGGAACCGCGGGGTTGGGGTCGGTGCCGCCGCCGGGGTCCACCTCGGACTGGTCGAGGACGATCGTGTCGCCGTCGGCGTCGTGGCCGAGGGTGAACTCGTACAGGGTCTCGCCGCCGAGGGCGACGAACTCTGCCCGGAGGGTCTCGGGGGTGATGGTGAGGCGCATCGCACCGAGGTGCTTGTTGTCACGCCACTGGCTGCCGGTGGTCGGGGTGAAGAGCCGCGTGGTGCCGTCGCCGCCGTTGCCGGTGAGGACGAGGTTGTCGCCGTCCGGGGTGATGATGTGCTCGGTGTGGTGGTCGTGGCCCGAGATCAACAGGTCGACCTGGGGCTGGATCGCCCAGCGGCGGTTGATGTTGTTGCCGGAGACGCCCGAGGAGTAGGGCGGCTGGTGGACGCCGGTGAGCAACCAGGACGCCTGCGAGTTCTGGACGGTGGCGAGGTAGTCGTCGTAGATCGCCGGCATCCTGGTGCCGTTGGAGGTCTGGCAGGCGCCGTTGGGGTTCACCCACTCCAGCAGACCGTTGCCGAGGACGGCCCGGTAGGACAGCGGCACCTTGAAGTACTGCATCGAGTACTGCGCGCCGACGGCGTCACACGTGTTGCCGAAGTCATGGTTGCCGAAGATCGGGAAGAACTTTCCCGCCTCGATGTCGGCCATGTAGGGCTCGGCCGAGAGGCGGACCTGCTCCTCGGTGGCCTGCTGCTGATTGTTGTCGCCGCCGGTGAGGATGAAGTCCGGGTACCACGAGTGGATCATGTCGGCGACGGCGTTCTGGTCCGCGCACTTGGCCGGGATTCCGTACCCGCAGGCGCCGAAGTCGCTGACGACGGCCACCCGGAGCACATCGGCGCGCGGCTGCGCCGGGTCGATGTCGCTGGTGAGCAGTTCGAGACCGGGCGCGTCCACGGCCGCGTTCGCGGTGGGGGCGAGGGCGATCAGGCCGGTCAGGGTCACGGCCGCCGCGGCCGCCGCCGCTGCCAGTCTTCGGGGGACGGGAGTTACCCGCATCAGACGCTCCTTGCTAGCTCAGATGATCGGCACCGTCGTGACGACGCCGATCACCGAACGTAAGCAAGTGCCGTTGCGCCAAGATCGCCCCTTGCCGAACCCTGCCCAGCCGGCGGGTGAAGCGTTCGTGCTGCTCAGGGGACGTCTTGCTGTCGCGAGAGCGGAGGGTGTGGGATTCGAACCCACGAAGAGATTGCTCCCTTACCGGTTTTCAAGACCAGCGCCATCGGCCTCTAGGCGAACCCTCCTTGACCCGGCCCTGCTTGCGCCGACCCGGAGTCGTGCCTAGTGTGCCACGGTCATGCACGCCCCACCCGGAAGGAGGACGCGGGTGCCCACCAGCGTCGAGCGACCGCAGGCGGTCGTGCTGCTCACCGGCATCATGGCCGCCGGCAAGTCGACGGTCGCGCAGGCCCTCGCCGAACGCCTGCCCCGCTCCGTACACGTGCGGGGTGACGTGTTCCGCCGGATGGTGGTCAACGGGCGCGCCGACATGACGCCGGACACCGAAGAGGAGGCGCGGCGGCAGCTCCGGCTGCGGCACACGCTGACCGCGGACGTCACCGACGGCTACTTCGACGCCGGGTTCAGCGTCGTCGCGCAGGATGTCGTACTCGGGGCCGAGCTGCCGGCGATGGTGGCCCGGATCCGGAGCCGGCCGCTGCTGGTCGTGGTGCTCGCGCCGTCGGCCGCGGCGGTCACCGCCCGCGAGGCCGGGCGGCCCAAGGCCGGGTACGGCGACTGGACGCCCGCCGACCTCGACGCCGGGTTGCGGGCCGAGACACCCCGGATCGGGCTGTGGCTGGACACGTCGGCGCAAACGCCGGAGCAGACCGTCGACGAGATCCTGGCCCGGGCCTGGTCCGAGGCGGCCGTACCGGACTGACCGGGGCCGGCCGGACCCGCCGCGCCCAAGCCACGCTGGGGAACCGGTCGACACGCGGGGACGGCGGATCTGCGGTATGACTGGGACGTGCACGCGATCACGATCACCGAGCCCGGCGGCCCCGACGTGCTGGCCTGGACCGAGGTCCCCGATCCGACGCCCGGCCCCGGCGACGTGCTCGTCGAGACGGTGGCCGCTGCGGTCAACCGGGCCGACCTGCTGCAACGGCAGGGCCACTACCCGCCGCCGAAGGGTGCCCCGCCGTACCCGGGTCTGGAGTGTTCCGGGGTCGTCGCAGGCACCGGCGAGCAGGTCTGCGCGCTGCTGGCCGGCGGCGGCTACGCGGAGAAGGTGGCCGTGCCCCGGGCACACACGCTGCCGGTCCCGCGCGGGCTGTCCGTCGAGGAGGCGGCGGCGCTGCCGGAGGTCGCGTGCACGGTCTGGTCCAACGTCGTACGGCTGGCCGGGCTGAGCCGGGGCGAGGCGCTGCTGGTGCACGGCGGCGGCAGTGGGATCGGCACGTTCGCGATCCAGTTGGGTGCCGCGCTGGGTGCGACGGTCGTCACGACGGCCCGGCCGGCCAAGCATGCCGCGCTGCGGGAGCTGGGCGCGGCGCACACGATCGACTACACGAGCACCGACTTCGTCGAGGAGGTACGCCGGGTCGCCGGCGGCGCCGACGTGATCCTCGACATCATCGGCGCCGCCTACCTGGACCGGAACGTCCGGGCGCTGTCCACCGGCGGGCGGCTGGTCGTGATCGGGATGCAGGGTGGGCGGAAGGCCGAACTGGATCTGGGTGCCCTGCTCGCCAAGCGTGGCTCGGTCTTCGCGACCGCGCTGCGGTCGCGGCCCGACGACGAGAAGGCCGAGATCGTCCGGGGCGTACGTGAGCAGGTGTGGCCGCTGGTCGAGTCGGGTGCGATCCGGCCGGTGATCGACCAGCGGGTGCCGATGCCGGACGCGGCCCGCGCCCACCGGATCGTGGAGGGCAGCGACCACCTGGGCAAGGTCCTGCTCACCCTCGGCTGAGGGCGCCGCCGGACCGGCGAGAACCGTCGGCGCTCAGCCGCGGCGGCGGAGCCGTACGGGCGGTTGTGCCGGAGCCGGGCGGCCGGGCTGCATCAGCCGGGGGCCCGGTCCCTCGGCGGCCAGGGTGTCGTCGGGGTTGTAGAGGGCGCAGCGTTGCAGGGACAGGCAGCCGCAGCCGATGCAGCCGCTCAGGTCGTCGCGTAGCCGGGTGAGCAGGTCGATCCGCTCGTCGAGCTTGGCCCGCCAGCCCGCCGACAGCCGGGCCCAGTCGGTGGCGGTCGGCGTACGGGCGTCCGGCAGCGAGTCGAGGGCGGCCCGGATGTCCGACAGTGGGACACCGACCTGCTGGGCGATCCGGATGAACGCGACCCGGCGCAGTTCGGCCCGTTCGTAGCGGCGCTGGTTGCCGCCGGTGCGTCCGGCGCGGATCAGGCCGAGCCGCTCGTAGTAGCGCAGTGCGGACGCGGCCACCCCGGACCGCGCGGACAGATCACCGATGGTGAGTGTCTCCTGCATCGCCTCGCCCTTGAGTTGAAGTCCACTTCAACTTGCAGGCTACCGGCATGACAGTCACGACAACGACCGCCGATGCGTCCGTGCTCGGCGGGCTGCTGCGCCGGGTGACCGGCGACGAGAAGCACGCCCCGAGCGCCCACTCGACCCTCGACGTGCTGTGGGTCCTCTACGACCGGATCCTGCGGGTGACCCCGGACACCGTGGACGCCCCGGACCGGGACCGGTTCCTGCTGTCGAAGGGGCACGGTCCGGCCGCCTACTACGCCGTACTGGCCGCCAAGGGGTTCATCCCGCCCGAATGGCTCGACGACCTCGGCGGGCCGGACAGTCCGCTCGGCTACCACCCGGACCGGCTGCTGGTCCCCGGCGTCGAGATCGGCTCCGGCTCGCTGGGGCACGGCCTGGGGCTGGGCGTCGGCACCGCGCTCGGCCTGCGCGCCCAGGGTCTGACCGACCCCCGGGTGTACGTCCTGCTCGGCGACGCCGAACTCGACGAGGGCGCCAACCACGAGGCGATCGCGTACGCGGGCGCCACCGGAATCGACACGGTGACCGCCGTCGTCGTCGACAACCGCTCTGCCACCCACGGCTGGCCGGGCGGCATCGACACCCGGTTCACCGTCAACGGCTGGACCGCGGCGACGGTCGACGGCCGCGACCACGACGCCCTCGCCGCCGCGCTCACCGCACACCGGCCCGGGCGTCCGCACGTCGTGGTCGCCGTCGTCGCCCCGAAGCACTGACCGATCCGAGACGGAGAAACCTCATGCGGGACACCTTCATCGAGACCACGACGACCCTGCTGGCCGAGAATCCGCGTACGGCGGTGGTGCTCGCCGACATCTCGGCCGTCGCACTGGAACCGGCGGCACGCCGGCACCCCGACCGGGTGCTCAACGTCGGCATCCGCGAGCAGTTGATGATCGGCGTCGCCGGCGGGCTGGCCCTGACCGGACTGCGGCCGATCGTGCACTCGTACGCGACGTTCGTGGTCGACCGCGCGTACGAGCAGATCAAGCTCGACCTGGACCACCAGGGGGTCGGAGCGGTCCTGGTCAGCGTCGGCGCCTCGTACGACGGCGCGGAGATGGGCCGGACCCACATGTCCCCCGGTGACGTACGGCTCTTCGACACGCTGACCGGCTGGACGGTGCAGGTACCCGGGCACCGCGACGAGGTGCCGGCGCTGCTGCGGGCGGCGGCCGACCACGACGAGCCGGTGTACGTCCGCCTCAGCACCGCGTCGAACACGACCGCACTGCCCGGCAGCGGACGGCTGCGGGTGGTCCGCCGGGCCGGCGCCCGGGCGCCGCTGGCGGTGGCAGTCGGCCCGACCCTCGATCCGCTGCTGGCGGCGACGGAGGGGCTGGACGTGACGGTGGCGTACACGCACACCCCGCGCCCGTTCGACGTGGCCGGGCTACGGACGCTCGCCGGCCGCGACGTGATCCTGGTGGAGCCGTATCTGGCCGGGACGTCGAGCGCGGTGGTGGCCCGGGGACTGTCCGACCTGCCGCACCGGCTGCTCGCGCTCGGTGTCGGCGGCAGTGACCTGCGGCGCTACGGCACCCCGGCCGACCACGACCGGTGGCACGGGCTGGACGCCGCCGGGCTGCGGCGTTCGATCAACGCTTTCCTGGCTTGACCTGGCGGCGGGCGCGTTCCCGGCCCAGGATCCACAGCGCCTCGACGCCGTCCTTCCAGGTGATCTTCTTGCCTTCCTCACGGCCCCGGGCCCGGTAGCTGATCGGCACCTCGTAGGGGCGGATGCGGCGGCGCAGCAGCTTGCCCGTCACCTCCGCCTCCATGCCGAAGCCCTTGGAGCGCACGTCGAGCGACCGGTAGAGGGCGACGGGCAGCAGCTTGAAGCACGTCTCCAGGTCGCCGATGTAGGAGTTGAACATGACGTTCGCGGCGGTCGTCACGGCCTTGTTGCCCATCACGTACCAGAAGCTGTAGGCGCTGTGGCTGCCGAAGGTCCGATTCCCGTAGACGACCGTGGCGCGACCGTCGAGCACCGGGTCGAGCAGTTTCGGAATGTCCTGCGGGTCGTATTCGAGATCGGCGTCGAGGATGACCATGTATTCACCCTCGGCGTTGTCGACCGCCGTCCGGATCGCCGCGCCCTTGCCGGCGTTGCGCTGGTGGGTGATCACCCGGACCCGGGCGTCGTCGGCGCGGCCGAGGATCTCGGACGTCCCGTCGCGGCTGCCGTCATCGACAACGACCAGCTCGATCTCGCACGGGTAGTCGACCGCGAGAGCCTGCTTGAGGGCGTCCGCAACGCGGTCCTCCTCGTTGTAGACCGGCATGAGGATCGAGAGTTTCACTGGAACTCCACCTTACGGACGACTGGTCGGCCTTAGCCTAGCCTGGAGTGGCGCCACCACCGGCCCCGGTCGTGGATCGGCACCCAGCATGGTGGTGTTTACTTCCCGCCATGTCGGCTGCGTGGTCACCCGTTCTCGTGGCTCCGCTCGTGGCGTTCGGCGTACTCGTCCATGCCACCCGGCCGCCGGCCGGCAGCACCGCGCCGCTGCGGCTGGCGGTGGTGCGCGCCGCGCTCGCCGTCGGGGCGTACGCCGTACTGGTGGTCGAAGGGCTCGGCGCGCTCGGGGCGTTGACCGCCCCGGCCGTGGCGCTGGCCTGGCTGCTGTTCCTGGCCGGTGCCGGCACGCTGGCCGGGCTGCGCCGCCGCCGCGGCGCGGACCACCGCCCGTGGGCCTCCGCCGTCGGCCGGCTGCGCGAGTTCCGGCGCACGGCCAGCCGCGGCGAGCTGCTGCTGGCCGGCGGGATCGGGCTGCTGGTCGTCGCCGAGCTGGTCGTGGCGCTGCTGGCCGAGCCCAACAACTTCGACTCGCAGACCTACCACCTGCCGAAGATCGAGCGGTGGGTGGCGCAGGCCGACCTGACGCCCTGGCCGACCGCGATCCACCGGCAGGTCACGATTCCGCCGGGTGCCGAATACCTGTTGCTGCACCTGCGGCTGCTGACCGGCGGCGATGCGCTCTACAACCTGGTGCAGTGGGCCGCCGGGGTCGGCTGCCTGCTGCTGGTGGCCCGGATCGTCGCCCAGTTCGGCGGCGGCCGGCGGGCGCAGCTTCTCGCCGCGTTCCTGGTCGGTACGACCCCGATGGTGACGCTCCAGGCCACCAGCACCCAGACCGACCTGGTCGTGGCGGCGTGGACGGTGTGCGTGGCCACGCTGGCACTCGACGGGCTGCGCCGCCGGGCGACCGCGGGCGAGGTGCTGGCGCTCGGCGCGGCGACCGGGTTGATCGCGATCACCAAGACCAGCGGGCTGCTCGGTGCCGCACCGATGCTGGCGCTGTGGGGGGTCGCCCAGTTGCGGGTGACGGCGACCGGCTCGGCGGTCGCCGCCGGGCCGGCTGGCGGCGGGTGGCGGCGGGGCACCCTGCGTACGGCCGGCGCGTCGGTCGCCATCCTGATGGTGGCCGCCACGCTGGCCGGGCCGTTCCTCATCCGGATGACCGCCGACTTCGACCACCCGCTCGGGCCGCCCCGGCTGCGCGAGTCGATCCCGATGCAACGCCACGGCCCGCAGTCCATCCTGGTCAACGGCCTGCGGATCGCCCACACCGCGCTGGACACCCCGATCGCGCCGCTGCGCGACGTGTCGGCGGCCGCGATCGAGGGGGTGGCCCGGCTGGTCGGCGTCGACCCGCAGGACCGCGCGATCACCTTCGGTACGACGACGTTCCCGGTCCGGTCCTGGTATCCCGACGAGGACCGGGTCGCGTTCCCGCTGGCCGGAACGCTCTGCCTGATCGGCGGCACGCTGGCGCTGCTGCGCCCCGGGCGGATCGCCCCGGCGCGCGCCGGGGCGGTGCGGGCGTACGCCGCCGCGGTGGGGGTGGCGGTGCTGCTGCACGTCTCCACCATCAAGTGGCAGCCGTGGGGCAACCGGCTGATCCTGTTCGCGCTGATCCTGGCCGCCCCGCTGGCGGCGCTGTGGCTCGACGCGCTCTTCCGCCGCCGGGCCACGATCGGGGACGGGGCCGCCGACGCGGACCGGCCCCGCGCGGCAGCCGGGCGGCGGTCCGTGGCGGCCGGGCTGGCCGTCGTCGTGCTCGCCGGATCGGCGCTGGCCGGGGTGCTCGCGATCTCGTACGGCTTCCCGCGCCGGCTGGTCGGCGCCGGCTCGCTGCTGACCACCAGTGACTGGGACACCCGGTTCATCCGCCGGCCGCAGTGGGCCGAGGAGTTCCGGTGGGCGGCCCGGCAGGTCGACGAGGCGGGTGCCCGCCGGGTCGGGCTGGTGCAGCAGAACGACAACTGGGAGTACCCCTGGTGGCTGCTGCTGCGTGACGGTGCGCCGTACGGCCGGCCGGACCGCGAGATCGTCGCGCTCCAGTCGGTGCTGCCGCGGCGTCCGGCGGCCGACCCGGCGGGTGTCGACGCGATCGTCTGCACCGGCGACCGGAAGGTGTGCACCGACCTGGTCCCGGACGGCTGGCGGCTGGAGTTCCGCGGCTACGTCGGCTACGCCGTCCCGCCGACGTGAGCGCCCGCCGGGTCGGGACGGTCAGCCGGTCACCGGCTCGGCATGTTTGCCGAGCGCCGAGCGCAGATGGGCCTTCGGCCGGGATCCGACGACCGATCCGACGACGTCGCCGTCGCGAAACACCAGCAGCGTCGGCAGCGACATGACGCCGTAGGCCCGTGCGGTGGCCGGGTTCTCGTCGATGTCGAGCGTGGCCACGGTCATCCGGTCGCCGAATTCGGCGGCCAGCTCGACCAGGCTCTGCGAGATCGCCTTGCAGGGCGGGCACCACCGCGCCCAGAAGTCGACCACCACCGGCCGGTCGCTGGCCAGCACGGTGCTTGCGAAGGTGTCGTCGGTGATGACGGTCAGCGCACGGGCTTCGGTGTCGTGCAGCATGTTTCCTCCCGGTTGGCGATGGCGCGGGTGAGTTGCGTGTGCAGCTGCCGGCGTACCGCGCTCAGCCGGTCGACGTACGCATCGACCTCGGCGATCTTGCGCCGGAGCACGGCCACCGAGTCGGGGCAGACGTCACCGGAGCTGTTCCCGGCACGCAGGCAGGCGACGAAGGGGCGGATGTCGTCGAGGTCGAAGCCCACGGCGAGCAGGGCCCGGATCTCGTGTACGACCCGTAGCTCCGACTGGTCGTAGTCCCGGTAGCCGTTGGCGGAGCGTCGGGCCCGCAGCAGCCCGTGCTCCTCGTAGTACCGCAGGGTGCGGGTGCTCGTGCCGGCGCGTCCCGCCAGTTCGCCGATCCGCATCGTCGACCTCCTCGCCCGGCCCGTCATCGCCACGCTAAACGTTCTCGCCGGTGTCAAGGCAAGGTGCGCATGGCAGGGGCCGGGGCGGCGACCTGGAAATCAACCAGAAACATATTTAGCGAAATCTATTCACATCTGCCCGCCAACCACGCTACGTTCTGAAGACTCGATCGATCCCTGACGATCAGAGTGAAAGGAGTGCGTCGATGCCCGGCATCCGTACGCCGGGAGGACGCACCGCGCGAACGTCCCGGCGGCGCAGCCTCACCGCCGCGACCCTCGTCGCGGGACTCGTCCTTCCCCTGCTCGCCGGCGTGGCCACTCCGGCCGGCGCCGCCGACCGTCCCGTCGTCCAGCCGCTGCCCGCCAACCTGGAAGCGATCCGCGCCGCCGAGGCGACCGAACTCTACGGCAGCCCGGCCATCCGCCCGTTCGAGCAGCGTAAGACCGCCCTCATCACGATGGGCGACAGCGAGATCTCCGGTGAGGGCGTCGGCAACTACGTCCCCGGCACCCATCAGGCCGGCAACTGGTGCGACCGCAGCTTCGACCAGGCCGTGTTCCGGACCGGCATCGCCTCCGACGTGCAGTTCAACGTCGCCTGCTCCGGCGCCACGCCGTGGAACCTGATCGCCGGCGGTCCGACCCAGTGGAACGAACTCAACCAGGGCGACAATCTCGCGATCAAGGCCCGGAACACCCGGATCAAGCTGATCTGGGTCGTCGCCGGCGCCAACGGCGAGGGCACCATCCAGTTCGGACCGGTCGCCACCGACTGCGCGATCAGCCGGGTCTTCTTCCTCGGCAACTGCTTCCCCGACTACACCGACCAGTGGACCATCCGCACCGACGGCAGCCGCGCGGCCGTCGAGGAGGCGCTGAACAGCATCCGCGACACCATGACGAAGGCCGGCTACCTGCGCACCGACTACGAGCTGGTGCTGCAGTCGTACCCGGGTCCGGTCAGCCCGGACGTCGAGGACAATCCGAACTTCCCCGGCTGGTACTCGGGCGGCTGCCTGTTCTACCTGTCCGACACCGCGTTCGCCCGCAACAAGGCCGTACCCCTGTTCGAGGCGGCGCTGCGCCGGGCGGCGACCAACACCGGCACCCGCTACCTCGACGCCAGCCGGCTCTTCCACGGCCACGAGGTGTGCACCGACAACACGTCGGTGCGCGGGCTCTTCATCGAGGTCGGGATCTGGGACGAGAACGCCGCCCGGCAGTCGTTCCACCCCAACTACCGTGGCCACGGCATGTTCGCCGAATGCATGACGGCGTTCTACGACTCCGGACAGGAGCGGGCGACCTGCGTCGACCCGGCCAGCACCGGGAGCGGCGTCCTCTACCCGGGCCTGTTCGAGTTCAAGCAGCTCCGCAACGCCGGCACCGGCAACTGCCTCGACGGCAAGGGGTACGACTCACGCAACGGCACCCCGCAGCAGCCGTACACCTGCCACGGTGGCCGGAACCAGGGCTTCTGGTACGACCCGACCAACCGTTCACTGCACTCGGAGCTGTCGCACGACCGGTGCCTCGACGTCTCCGGCGGCACGCTGGCGGCCGGCCAGGCGGTCAACATCCACGACTGCCACGGCGGCGCCAACCAGAAGTTCGTCTTCGCCGGCAACCAGATCAAGCCGGCCGGCGCCGGCAACCTGTGCCTCGCCTTCGACAACCCGATCATCGGTTCGCCCCGGCTGCGGCTGGCCAACTGCGGCGGCAACGCCCGGCAGCAGTGGTCGTTCGAGTCGCGCTCGTTCGCCAACCCGGTGGGCTACGGCCACGACGACTTCATCGGGTCGCGGGTCTACTGACGCCCGCGGGCGAAGGTGCCCGCCGGGCCGATCGGGCGGCTCGGCGGGCCCTCCGTCACGACGAACCCGGGGGCACCCGACGGTGCCCCGGGTTCAGAACGCGACGGCGGGGCTGAGCTTCGGCGCACGGGGAGCGCCGGCCAGCCCCTTTCGGGTCTCGGTGCGGTCCACGGTGATCCGCGGCCGGAAAAGGTGGGTCAGCAACGCGTCGACGTGCCAGACCTGCTTCGGCTGGCTGACCGGGATGGCGAACCGCTCCCGTACGCCGTCGACGGCGGTGGCGGCCACCTCGATCGCGGACGTACGCGGGTCCGGGTTCCAGGTCACGTTGCTCAGGTGCCGCAGTTCGGTGTTGAGGTGCAGGCGCAGCCGGTGCAGCAGCCGGGTCTCCTGGGTGACGACGAGGCGCCGGTAGGTCAGCAGCATCAGGAACTCTCCCCGCAGCGGGCGGTCGACCCGGATGCAGCGACTGACCAGCACGGTCGCGTCGTCGGCCTCGACACACCGGCGGAAGACCGGCATGTGCCGGCTCACCGTCGGGATGGCCACCCCGGCCTCGGCCGCGGCGGGAAGGAACGTACGTGAGAACACGTCCATGACCTGGTTAACGACGCGTTGACACATTATGACGCGGCGTCGGTCGTGAAAAGTGCGGCTAAAGAAGTTCCACGATGGTCGCGTTCGCCATCCCGCCACCCTCGCACATGGTCTGCAGGCCGTAGCGGATGCCGTTGTCCCGCATGTGGTGCAGCATCGTCGTCATGATCCGGGCGCCGGAGCCGCCGAGCGGGTGACCGAGGGCGATCGCCCCGCCGCGCGGGTTGAGCCGGGCCGGGTCGGCCCCGGTCTCGGCCAGCCAGGCCAGCGGCACCGGGGCGAACGCCTCGTTGACCTCGTAGACGCCGATGTCGGTGATGTCGAGACCGGCCCGGCGCAGCGCCTTCGCGGTGGCCGGGATCGGCGCGGTCAGCATGATCACCGGGTCGTCGGCGGCGACGACGGCGGTGTGCACGCGGGCCAGCGGGCGCAGGCCGTGGGCGCGGGCCCACTCCGAGGTGGTGACGGCCAGGGCGGCGGCTCCGTCGGAGATCTGCGAGGCGGAGCCGGCGGTGACCACGCCGTCGGCCCGGAACGGGGTTTTCAACTCGGCGAGCCTGGCGACCGAGGTGTCCCGGCGTACCCCCTCGTCGGTGGTCACCTTGCCGCCGTCGGGCGTGCCGACCGGCGCGATCTCGGCGTCGAAGGCACCGGCGTCCTGGGCCGCCGCCGCCCGCTCGTGGCTCGCCAGCGCGAACTCGTCGAGCCGGGTGCGGGACAGGCTCCACCGCCGGGCGATCATCTCGGCGCCGACGCCCTGGTTGAACGGGACCGGCTCGTCGACCGCGAACCCCTCGACGCCCCGGTAGCGGTCCCGCACCTGGTTGCCGTACGGCAGCCCGCCGGCCGCGCTGGCACCCATCTGTACCCGGCTCATCGACTCGACGCCGCCGGCGACGACGAGGTCGGCCTGGCCGGAGACGACGGTGGCGGCGGCGAAGTGCAGTGCCTGCTGGCTCGACCCGCACTGCCGGTCGAGGGTGGTGCCGGGGACCGACTCCGGCCAGCCGGCGGCGAGTGCGGCGTTGCGGCCGACGTTCCACGACTGGTCGCCGACCTGTGACACGCAGCCCCAGACCACGTCTTCGACGTCGGCGGGGTCGAGGCCGGTGCGCTCGGCGAGGGCGCGCAGGACGTGGGCGGAGAGGTCGACCGGGTGGACGCCGGACAGCCCGCCCTTGCGCCGCCCGACCGGGGTCCGTACCGCGCCGACGATGACCGCATCCCGCATATCTACTCCCCGGTAACTTGAGTCGGATCGATACTACCGCCCGCCGCGCCGACCCGCCCCCTCAAGATCGCGTCGATCAAGGGGATGTCCCCGACAAATCAGGGCGCGAATCCCGCAACTACTCCTTGATCAGCGACAAGAGGCGGCAGAGGGCGACAAGAGGCGGCGGGGGCGGGTGGCGGGGAGGCGGGGGTGGCATGCTCGCGGGATGGGTGACGTGGGTGCGGTGACGAGTTGGCGGGTCGCCCGGTCGATGCCGCTACTCAAGATCGTCAGTGCCGCGGCGCTGCTGCTCATCGGGTACGGCCTCGCCGGCGGTGACCCGGTCACCCTGGGCCTGGCGGTGCTGGTCGCGGTGGTCCTGCTGGGCTGGGCGGTACGCGACATCGTCGTACCGGTCCGGCTGGCCGTCGACGAGGACGGCGTCACCGTCGTCACCGGCTATGCCCGCCGACGACACCTGCCCTGGGACCGCATCGAGCGGATCACCGTCGACACCCGCCCCCGCCTCGGGCTGCGTACCGAGACCCTGGAGATCGACGCCGGGGATTCGCTGCACCTGCTCGGGGCGTACGACCTCGGCGCCGCCCCGGCCGACGTGGCCGCCACCCTCCAGGCGGCCCGGCGGGTGGCCGCCGGCGACCCGCCCGGCTGACCATCCGGCCGGGTCCGCCCGGGTAGGCGGCCACCGGCCGTCAGATGCTCAGCATCGCCGTTCGCATGATCGTCAAGGCGATCAGCAGCAGGAAGATCGCCCCCATGCCGACGCCCTGGACCAGGTTGCGGTGCTCGCGGGGGGCGTACGCCAGGATCGTGCCGACCAGCGCACCGACCACCATGCCGCCGAGGTGCCCGGCGATCGAGATCCCCGGTACGGCGAACGTGAACACGATGTTGATGATGATCACGGGAAGCACGGCCGAGGTGTCCCGACCCATCCGGCGCAGCAGGAGGAACAGCGCGGCGAAGAGTCCGAAGATCGCGCCGGAGGCGCCGGCGGTCAGCGCGTTGGGGGCGAAGTAGTAGACCGCGACGCTGCCACCGAGCCCGGACAGCAGATAGAGCCCGAGGAAGCGCAGCGGTCCGAGGGCGGCCTCCAGGTTCCGGCCGAGGACCCACAGCGCCCACATGTTCATCAGCAGGTGCAGCACGCCGTAGTGCAGGAACAGCGAGGTGACCATGCGGTAGTACTCGCCCTGCACGATGCCGCCGACGATCGTCCCGTCGGACAGCCTGGTCGCCAGCTCCGGGTCGCCGCCGTAGTTGGCGCCCCAGCCGATCAGCGGCGTGTAGCCGCCGAGCAGGCCGCCCCAGCCGCCGCCGGCGAGGCCCTCGCCACCGCCGGAGATGACCGAGAGGATCATCACCAGGACGTTGAGCCCGAGAAGGGTCTTGGTGACCAGGCCCCGCTGGCCGGCGGCACCGCCACCGAAGGCGGTGCGCACCGGCCGCTGGGTCCGCCGGCCCTCGGCGACGCACTCGGGACACTGGTGACCGACCGACGCGTCACGCATGCACTCGGGGCAGATCGGCCGGTCGCAGCGGGTGCACCGGATGTAGGTCTCGCGGCCCGGGTGGCGGTAGCAGACCGGGACGGTCGGCGGGGACTGGCTCACCGGGTCGCCCCGCGCCGGGGCGACCGGCGGTGATCATCGACGGCATGGGGCGGGACGGCCCGCGAGCAGCGCTCGGTCATGCCGGCAAAGATACCCGCAGGACGTATCAGGCGGCGGTGCGCTCGATCTCGACCCGCTCGATGACGACCTCGCTGCGGGGACGGTCGCCCGGACCGGTCGGGGTGTTGGCGATCGAATCGACGACCTTCTTCGACTCTTCGTCGGCGACCTCACCGAAGATGGTGTGCGCGTTGGTCAGGTGCGGCGTCGGGCTGACGGTGATGAAGAACTGCGAACCGTTGGTGACCGGCCGCGAGGTGTTCGCCATACCCAGGAGGTAGGGCCGGTTGAAGCTCAGCTCGGGGTGGAACTCGTCGGCGAACGTGTAGCCCGGGCCACCGCGGCCGGTACCGGTCGGGTCACCCATCTGGATCATGAAGCCGCTGATCACCCGGTGCGAGATCGTGCCGTCGTAGTACGGGCCGCTGCCCGGCTGGCCGGTGCGCGGGTCGATGTATTCCTGGGTGCCCTCGGCGAGCCCGACGAAGTTGCGGACCGTCTTCGGCGCGTGGTTGGGGAAGAGTTCCAACCGGATCGCGCCGTGGTTCGTGTGCAGAGTGGCGTAAATGGCCTCGGCCACGGGTACTCCTCTGTCGTTGGTCAGTTCCTTGCGGATCCTCCCATGTGCCCGTTCCGGCAGTGCGGAGGCATCCGAAGGTGCAGGATGACATTGGAACAACACCCAGGGAGGTGGGGACTGGTGTTTGGAATCGGGCGGCGCAAGACCCATGGCCAGCTCGCCAAGTCTGAACTGAGCGAGAGCTTCGACCATCTGAGGCAGGCCGCGACACACGCGGCCGGCGGGGTCGGCGCGGCCGTCGGACCTCGGGTCCAGTCGGCACGCGAGTACATGCAGCCGACGGCGGGACGGATCCGCGACGGCGCGATGTCGGGCTGGGGGTCGACGATGGCCGCGCTCGCACCGCTGGCCGTCGCCGCGTCCGACGGAGCACGGCAGGCCGGCACGGTGGCGCGCAAGGCCAAGAGCAACAACCTCAAGAAGCTGCGGAAGTCCGGGTCGAAGCGGTCGAGCCGCAAGTGGCCGATGATCACCGGACTGGTGGTGGCGGGGGCCGCGGTGGGCACGGTCGGTGCGATCGCGATGCGCCGCCGGCAGCAACAGCAGTGGGAGGAGTACGACCCGAGCCGCCCCCTGGACACGCTGCCCGACGACCCCGCCTCGGCCATCGACACCGCGCCGGACAACCCGCTGCGCGATCCGGCGGCGGGTCGTTCGACGACCGGCGAGCAGGTCGGATCGATGGGCGACCGGACCGCCGCGGCGATGGACGAGGCGAAGAACCGGGCCGCCTCGGCCCTGAGCGAGGCCAAGGGCAAGGCGTCCTCGGCCGCCGACTCGGCCTCGTCGAAGGCGAAGTCGACGACGGAGTCCGCCAAGCAGAGCACCGGCAACGCCATGAAGCCCGACGGGGTGATGAGCAACGCCTCCGCGCCGTCGCGCAACAGCCGTAGCTGACCGGCCCGGCCCGGCCCCGGCGTGGCACCGCCCGCCGGGGCCGGTTCGTGTCCCGGCGCGTTTCGCCCGGTCGCGAAAGGGGGTCGTTCGCCCGGTCGCGGGAGGGGGTCGTTCGCCCGGTCGCCGGAGGGGGTCGTTCGCCCGGTCGCCGGACGGGGTCAGAGCCAGCCGTTACGGCGGAACCAGCGGTAGAGCCCGACCGAACTGAGCACCATCACGGTGAGCACGATCGGATAGCCGTACCGCCAGCCGAGTTCCGGCATGAACGTGAAGTTCATGCCGTAGATGCCGGCGATCGCGGTCCACACCGCGGCGATACCGGCCCACGCGGCGATCTTGCGCATGTCGTTGTTCTGGTCGACGGTGACCTGCGCCAGCCGGGCCTGCAGGATCGAGTTGAGCAGGTCGTCGTACGAGTTGACCTGCTCGACGGTGCGGGTCAGATGGTCCTGCACGTCCCGGAAGTAGCGCCGGATCTCCTTCGGCACCTCGCGGTTGATCTGCGCGGTCAGCGTCATCAGCGGCCGCTGGAGCGGAGCCACCGCCCGCTTGAACTCGACCAGTTCACGCTTCATCTGGTAGATCCGCTGAATCCGGCCGTGGCCGTGGCGGGCGAAGACCTCCGACTCCAGCGCGTCGAGGTCGATCTCGACCTGGTCGGCGACCGCGATGTAGAGGTCGACGACCCGGTCGGCGACCGCGTACGCCACCGCCCACGGACCGTGTGCCAGCAGGTCCCGCTTGGCTTCCAGGTCGGCCCGGACCGGGGAGAGCCGGCAGGCGTCGCCGTGCCGCACGCTGATCACGAAGGACGGGCCGATGAACAGCATCACCTGGCCGGTCTCCACGACCTCGGAGTTCTCGGTCAGCTCGCCGTGTTCGACGTAGCGGGCGGTGCGCAGCACCAGGAAGTTGATCTCACCGAAGCGCTCCAGCTTCGGGCGTTGTTCGGCCTTGACCGCGTCTTCGACCGCCAGTTCGTGCAGCCCGAACGTCTGGGCGATCTGCGTCATCTCCGGCAGTTCGGGCTCGTGCAGGCCGACCCAGACGAAGGCGCGGTCGGCCTCGCGGGCGGCGGCCAGCGCGTCGGCGTAGTGCCATTGGCCCGGTTGCCGCGTCCCGTCGACGTAGAGGGCGCAGTCGACGATGGCGCTACGGCCGGACGACGGCGCGGAACGGGTCGGCGGCCGTGGGGGTTCGGGGGTGAGGATGCGGGTCACCGCTCGTACGGGGCCCCGCCAGGCACGTCGGTTCATGTCGACCTCCCTCCACCGGCACGGGTGTGCGGGTTGCACGGTACGCCGCTCGGGCGGGGTCCGGCGGAAGGATCACGAGGGTGTGCCGGCGTGCCGACGGGGTGGCGCCGGGCGGACCGACCGCTTACAGGGGGGTGGGGTGCGAGCGGCCCGCCCGGCGCCGAGGGGCGGGGGTGGTGTCCAGGGGGTCATCCGTACGGGGATCGACCGCTCGCAGCATTGTGGGCCGTTGGCCGGCCCGGCGGGAACCCCGGACCGGCCACGACGGCTCATTGTCAAAAATCCGACACAAATTTAGCGACGGACAGCCTCGACGGCAGCCGCCAGACGACGTACACCCTCGTCGATACGATCGGCGGTCACCGCCGAATACGCCAGCCGCAACGCGTGCTCCCCGCCCTCGGCGACGAAGTCGCTGCCCTTGACGACCGCCACACCGCGCTCCTGCGCCGCGACGAACACGTCCGCCGCGAACACGTCGTCGGGCAGCTCGATCCAGAGGAAGTAACCGCCGTCCGGCTCGGTGAACCGCACTCCCGGGATGTGCTCACGCAACGCGGCGGCCAGCAGGCCGGCCCGCTCACCGAGCGCGTCGCACACGGTGCGGATCGACCGGTCGATGTCGCCGGAGACGCAGAACTGGTGGACGATGCCCTGCGCGACCATGCCGGGCGAGATGTAGAGGTTGGTGGCCCGCTTCGCGATGTCGGCGATCAGCGCCGCCGGCCCGACCAGGTAGCCGACCCGTACGCCCGGGCAGACCGTCTTGGTGAAGCTGGACGCGTGCACGACCACGCCGTGCTCGTCGAGGGAGAGCATCGACGGCAACGCCTCGCCCCGGAACCGGATGTCGGCGTACGGGTCGTCCTCGAAGATCGTGAAGCCGTACTCGACGGCGAGGGCGAGCAGGGCGCGGCGCTTCTCCAGCGACAGCGTCACCCCGGCCGGGTTCTGGTAGTTCGGGATGATGTGCGCCAGCTTCGGGCGTACCCCGGACTCCAGCAGCTTGCGCAGCTCGTCGGTGTCGACGCCGTCCGGCGTGATCGTGACGGCGTGCACCTCGGCACCCTGCTGCCGCAGGTTGAGCAGGGTGCGGTCGTACGTCGGCCGCTCCACCACGACCGCGTCGCCCTCACGCACCAGGTGGTCGAAGAGGAACGCGTCGGCCTGCAGCGACCCGTTGGTGATGAGCACCTGCTCCGGGGTCACGCCGTGCTTGTCGGCGATCCACTTGCGCAGCGGCAGGTAGCCGACCGACGTGCCGTACGCGGTAAGGCCGGCCGGGTCGGCCTCGAAGGCGCGCACAGCCGCGGCCTTGAGCCCTTCGATGTCGACGATGTCCAGCGAGGGCGCCCCACGGGCGAAGGAGATCAACTGCTCGGCGGTCATGGTTCTCCAGCCTACGGCCGCCGTCGCGCCCTTTTCCGGCGACCGGGCGAAGTCCGCATCCTGAGCAGTCCGGCGTGGGTCGCCTCGTCCTGTTCGAGGGTTCCCCCTGATCGCTACTGTCAGGGCGTGTCCACCGAGCCCCTCTCGTGCGCCGGAGCGTTGATCGTCGACGACGACGGCCGGATCTTCGTCCAGCGCCGGTCCGCCGCCCGCAAACTCTTCCCCAACTGCTGGGACGTGGTCGGCGGCCACGTCGAGCCCGGCGAGAGCATCGAGGACGCGCTGCAGCGCGAGGTGACCGAGGAGACCGGGTGGACCGTGTCACACGTGCTCGGTCTGGTCGGTGAATACACGTACGTCGGCGACGACGGCATCGCCCGGGTCGAGAGCGACTTCCTGGTCCGGGTCGACGGCGACCTGACCCGACCCCGGCTGGAGGCCGGCAAGCACACCGAGTTCCGCTGGCTCGCCGAGCACGAGACCGTCCTGCTCGACGAGCACCGGCACGTCAACGACGGGCTGATCCGGCGCATCGTCGAGGACGGGTTCGCGGCGCTGCACGTCATCGGCCTGTGATCGACCCTGTCCCGCTCGACCCGCCGGGCTTCGCCGCCCTGGTCGCGCCGGCCGTCGACCGGCTCGTCGTCGGCACCGCCGCGACCGGCTGGGAGCGCGGCGGCGCGGCCCTGAGCCAGCGGTACGGCGGGCCGGCGGCAACCGGCTTCCTGATGGAGTTCCGCACCCGGCTCGCGGCGCCGGGCGGCACCGTCAGCGCCCCCGGCTTCGCCGCCGTCACCCGCCACCGCGACCCGGTGCGCTGCCAACGTGGCCTCGACAAGCAGGTCGCGTACGCGATGATCCACCGCACCACGGAGGGCGGGTTGCAGGCCACCGAACGCGGCCGGACCTACCTCGCCGAGGTCTACGAACTGCACGCCCGGATCACCGGCGAACTGTGGGAGCAGCGGCACGGCGGGCGGGTCGCCCGGCTGGTCGACGTACTCGGGGTGCTGGTCACCGAGGCGGCGCGCGACGGTGGCGACGCCTTCGGCGCGCTGGCCCCGCCGTACGAGCCGGACGGCTGCCCGCCCGGGGTGCTGCTGCTCAACCGGCTGAGCGTGCTGCGCCAGCACCGGGCCGACGCCCACGCCGCCGCCTGGACCGCCGCCGGCCACACCCGGCTCACCATCGCCGACCTGCCACCCGGCCCGGAACGCCTGGCCATCGAGCAGGAGACCGACCGCCGCTCCGCCGCCCCCTACGCCGCGCTGGCGCCGGAAGCCCGCCTCCGCCTCCTGGCCGATCTGGCCGCCCTCCCCACCTGACCCGTTTTTCCTTGATCGCCCCTATCCGCCGGCCCCTCCAAGATCCCCGTGATCAGGGAATAAGCCGCGCGTGTCGTCGGCGCGGCGCGGCTCCAGGTCCCTGATCACCCGGATCTTGGAGGGCCGCCCGACCGCCACGACCGGTGGACCGGTTGGTGTGGCGGATATCCTCCGTCCGTCAGGTGTTCACCTTCAGAGAGGATCTCGTGATGATCGGTCTGGTGCTCGCCGCCGGTGCGGGCCGCCGGCTGCGCCCTTACACCGACACCCTGCCCAAGGCCCTGGTGCCGGTCGATGGCGACACCACGATCCTCGACATCGCGCTGCGCAACCTCGCCGAGGTCGGCCTCACCGACGTCACGGTCGTCGTCGGCTACGCCGCCGGCGCGGTCGAGGACCGCAAGGCCGGCTTCGAGCGGCGCTACGGCGTCAAGCTGACCCTCGTGCACAACGACCGGGCCGAGGAGTGGAACAACGCATACTCGCTCTGGCTCGCCCGCGACCGGTTCGCGCAGGGCGCGCTGCTGGTCAACGGCGACACCGTCCACCCGGTCGGGATCGAGAAGACCCTGCTCGCCGAACGCGGACCGGGCATCCTGCTCGCCATCGACAACGTCAAGCGGCTCGCCGACGAGGAGATGAAGACGACCTTCGACGCGTCCGGCCAGCTCACCCGGATCACCAAGCTGATGGACCCGGCCGCCGCGTTCGGGGAGTACATCGGGGCGACGGTGATCGAGCCGCACGCCGCCGCCGGCCTGGCCGAGGCGCTGGAGGCGACCTGGCGGCGCGACCCCAACCTCTACTACGAGGACGGCTACCAGGAATACGCCGACCGTGGCGGCGAGGTACGCGCGGCCACCATCGGCGAGGTCGACTGGGTGGAGGTCGACAACCACGACGACCTGGCCCGGGCGCGGGAGATCGCGTGCCGTTACTAGCCCGGACCGTCAGCACGCCGCTGGCCATCGAGGTACGCCGCGGCGCCGTCGCCGAACTCGGCGCCCTGCTCGCCGACCGGCGGATCTCGGCCGGCGGCGACGTCGCCCTGGTCGTCGGCCCCGGACAGGGCGAGCGGATCGCCGACCTGTGCCTGCCCGGGCTGCACCGGGCCGACCTGTTCACCGTCGCCGGCGGCACCCTCGACGCCGCCAACCAGCTCGGCGACCGGTTACGCGAGCGGTCGTACGACGCCGTCGTCGGCATCGGCGGCGGCAAGACCATCGACACTGCCAAATACGCCGCCAGTCGGCTCGCGATCCCGATGGTGTCGGTGGCGACCAGCCTCGCCAACGACGGGATCGCCTCCCCGGTCGCCTCCCTCGACCACGGCACCGGCAAGGGCTCCTACGGCACCCACGTGCCGATCGCCATCGTGGTCGACCTCGACTTCGTCGAGAACGGGCCGGACCGGCAGACCCAGGCCGGCATCGGCGACGCCGTCAGCAACATCAACGCGGTCGCGGACTGGGAACTCGCGCACCGGGTCCGGGCCGAGCCGATCGACGGACTCGCCGTGACGCTGGCGCGTACCGGCGCCGAGGCGCTGGTCAACCACCCCGGCAAGATCACCGACGACGGCTTCCTGACCACGCTCGCGGAAGCACTCATCCTCGGCGGAATCTCGATGGCGGTCTGCGGCTCCAGCCGCCCCGCCAGCGGCGGCTGTCACGAGATCTCCCACGCCATCGACCACCTCCACCCCGGCACCGGCTCGCACGGCGAGCAGGTCGGGCTCGGCGCGCTCTTCTGCACCTTCCTGCGCGACGAGCCGGAACGGTTCGGGCAACTCGCGCTCTGCCTGCGCCGGCACGGCCTGCCCGTACACCCGGCGGACCTGGGACTCACCGACGAGCAGTTCGTCGATGTCGTCGCCCACGCGCCGGCCACCCGGCCGGACCGCTACACCATCCTCGAACACCTCGCGATGGGGCCCGACGAGATCCGTAGGCGGCTGGCAGACTACGCCGATGCACTCCGCGACCATGCCGGTTGATCTTCCCCGGCCGACGTTCAACGACTTCTACCGCGTCAACCGTGGTGGTGGGCTGTTCAGCGAGGCACTGAGCCAGCGGCTGGGCGCCGCCTTCGCCCTGACCGGCCAGCGCTTCGGGCTCAGCCCCACCGCGCTGACGCTGACCAACCTGGTCATCGGCCTGTCGGCCTCGGTCGCGGTGATCGCGCTCGCCGGGCCGGTCGCGGACGGGTCCCTGCCAGCCTGGGTGGTCGGGCTGGTCGCGCTGGTCGGCTGGCAGATCGCATACGCCCTGGACTGCGCGGACGGTCAGTTGGCCCGGGTCACCGGCAAGGGCAGCGCGGCCGGCGCCCGGATCGACATCCTCTGTGACGTGGCCGCCCAGATCGCCCTGGTCACCGCACTGTCCGCGACCACGGTCGCACAACGGCCCGATACTCCGGTCTGGCTGGTCGCGGTGTTCGCCGGCACCTGGATGGTCAACCTGGTGACATCGGTGCTCCAGTCCGGAGACAACGCGGCCAGCATGGTCACCTCGACGTCGCTTCCGGTGCGCCTGGTGAAGCTGATCCGCGACTACGGCGCGGTGATCTTCGTGGCCGCGCTGGTCCTGCTGTTCGCCCCGGCGCTAACGGTGTGGCTGATCGCCGCCTTCAGCCTGGTCAACGGTGGCTTCCTGCTGGCGAGCATCGCCTTCTCCGCCCGCGCCGCCGTCCGCTAGACCGCGTCCCTACCGCCCCGCTCGCTGTTGGGGCGCCCCGAGATCCGCGTGATCAGGGCGTTCGTGCCGCCACCCGCCGACGGCACGCGCAAATCAACCCCTGATCACGCGGATCTCGGGGCGGACATGTTGCCGTAGACGTCGAGCAGTTGCTTGGTGACCACGTCGGGGTGGAAGGTGCGTTCATAGCGGGAGCGGGCGACCGCCGACAGTTCAGCCGCACCGGCCCGGGCCACCGCGAGCGCGGCCGACATCGCCGCCGGCTCCGCCGGCACCACCCACCCCGCTGGCACCTCGCCGGACCCGTCGGCGCCGAGCAGGTAGGGGATGCCGCCGAGCGCGGTGCCCAACGCCGGCCGGCCGGCCGCGAACGCCTCGATCACCACCGTCGGCAGCACGTCGTGCCAGGTCGACGCGGCGACCACGACCGCCGAGGCCCGCAGCGCCCGGCGCACGCCGTCCCGGTCGAGCGGCCCCAGGAACTCGACGTCCGACCGGTTCGCCGCGACCTCTTCGGCCAGCGACCGCAACTCGCCGTCACCGGCGATCCGCAGCGGTCCCAGTGCCCCGTCGGGGTGCCGCCGCCACGCGTCCAGCAGCAGCCCGAGCCCCTTCTCCGGCGACAACCGGCCGAGGAACAGGAACCCGTCGCCGAGCGGAGCCGGCGGTCCCGGGTCGGGGATCGCGTTCGGCTTGACCACGATCCGGTCGGCCGGCACCCCGTAGTCGACCAGATGGTCCTTGATCGCCGAGGTCAACGCGATGTAGCGGTCCACCGACTTCCACGTCGGCCGGTGCACCGCCAGCGTCGTGGCCATCAGGGCGCTCTGCGCCCGTGAGTCCCGGTAGCACCGGTTCACCACCGCCGGCAGCCCGAACGCCTTGCCGCGGCAGTCCTGGCAGATCTTCCCGTCCCGGAAGTAGAGCCCCGACGAGCACACCTGCCGGTAGTTGTGCACGGTCTGCACGACCGGCACGCCGTGCCGGTGCGCGGTCCGCACGATCCAGGGCGAGATCAACGGGTACGGGTTGTGCAGGTGCAGCACGTCCGGCCGATGCTCGGTGATCAGCCGGGTCAGGTCCTGCTGCGCCTTCGGCGCGTAGATCGGTGAGAGCGGCAGCAGCGCCTTGCCGGCCTTCGACATCGACGGGATCTCGTCGGAGCTGCGCAGGAACGGCAGCACCTCGACACCGGCCGCCGTCAACTGGTCGATCTCCAGGTCGACGATGATGTTCTCGCCGGACGGCTGCGCCTGCCGGTAGCGGTTGTGCGCCACCACGACCTTCACCCGCGCCACCCACCCGTCTGTTCCACCTGCCCGGTCGCGCCAGAGGCTACCTTTGATGACGTGCCCGAACTACCCGAGGTCGAAGCACTCGGCGCCTACCTGCGCGAGCGCGCTGTCGGCCGGCGTGTCGAGCGGGTCGAGATCGCGGCGATCAGCGCCCTGAAGACGTACGACCCACCGCCGACGGCGGCCGCCGGCCGTACCGTGGTCGGCGCCACCCGGCACGGCAAGTTCCTCGACGTGGTCCTCGACGGCGACCTGCATCTGGTCGTGCACCTGGCCCGGGCCGGCTGGCTCCACTACCGTGACTCGTTCGCCTCACCCGCCCCGCTCAAGCCGGGCAAGGGCCCGATCGCGGTCCGGGTACGCCTCGACGACGGCTCCGGCTTCGACCTGACCGAGGCCGGCACCCAGAAAAAGCTGGCCACCTACCTGGTGACCGATCCGGCCCAGGTGCCCGGCGTGACGAAACTCGGCCCGGACGCGCTGGCCGCCGACCTCGCCACCTTCGGCGCCCGCGTCCGCGGCCGGCGCGGCCAGATCAAGGGCGTGCTCACCGACCAGTCGGTGCTCTCCGGAGTCGGCAACGCCTACTCGGACGAGATCCTGCACGCGGCGAAACTGTCTCCGTTCGCGATCTCCAGCCGGCTCACCGACGAGCAACTGGCCACCCTGCACGGCGCCACCCGCGAGGTGCTCACCGACGCGGTCACCCGGTCGGTCGGGCAGCGGGCCGCGACCCTCAAGGGCGAGAAACGCTCCGGGCTCAAGGTGCACGCGCGCACCGGACTGCCGTGCCCGGTGTGTGGTGACACCGTACGAGAGGTGTCCTTCGCCGACTCCAGCCTCCAGTACTGCCCCACCTGCCAGACCGGCGGCAAGCCACTCGCTGACCGTAGGTTGTCCCGACTTGTGCGGTAAGTAACAGCGGCGCTGTCACGCTGAGGGAAACGTCCGCGAAGCGATGAACCACGCACAACGGAGACTTCCCACGGCATCATCCATCGGTATAGTGACCCGGTCCGCGCGTCAGTCCGCGGCGAAACCACAGGGGCCACGCCGGTGTGACAGCCCGGCGTAATGTCTCCCGGGTCACCGTCCACGAACGGTCACCATGCAAGACTTGAGCGGTGGCGACCCGGACCTCGGTGGCTTCGGGCGGCACGTGTCATACGGGAGGACGTAGGTGAGGTGACGACCAGCCTCCAGCGCCCGGTGACCTACATAGGCCGGAGCACCGTGCGCCACCTCAACAGCTTCGAGATCCAGCCGACACCGCCGCCGGCCCCCAACGGCGTGCCCCGGTCCGCATGGTCGCGTTCGCGTCGGCGGGCGTCCCGCTGGCACCGTCCCTACACTGTCGCGCTGCTCCTGCTCGACTTCGCCGCCGCCGTACTCGCGAGCTGGATCTCGATCAGCCTCTTCGAGAAGGCGACGGCCGGCTTCACCGACGCCGACCAGGACGCCACCTGGTTCCACACCGTCACCTACCTCCTGCTGCCGCTCGGCTGGCTGATCGTGTTGTGGGGCAACGGGGCGTACGACCGCCGATATCTCGGGCTCGGCACCGACGAGTTCAAACGAGTCATCCGGGCCGCGGTCACGGCCACCGCCAGCGTCTCCTTCCTCGCGTTCGCCACCAAGACCGACCTCTCCCGGCTCTCCGTCGCCACCGCCCTCGTCGGCGCGATGGTGCTGATCCTCCTGGCCCGCTACCAGGCCCGGTTCGTCCTGCACCTCATCCGGAAACGAGCCGGCCAGGCCGGCCACCGGATGGTGCTGGTCGGCACCCTGCCGGAGTGCCTGGAGGTCTACACCGCGGTCACCCGCAGCCCCGCCGCCGGGCTGGTGCCCGTCGCCATCCACATCACCGACGGATACGCCGCCGCCCGTGGCATGCAGACCCCGATCCCGGTGTACGCCGGACGCGACGTACTCGCCCTCGTCCGTGAGGTCGGCGGCGACACCATCGCGGTCTGCGGCTCGGCCAGCTCCGAACCCGGCGAGCTGCGCCGGCTCGCCTGGCAGCTCGAAGGCTCCGGCATCGACCTCGTCGTGGCGCCACAGCTCACCGACATCGCCGGCCCACGGGTGCACATCCGCCCCATCGAGGGCCTGCCGCTGCTGCACGTCGAAGAACCCACCCTGTCCGGCGTCGCCTGGCTGGTGAAGAACCTGATCGACCGGGTCGCGGCCGCCGTCGGCCTCATCGCGCTCGTACCCGTCTTCATGGCCATCGCCATCGCGATCCGGCTCTCGGACCCCGGCCCGGTGTTCTTCCGCCAACCCCGCGTCGGCCACGAGGGCCGCACCTTCCGGGTCTGGAAATTCCGGACCATGTACGTCGACGCCGAAGACCGCCTCGCGTCACTGGTCGACCAGAACGAGACCGACGGCATGCTCTTCAAGATCCGAAAGGATCCCCGGGTCTTCCCCGTCGGCCGCTTCCTGAGGGCCAGCTCGCTCGACGAGCTACCCCAGTTGATCAATGTGCTCTGGGGCGAGATGTCCCTCGTCGGCCCGCGCCCCCTGCCCGCCGACGACGGCGACTTCCTCGGCGACGTACGCCGCCGGCTCCTGGTTCGCCCCGGCATCACCGGCCTCTGGCAGGTCTCCGGACGCTCCGACCTCTCCTGGGACGAAGCCGTCCGCCTCGACCTCTACTACGTCGACAACTGGTCCCTCGCCTACGACCTCAGCATCCTCTGGCGCACCATCGGCGTCGTCGTGGCCCGCAAGGGCGCGTACTGAACTAGTTGGTCCTCGCTCCGCTCGGACGGCTCGCTCCGCTTCGCGCCGCCTAAGTGCACCGTCTTCACCCTGTGGGCATGACGGCTTCGCCGCATGTCCTCGGGCTCCAGACGGTGCGGCGGCGCTCGGTCGACTCGCGACCTGGGTTGCGGTCCAGGGCTGTCCGTCGATTGCTTCGGCGATCGGTGGCGGGCCCGCGTGGCTCGAGTGTCGGGGGCGCATCTGGGACGGCCGTTGTTGATCTGGGCAGTAGCCACCTAACCGGCGATGAATAAGGTGGTTCGCGCTCAGATCAACTCGCCATTCGTGCGCTGCGGGGTGCCTGTCGCGTGTCGTGGGGTGTGGGTGGTGGTGCTCGCCTCTGGCGGATCGGGGGGCGAACCGACAGGATTTCGGCGTGGGTGCCAACCTGTCCGCCGTACTTGCCGTGCTGGCGCTGGTCAGCGCGCTGGCCGGGGCGGTGTTCGCGGTCGTACGACTGCGCGCCCGGCGGGGCATCGCGACCGCCACCCAGCGGGCCACGTACGAGGTGCTGCACACCGCCGGCCTGGCCGCCGAGCCACTGCGCACCGGGCTCAGGCCGACGGGCGCGGCCAAAGCCGTACGGCACCTGCGGGCCCTGGTCGGCGCACCCGGACTCGCGGTGGTCGACGGTGCGGAGGTGCTGGCGATCGACGGCCGGGGCGGGCACCACTCGGCGCAGTTCGTCGCGGCCGCCAGGCGGGCGCTGGACACCGACCGGTCGACGGTGCTCGGCCAGCGGGAGTTGCGCTGCGACCGGGTCGACTGCCCCGTACGCGGCGCCGTGGTGGCGCCGATGACCGGGCCGGACGGCCAGGCGGCCGCGGTCGTGGTGTCGATCGCCGACAGCGAGCCCGCACCCGGGCTGGTGCAGGCGACGCTGGAGACCGCACGCTGGGCCGGGGCGCAGTTGGCGCTGGCGGAACTGGACTCGTCGCGGGAGCGGCTGGCCCGCGCCGAGGTCCGGGCCCTCCGGGCGCAGATCAGTCCGCACTTCATCTACAACGCGCTGACGGCGATCGCCTCGTTCGTACGCACCGATCCGGAACGGGCCCGCGAGCTGATCCTGGAGTTCGCCGACTTCACCCGCTACTCGTTCCGGGCCCACGGCGAGTTCACCACCCTGGCCGAGGAGCTGCGGTCGATCGACCGCTACCTGACGATCGAGCGGGCCAGGTTCGGCGACCGGTTGCAGGTCAGGTTGCAGATCGCGCCGGAGGTGCTGCCGGTCGGGCTGCCGTTCCTGTGCCTGCAACCGCTGGTCGAGAACGCCGTCCGGCACGGACTGTCGCGCAAGCCGGGCGTCGGTATGGTGAGCATCGAGGCCCGTGACGCCGGCGCCGAGTGTCACATCACGGTCGAGGACGACGGCGTCGGCATGGATCCGGCCGTGCTGGCCGCCCGGATCGCCGAGGGGGTCGTCGACCCGGCCGACGACTCGGGTCAGCACGTCGGGCTGTCGAACGTCGACGAGCGGCTGCGGGCGGTCTTCGGCGACCAGTTCGGCCTGGTGGTCGACACGGGTGTAGGGGCGGGTACGAGAGTGAGCATGCGGGTGCCGAAGTTCCACCGCCACGTACGGGCAAGCACGTGACCGAGCGGAGCGAGGGAACCAACGGGCACGGTCCCCGGCACGGTGACGCCGAGCGGAGCGAGGTGGCACCGTGACCGAGCGGAGCGAGGGAACCAACGGGCACGGTCCCCGGCACGGTGACGCCGAGCGGAGCGAGGTGGCACCGTGACCGAGCGGAGCGAGGGAACCGACGGGCACGGTCCCCGGCACGGTGACGCCGAGCGCGGCGAGAGAACACCGTGACCGCGTTCCTGCGGGTGCTGGCCGTCGACGACGAGCCGCCGGCCCTGGACGAACTCGCCTACCTGCTGCGGGCAGATCACCGGGTCGCCCGGCTGCACACGGCCGGCGACGCGACCGAGGCACTGCGGGTGCTGCGCGACAACGACATCGACGTGGTGTTCCTCGACATCCGGATGCCGGGGCTGGACGGGATGGAGCTGGCCCGGATCCTGCACCGGTTCGCCCGGCCGCCGGCCATCGTGTTCGTGACCGCGTACGACGACGGTGCGGTGGACGCCTTCGATCTCGGGGTCACCGACTACGTACGTAAGCCGGTGCGGGCGGAGCGGTTGGCGGAGTCGTTGCGGCGGGTGGTCAACTCACGGGTGGTGCCGTCGCATCCGGCGGCGCTGGCGCGGGCGGAGGACGATCCGACGATTCCGGTGGAGTTGGCGGGGACCACCCGGATGCTGCCCCGCTCGGCGGTGCGCTGGGTGGAGGCGCAGGGCGACTATGCCCGGCTGCACACCGCCGATGCCTCCCATCTCGTACGGGTGTCGCTGGCCACTCTCGCCGACCGGTGGGCCGATGCCGGTTTCGTCCGGATCCACCGCTCCTTCCTGGTGCAGTTGCGGCTGATCGCCGAGTTGCGGCTGGCCAACACCGGCTACGTGGTGGTCATCGACGGCACCGAACTGCCGGTCAGCCGCCGGCACACCCGGGAGCTGAAGGACAAACTGGTACGGGCGGCGAAGCAGGACTGGAACCGCTGACCGGTGGGTGATATCGGTGCGACAGCGGCCGAACTGCTCGGCGTACGCCTGCCGTCGCCGCTGGTCCGGCTGGTGGACGACCGGGTGGACCGGCACGGCGTACGGCTGCTGCTCAAGCGCGACGACCTGCTCAGCCCGGTGGTGCCGGGCAACAAGTGGCGCAAGCTGAAGCACAACCTGGTCGCGGCCGGCCGGGGTGGGCACCGGACGTTGCTGACGTTCGGCGGCGCCTATTCGAACCATCTGCGGGCGGTCGCGGCGGCGGGACGGGCCTGCGGGTTCGCCACGATCGGGGTGGTTCGCGGCGAAGAGCATGTCCCGCTGAACTGGTCGCTGTCGCGGGCCAGCGAGTTGGGGATGACGCTGACCTACCTGGACCGGACGACCTGGCGGCGGAAGACGTCCCCGGAGGTCGTCGCCGCGCTGCGTCGCAGGTTCGGCGACTTCTTCCTGATTCCCGAGGGCGGCAGCAACCGGCTCGCGCTGCCCGGCTGCGCCGAGTTGGTGGCCGAGATCGCCGAGCCGTTCGACGTGATCTGCTGCCCGGTCGGCACCGGAGGCACCCTGGCCGGCATCATCTCGGCCCTGCCCGCCAGACCAACCGAAGCCGCCAGACCAACCGAAGCCGCCGGCCCAGCCGGTCACGCCCACCCGGCTGAAGCCGCCAACCCGGCCCGGCCCCGGCCCCGGGCGATCGGCTTCGCGGCGTTGAAGGGCGGCACGTTCCTGACCGTCGAGGTCGCCGCCCTGCTCGACCCGGCCGCCCCGCCGACCGAGCCACACCGGGCGGCGGCAGCCGAACCAGGCGTCGACTGGGCTGTGGAAACCGACTTCCACTTCGGTGGGTTCGCCCGCACCACTCCCGAACTCGACGCGTTCGTCGCCGACTTCGAGGTCCGGCACGGCGTCCGGCTCGACCGGATCTACGTCGGGAAGATGCTCGCCGGCCTGTTCACGATGATCGGGGCGGGACGGTTCGCGCCGGGTACGACGATCGTGGCCGTGGTGACCGGTCCGGCCGAGCCGTGACGAGCGCGATCCACAGCCCGCACGACACACAAGTTATCCACAGGCCATCTGAGTTATCCACAGCTTGTGCACAGAGCTGTCCACCTTGTGGATAACAGCCCGTCTTGACTTTCCGCCGCAGCCGGCCAGACTGCCGGCATGGAGGCCCCCGCCGACCCGCCCCCACCCCGAGCCCCGGTCCCGGCCACGAACCCACCACCCGCCCCGGCCCCGGAACCTCGGCCGGCCACGAACCAACGCCCGGCCCCGGGCCCGAGTCCGGCCCCGGACCAACGCCCGGCCCCGGACCGGCAACCACAGCCGCGCACACCCCCGCAGCGAACCAGGGTGGTGCTCGCCGACGTCACCCGCCGACCGGCCGACCACGACCGCACCCGCAGTGAACTGACCGAGCAGACCCAGGTCGGCGAGGCCCTCGTACGCGGTCTGGTCCGGGCCCAACTCGCCCTCGCCCTGCGGCTCTGCCTGGTCGTCGCGATCGGTCTCGGCGCCCTGCCGTTGCTGTTCGCGGTCGCGCCTACGGTCAGTGACGTGCGGGTTCTCGGCGTCGACCTGCCGTGGCTGCTGCTCGGGCTGGGTTCCTTCCCGTTCCTGGTCGCGGTCGGGTGGACGTACGTCCATCTGGCCGAACGCAACGAGCAGGACTTCACCGCCGTGGTCCGGCGCCCGGAGCGCTGAGTGGACAACCCGTACATCGTTCCGGGCATCGTCGCGGTCACCCTGGTCACCGCCGCGATCGGCTTCTACGGCCTACGGCTGGCCCGGACGACGTCGGACTTCCTGGTCGCCTCGCGTACGGTCAGCCCGACCTGGAACGCGTCGGCGATCGGCGGCGAATACCTGTCGGCGGCGTCGTTCCTCGGGGTCGCCGGCATGATCCTCGCCGAGGGTGTCGACATGCTCTGGTATCCGGTCGGGTTCGCCGCCGGCTACCTGGCCCTGCTGCTCTTCGTGGCCGGGCCGTTGCGCCGCTCGGGCGCCTTCACCCTGCCCGACTTCTGCGAGGTGCGGCTCGGTTCGCGCCGGCTGCGCAAGCTGGCCACCGTCTTCGTGATCTTCATCGGCTGGCTCTACCTCGTACCGCAGTTGCAGGGCGCCGGCCTGACCCTGAGCACGGTGACCGGCAGCCCGTACGAGCTGGGGGCGGTGCTGGTCGGCGCGGTCGTCACCGCGAACGTGGCGCTGGGCGGGATGCGGGCGATCACCTTCGTGCAGGCGTTCCAGTACTGGCTGAAGCTCACCGCGCTCGCCGTACCCGCGATCTTCCTGGTCCTGCAGTGGCAGGCCGACGGGCGGCCGGCGATCACCCCGCCGGACGGTCCGGCGTTCCGGACCGCGACCGCCGTCGTGGTCGAGCAGTCCGCGACCCTCACCCTCGGCGACGGCACCACCATCCGGGTACGCCCCGGCGACGAGCTGTCGTTCGCCGCCGGTGATCCGGTGCCGCAGGTGGCAGGGGTGCCGGACGGGTTGGACTGGCTGCTGCCCGGCGATCCGACGCAGGAGGGTGGCGGGCTGTTCGCCACCTATTCACTGATCCTGGCGACGTTTCTGGGCACGATGGGGCTTCCGCACGTACTCGTCCGCTTCTACACCAACCCGGACGGGGCCGCCGCCCGCCGGACGACGCTGGTGGTGCTGGCGCTCGTCGGGCTGTTCTATCTCTTCCCCACCCTGTACGGCGTGCTCGGCCGGGTCTACACCCCGCAGTTGGTGATGACGGGCCAGACCGACGCGACGGTGCTACTGCTGCCCGGCGCCGCGCTCGGCGACGGGCTGACCGGCCAACTGCTGGCCGCGCTGGTGGCCGCCGGGGCGTTCGCCGCGTTCCTGTCGACCTCGTCCGGGCTGCTGACCAGCGTCGCCGGGGTGATCTCGACCGACGTGCTCGGCCGGGGTTCGGTACGCGACTTCCGGCTCGCCACGCTGATCGCCGGTCTGGTGCCGCTGGTGCTCGCGATCAACGTGGCCGGACTCGACGTCTCGCAGGTGGTCGGGTTGGCGTTCGCGGTGGCCGCGTCCAGTTTCTGCCCGCTTCTGGTGTTGGGCATCTGGTGGCGGCGGCTGACCGACGCGGGCGCCGCGGCCGGGATCGTCGCCGGTGGCGGCGCGGCGGTGGTGGCTGCCCTGATCACGGTCGCCGGTCCGCCGCTGGACGGCTGGCCGGCGACCCTGGTCGCGCATCCGGCGGCCTGGACGGTGCCGCTCGCGTTCGCCGTGATGGTGCTGGTGTCGCTCGCCACCCGGCGCCGTACGCCGCTCGACGTCGGCGCGACCATGCTCCGGCTGCACGCGCCCGAGTCGCTGCGTCTCTGACCTCCCGGAACCCGCGCCGGGGCAGGTCCTTCCCGAGGAGGAGTGGAAGATCCCCCGTGGGCCGGAGCGCGTCTCACGGGTACGGGATAACGTCGTCTCATGACTGGTGAGCACGCCGCACTCGCCCTGCGCGGGCTGGCCAAACGGTTCGAGACGAAGATCGCCGTACGCGGCGTCGACCTCGACGTTCCGGCCGGTTCCTTCTACGGGCTGCTCGGCCCGAACGGCGCGGGCAAGACGACCACCCTGTCGATGGCGGTCGGCCTGCTCCGCCCCGACCACGGACGGGCGTGGGTGCTCGGCCACGACGTGTGGGGCAGCACGACCGAGGCGAAGCGACTGCTCGGCGTGATGCCCGACGGCGTACGTCTCTTCGACCGGCTCAACGGCGCCGAACTGCTCGCGTACAACGGCTTGTTGCGCGGCATGGACCCGCAGGTGGTCGACCAGCGGGCGCACGAACTGCTCGACGTGCTCGCCCTCGGCGACGCCGGAAACACGCTCGTCGTCGACTATTCGGCGGGGATGAAGAAGAAGATCGGCCTGGCCTGCGCGCTGCTGCACGGCCCTCGCCTGCTCGTGCTCGACGAGCCGTTCGAGGCGGTCGACCCGGTCTCCGCCGCCCTGATCCGCGACATCCTCCAGCGCTACGTGGCCGGCGGCGGCACGGTGATCTTCTCCAGCCACGTGATGGAGGTCGTCGAGCGGCTCTGCAGCCACGTGGCGATCCTCGCCGACGGGGCGATCAAGCGGGTGGGAACCCTCGCCGAGGTGCGCGGCGACCGTTCGCTGGAGGAGGTGTTCGTCGAGGTGGTCGGCGGACGGACCGCGACCGGTGCGGAACTGGCATGGCTGTGACCGCCACCGGCGGCGGCCCCGCCGGTCCTGGGCCGGCGCGCGTCGGTGAGCCGGTGGCGGTGACCGCACCGGCCCGGCAGGGTGTCCGGCCGGTCACGCCCGGGTTGTTCGTACGGCTCAAGCTGCGGGTGATGGCCAACAACTTCCGTGGCCAGGCCTGGCGGATCGGCCTGTTCGTCGGCGGCGGCCTGGTCGGGCTGTTCTTCGCGGCCATGGGATTCCTGCTCTTCGCGGTCACCGGGGTGGCCGACGACATCGGCATCGCCCGCCTGGCGGCGGCGTTCGGTGGCGGTGCCCTGGTGCTCGGCTGGCTGTTGTTGCCGTTGGTCTTCTTCGGCGTCGACGAGACGCTCGACCCGGCCCGGTTCGCGCTGCTGCCGCTGCCCCGGCGGACCCTGGTCGGTGGCCTGTTCATGGCCGCCCTGGTGGGCGTGCCGGCGCTGGCCCTGCTGATCGCCACGTCCGGGCTGATCGTGTCGGCGGGGCTGCACGGCGGCTGGTTCGCCGCGCTCGTCGCCGCGGTCGGCGTGGTCGCCGGGCTTTTCCTGTGCGTCGCGGTGAGCCGGGCGGTGACCAGCGCCTTCGCCACGATGCTGCGGTCGCGGCGGGTCCGCGATCTGGCAGCCGTGCTGCTGGCCGTACTCGCGGCGCTGCTCGGCCCGTTGCAGATCGCCGTGCTCGGCGCGGCGGAGAACACCGACTGGCGCCGGTTCAGCAGTGCTGCGGAGATCATCGGGTGGACGCCGTTCGGTGCCCCGTACACGATGGGCCTGGACGTCGCGGACGGGCGACTGTGGGCCGTACCGGTCAAGCTCGCGCTGCTCGCGGCGACCCTGTCGCTGCTGCTCTGGTGGTGGTCGCGGTCGCTGGAGTCGGCGATGGTCGGCGCGGTCAGCGGCGGTCCGGCCCGGGCCGCGAAGGGCGAGCCCGGGCAGGCCGTCGACCAACTCTTCCCGGCGAGCCTGCGCTGGGTGCCGCGTTCCCGGTTCGGTGCGCTGGTCGCCCGCGAGGCGCGCTACTGGTGGCGGGACGCCCGTCGCCGGGCCAACCTGATCACGCTGGCGATCGTCGGCATCTTCGTCCCGGTGATGATCAACTTCACCTCGTTCGAATTCAACGGCGACGTCTCCGGCCTGACCGCCTCGCCGACGACCGTCGCCCTGTCGATGCTCTTCGTCGGCATACTCGCCGCGGTCACCCTGGCCAACCAGTTCGGCTTCGACGGGAGCGCGTACGCGGCCAACGTCGTCGCTGGGGTACCCGGCCGGGTGGAACTCCAGGCCCGGGTGGCGGCGTTCTCGCTGTACATCGTGCCGTTCCTGGCCCTGGTCACGGTCGGCTTCGGCCTCCTGCTCGGCGAGCCGGGCTGGATCGGGATGATCGGTGGCACCGTCGCCGCCGCGTACGGCACCGGACTGGCGGTCAACCTGGTCATGTCGGTGGCCGCCGCGTACGCGCTGCCGGAGACGTCGAACCCGTTCGCGATCAACACCGGTGCCGGCGTGGCCAAGAGCATGCTCAGCCTGGTGGCGATGGTGGGATCGGCCGCCCTGGGCCTGCCGATGATCATCGCCACGGCGCTGCTGCCCGACTTCTGGCTGTGGCTGGCGCTTCCGGTCGGCATCGGCTACGGCTACGGCGCGGTGGCGCTGGGCACGTACATCACCGGCGACATCCTCGACCGCCGGATGCCGGAGCTGTTGCAGACCGTCACCCCGCGCCGCTAGCCGGGGACAATGTTTCACGTGAATCATCCGGAGCCGGGTGGACGTATCCACCACACCGACCCGTTCGCCGCGCCGGCCCACGAGCGGTCGCCCGTACGCCGGTTGCGGGGCCGGCTGGCGGCGGCCGTGACGCTGTGGACGGCGCCCGGACCGGCGGGCCTGACCGTGTCGTCCACGCTGGTCGCCGACGGCGAACCGGGCCGGCTGCTCGGTCTGGTCGACGACGAGTCCGACCTGTGGGCGGCGGTGTCCGCCGCCGGGCGCTTCGCCGTCGCGCCGCTCGGGCCGGCCCACCGGCAGCTCGCCGACCGCTTCGCCGGCCTGATGCCGGCACCCGGCGGCCTCTTCAGGGGGCACGACTGGACGGAGACCGACTACGGCCCGGTGCCGGCCGACGCCGGCGGCTGGGCCGGGTGCCGCCTCGACGGCGCCCGCGAGTACGGCTGGGCGCTGCTGGTCGAGGCGACGATCGAGCACGTCGAACTGGGTGACGACGACCCGGGACCATTGATCCACCACCGGGGCCGCTACCGCACCTGATCCCGCGATCAGCGTCTTCTCCGCCGTTCGGCGACGTGACCGGGGTCACTCGGCGCAGCCAATCGCCCGTTCGGCGCACCCGGTCGCAATGACGAGGATCACAGCTTCCCGTCGATGGGTACACCTCCCTACGGTGCGCAGGACCCACTCACGTCCTGCACAAAGGTGGTGACCCGCATGAGTACGGATACACCCGCGCCGACCACGTCCACGCCGGACCGATACGTCGTCGTGCAGCGGTCGGACGAGTTCGCCGGGCTACGCAAGGCGTTGCGCGGCTTCATCTTCCCGATGACCGTCGCGTTCTTCCTCTGGTACGCGCTCTACGTGATCCTCTCCGCGTACGCGCGGGACTTCATGGGCACCAAACTGTTCGGCAACATCAACATCGCCCTTCTCTTCGGCCTGCTCCAGTTCGTCACCACGTTCCTGATCGCCTGGCTGTACTCCCGGTACGCCGCCCGGAAGGTGGACCCGATCGCCGAACGGATCCACGCCGACCTCGAAGGGAAGGGTGACAAGCGGTGAGCGGCAACCTGACGCTCGACGGCGTCGTCGACGGCGTACGCAACCTCGCCGCCGAGGCCGGCAACAGCACCGCCCGGACCCTGACCATCACGCTGTTCCTGGTGTTCGTCGCGGTGACGCTGGGCATCACGCTCTGGGCCAGCCGGCAGACCAAAACCGCCACCGACTTCTACGCCGGTGGCCGGTCGTTCTCCGGCTTCCAGAACGGGATGGCGATCGGCGGCGACTACATGTCGGCGGCGTCGTTCCTCGGCATCGCCGGCATGATCGCCCTGTACGGCTACGACGGCTTCCTCTACTCGATCGGCTTCCTCGTCGCCTGGCTGGTGGCCCTGCTGCTGGTGGCGGAGCTGCTCCGGAACTCGGGCCGATACACGATGGCCGACGTGCTGGCGTTCCGGATGCGGCAGCGTCCGGTGCGTACCGCCGCCGCCGTCTCCACGATCACCGTGTCGATCTTCTACCTGCTGGCCCAGATGGTCGGCGCGGGCGCCCTGGTGGCGCTGCTGCTCGGCATCCGGCCCGGCACGACGTTCCTCGGCATGGACGCCGACACCGCCAAGGTCGCCACCATCATCCTGGTCGGCGCCCTGATGATCATCTACGTGACGGTCGGCGGCATGAAGGGCACCACCTACGTGCAGATCGTCAAGGCGTTCCTGCTGATGGGCGGCGCGCTGATCATGACGGTGCTGGTGCTGGCGCACTACAAGTTCAACCTGTCGGCGCTGCTCGGCGACGCGGCGGCCACCTCCGGCAAAGGCAACGCGTTCCTCGAACCCGGGCTGAGATACGGCGTCGAGGTCGCCGGCAACGCGACACAGACCTTCTACAACAAGATGGACCTGCTGTCGCTGGGCATCGCGCTGGTACTCGGCACCGCCGGCCTGCCACACATCCTGATCCGCTTCTACACGGTGCCGACGGCCAAGGCGGCCCGCAAGAGCGTGCTGTGGGCGATCGGCATCATCGGCACCTTCTACCTGTTCACCCTGGCCCTGGGCTTCGGCGCGGCGGCCCTGGTCGGCGGCGAGGCGATCACCACCCAGGACGCGGCCGGAAACACCGCGGCACCACAGCTCGCCCAGGCCCTCGGCGTCGACTTCTTCGGCGGCGAACTCGGCGGCGCGGCGATGCTCGCGGTGATCGCCGCGGTCGCGTTCGCCACCATCCTGGCGGTGGTGGCCGGCCTGACCCTGGCCTCGTCGTCCAGCCTGGCCCACGACTTCTACGCCAACGTGCTCAAGCGGGGCGAGGCGTCGGAGCGCCAGGAGGTACGGGTGGCCCGGATCTCCGCCTTCGTGATCGGCGCGGTCTCCATCGTGTTGTCGATCTTCGCGCAGAACCTCAACGTGGCGTTCCTGGTGGCGCTGGCCTTCGCGGTCGCCGCCTCCGGCAACCTGCCGGCGATCCTCTACAGCCTGTTCTGGAAACGGTTCAACACCTCGGGCGCGGTCTGGTCGATCTACGGCGGCCTGCTCGCCGCGGTGGTGCTGGTCTTCTTCTCCCCGGTGGTCTCCGGTGCCCCGTCGTCGATGTTCCCCGACGCGGACTGGCAGTGGTTCCCGCTGTCCAACCCGGGCATCATCTCGATCCCGCTCGGCTTCCTCGCCGGCTGGATCGGGACGGTGATCTCCAAGGAACGCGACGAGGACAAGTACGCCGAACTGGAGGTCAGGTCGCTGACCGGACACGGCGCGCACTGACCGCGACCGGTGCCGGGTGGGTCGACACCCACCCGGCACCGGCGGGTCGGGCGCCGAGGTCCACTCACCTCATGCCGCGCCCGATCGCGACAAGTAGGCTGACGGCATGGTGGTAGCTCAACGTTATGGAAAAGGTCAGCGAATCCTCGTCACCGGCGGTGCGGGCTTCATGCCGTCGCATCTCGTCGATGCGCTGCTGGCCCGGGGCTGCACCGTCGTCGCGATCGACAACTTCGTGACCGGATCCAAGAACAACGTTGCCCACCTGGCCGAAAACCCGCTGTTCACGCTGGTGGAGGCGGATGTTTCGGACGGTCTGCCGGTGCACCACCCGGCCGTGGCCGAGCGGTTCGACGCCATCATGCACATGGCGTCGCCGGCGAGTCCGAAGGATTTCGCCACCCTGCCGGTCGAGATCCTGCGGGTGGGTTCGCTGGCCACCATCCACCTGCTCGAACGGGCGGTCACCGACGGTGCCAGGTTCATCATGGCGTCGACGTCCGAGGCGTACGGCGACCC
This sequence comes from Polymorphospora sp. NPDC051019, assembly GCF_040683055.1. NCBI lineage: Bacteria > Bacillati > Actinomycetota > Actinomycetes > Micromonosporales > Micromonosporaceae > Polymorphospora > Polymorphospora sp. NPDC051019. Next base: position 257,002 of record NZ_JBFBCH010000007.1, on the reverse strand, counting down.
GCTGGTCCACCCGCAGCCGGAGTCGTACTGGGGCAACGTCAACCCGGTCGGCATCCGCAGCGTCTACGACGAGGCCAAGCGGTTCGCCGAGGCCACGACGATGGCCTACCACCGCTACCGGGGCGCCGACGTCGGCATCGTACGGATCTTCAACACGTACGGTCCCCGGATGCGGCCCGACGACGGCCGGGCCATCCCGACGTTCATCACCCAGGCGCTGCGCGGCGAGCCGATCACGGTGCACGGCACCGGCACCCAGACCCGGTCCATCTGCTACGTCGACGACCTGGTCAAGGGCATCCTGCTGCTGCTCGACTCGTCCGAGACCGGTCCGGTCAACTGCGGCACCGAACACGAGGTGACGATGCGCGACCTGGCGGAGCTGATCGTGTCACTGACCGGCAGCACGTCGACCGTCACCTACCTCACCCGGACCGCCGACGACCCGGAGATGCGTCGCCCCGATCTGACCCTGGCCCGGGAGCGGCTCGGCTATACCCCGTCGGTGCCGCCCGAGGATGGCCTGCGCCGCACGATCGCCCACTTCAGCGCTCACCTGAACTGATCGGGGGAGGGGCGGTCCCGACTTCGTGCCGCCATCGTCGTGCCTGAACTGCGCTTTTCGCATCTGTCCGTACTCTGAAAAGCATGGCAGCCAGGACGTCTCCCCACGATGGCTCATACCGCCGGTCTTCGATCCCTCAGGCCGGCTCCGGCGGTTCGGGCCGGATTTCCGGCCGTGCCCGGGTCGGCGGTCAAGCCGGCGCTCGGCAGCCGGGCCACCCCGCGTCGGGCGGTGGGTCCGGCGGCGGGCCTCGCCCGCCCTACGGCCGGTCCGGCGGAACGGTCCGGTCGGGCCGGCGCGGGCCACGTCCCAGGTGGGGCCGGATCGCCCTGGTGGCCGGGCTCGCGGTGCTGGTGCTCAGCCTGCTGGGCGCCGGGGGTATGTGGGTGTACGCGAGCAGCCTGGAAAGCGACCTGGACCGCACCGACGCGTTCTCGGACATCACCGGTGGACGACCCGAGTCGGTCACCGGGGCGCTCAACATCCTCCTGGTCGGCACCGACTCCCGTGATCCGGATGCCCCGCTGGACCAGCCCGGCGAGTGGCGCGCCGACACGGTGATCATCATGCACATCCCGGCCTCGCACGACGAGGCGTACCTGGTCTCCATCCCGCGCGACCTCTACGTGCCGATTCCGGAGAACGCGGGCGCGCCCTGCGGTTCGGGACAGCGGTCGAAGATCAACGCGGCGTTCGCGTGGGGCGGCCTGCCACTCGCCGTACACACGGTGGAGTGCTTCACCGATATCCGGATGGACCACGTCATGGCCGTCGACTTCGGTGGGTTCAAGGAGGTCACCGACGCTCTCGGCGGGGTGGAACTGTACGTCGAGCAGGACACCACCTCGATCCACAAGCCGTACCGCAAGTTCAGCAAGGGTACGAACCACATGAACGGCACCGAGGCGCTCGACTGGATCCGCCAGCGCAAGCAGTTCCCGGACGGTGACTTCGCCCGGATGCGCCACCAGCAGGAGTTCCTGCGGGCGCTGATGGACAAGGCGGTGAGCACCGGCACGCTGACCAACCCGAAGAAGATGAACGACTTCCTCAAGGCCACGACCGCCGCGGTCACCGTCGACGAGGGGTTCTCGCTGGTCGACATGGCGGTCAAGTTCCGCAACCTGCGGGGCGACAACCTGCGCTTCATGACCAGCCCGCACAACGGCAGCGAGACCATCAACGGCGAGTCGGTGGTCGTCTCGGACCGGGAGAAGGCGCTCGCGATGTACAAGGCGATGGCGGCCGACAAGATGGCCGACTGGGTGCGGGCGAACGCCGAACCGTCGCCGTCGGCCGACAACGGCGGCTGATCGCCTGGTCAAGCCGGGTACGGCGGGGCGGAGTGGGCGGGTGCCCGGCCGCCCCGGCGGCGTCGCGGAGGCTACCGACCAGTATTGGTCACAAAATCGAAACAGGATGGGGGCTCGCGAGAACGGATCGGTGTCCGTACAGTGACGTCGGCCCATCGTCCCGCCCCTGGAGTACCAATGCCCGTCGAGACCCCCAGACGGACCCGATCGGCCCGTTCGGCACCCCCGCCCAGCCGTTCGGCCACCGCACGGAGCCATTCGAAGCCGGCGAAGCGCACCAAACGCAAGGATCCGCTCTGGTCGCGGCTACTGGTGATCGCGGGCGCGTTCCTGATGATGGTCAGCGGAGGGGCCATCGTCGGCACCAAGGTCATCATCGACCAGGCGACCAGCAACATCGCACAGGACGACCTGCTGGGCATCGCCGGCACGAACGACCAGGGCGGCAACGACCTTGACGGGCCGATCAACATGCTGCTGCTCGGTGTCGACCTCAGGAAGGGCTGGGACAAGAACGACACCCGGGCCGACACCATCATCATCCTGCACATCCCGGCTACCCACGACCAGGCATACCTGATCTCCATCCCCCGGGACACGGAGGTGACCGCCCCGGCGTTCCCGAAGAGCGGCTTCCAGGGCGGGGTCGGGAAGATCACCGACATGTTCCACGCGGGCGCCCAGAACGGTGGCGAGTGGTCCGGTGGGGCCCAGTTGGTCGCCCAGACCATCAAGAACTTCAGCGGCATCACCTTCAACGGCGCCGCGATCATCGACTTCAGCGGCTTCAAGGGCATCATCGACGCGCTCGGCAGTGTGCGGATGTGCGTCGACCAGGAGGTCGAGTCGATCCACATGCTGACCCGGGAGCGGGACGGATACCCGGTCTACATCTCCGACAAGGAGCGGCACCCGGGCGAGAAGCTGAACCCGGTGGTCTACAAGAAGGGCTGCCGGGAGATGAAGGGCTGGGAGGCGCTGGACTACTCCCGGCAGCGCTACGGCCTGGACAACGGCGACTACGACCGCCAGAAGAACCAGCAGCAACTGGTCAAGGCGATCGCCAAGAAGGCCGTCGACAGCGGGGCCATGACCAACCCGATGAAGATCAACGAGTTGATGAAGGCGGCCGGTGAGGCGTTCGTCCTGGACACCGCCGGCACGCCGGTCGCCGACTTCGTCTTCACCCTGCGGGGCGTCGCGGCCAACGACATGGTGATGCTGCGCACCAACGGCGGCACCTTCAACGGCAACAACTCCGGCCGCGAGGCGCTCCAGCCGATCAGTCTCGAGATGTTCGAGGCGGTCAAGAACGACCGGCTCGCCGAGTTCGTCATGAACAACCCGACCGTGATGGCGAACAACAAGTCGTAGCACCACCCAAGGTCGGCAAAACACCATCAACTCGGGCAAGTCATCCCTACGCTGACGTGAGAAGGGTTCACGCCGTGCGTAGGGAGGCGTCACGTCCAGATCCGAACGGGCGGACCCGGACCGGAACCGCCCGACCGGCACCGAGCGGGGCGGCGCGCTGGCCGTACGGCCCCGGGACGACGCGGAAGCGCCCCGGCCGCCCGCCCCACGCTGGACCCGCGCCCTGATCACCCTGGGCCTGGTGCTGCTGGTCGTCGCCGCGGCGGGACTGACCGGGCTGCGCAGCCTCACCGACCGGTACGGCGGCTCGGTGACGACCGACCAGCTCCTCGCCCCCGACGCCCGGGGCGACCGGAATGGCGTCACCGGCCCGCTCAACTACCTGCTCATCGGCTCCGACCTGCGCGCCTCCAACCCGGATGCCGGCCAGCGCGCCGACTCGATCCTCATCGTCCACGTCCCGGCCGGGCTGGACCGGGCCTACCTCGTCTCGGTCCCCCGCGACCTGCTCGTCCAGATCCCGGCCGACCCGGCCGCCGGCTACTCCGGCGGCACCGACCGGATCAACGCCGCCTTCCAGTTCGGCAACGCCGGCGCCAGCGGGGCCAAACTGCTCTCGGCCACGGTCACCCTGTTCACCGGCGTCCGGTTCGACGGTGCCGCCATCCTCGACTTCTCCGGGTTCCGCCGGGTCATCGACCTGATCGGCGGGGTCGAGATGTGCGTCGACAGCGAGGTGCGGTCGATCCACACCGGCCACCTGTTCACCACCGGCTGCCAGCAGATGGACGGCGCGCGGGCCCTCGACTACGTACGCCAGCGCTACGACCTGCCGAACGGGGACTACGACCGGCAGCGCCACCAGCAGCAACTGCTGAAGGCGATACTGCAGAAGGTCGACCTGGGCGGCCTGGTCACCCAGCCCGTCAAGCTCGACCAGCTCATCCGGGCGGTCGGCGCCTCGTTCACGGTCGACACCGGCGGGGTACCGGTCGAGGACCTGGCGTTCGCGTTGCGCGGCCTGCGCCCGGAGACGCTGCTCGGGGTGCAGATGCCGGCGCACGCGCAGGACGTGGCCGGATCGTCGTACTCGATGCTCGACCCGGCCGCCGACTCCCTCTTCGGCGCCCTGCGGCAGGCCGGGATGCGGGACTGGACGACCCGCAATCCGAACTGGGTGAATCGGCTGTAGGACCGGCCGGCGGCACGTCGAAGGAGCACGCCCTAAGCTTGGTAGCCGTGTTCGGACGCCAGATCCCCTCCGTGAGCGTGCCCCAGATCGCCGACGACGCCTACGTGCTCGACGTACGCGAGCCCGACGAGTGGTCGGCCGGGCACGCGCCCGGGGCCCACCACATCCCGATGATGGAGATCCCGGCCCGGCTCTCCGAGGTGCCCACCGAAGGCGACGTGGTCGTGATCTGCCGCTCCGGCGGGCGGTCGGGCCAGGTCGTCGGCTATCTGATGAGCAACGGGTGGGACAACGTACGCAACGTCGCGGGCGGCATGCACGACTGGGCCGCCGCCGGCCGCCCGGTCGTCAGCACGGACGGGCAGCCGGCCCGCGTGCTGTGAACGGACCGCTGGTCTTCGCCCACCGGGGCTCCTCGGCGCTGCTGCCGGAGCACACCCTCGCGGCCTACCTGCGCGCGATCGAAGAGGGTGCCGACGGGGTCGAGTGCGACGTACGGCTCACCCGCGACGGGCACCTCGTCTGCGTGCACGACCGGCGGCTGGACCGCACCAGCAACGGCACCGGCCGGGTCAGTGCCCGTACGCTCGCCGAACTCGACGAACTGGACTTCGGCTCCTGGCACACCGCCGCGCTCTCCGACGACCGGGTCACGGACATACCCGCCGACCCGTCCCGGACCCGGCTGCTCACCCTCGACCGGCTGCTCGACGCGTTACACGACGCCGGACGCCCGGTGCGACTGCTGATCGAGACCAAACACCCGTCCCGGCGGGGCGCGACCGTCGAACGCACCCTGGTGGCGACACTGCGGGCCCGGGGACTGCTCGACCCCGCCCCGGACCATCCGGTCCAGGTCACCGTGATGTCGTTCTCGCCGCTGGCCGTCCGGCGGATGCGCGAACTCGCGCCGGGACTGCCGACGGCGCTGCTGCTGGAGATGCTGCCGCCCGGGTTGCGGGTCGGCCGGCTGCCGTTCGGCGCCCGGATCGCCGGGCCGGGCATCGGCCTGGTCCGGGCCCGGCCGCAGCTCGTACCGAAGCTGCGGGCCGCCGGCAACCGGGTCTTCGTGTGGACGGTGAACGAGCCGGACGACCTCGACCTGGTAATCGGCCACGGGGTGGACGGGATCATCACCGATCGGCCGGCTCTGGTCCTCCAGCGGCTCGGACGTTGAGTGCCAGGACTGCCCAAAACACGCGGGAGTTGGCAGACTCGGGGCATGCCGGAGCGCCCCGACTACGCCGCTCTGATCGCCGGCCAGACCGTCGTCATCGAGATGACCAACTCCGGCGAGGCAGGGATTCCCGTCCTCACCCACCTGCTCCGGGTCGCCGAGCGTGCCCTCGGCGCGGGCGGCATGGCGTTCGTGGAATACCGGCCGGACAGCGGACGGATCATCGCGGCCACCGGCGGGGTCGGTTGGGCGCTCGGCCGGCCGGTCGACCGCACCGGTCCGGCGGCGGCGCGGCTGATGCACGGCCCTCGCACCGACGAGGCCCTGATCGGCGAACTCCCCGGTGACCTGGCGCACCAGCTCGCCGGGCACGGGCTGCACCGGGTGATCTCGGCCCGGGCCGAGGTCGGCGGACTGGTGGTCGGCAGCCTCCACGCCTACTACGCCGACCCGCCCGCCGGCCGCACCCGGCACGCGTACGGCGATCCGGCCGACTCCGCCGAGCACCACGCCCTGCTCGCCTACCTCGCCGCCTGCGCCGCCCACATGTACGGCGACCAGGCCGGGCTGCCGATCCACGGTGACGGCCCGGTGGTGGCGGCGCTCGCCGACGGCCTGGCGATCGTCGACCGGGACGGCTACGTCCGGCTGTGGAACCCGGCGGCCGAGCAGGTGACCGGGCATCCGGCGGCGCAGATCCTCAACCGCCCGGCACCGTTCCCGCTGCCGCCGGCAGGGCAGGTGGTCGACCACAAGCTGCCGGACGGTCGGTGGTTGACGATCACCTCCGGCGACCTGCCCGGCGCGATCTCGTCGCGGGTGGTGACGTTCCGCGACATCACCGACCAGCACCGGCGCGACCACGACCTGTTCGTCGCGGTCACCAGCCACGAGCTGCGAACTCCGGTCACCGTCATCAAGGGGTACGCCGACACGCTGTGCAACCACTGGGACTCGCTGACCGACCCCGACCGCAGGCAGGCGGCCCGGGTCATCGGGCAGCGTGCCGACGAGTTGGCCCGCCTGCTCGACCGGCTCCTGTCGGCGGCCGACGACATCGGCCCGGTCGGCGACGCCCCGCCCGTACCGTTCGACCTGGTCGAGGCGCTGCGGGCGGCGGCCCTGGACCTGCCGGCGGACCTGCGCCGACGGCTGGTCGTCGACCTGCCCGGTGACCTGCCCAAGGCGTTCGGCGACCGGGCCAGCCTGGCCACGGTGCTCACCGAACTGGCGACCAACGCCGACAAGTACTCGCCACCCGACACCCTGATCGAGCTGACCGCCGAGGCCGACCGACGGACCGTCGTGTTCCGGGTTAGCGACCGCGGCATCGGGGTACGTCCCGATCACGTGGAGCGCGCGTTCGACCGCTTCTGGCAGGGCGAATCGGGCGACCGGCGGCGTTACCCCGGCGCCGGTCTCGGACTCTTCCTGGTACGGCGGATCGTCGAGCGACAGAACGGCTGGGTCTCCCTGCGTCCGCGCGACGGGGGCGGTACGGTCGCAGAGGTGCGGCTGCCCCGCGGATGAGACGGCGCGGCCCGCCGCCGGAATGTCCGAGGAGGCACGATCGTGTCCATGGCGTTGGCCGAACGATCCTGGTGCGTGGTCGTCCCTCACCACACCGGGGGAGCCCGCATCGCCCGGCACCGGCTCGCGGCGGAACTCTCCGACGTCGTACCGCCGGAGCTGCTCTCCGATGCCGTCGCCGTGGTCGCCGAGTTGGTCGGAAACGCCGTACGGCACGCCGACCCACTGCCGGGCGGGGTCGTCCGGGTGTCGTGGCGGCTGCGGCCCGGGGTCGACGCCGACATCGTCGAGGTACGGGTCACCGACGGCGGCGCGCAGGCACCGCCGACGCTGCGTACGGTCGGCCCGGAGTCGCTCGACGGCCGTGGCCTGTGCATCGTGGCGGCGCTGTCCGGCCGCTGGGGTGTGGAGCGCGACGGGCTGGGGCAGAGCGTGTGGGCGGAGCTGTCGTAGCGGCGGCCATTTACCCGGTACGCGTCCCACGGGACGCCGCCGGGGCCTAGGCTGTTTCGCCGTGAGTAAGCGTCGAAAGAACCCCCGGTCCGCCGACCAAGCGCCGAAGCGCGAAAAGGTACGTGACATCTTCGTCCCCCGACCGTTCGAGGGCCTCGCCGACGAGGCCGAGTGGATCGCCCTGCGGGAGCTGGTGCCCGCGGCGTCGGCTCCGCTGACGCTCGCCCCCGACCTGGTGGAGCGCTTCGGTGACCGCCCGGTCACGCTGGCCACGGTGCTGCCGATGGCCTGGCCCGCGATGACCAAGCCCGACGGCCGGATCTTCATCGGCCTCCAGCGCCACGTGCAGTCCGGCGACGTCTCCCGAGACCTGGCCGTGGCGATCCTGTGCGCGCTGCAGACCGCGCCCGGTGGCACCGTGTCGGTGCCCGCCCTGCCCGGTGAGGGTCCACGGTTGCAGGACGTCCTCGTCGACGGTCCGCTCGACGTGACGATGCACGACGGTTTCGAGTTCTGGCTCGACGAAGACGCGGCCGACGACTCGAACGTCAAGGCATCCCTGGAGCGGGCGAACGCCTCGATCTACCCGACCGTACGGCTCGCGGCCGCACCGGCCGCGTACTGGTGCCGGGTGCCGGACAAGGGGCACGTCCGTTGGGTGCTGCCGGACCAGGAGGATGCCGCGTTGGCGGCGCTGTCGCGGCTCGCCGCGGCGGGTGAGCTGCTACTCGGCGACGGGACGAAGTTCGCCGGGATGTTCCGGGCACACGGCCTGCTCGTGCCGGTGTGGGACATCCCCGGCGTGCCCGAGGCCGCCGAGTGGGAGGCGCCGCTGGCCGAGTTCGCGAAGCGGTACGCGGAGGCACTCGCCGACACCGAACCGCTGGACGCGGCGGCGCGACGGGCCCGGCAGGGACTGCTCGGTCGCCAGCTCACCCTGCGCTGAGCCCGGCCGCTCACCCGGCGCGAGCCCAGCCGCTCACCCGGCGCGAGCCCGGCCGCTCACCCGGCGGCGACGGCCGGCAGGGCGAGCGGTGAGCGGACGATCGGGCAGGACATGCATCGCGGACCACCCCGGCCGGAGCCCAGCTCCGAGCCGGGGATCCGGATGACCTCGATTCCGGCCCGTTCGAGCTGCGCGTTGGTTTCGATGTTGCGCTCGTACGCCACGCACAGCCGGGCGGCGATCGCCAGGGTGTTGTTGCCGTCGTCCCACTGCTCGCGTTCGGCGGTGACCGGGTCGAGCCCGGTGTCGATCACGCGCAGGGTGTCGATGTCCATGGCGTCGGCGGCGGCCCGTAGGAAGGGTGCCGGGCCGTCCACCTGTGGCTCGCCGTCCGGCCCGGAGATCACCGTGTAGGCGAGCAGGGTGTCGGCGATGTTGGGATACATCAGGACGGCATCGACGTCGACCATCGTGCAGACCGTGTCGAGGTGCATGGTGGCCCGCTCCTGCGCGATCGGCACGACCAGGATGGTGTGCGCCAGGCCGGCACCGAAGACCCGGCGGGCCAGCCGTTCGGCGCCGGCGGGCGTGGTCCGCTCGCCGGTGCCGATGGCGATCACGCCGGGACCGAGGAGCAGCAGGTCGCCGCCTTCGAGCGGTTCGAGGTCCGGCCCGTACGCGAACCGGGTCCCGCCGAATCGCGGGTGGTGCCGGTAGATGGCGTCGAGCAGGGTGGTCTCCCGGCGCCGGGCCGGCATGGCCAGGCTGGTCACCGCGGCGTGGTCGCGGATCCAGACCGACGAGTCGCGGGTGAACAGCAGGTTGGGGAGCGGGTCGATCACGAAGTCGTGTTCGTCCATCAGGGTGTGGACGAGGCCGCCCGGTCGGTCCCAGCTGGTCCGCAGCTCGTGCCGGGCGAGTCCGGCGATGAGGATGTCGGCCAGTCCGGCGGGATCGAGGTATGCGAGATGGTCGGAAACTCTTCGACTCAGGGTATCGCCTAGCCTGCGGTCGGCGAGTATCATCTCGGTCAGCTCAGATCGGGCCGCCGGCACGGCCAGTGTCTCAGCAAGCAAATCTGCGACATAGAGCACTTCTACGCCGCGGTCGCGAAGGGCCGCCGCGAAGATGTCGTGCTCCTCTTGGGCGCGACCAACCCACGGGATGGCATCAAACAGCAGGTCATCGTTGTTTCGTGGGGTCAGCCGGGCGAGTTCTCGGCCGGGCCGGTGCAACAGGACGGTGCTCAGCCGTCCGACCTCACTGTCGACGTAATGGGTCACAATGGCAGCGTAGGACCTTGCGTTGGCACCATCTGGCAAAAGAGGCGTGGAGTGAATGAGGCATTCATCCTTACTCACTCCGGTTTTGCACCTTGCCCGACAGGCGGTGTCACCACGTAGGGTAGTGGTATCACAACTCAGAGGACCTTTTGCCGGAGGTCGAGAAGAGATGACTGTCTTTCCTGCGCGTTCGGGTGCACCAGTCCAGCGAGCCGTTCCTCGCCAGCGGGCTCTGCCCACCAATAGCGAGAAGTCGCCACCCTCGTCGCCGGGAGGGCTGGCCGCCGTCCGCCCCACCGCACTCGAATGGGCCCGCCGCCGCCGTGCCGAGCGGGACGCCCGTCGCGTCGAAGCCGCCGGCGCCCGCGCGCTGAACCGGCTGGACCACCTCGGGCCGTCGTGGCACGTGGTGGACTGGCCGCGGACCGACTCCCCCGAGACCCAGATCTTCGACACCGGCCGCGCCGGCGACGACCGGGCGGGCTTCCTCGCGATCGGCCCGAGCGGGCTGTTCGCGGTCACCATCGCCGATCACGGCCGCTCCCGGGTGATGGTCGCGGGCGACGTGGTGCAGATCAACGGCAAGCGACCGACCTACGTCGGCCAGGCCCGCCGGGACGCGAAGCGGGCCAGCAAGGCCATGTCCGCCGCGACCGGGCACACCATCCCGGTCACCCCGGTGCTGACCTTCGTCGGCTCCGGCGTCATCAGCGTCTACGGCCTGCCGAAGGACTGCCTGGTGGCCACCCACCGCGAACTCGACCGCCTGCTGGTCGCCGGCGGCAGCCGGATCAGCGCGACGACGGCCGAGAAGCTCTCCGCGGTCGCCCGACACCCATCGACCTGGTTGAACGCGCCCTACCGTTCCGCCGCCGACTACCGGTGGTACGAGGACGGCCGAACGGCCGCTGACAAGAGCGCGGCGCGCCGGTAACGTCTGCTCCCAACACCACCCGCGCCCATCGACCACCCTCGAAGCACTGGCCTGCCCGCGGCACCAAGGTGCCCTCCCCCGCCGCGGTCGCTCCGGGCAGGCACGGGTCGGCGGGAGTGTGGCGATCGACTAACGTTGCGGGTCGGTTGACTCCGCGGATCCGCCCCGACGGCGGATCCGGCGAGGTGATCCGGCAAGGTGCATGGGAGGCGCGGTGGCACACGTCGAGCTTGAGCTGACCGAGGCGTTGGCGCCATCCAGTCGCACACCGGCGGAGCCGGCGGTCGGCGACAGCCTGCAACTCTGGTTGGCGACGGTGTCACACGCGGCGGAGCCCTGCCTGGTCATCGACCGGCAGACCACCATCACCGCCGTCTCCAGTTCGTGCTGTGATCTGCTCGGGCTGGGCACGCCCGCCGAGACGGTCGGGCTCGCGCTGCTCGACGGCAAGCTGCGGCTGGTCGACTTCACCGCGGCCCGGGGCGAACTGACCGAGACCGAGATCGACAAGATTCCCCCGCTGCTCGCGCTGACGTCCGGCCGGCTGGCCCGGGGCCTGCTGCGCGTGCAGTCCGACAGCTCCGCCGAAAACGTCGCCACCGTCGACGCGATCGCCACCCCGTTGTCGGTCGACGGGACGGTCGCCGGCTCGCTCACCTTCTTCTCGCCGGTCTGACCGGTGCCCACCCCGCGGGCGCCGGGCCCGGTGAGTGTGGCGATCAACGCATCGCCACACGGTTGGGAGCGGGCCCGGTGAACCGTAGTGTTCCCACCATGCTGGACCTCGACCTGCTACCGGACGAATACGCGGTGTGTCGACTGCCGGCCGGCTCCCCGCTGCCCGCCAATCTGGTCGGCGGCCCGGACGGCGGCGTCGTCTCGGTGACCTGGACCGCCGACGAGGTCTCCATCATCTGCCGGTCCGACCTGGTGCCGGTCGAGGCGACCGCCGAAACCCCGTGGCGTTGCTTCCGGGTCGTCGGCCCGCTCGACCTCGCGCTGACCGGCATCCTCGCCTCCCTGGTCACCCCGCTGGCCGACGCCCGGGTCAACATCCTCGCCTTCTCGACGTACGACACCGACTACCTGCTGGTGCCGTCCGTACGGCTCACCGAGGCGCTGGCCACGCTCACCCACACCGGCCACCGGATCACAACCTGATCTTCCCGGCGCGAGCACGCACCGCCTACCATGGGGCTCCACCCTGCCCCCGCCACCACATACAATGACGTTCGCCTATGCCAAGGAACCGGTCCGTGCCCCGCGTGCCGCGCCTCGCCGCCGCTTCAGCCTGCGTGCTGGCCGGCGCCGTGCTGCTGGCTGGCTGCGGCACACCGCCGGAGCTGCGGCCCCGGCCGGGCGTACCGGTGCCGTCCGCGAGCGGTTCCAGCGGTCCGAGCGGCCGGCCGGGTGCCGACGCAGGCCGACCGCCGACCGAGTCGACCACCCGCCCCACTCCCGGAATCACCCCCGTGCCCGGCGGCACCCCGTCGCCGAGCTACGGCGGATACGTGGCGGTGAGCTGTGCCGGCAACCCGTCCGGCGCCCAGGTGACCGACCTGCTGCGCCGGTCCCCCGGACTGCTGCGCTCCGACGCCACCGTACGGGTGGTGCGTGAACCCGTGTGCGCCGACACCTGGCAGTACACGGTGGTGGAGGTGAACGTCCCGGGCCGGGGCAGCTCGGCGATGCAGGTCGTCTCCACCGGGCGGGCGGCCAGCCTGATCCTGGTCACGGCCGGCAGCAACGTCTGCAACGCCCGGATCCGGGCGACCGCGCCGGCCGGGATCCGCACCCTGGCCTGCGACGCGTGACTGTCGCCACCGAGGGGTGCGTAGGCTGGGCCCATGCCGGGAACACCACCGACCCGTTTCGTCTACCTGGGCCCGCAGGGCACCTTCGCCGAGCAGGCCCTCCGCACCATCCCGGCCGCCGAGCGCGGTGACCGTACGCCGGCCCGCAGCGTGCCCGAGGCGCTCGACGCCGTACGCGCCGGGGACGCCGACGCGGCGCTCGTGCCGCTGGAGAACTCCATCGGCGGCGCCGTCGGCGTGACGTTCGACGAACTCACCGGCGGCACCCCGTTGATGATCACCCGCGAGGTGGTGCTGCCGGTCGAGTTCGTCCTGGCCGCGCGGACGGGCGTGCACCTCGACGGGGTACGCGCCGTCGCCGCGCACCCGCAGGCGTCGACGCAGTGCCGGGGCTGGCTGCACGACCACCTGCCCGACGCGCAGGTCGTCGACGTGCTGTCGAACGGGGCCGCCGCCGCGGGTGCCGCCGACGGCTCCTACGACGCGGCGATCTGCGCGCCGATCGGAGCCGCCGGGCACCGGCTGGTCGTGCTCGCCGACAAGATCGCCGACCACAGCGACGCGGTGACCCGGTTCGTGCTCGTCTCCCGGCCCGGCCCGCCACCGCCGCCGACCGGCGACGACGTGACCTCACTGGCCGTCTACATCGCCCACGACCGGGTGGGCGCACTGCTCGCGGTGCTGATGGAACTGGCCGTACGCGGGGTCAACCTGACCCGGATCGAATCCCGGCCGACCGGTGAGGCCCTCGGCCGCTACGCGTTCTTCCTCGACTGCACCGGACACGTCGCCGAGGACCGGTTCGGCGAGGCGTTGCAGGGACTGCGCCGGATCTGCGCCGAGGTGCGCTTCCTCGGGTCGTACCCCCGGCACCGCTTTCCGACGACTACGGACGAGCGGCCGGTCCCGGCGCCGGCCGGTCAGTCCGACACCGACTATGCCGACGCCGCGGCCTGGCTCGCCCGACTGCGGTCGGGCGAGCTGACCTGAACCACGGCGGCGGGAAGGGGCGCCCGTCAGCCGAAGATGCCGCTGCCGGACTGCTGGCCGGCACCCCGGACCGGCGCCTCCTCCGACGGCTGCACGATCACGAAGCCCTGACCGGCGAAGCTCATCGTGAACGCCTCACCGGTGGTGCGGCCGATCAGGTTGCCGCCGAGGCCGGTCTGGTCGGCCCGGTGGAAGCCGGTCTGGAGGCTCGCCGACCAGCAGACCGCTGCCTGCGGGTCGACGAACGTGGGCTGGTTGGGGGCGACGTTGAGCACCAGCGGGGTGCCCTTGGTGGTCACCGCGATCCGGCCGTGTCCGGTGAAGACGCAGTTGAACAGCCCGGCGGAGGAGAGCATCCCCATGCCGCTGACCATCTTGATGTCGTACGACAGGGTCGAGTCGAAGGCGAGCACGCTGGAACCGTTGATCGACAAGGCGTCGCCGGGCTCGAGGTCGATCAGGTGGATGTCCGACGCCAGGTCGGCGAGGTAGACCTCGCCACGCCCGGTCAGCTTCATCAGCGGCACACCCTCGCCGGTGAGCTTCTGCTTGAAGAACTTGGCGACGCCACCGGATCCGAGGGCCTTGAACTCGACCTGCCCCTGGTAGGCGACCATCGCGCCGGTGCGGGCCATCACCTCGCCGTTCAGCGACACCTTGAGCATCTTGTGGTTCTGCAGGCTCATGCCGGGCTGGCCCGACGCCTTTTCCAGGTTTTCCGCGGAGAACAGCGCGCTGCGCATGAGGGTTCCTCCTGGTCAGGGATTTCTGAGCCGAGCCTAGGCAGCGCTGGCAAGCACCGGCTCGGCGGGGGCGGCTCAGCCCCAGCCGAGTTCGTGCAGCCGATCGTCGTCGATGCCGAAGTGGTGGGCGATCTCGTGTACGACGGTCACCGCGACCTCTTCGACGACGTCGTCGTCGTTGTCGCAGATCCGCAGGATGGGGTTGCGGTAGATGGTGATCCGGTCCGGCAGTACGCCGCCGTAGTCCCAGCCGCGGGTGGTCAGCGCGTGGCCCTCGTACAGCCCCAGCAGCTCGGGCTCGCCCGGCGGCGTGTCGTCCTCGACGAGGATGACGACGTTGTTCATCAGACCGAGCAGTTCCTCGGGCACTTCGTCGAGGGCTTCGGCAACCAGCTCCTCGAAACGCTCGCGGTTCATCTCGACCGGCACGAACCCATTCTGCCCGGCCGGCCACGGCCGTGTGCTCCCGGTGATCAGGTAGCCGCCCCGACCACCGGGAGAGCCGGTCAGGAAAGACGCGCGGACAGGGTGATCTCGGCGCCCGGCGAGAGCAGGCGGGAGATCGGGCAGTTGGCCTTCGCCGCCTCGGCCAGCTTGGCGAACTCGGCCTCGTCGATTCCCGGCACGTCGCCGACCGTCTCCAGGTCGATGCGGGTGACGGTCATCCCGGCCTCGGTCTTGTCGAAGTGGACCTTCGCGGTGGTCTCCACCGAGGTCGGGGTGTGCCCGGCGTCGGCCAGCCCCTTGGAGAAGGCCATCGAGAAGCAGCCGGCGTGCGCGGCGCCGATCAGCTCCTCGGGGTTGGTGCCCTCTCCCTCCTCGAAGCGGGATTTGAAAGAATAGTTCCCTTCGTAGCCGCCCTTACCAGTGCGGATGGTTCCGGAACCTTCGGTGAGATTCCCCTGCCAGCGGGCGGCTGCGGTGCGAATAGGCATGAAGACGACGCTAGCCCAAACGATCCGGTGATGCGACGATGCGGACGAAGCACCGCGCCGACGCGGGAAGGCGAACGCATGTCCCAGGATCCCCCGACGCCGCCCGCCGACGGTCACCCCGCAGTCGCGCAGTGGGGAGACGACGAACCGGCCGGCGGTAGCCGGGCCGGCCGACTGCTCGCCGCCGTCGGGCGGGACCGCCGGCTCGCCCCCGTCGTCGGCGGGTTGAGCCTGCTGGCCGTCTTCGCCTCGTTCGCCGGCGAATGGGTGATCGCCACCCTGGACATCGGCGGGATCGGCAGCGAACCCCTGGTTCTCACCGCCGGACTGGTCCGGATGGACGCGATCGGAGCCGGATACCTGCTGGGTGTCTTCGTGGTCGTCGGCTGCACCGCGCTGGCCCTCTTCGGCGACGCCGCGGTACGCCACAACGCCCGGGTCGTCGGCCTCGCCGCCGGCGGCACCACCATCGCCGTCCTGGTCGCCGCCACGACAGTGGGCGAGCAGGCCGTGGACCGCTCCTACTTCGCGCCGCAGGGCTCCATCGACGTCGACCAGGGTCGCGGGCTGGTGATGGCGTTCGTCGGCACCATCGGGCTGCTGCTCACCCTCTACCTGATCGGGCGGCTGGCACCCGCCGCCGCGCGCTTCGCCCCGGCCGGGCAGGGCCCCGGCACCGGTCCGGCCGCGACCGACCCCACCGATCCGGGCGACCCCGGCCCGGCAGAACCCGGTCCGGGCAACCCCGGCCCGGCCGGAGACTGGCCCTGGCGCCGGCCACGGCGGTCGCCCGAGCCGACCGATCCCGACGGATCCATGATCGACGTAACGGTCACCCCGGCCGCGCCGTTCATCCGCCCGGACCGGGGCGACCCCCGCTGACCGGTGCCGCCGGCGTCGACCGGCGCGGGCGTACCGGTGGGCGGGCGCCGGCGTCCACCCGCGCCACGGACATATCCCCGTGAGTACGTCGGCGGACACCGGTAGGCTCAGCACCCGTGATTGATCTGCGCCTGCTTCGCGACGACCCCGATGCCGTACGAGCCAGCCAGCGGATTCGCGGTGAGTCCGAGTCGGCGGTCGACGAGCTGCTGCGCGCCGACGAGGAGCGCCGGGCCGCCGTGCAGCGGTTCGAGGCGCTACGCGCCGAGCAGAAGCAGCTCGGCAAGCAGATGCCGAAGGCCAGCGGTGACGAGAAGACCGCGCTGCTGGCGCGTACCAAGGAGCTTTCGGCCGAGGTGAAGGCGGCCGAGGCCGCCGCCGGCCAGGCCGAGCAGGAGCTGCGCCGGGCACACCTGGCCATCCCCAACATCGTGCAGGAGGGCGCGCCGGCGGGCGGCGAGGACGACTTCGTCGTGCTGCGTGAGGTCGGCGAGCGGCCGCAACTGGAGAATCCACGCGACCACCTCGAACTGGGCGAGGCGCTGCGCGCCATCGACGTCGAACGCGGCGCCAAGGTGTCGGGCAGCCGGTTCTACTACCTGACCGGGGTCGGTGCGCTGCTCCAACTCGGCCTGCTCCAGCTCGCGATCGCCCAGTCGGTCGAATACGGCTTCACCCCGGCGATCCCGCCGGTGCTGGTCAAGCCGGAGTCGATGGAGGGGACCGGGTTCCTCGGCGCCCACGCCAGCGAGGTCTACCGGCTGGAGGCCGACGATCTCTTCCTGGTCGGCACCAGCGAGGTGCCGCTGGCCGCCTACCACTCGGGCGAGATCCTGTCGCTCGACGAGCCGGCGCGCTACGCCGGCTGGTCGTCGTGCTTCCGCCGCGAGGCCGGGTCGTACGGCAAGGACGTGCGCGGCATCCTGCGGGTGCACCAGTTCGACAAGGTCGAGATGTTCTCCTACTGCCGGCCGGAGGAGGCCGCCACCGAACACCTGCGCCTGCTGGCGTGGGAGGAGGAGATGCTGGCCAAGGTCGAGGTGCCCTACCGGGTCATCGACGTCGCAGCGGGCGACCTGGGCAGCAGCGCGGCCCGCAAATACGACTGCGAGGCGTGGGTGCCGTCGCAGGGCCGCTACCGCGAGGTCACCTCGACCTCGAACTGCACCACCTTCCAGGCCCGGCGGCTCAACATCCGCTATCGCGACGAGGACGGTCGCCCGCAGATGGCGGCGACGCTCAACGGCACCCTGGCCACCACCCGCTGGCTCATCCCGATCCTGGAGAACCACCAGCAGCCGGACGGCTCGGTGCGGGTCCCCAAGGCGCTCCAGCCGTACCTGGGCGGAAAGGACGTACTGGAACCTCGGTGACGTGCGCAGTTGATCCGTACTTCGCCAGGAAGTCATGGCTGCGTCGCGGAGCGCGAGGTACGGTTGCTGCCCCGCCGTCGCAGGACGGATCCGCCCCGGAGCCACGCCTGCGAAGGGCCGGTCCAGGCCCGCCCCGGCGGTGAAGGAGGAGCCATGCCGCGACCTGGGCTGCCGAAGCTGATCGCCACCGACCTCGACGGAACGCTCGTCCGCAGCGACGAGACGGTGTCCGCCTACACCCACGAGGTCCTCGACCGGGTACGCGCCGCCGGCATCCCGATCGTCGGGGCGACCGGACGCGGTCCGCGGCTGACCGAACTGACCCGCAACGACATCCGCGCCGCCGACTACCTGGTGATGGCCGGCGGCGGCCGGGTCGTCGACCAGGTCGACCCGACCAACCCGGTCGTGCTCCGCGACGAGCGGCTCAGCGCGGCCGTGCTCACCGAACTGCTGAACGCCCTGGAAGACGCGGTCGGCCCGCTGACCGTGATGGTCGAGGCGCTCGACGGGCACGAAGAGCCGCTGTGGGGCGACTTCGACCCGTCGTGGCCCTACCCGGAGCGGTTCCAGGCCCGCAGCCGGGCGGAGTGCCTGTCCGTCGACGTGATCAAGGCGTTCGCGCGTACCGCCGACCACGACGTCGACGCCCTGCTCGACGCCGCCCGGCGGATCATCCCGGTGACCCATGCCACGGTGACCCAGGCCGGGCTGGGCTTCATCGAGATCCTGCCGCCCGGGGTCGACAAGGCCAGCGGCCTGTCGGTGGTCGCCGGGGCGCTCGGCGTCGACCCGGCCGAGGTGCTGGTCTTCGGCGACATGCCCAACGACCTGCCGATGTTCGAGTGGGCCGGCTGGGGACGGGTCGCGGTCTCCAACGCCCACCCGACCGTACGGCGGGCCGCCGACGAGATCGCGCTGCGCAACGACGACGACGGGGTGGCGGTCTACCTCGATCGACTACTGTCCCGTTGATGGGAACACTGCCCCGACTGATCGCAACCGACCTCGACGGCACGCTACTGCGCGCGGACCGCACGGTCAGCGCCCGTACCGCCGCGACGCTGGAGCGGATGTCGGCGGCAGGCACCCACGTCGTCGCGGTCACCGGCCGCCCGGTCCGCTGGCTGGCCGGAGTCTTCGAGCAGCTCAAGGCGCCGCTGCCAGCCGTCTGCGCGAACGGCGCGGTGGTCTACGACCCCGTCGGCGACGAGATCCTGCGCGCCGACCCGCTCGCCCCCGACCTGCTGGCCGAGGTGGTCCGGCGGCTGCGGGCCGAGATTCCCGACGTGATGTTCGCGGTCGAGATCGAAGACGGCCGGCGGATGCTCCACGAGGCGGCCTGGCCGACGCTCTGGGAGGACGGCGACCCCTCGATCCGCCTCGTCGACCTGCCCGACGACCTGCTGACCGCCCCCGCGGTCAAGCTGCTCGCCCGGGCCACCGCCCACCAGGACCCGGACGCCTTCGTCAGGCTCGTCGCGGGCGCGCTCGCCGGGGTGGCCGAGGCCACCCACTCGTCGCGGTCGGGGCTGGTCGAGATCTCGGCGGCCGGGGTGACGAAGGCGGCCGGGCTGGCGTGGCTGTGCACCCGGTACGGGGTGACCGCCGACGAGGTGGTCGCCTTCGGCGACATGCCCAACGACGTACCGATGCTCACCTGGGCCGGCACGGCGGTCGCGGTGGCCAACGCCCACCCGGCCGTACGCGAGATCGCCGACCGGGTGACGCTGTCACACGAAGAGGACGGCGTGGCCGCGTACCTGGAGAGGTTGCTCGCCGACGCGGACCGTGACTGACCGCCGCCGGCGCGGGCCGGCGGCGGTCGCAACGTGTTACAGGTACTGGCCGGTGCTGTGGCCGTTGTCGGCCCCCGGGGCACCGGGCATCCCCGGCATCATCTGCGCACCGCCCGGGCCGACCGGCAGCGCCGCCCGCCCGCCCTGGCGCATCTGCTCCAGCTGAAGGCGGGCCGCCATCTGCTGGGCCACCAGCGTCGCCTGGATGCCGTGGAAGAGCCCTTCCAACCAGCCGACGAGCTGGGCCTGGGCCACCCGCAACTCACCCTCGCTCGGGGTGGCACCCTGCTCGAACGGCAACGACAGCCGGTCCAGTTCCTCGCGCAACTCAGGGGCCAGGCCGTCCTTGAGTTCGGCGATCGACCGCTGGTGGATCTCGCGCAGCCGGTGCCGGCTGGCCTCGTCCAGCGGCGCGGCGCGGACCTCCTCCAGCAGCTGCTTGATCATGCTGCCGACCCGCATCACCTTGGCCGGCTGCTCGATCAGACGACCCGGGTCCTCCTCGCCGTCGCCGTCGCCGTCGGCCTCGACGGTGCCGACCGGCCGTCCGTCCGGTCCGACCACGACAACCGTGGAGGGCCGACCGGCGCCCGGTCGGGCCGCCTCGTCGATTTCCTCAGGGGTACGGGGCTCCTCGGTCATCTGGTTCCCTCGCTTCGATCGGTCATGCGACACCTCGCTTCGCTCGACGATCGCACGACTGCTGACTGCGCCGGCTGATTCCCTCGCTCCGCTCGGTCATCACCCCATCTTCGCGCAGCGGCGACGGGGGGCGGGGCGCGGGTCGGACTGGTGCATGATCCTGGTGATCAGGGGCTGGCAGACCCGACGCGCCGCCGACACGCGCGACGTACTCCCTGATCACGGGGACCATGGGGGGATGAGCAGTGATCCACGTTCCGTACTCAGCCGCCCCGCGCCGCCGCCGGACGCGACCGTCCGCTACGGCGGGCACCCGGACCAGATCGCCGACGTACGACTGCCGGGCGGGACGGGTCCGGTCCGGCCGCTCGTCGTGGTCGTGCACGGCGGGTTCTGGCGGGCGGAGTACGACCGTACCCATACCGGTCCCCTCGCCGCCGACCTGGCCGGCCGGGGCTATCCGGTCGCGCAGCTGGAGTACCGGCGTACCGGACAGCCCGACGGCGGCTGGCCCACCACCCTCGACGACGTCGCGGCCGGCATCGACGCCCTGCCCCGGCTGGTCGCCGAACTCGGGGTCGCCGACGGCGGGCCACCGATCCTGCTCGGTCACTCGGCCGGCGGGCACCTGGCCCTGTGGTACGCCGCCCGGACCGCCGCCGAGCTGCGCGGGGTGGTGGCTCTCGCCCCGGTCGCGGACCTGGCCGAGGCGTACCGGCTCGACCTGGACGGCGGCGCGGTGGCCGACCTGCTCGGCGGCGGCCCGGACGAGGTGCCCGACCGGTATGCGCTGGCGGACCCGTCCGCCCCGGCGCTACCCGTACCCGGATCACCGTGCGTGATCATCCATGGTCTGGCGGACGTACAGGTGCCGGTCGGGATCAGCCGCCGGTACGTCGACTCGCTGGCCGGGCGCGGCGCCGAGGTCACGCTCGTCGAGCTGCCCGATGTAGAACATTTCGGGCTCATTGATCCGGCCTCCGCGGCCTGGCCCGAGGTCACAGCCGGGTTGCTGACCCTGCACTGACGATCAACTTGCATTGACGCAGCGTCGTGAGAGGGGTAGAACGCCGGAGGGGCCGTGAGCAGGCCCACGACCAACGGGAGGCAGTCGCGTGTCGCACCTCGATCGCCGGCAGGCACTCAAACTCCTCACAGCGCTCGGCGCGGGTGGGTTTGTCGCCGCTTGCGGCGCCGACGGCGACCCGGAGACGGGCGATCCGGTGAGCGACGTACCGGTCAAAATCGGTCTGGTGGCCCCGCAGACCGGCGGCTACAAGCCGATCGGCGACGAGATCGTCAACGGCTTCCAGCTCTTCCTCGACCTCAACGGGCGGCGGCTCGGCGGCCACCCGGCCGAACTCCTGATCGTCGACGAGGGGGAGACCCCGGAGGCCGGGCGGACCGCGGTCGAAGGGCTGCTCCAGCAGGACGTGCTCGCCCTGACCGGGGTGGCCAACTCGTCGGTGATGCTCGGCATCAGGGACGTCGTCGAGCAGGCCCGGGTGCCCCTGATCGGCTCCGACGCCTCCCCGTCGACCATGCAGGGCGTCGTCTACATCTGGCGCACCTCGTACGTCAACGACGAACCCGGCCGCGCCCTCGGGCCGTACGTGGCCGACCAGGTGTCCAGCGCCGGCCGGGTGGCGATGATCGCGCCGGACTATCCGGCCGGCCGGGACGCGGTCACCGGGTTCCGGGAGGGATTCGGGGCGTCCGACCCACGCATCTCGTCCCCGGTCATCTGGACCACGTTCAACACCAGCCCGGGCCGGGACTTCTTCGCGTCCGACATCGCCCAGCTCCGGGCGCTGAACCCGGAGGCGGTTTTCTGCTTCTACGCCGGCGACGCGGCCGTCGAGTTCATCAAGCAGCTTCGGGCCGCGGGCTACCGCAAGGTCGTCTACGCGCCCGGTTTCCTGACCGAGGGCACCGTGCTGGACGAGCTGGGTAGGGACGCGGAGAACATCTTCACCGCGCTGAACTACTCCGCCGACATCAACAACGCCGCCAACCGGCGGTTCGCGTCGAGCTACCGCAAGAGCCACGGGTCGTCGCCGACCACCTACGCGATGGCGTCGTACGACGCGGCGCAGGTGCTCGACAAGGCGATCCGGCTGGTCGGCGACGACCTGAACCCGCAGCAGGTCAACCTGGCGCTGGGCCGGGTCGGCCAGATCGACAGCCCGCGCGGCCCGTGGCAGTTCAACCAGCCGCGCACCCCGCAGCAGATGTGGTATCTGCGCGAGGTGCGCCGCGACGGTCAGGTGCTGTCGAACGTGCTGATCACCGAGCTGGCGACGCTGGGCTGAGCCACCGGACGGGGTGGCGCCGGGAGGTCAGGGGCGCAGCTCGGCGACGCAGCACTTGATGCTGCCGCCGCCCTTCTTCAGCTCGGCGAGTTCGACCGGCACCGGCCGGTAGCCGGCGGCGGCCAGCTGCTCGGCCAGACCGGTCGCCTCGGCCGGCAGCACCACGTTGCGCCCGTCGCTGACCAGGTTGAGGCCGAAGGCCAGCGCGTCCGCGTCCGCGGCGACGATCGCGTCCGGGAAGAGCTGGCGCAGCACCGTCTGCGAGGCCGACGAGAACGCCGTCGGGAAGTAGGCGATGTTGCTGTCGTCGATCGAGGCCAGCGCCGTGTCGAGGTGGTAGAAGCGCGGGTCGGTCAGATGCAGCGACACCACCGGGCGGGCGAGCACCTCCTGTGCCTCGGCGTGCGCGGCCGGGTCGGTCCGGTAGCCGTAGCCGGCCAGGACGAGTCCGCCGTACGCCTCGGGCAGGTAGGTGAAGTCGCCCTCGCCCTCGTTGGTCTCGCTCGGCGCGACGTATCGCCAGCCGAGCCGATCGTAGAACTCCCGGTGCAGGGCGGCCTCGGCCGTACGCTGCGGATGCTTGAAGCGGGCGCCGTAGACGGTGCCGTCGACGCTGAATGCCCCGTTGGCGGCGAAAACCATGTCGCGCAGGCCCGGCTCGGGCGGCAGGACGTGCACCTCGTGCCCGAGGGAGAGCAGCGTCTCGCGCAGGCCGGTCCACTGCTTCAGGGCCAGTTCGGTGTCGACCGGCGTGGCCGTGTCCATCCACGGGTTGATGGCGTATTCCACCGCGAAGTGCTCAGGCGGGCAGATGAGGTATGTCCGCTTCCGAGGCATCCGATGCTGGGTCACGGAAACCAAGGGTAGGTAGGCTGTTACGCCGATAACAGCCGCGATTATTGCTTCCAAGGGGCGGAACGTTGCAGATGGACAGCGTCGATCAGCGGATCGTTGCGTCGCTTGTGGCTGACGCGCGAGCCTCGTACGCGGAGATCGGTGCCCGCGTCTCCCTCTCCGCACCGGCGGTGAAACGACGGGTCGACCGGCTCCGATCGGCCGGGGTGATCAAGGGGTTCACCGCGGTCGTCGACCCGGCAGCGGTCGGGTGGACCACCGAGGCGTTCGTCGAACTCTTCTGCACCGGCCGGACCACCCCCGCCCAACTGTCCGTCGCGACCCGGCGGCACCCCGAGGTGGTCGGCGCGTACACGGTCTCCGGTGAGGCCGACGCGCTCGTGCACCTGCGGGCGGCCGACATCGCCCACCTGGAGCAGGCCCTCGAACGGCTGCGGGCCGAACCGTTCGTCACCTCGACCCGGAGCATGATCGTGCTGTCCCGGCTGGTCGACTCGCCCGCCGTGGTGCCCGGCACATCGGTCTGAAAGTCGCCCCGGCCCGGAGGGAACGGCCGGGCCACGGGTTACGTCGTACCCCGCATGAGACCAGAAGGCCGGGTCCGACGGCGGTCCCGGAGCGCCGCCACCGGCGTGCTCGTCGGCCTCACGCTCCTGGCCGGATGCACGTCGGCGGCACCACGACCGGCGCCCGTCGACCCGGGCGTGCCCGGCGGCGGATTCCGGCTCGTCGCGTTCGACTCGTGCGCCGAGGCGCTGGCCGGGCTGCGGACGGCCGCCCGGGCGTACGTCGGCCCCTGGGGTTTCGGCGGCCCGGTCCGGGCCGACATGACCGGCGGCGGGCGGGAAGCGGTGACCGCCGAGCGGGCCGCTCCCGGTGCCGGGGCGCCGGACCCGCCCGCCTTCTCGGGCACGAACACCCACGAGGCCGGGGTCGACGAGCCCGATCTGGTCAAGACCGACGGCCGGCGCATCGTCACGGTCGGCGGCGGGGTGCTGCACGTCGTCGATCCGGCGACCCGCCGGGTCACCGGCCGGCTCGACCTCGGCACGTCCACCGACGACCCGGCCCGGTGGGCCGACGCCAGCCTGCTGCTGCACGGCGACCGGGCGCTCGTCCTGGTGCCCGAACCGTGGGCCGCCCGCCCGGTCGGCATCGTCCCGGGTCGCCCGGGTCCGGCGACCCCGTTGCCGGAGGGTACGCCGACCGGGCCGCGCCTGGTCCTCGTCGACCTCGCCGGACAGCCGAGGGTGGTCAGCGACTTCCGCGTCGACGGCGGGCTGGTCGACGCGCGCCAGGTCGGTCCGACCGCCCGGGTCGTGGTGCGCTCGGCACCCCGGCTCGACTTCCCGTCGGTCGACCAGGGTTCCGACGACGAACGGCTCGCCGCCAACCAGGCGGTGATCGACCGGGCGCCGATCGAGGACTGGTTGCCCCGCTGGGCGGTCACCGACGATGGCCGGACCAGCACCGGAAGCGTCGACTGTGGACAGGTGACCCGGCCGGCGACGTACTCCGGCACCTCGATGGTGACCCTGTTCAGCTTCGATCTCGCGGCCACCACGCTCGGCGACGGGTCGCCGGTCACCGTCGTCGCCGACGGCGACACCGTCTACTCCAACGGCGCCAACCTCTACATCGCCAGCGACCAGCGCTGGCGGGTCCTGCCGGCACTCCAGGAACGGGAGCGCGACCCGAAGCCCGAGGATCAGCGGACCGAGATCTACCAGTTCGACACCACCGGGCCGGACCGGCCGCGCTACGTCACCGCCACCTCGGTGCCCGGCTGGCTGATCAACCAGTACGCCATGTCGGAGTGGAACGGCCATCTGCGGGTCGCCACCACAAGTGGCCGGGACTGGGGGGCGCGGCCGAAGTCCACCTCCTCGGTGTATGTGCTCCGCGCCGACGGCGGCACCCTGCGGGAGACCGGTCGGGTCACCGGGCTCGGCCCCGGCGAGCGCATCTACGCCGTACGTTTCGTGGCCGGCACCGGATACGTGGTGACGTTCCGGGAGACCGACCCGCTCTACACGGTCGACCTGCGCGACCCCGACCGGCCGAAGGTCCTCGGTGAGCTGAAGATCCCCGGCTACTCCGCCTATCTGCACCCGGTCTCGGACAGCCGGCTGCTCGGGATCGGCCAGGACGCCACCGAGGAGGGCCGGCGGCAGGGCACCCAGGTCTCGTTGTTCGACGTCGGCGACCTGGCCCGGCCGACCCGCCTCGCCCAGCACCACGTACGCAACGGCAACTCGGAGGCCGAGTTCGACCCGCACGCGTTCCTCTACTGGCCCGCCAAACGGCTGGTGGTGGTGCCGTTGACGACGTACGACCCGGGCCGGCGGGGCGCACCGGACGCCGGGGCGCTGGCGCTGCGGGTGTCCGACGACGGATTCACCCCGGTCGGCACGGTCCGGCATTCGGCGTCCACACCGGACATCCACGGGACCGGCATGATCCGGCGTTCGCTGGTGGTCGGTGACGTGCTGTGGACCGTCTCCGACAGTGGCCTGCAGGCCAACAATCTATCCACACTGGACACCCTGGGCTGGGTGCCGACGACCTGATTCCCCCTCCCCCGGACGGTGGGGCCCGGTCTCGGGGTTTCCGGGCCTCACCGTCCGTCAAGCGGAGGTCAGAGATACATCCCGGTGCGGTGGCCGCCGGTGTCACGCTGGGCCGGCTTGTCGGCGTCGCCGAAGAACCGCTTGCCGCCGAACTCGCCGTGCAGCCGGTCGTCCAGTTCGTCGGCCAGCCCCATCATCACCTGCACCGCGAGCATCAGGTGGGTGGCCTGGAAGTTGCGGCCGAAGACCGGGATCGACGCCCAGACCGTGTCGTTGACGCAGTAGAGGCGACCGATCGGCATCCGGTTGGTCAGCTCGGACAGCTTGACGTAGAGCTGCTCGGTCGGCTCGACCTCGGTCAGCACCGGCGAGAAGACGTCGACGAGCGGCGGGTTGTCGCGTACGCGTACGAAGACCATCGCCGAACCGGCGCGGATGCCGATGTCGCCGTCCGCGTCGACCTGCAGCTCCTCCGGCGGGGTCTTGAGCAGGGTGGCGACGACGGTACGGACCCGCTCGGCGAGGTCGAGCTGCTC
Source organism: Polymorphospora sp. NPDC051019 (assembly GCF_040683055.1). Lineage (NCBI taxonomy): Bacteria > Bacillati > Actinomycetota > Actinomycetes > Micromonosporales > Micromonosporaceae > Polymorphospora > Polymorphospora sp. NPDC051019. The sequence continues at coordinate 230,784 of NZ_JBFBCH010000007.1, read as the reverse complement.
CTCGCTGGCCGGAACCGTGCTGGGCGCGCCGGCGAGCGCGTTGTCGAGATCGAAGCCGTGGTCCTCGGGGCGCAGTTCGTGCCGGGCGGTGCCCAGCGGGTCGGCCGGGATCGGCTCGTCGTCGGCGTCGTGCACCAGGTAGACGAGGAAGGCGGGATGCGGGGCGTGGTAGACGTCACGCAGGGTGCGGGAGACGGTGACGGCCAGGCTGCCGGCCTCGGCGCGGGTGGCCTGGATGCCGAACGAGTCGCCGGATCCCTCGACCACTCCGGGCGGCGACCAGCCGAGCGCGACCAGGTCGGCGACGGCCGTCCGGTCCATCCGGTAGCCGGCGGGCAGGGCGGCGTTGCCGACCGCGAGCGCACCGAGCCGGTCCTGCTCGTCGATGCGGATGCTGACCGAGTAGACGGCGTCGCCGGTGCCGGACGCGGTCGGATCGAGGGTGAGGTCGACCTGCGCACCGGCCGGCAGGGTACGCAACGAGTCGGCGAGCGCCTGGGCGAAGTCCTGCCACGCCTGCGTCACCTTCGCCCGCAGGTCGGAAGTGCTCGGATCGTCGAGCAGGATGTGCTCCGTCATGACATCTCACTCCGCTCGCCCATGATCGCGTCCGTCCGTCGTGCATACCCTACCCAGCGCGAGCGGCCGTCGACATGCCCCGTTTCGGCCGGTGGATCGGCCTGACGAAGGCTCAGCGGCGGTGCCGGACGAAGAAGTCCCAGATCACCTCGTTGGCGTCGACGGCGACCGGCGGGTAGGCGGGTGATCCGGGCCAGGCGTGCCCCATGTCGGTGACGACGTAGTCGACGATCTCGCTGCCGTCGGCGCACTTCGCGGTGGTCCGCCCGACGCCGCGGCCGGGGTCGACGAAGGCCGGGCGGCCCGGCCGGCAGGCGAGGTTGTCCCGCCACCGGCCGATGCCCTCGATCATGCTGGCGTGGGACCGGTCCGACGTGCCGACGAAGGTGATCACGGAAACCGGCCGGGGTGGCTTGTAGCCGCTGTCGTCGTACGCCCGACCGCCGGTGAAGCCGCCGCTGACCGGCGCCACGGCGGCGAAGACGTCGCTGCCCTCCACCGCCAGCTTCCAGGCCATGTTGGCCCCGGCGGAGAAGCCGGTGGCGTAGACCCGGGCCGGGTCGACGCCCCAGGTGGCGACGAGTTCGCCGACCAGGTGGCGGAGGAATCCGACGTCGTCGGCGTCGGTGCAGCAGCCGATGCCGTTCCAGGCCCGCTGCGGGGCGTTGGGATAGGCGACCAGGAACCCGTGGCGGTCGGCGGTGGCGTCCAGCCGGCTCGTCTCCCGTACGGCGGTGGCGTTGCTGGGCCGGCCGTGCAGCACCACGACGAGCGGGGTGGGGGTGCCGGGCCGGTAGCCGGGCGGGGCGTGCAGGAGGGTGTCCCGGGTCCGGCCCTCCCAGGGCAGGTGCAGGGTGTGGTCGCCGGGAGCCGGTGACGGCGGTGGAGCGGTGGGCGTATCCGATCGGGTCGCCGGCGCGGTGGTGGCCGGCGCGGCGGCCCCCGTCGGGGCGGCGGGTCCGGGGTCCGGACCGCCGCAGCCGGCCGCGCCGGCCGCGAGCACCAACACGTACGCGATGAGCCGCGTGATCCGTCGCATGGCGCCCCTCCTCCTCTATGTCACTTCTGACATGGCACTATGTCAACCCAGACATAGTTACGTCGTCGCCAGGAGGTAACGGTTTGGCCACCGTCAGCACGCTCGGCTACGCGCTGCTGTGCGTGCTCCACCGCGGGCCACTCACCGGCTACGACATCGTGCGGCGGATGCGGCGACCGATCGGCTACTACTGGACCGCACAGCAGAGCCAGATCTATCCCGAACTGGCCCGCCTGTCGGCCGCCGGCCTCATCGAGCACGAGGCGGACAGCGGACCCGGGCCGCGACAGCGCAAGACCCACCGGATCACCACCGCCGGCCGGGAGGCACTCGCCGAGTGGCTGGTGCGGCCCGCGGTCGTACGCCCGCCACGCGACGAGACCGTGCTCCGGACGTACGCGCTGGCCATGGCCGACCCGACCGCGATGCGGGAGATGTACCTCGCCGAGGCGGAAACGTACGAGCGCCAACTGGCCGACTTCACCGGGCAGCACGCCGAACTCGCCGCCCGCGGCGCCGGCGATCCCACCCATCCGGAGTTCGGCGCGTACGCCACCCTGGAGTTCGCCCTGCTGCGTTACCCGTCTCGCATCCAGTGGTGCCGATGGCTTGCCGACCGGCTCGCCGAGCTGGCCAGCCGAAACGCCAAGCCGTAGGCCGATCGGCCATCGACCCCGACCGGCAGACTGTGAGATGGTTCAGGCATGGCGAAGAAGCCGCCGCGCGACGACGCCGGCGACCGTGACCTGCGGATCAGCCCACCGAAGCGGTCGGCCGCCGGGCTCCCCGGCGTCACCCACGCGCTCGCCGACGGGCTCGCCCAGATGGGCGTACGGCGCACCGCGCTGACCCTGCTCAAGATCAATCAGGCCGACGGGTTCGACTGCCCCGGCTGCGCCTGGCCCGAGCCGGCACCCGCCAAACGGTCCCATGCCGAGTTCTGCGAGAACGGCGCCAAGGCCGTCGCCGAGGAGGCGACGCTGCGCCGGATCGGCCCCGACTTCTTCGCCGCCCACCCGATCTCCGAACTCGCCGGGAAGTCCGACCACTGGCTCGGCCAGCAGGGCCGGCTCACCACACCGATGGTCCGCCGCCCCGGCGCCGACCACTACACGCCGATCGCTTGGGACGAGGCGTTCGAACTCACCGCCTCCCACCTGCGGGCCGCCGCGCCGGACGAGGCACTGTTCTACACCTCCGGCCGTACGTCGAACGAGGCCGCCTTCCTCTACCAGTTGCTCGCCCGCGCCCACGGCACCAACAACATGCCGGACTGCTCCAACATGTGCCACGAGTCGTCCGGCGTGGCCCTGACCGGCACCATCGGCATCGGCAAGGGCTCGGTCACCCTCGACGACATCCACCGGGCCAAACTGATCGTCGTCGTCGGGCAGAACCCCGGCACCAACCACCCCCGGATGCTCTCCGCCCTCGAACACGCCAAGCGGACCAACGGCACGAAGATCATCGCCGTCAACCCGCTGCCCGAGGCCGGCCTCCGCCGCTTCCGCAACCCGCAGCGGCCGGACGGCATCGTCGGGCCGGGCACCGCGCTCGCCGACGAGTTCCTGCAGATCCGCGTCGGCGGCGACCTCGCCCTCTTCCAGGCGATCGGGGCCCTGCTGGTCGAGTGGGACGCCGTCGACCCGGCGTTCGTCGCGGCCCACACCACCGGCCACGACGACTACGTCGACGCGCTGCGCAAACTCGACTGGGACGACGTGATCGCCTCGACCGGCCTGACCCGGGCCGAGATCGAGACCGCGGCCCGGATGTTCGCCGACTCCGAAGCCACGATCGTCTGCTGGGCCATGGGGCTCACCCAGCGCCGCGACTCGGTCGGCGCCATCCGCGAGATCGTCAACGTGCAACTCCTGCGCGGCATGCTCGGCAAGCCCGGCGCCGGCCTCTGCCCGGTCCGCGGCCACTCCAACGTCCAGGGCGACCGGACCATGGGTATCTGGCACGAGACGCCGTCGTGGGCCGGCCGGCTCGGCGAGTTGCTGTCGGTCGACATGCCGACCAGGCACGGGTACGACACCGTCGAGGCGATCCGGGCGATGCGCGACGGCCGGGCGAAGGTCTTCGTCGCCCTGGGCGGCAACTTCGCCGCCGCCACCCCGGACACCGACGTGACGCTGGCCGCCCTGCGGTCCACCCCGCTGACCGTCCACGTGTCGACGAAGCTCAACCGCTCGCACGTCGTACCCGGAGAGACGTCGCTGATCCTGCCCTGCCTCGGCCGGACCGAACGGGACGTGCAGGCGTCCGGCGAGCAGTTCGTCACCGTCGAGGACTCGATGTCGGCGGTGCACTCGTCCCGGGGGCGGCTCGCCCCGGCCTCCGACTCGCTGCTGTCGGAGATCTCGATCGTGGCCCGGCTGGCCCGGGCACTCATGCCGGACTCCACCATCCCGTGGGAGACGTACGAGGCCGACTACCGGGCGATCCGCGAGATCATCGCCGCCGTCGTACCCGGCTTCGAGAACTTCGAGGCCCGGGTGTCGCGACCCGGCGGCTTCACGCTGCCGCACCCGCCCCGCGACCGGCTGGCCTTCGACACTCCGTCCGGCCGGGCCCACTTCACCGTCAACGAACTGTCGGTGATCCGGGTGCCGGAAGGACGGCTGCTGCTCCAGACGATGCGCAGCCACGACCAGTACAACACCACCATCTACGGCATGGACGACCGCTACCGGGGCGTCAAGGCCGGCCGGCGGGTGGTGTTCGTCAACCCCGACGACCTGGCCGCACTGGGGTTCACCGACGGCGAACTCGTCGACATCGTGTCGGAGTGGTCCGACGGGGTCGAACGGCGGGCACCGGCGTTCCGGGTGGTCTCCTACCCGTCGGCGCGCGGCTGTGCCGCGACCTACTTCCCCGAGGCGAACGTGCTGGTGCCGCTCGATTCGACGGCGGTCGGCTCGAACACACCGACCTCGAAGCAGATCATCGTTCGGCTGGAGCCTGCTCCAGCGCAAGCGCGCTGAGGCGGGCCGCCGCCCGGGCCGGGTCGGCACCGCGACCGACCGCCAGCCCGAGCAGGTAGGCGGTCACCGGGGCACCGGGCCGGATCACGTGGTGTGCGACGTCGCGGGCCAGGTCCAGCACCACCGGTACGTCGACCTCGGTCGGATCGAGTCCCAGTTCGGCGCAGGCGGTCGTGACCCAGTCGTCCAGTGCCGTCATCGCGTCCACTCCTCCGCCCGCCGTACGTCGTCGACAGTGTCGCAGTCGAACCATGGCGGCGGGGCGTTCCCGGTCCGGGTCGGGCTGTTCTCCTCCCGACCGGTCGGGTCGTTCCCCTCCGGACCGGTCGGGTCGGGCCGGCCCGGGCTGCCGGAGTCGATCCCCCACGTCACCTCGGCGACGTCGAGCCCGTCGAGCAGCGCGCGCATCGACGCGCCGACCAGCGTCCCGCCCCGGGTCTCGGCGAGCCGGGCCGTCGCGGCCAGCAGCGAGTCGATCCGCCACACACCGCACAGCAGTTGCCGGCGGCCGTTCCCGTCGACGAAGAGCGCCCCGTCGCGGGTGCAGTGCCGACGCAGCGACGCCACCGCCTCCGCGGTGAGGAACGGCAGGTCGGCGGCGAGCACCGCGACCAGTTCCGGCCGGGGCGCGGTGTGGGTGAGGTGTGGCGCGGACGGGGCGACGACCGCCTCGGGCCGGGCAACGGCCACGGCCGGGTGGGCGATCGGCGCGACCGGCAACGGGTGCGAGCCGGGCAGGGCGGTCGGGGTCGGGGTGACCGTGACGGACGGGTCGGCCGTGGACAGGTCGGCGGTGTCCCCGGTGAAACGGTCGGAGATGTCTCTGCCGGGCCGGACGGACGCCGCCATGGTCAGCCGGGCGAGGCCGGCGGCCAGCGCGGCGACCGGTCCGGAGCCCGGTGGGTCCTCCCGGGCGGTCAGCACGTCGGCCGGCAGACCGTCCGGGGGACCGACGACGATCCGTGGGTGCGCGTCGGCGACGGCGGCGAGGACGCGGTCCCGCATCGGCCGGCCGCCGACCGGTACGGCCGGCTTGTCGACCCCGGCCATCCGGCGGGCAGCCCCACCGGCGAGCAGCACCGCCGCGTACTGGTCCACCGCCCCACGGTAGCCGCCCCGTACGTCCTCACGATCGGAGGTACGCGGCGGTGTTTCCGGGCTGCGTGATCGTCTGCGGGTGAGGCGTTCCGTGGCCGGCGTGTCGACGGTCTGAGCCGCAGACGATCGAGACGCCATGACCGGGGCGGGGCCGGCACGCCGTCCGGCGAGGCAAGATGGCGGGATGGGACGGGCGACGGATCGGCGTACGGTGCTGCGGATCGACACTGCGGCGCAACCCGCCGCCCGGCGCCGGCCGGACACGCTCAGCGCCGAGGAGCCGCTGGAGATCCGGGTCGGCCGGGCCGGTCCCGACCGGCGGCGGCCGCTCGCCGTGACGATGCGTACGCCGGGCGACGACCTCGACCTGGCGATGGGTTTCCTGCTCACCGAGGGCCTGATCGGCGCCACCGACGACGTGGTGACCGCCCAACTGTGCGCCGGCACCGACACCCCGAACACCTACAACGTCGTCGACGTGGTGCTCGCCGACGGGCTGCCGGAGCCGCAGACCGACCCGTCCCGCAACTTCTACACGACCAGCTCGTGCGGGGTGTGCGGCAAGGCGAGCATCGACGCGATCCGTACCCGGTCGCGGTTCGCCGTCGACACCGATCCGCTGACGGTGCCGGCGGAGCTGCTGACCGTGCTGCCCGACCGGTTGCGGGCGGCGCAGCGGGCGTTCGAACGCACCGGCGGACTGCACGCCGCCGGCCTGTTCACCGGGGACGGGGACCTCGTCGTGCTGCGCGAGGACGTCGGCCGCCACAACGCGGTCGACAAGGTGGTGGGCTGGGCGCTCCGGGAGCAGCGCCTGCCGCTGCGGGACCATCTGCTGCTGGTTTCCGGGCGGGCCAGTTTCGAGCTGACCCAGAAGGCGTGGATGGCCGGGATTCCGCTGCTGGCGGCGGTGTCCGCGCCGAGCACGCTCGCCGTCGACCTGGCCGCCGAGGCCGGGATGACACTGGTCGGCTTCCTGCGCGGCACCACGATGAACGTCTACACCCGGCCGGACCGGATCACCACGTGAGCACTCGCCTGAAGTCCGGCCCTTCTGGCTGCAGAACACCGACCGGCGATCCCGTGTTTGCTATATAGGCGAGTTTGCGATAGCCGCAAACTCGCCAGCATGGCAAACTAGAGCAGTGAGTTTGACGGATAGTAAGCGCCTGCTGAGCCAGGCGTGGCAACAACTGGTGACGCTTCTGCCGGAATACCTCGAGCTCAGCGACGTGACGGACGGTCAACCGGGTGCTGACGTAGCCGTTGACAGGCTGTGGAGGGTGCGAACCACCGACGGTAGCGAAAGCCTCATCTTCGTCGTCGCGAAGAACTCTCTGGAACCGCGGGATGCCGGGCGCCTGCATGCCCAGGGGACAGAACCGGGTCGACTGACGGCGCAACAACCCGTCACCCTCCTGCTCGTCGCGCCGTGGTTGAGCGCTCGGTCACGGGAACTGCTTGAGCGGCAAGGCTGCTCCTATCTCGATCTGACCGGCAACGTCAACTTCCGGGTCGAGCGACCGGCCGTCTATCTGCGACTGCAAGGAGCTGACCGCAATCCCGACCCGAGGCTGCGTCCGCCGGTCCGGTTGTCCGGCGCGAAGGCGCGAAGGCTGGTGCGGTTACTTGTCGATTTCGCTCCGCCCTACCGGTTGACCGACCTCGCACGGGCCGGGGATCTGAACCGGGGCTACGTCTCCAGTCTGCTCAACACATTGGACGAACAAGCGCTCCTCGAGCGTGATCGAAGGGGGGTCGTCGAAGACGTCGACTGGCCGGCGCTACTCGTGGCCGCAGCGAGCCCGTACGATCTTTTGCGCAATAATCCAGGCGAACTCTTTATCTCACCAGTGGGTGCGGCCAACCTGTACCACCAGCTTGGCGATGCGGCTCCAAGAGCGGTTGTGACCGGCTCATTCGCGGCATCGGCCATCGCGCCGGTCGTCGCGCCGACGCAGTTGGTCCTCTATGTGGAAGACACCTCTGCCGTTTCTCGGCTTGGCCGTCTACTTCCAGCAGACCGAGGAGCCGACGTAGTGCTCCTGCGGCCAGAGGATCCTATGCAGGTCGAGCGAACGCGGCCGGTGACCGGACGCATACACGTCGGATTGAGCCAGTTGGTGCTGGACTGCCTCGGCGGCAACGGCCGACTTCCGGAAGAAGGACGGGCAGTTTTGGAGTGGATGCGCACAAACGAAAGCGACTGGCGGCGCCGAGATTTTCCTGGCTTCGATGACTAAGGTCGCCTCCCGTGAGCACCTCTACGGACCCCCTGTACATAGCTGCGCGCCGTGTACTACTGGACGCTTTCGAAGCCCTGGCCGAACACCGAAAGGCTGTCATCCTGGCCGGCGCTCAGGCGATATACGTGCGCACCGGCGACGCTGAACTCGACATCAGCATCGCGCCATTCACAACGGACGCCGACCTCACCCTCGACCCTCGGATGCTCGGCCAGGAACCCAAGATCGAGGAAGCGATGCGGTCAGCAGGGTTCCGACTAACTACCGAGCCGGGCATCTGGATCGCCTCGACCGCCATAGGTGGCCGTACCGTTGACGTTCCAGTCGATCTACTCGTACCCGAGAGGCTCGCGGGCCGGGGCCGACGCTCGGCGGAACTGCCAACACACGGCAAGAATGCGGCCCGTCGGACCCCTGGCCTGGAGGCTGCCGCCGCCGACCACAGCAACGTACTGATCACCAGCTTGGAACCGCAGGTCGATCGACGCGCACTGCTCGTCCCAGTAGCAGGAACCGCAGCATTGCTGGTGGCAAAGGCGCACAAGCTGCATGAACGACTGACCGCCGTAGATGCCAGGCGACTGGACCGAGTCAAGCCAAAGGACGCCAGCGACGTGATCCGTCTGATGCAGTCAGATCCTGCCGACCATGTCGGAGCCAGGCTACGGACACTGGCCAACGATGACATGGCCGGCGCGAGCGTACGCGAGGGCGTCGAACACCTGCGCGAACTATTCGGCCGTAGGCGCTCTCCCGGTGTCGACCTGGCTGTCCAGGCTCTAACGACAGCCACGCCCGAGGCATTCGTCCGAACGCTGGCCCCGGCATACATGGCAACGCTGCTACGCAGTTACAACAGTTGAACGGGCCGCCCATGAAGGGCGGGCCCACGGCGGTCAGGTGCCGATCCGGCGACGGCGGGTCCGGCGGCGTGCTGGTCCGGCAGAACGCCGAGGGGGCATGCGGCCACCGGCCTGTGGCCACTCGGCGAGCATCGAGGGCGGGGTTCCCAGTTGCAGCGCCTCGTCGATCAACAGCGCCATGGGGTAGCCGGGCTCGGCGTGCAACGCCCGGTCGATCGCGACGCTCGCCAGCGCGCCGTTGCCGGCCCGCCAGGCGGCGAACGCGAGCAGGCTCGCGGGGGCGGCGGCGAGTCCGGGCTCCACCCGTCGCACCACGTCCGTCCACATCGTCACCTGCCAGTCGTCGTCGCCGATGCGTTCCCAGGCGTGGTCCCGGACCGGCAGGTGCGGCAACAGCACGGTCAGCCAGGCCAACTCGTCGTCGGTGAGCCGCCCCTGCTCCCGGTGCCGGGTCATCGCGGCCCGTACGGCGGCCTCGCCCGCGATGCGCACCACCCGGTCGGCCGTCGTCGGCGGAGCCGCCCCGTCAACCAGTTCGCGGAGCCGGTTGTCGGCGCGGCGGGTGGCCTGCCGCATCGCCTCGCGGGCCGGCCCGACGACCGGGGCGACCTGGTTGGCCAGCGCCGCCCGATCGGGGAGCGCGACCTGGCCGGCGAAGGTGGCGGCGGCCGCCACCTCGGTTGCCGCCGGGTCGTATGCGGTGCCCTCGGCGGGACAGCAGTCGACGGCGTCGCACAGGTACGACCAGTAGCGGCCCTCGGTCACCCGCAGCGCCTCCAGCACACGCAGCCGGGCTTCACGCAGCGCCGTCCCGACCAGTTCGACGGTCGGGGTGACCCGGGTCGCGGCACCGTAGCCGACGATCATCGCGCTGTCGGCCCGCTGCCTGGCGACGACCAGGGCGAGATGCCGGGCGGTGGCGTCCCGGGCCGGGGCGGACGCGCCGGGCGTGGGCAGGTCGCCCCGAGCCGCGAAGACGATCTTCGAGCCGCGAAGTGCCACCACCACGACGCTGTCGGCCGGGTGGAACCCGATCAGGTAGGGCACGGCGGCGAGGAGGTCGGCGGGCGAGCGCACGGAGAGCTTCGGCGGCGGCGGCGGCCCCGACCGGGCGCCGGGTCCGGTGGACGGCGGCTGGTCGGGCGGGGGCGGGGGATCGGTCAGGGTCATGCCGAGCAGCCTGGCCCGGCCGCCCGTTGATCGGAATGCCCTGCCCCGCGCCTGTGGACGACACGCCGGTCATCCACAGTCACGCAGAGTATTGTCGCTGCTCAGGACCGAAACCGCACTCCGTGAAGTGCGACGTCGTCGCGGTCGCCACCGCCACCACCCGGCTGCAGGTCGAGGGTCAGCTCGACGGCGGACAGCACGTCGTAGCCGGCCGCGTGCAGGCAGCGCAGAGCCTGCTCGTTGCGGGCCTGCGGGCGTACCGTCAGCTTGTTTAGGCCCCGGCGGCGGGCCTCGTCGGCGACCCGGCGGAGCAGCGCGCGACCGATTCCCCGGCTGCGATGGGTCCGCGCCACCACCACCGGTTCGACCTGCCCCGACGACCCGTCCATGATCAGACCGACCAGGCCGACCACGCCGTCGACCGGGTGTTCGGCGACCCACACGCCGGACAGGTCGAGCCTGGTCAGGTATTCCTCGAACGCCGCACCCGGGTCGGCGCCGCCGTGCCCCGGATCGGCGTAGAGCACACCATGGTGGGCGGCCAGTTCGGCGCAGAGACTCCGGCCGGCTCCGTGGTCGGCGGGCCGGTACGGGCGGATCGCGACCTCGTTCATAACGCCTGCTCACTTCGCTCGCGGCCGCCATGATTCGATCTGAGCTTGCCGATTCCTTCACTACGCTCGCTCATACCTCATCTCTACCCCCGAATCGGCCGCCGCGATACCACCTGGGGAGCACAGATTTGGCTGGGCAACGGTTAGGTTGCCCGGATGGACCTGGCCTACCTCCGGGCGCACCCGCAGCACCTGCCGACCTTCCTCACCCACCAGCGGATTCGCGAGACGCCGGTGGGTGGCGGGGACATCTGCGCGGCGTCCCGCCTCACCCTCGACGACGGCAGCTCGCTGTTCACCAAGACCTGGCCGCCGGGGCCGGCCACACCCGTACCGGAGGGGTTCTTCGCCGCCGAGGCGGCCGGGCTGGCCTGGCTGCGGGCGGCGGACGCGGTGCCCGTACCGGAGGTGGTCGTGGCCCTGCCGGACCTGCTGGCGCTCGAGTGGGTCGAGCCCGGACCGGCCACCGCCCGCGCCGCCGCCCGGTTCGGCCGGGAACTGGCGGCGCTGCACCGGGCCGGGGCGCCCGCCTTCGGCGCCGAGTGGCCGGGCTTCATCGGCGCGCTGCCGCAGGACAACACGCCGTCGGCCGGGCCGTGGTCGGCGTGGTTCGCCGAGCGTCGGCTGCTGCCCTACCTGCGGCGGTCGGTCGACAACGGCGCGCTCTCCGCGACCGAGGTCGCCCTGGTGGAGCGGCTGGTCGCCGGGATCGACGGGTACGGCGGCACGGAGCCGCCCGCCCGCCTGCACGGCGACCTGTGGCCGGGCAACGTGCTGTGGGCCGCGGACGGGCGGGCCTGGCTGGTCGACCCGGCGGCGCACGGCGGGCACCGCGAAACCGACCTGGCCCAGCTCGCGCTCTTCGGTGGCGCACCGCACCTCGCGGAGATCATCGACGGGTACGGCGAGGTGTGGCCGCTGGCCGACGGCTGGCGGGAGCGGGTGCCCGTACACCAGTTGCACTTGTTGCTGGTGCACACCGCGCTGTTCGGCGCCGCCTACGCCGGCGCGGTCCGGGCCGCCGCCGAGGCGGCCCTGCGTGCCTGAGCACCGGCTACGGCGGGCACCGGCGACGCGCTACCGTCGGACGATGACGACCGTCGGGCAGCCCGAGCGGGCCGGGCTCGCCGACCGCTTCGGTCGGACGGCGACCGACCTGCGGGTCTCGCTGACCGACCGGTGCAACCTGCGCTGCACCTACTGCATGCCGGCCGAAGGGCTGGCCTGGCTGCCGCGCGACGAGATGCTCGGCGACGCCGAGGTGATCCGGCTGGTCCGGGTCGCGGTGGAGCGGCTGGGCGTCACCGAGGTCCGGTTCACCGGCGGCGAACCGCTGATCCGCCCCAACCTGGTCGGCATCGTGGCGGCCGTGGCCGGGCTCAGCCCTCGTCCGAGGCTGTCGCTGACCACCAACGGGATCGGGTTGGCCCGGCTCGCCGGACCGCTGCGGGACGCCGGACTCGACCGGGTGAACGTGTCGCTGGACACCCTCGACCGGGCCCGTTTCGCCGAGCTGACCCGCCGGGACCGGCTGCCCGACGTACTCGCCGGGCTGGCCGCCGCGGCGGCCGCCGGCCTGACACCGGTGAAGGTCAACGCCGTGCTGATGCGGGGGATCAACGACGGCGAGGCCGTCGACCTGCTGCGGTTCGCCCTCGCCAACGGTTACGAACTGCGGTTCATCGAGCAGATGCCGCTCGACGCGCAGCACGGCTGGAACCGGGCGGAGATGGTGACCGCCGACGAGATCCTGGCCGATCTGCGGACCGGGTTCACCCTGCGACCCGACCCGACCGAACGGGGCGGCGCACCGGCCGAGACCTGGCTGGTCGACGGCCACTCCGCCCGCGTCGGCGTGATCGGCACGGTGACCCGGCCGTTCTGCGGCGACTGCGACCGCACCCGGCTGACCGCCGACGGGCAGGTACGCGCCTGCCTCTTCGCCGCCGAGGAGACGGACCTGCGCGCGGCGCTGCGCGCCGGTGCCGGCGACGCCGAACTCGCCGACCGGTGGCGGGCCGCGATGTGGGGCAAGAAGGCCGGCCACGGCATCGACGACCCGACGTTCCTGCAACCGGCCCGCCCGATGTCGGCGATCGGCGGCTGAGGGTGGCGGAATCGCAGCTCACCGTGCGCTACTTCGCCGCCGCACGGGCTGCGGCGGGCACCGCCGAGGAGACCCTCGCGGCGGTACGGTCGCTGGACGAACTCGTCGGCGTACTCGCGGCCGCGCACGGGGAACGGCTGGCCCACGTACTGGGGATCGCGAGTTTTCTGGTCGACGGAACCGCCTGGCATGATCGTCTAGCACCACTTCCGGCGGGCGCGACCGTCGACGTCCTGCCGCCGTTCGCCGGCGGCTGAGGAGGGCTTGGATTCCATGGCCGTCATCGGCTTCGCGGGGACGATCGCGGTCGTCACCGGCCTGATCCACCTCTATCTGTGGAAACGGCTGGTCCGCGACACCACCCGCCGGGGACGGTGGCGGCAGGTCGGCAGCGTGGCCGCGCTCGCCCTGGCCGTGCTCGTACCGGTCACCCTGGTCACGTCGCGGTCCGGCCTGACGTGGCTGGTCTGGCCGGGCTACCTGTGGCTCGCCGTCATGTTCTATCTGCTCGTCGTGATGTTGGTGCTCGAGATTCCGATGCTCGTCGCCCGGCTGACGCTGCGCCGCCGACCGGCTGCCGCGCCGACCGGACCGTCCGACACCGAACCGGCCACCGAGTCCCTGGTCACCGAACCGGCCCTGGTGGGCGGCGGCCCGGCCGAACCGCCGGCCCCCACCGCACCGCCCGCTCCGCCCGCGGCCGAGCCGGGCCACGATCCCGCCCGCCGGCTGCTCCTCGCCCGCGGCGCCGCGATCTTCGCCGGCCTCACCGCCACCGGCCTCACCGGGTACGGCGTGTCGACCGCGCTCGGCCCGCCACGTATCGACCGGGTGAGCATCCCGCTCGCCCGGCTCCCCCGGGCCCTGGACGGGTTACGGATCGCCACCGTCTCCGACATCCACATCGGGCCGCTGCTCGGCCGGGCGCACACCCAACGGATCGTGGATCTGATCAACGGGCTCGACGCCGACCTGGTGGCCGTGGTCGGCGACCTGGTCGACGGGCCGGTCGCGGAGCTGGGGCCGGCGGCGGCCCCGCTGGCGGATCTGCGGGCCCGCCACGGCAGTTTCTTCGTGACCGGCAACCACGAGTACTACGCCGGTGCGGAGGAGTGGGTCACCGAGGTCGACCGGTTGGGTCTGCAGGTGCTGGAGAACGAGCGCCGGGAGATCGTCACGCCGCGCGGGGTGCTCGACGTGGCCGGCGTCAACGACCCGGCGGGCGAGGGTACGGGCGCCACCGGCGGCCCCGACTTCGACCGGGCGCTCGGCGACCGGGACCCGGACCGTCCCGTCGTACTGCTGGCCCACCAGCCGGTGCTGGCACAGGAGGCGGCGAAGTACGGGGTCGACCTGCAACTGTCCGGGCACACCCACGGCGGCCAGATCGTGCCGTTCAACCTGCTGGTGGGTCTGGAGCAGCCGGTGGTCTCCGGCCGGGGCAACGTCGACGGCACCGAGGTCTACGTCACCAACGGCGCGGGCTTCTGGGGACCACCGGTACGGGTCGGCGCCCCGCCCCAGATCAGCCTGATCGAGCTACGCAGTCCTTGATCCCCGAACCGCCCACCCGGCCGGTGCGGCGCCCGGCCACCGCACCGCCCGGCACCACACCGCCCGGCCAGCGCGGCGATCAAGGAAACATCGTGCCCCCTATGCCTCTTTTATCGGGTGATTTGTCCTTGATCTACCGCACTGACGGGTAACCTGACGGGATAGTGCATGTCACGGTCGCGCGTGGCGCCCACCGCTGCCCGACGCGCGCGTGATTTGATGCGGCGTGCTTCCGTTCAGCGCTGCACCCCCCGGCGGCTCCCCCACGGCCACCGGGCCGTTCGTGGCGGACCTGCACATCCACTCCAAATACTCGCGGGCCTGCAGCCGCGACCTCAACATGTCGAACCTGGCCTGGTGGGCCCGGCGCAAGGGTGTCAGCCTGCTCGGCACCGGCGACTTCACCCACCCCGCCTGGTACGAACACCTCCGGGAAAGCCTCCAGCCGGCCGAGCCCGGGCTCTACCGGCTCAGCCGCGACGCCGAGCGCGAGATCGCCCGTAAGCTCCCGGCCCGGCTGGCCAGCGTCGCCGAGGCCAACCCGGTGCGCTACATGCTCAGCGTCGAGATCTCCACGATCTACAAGCGCGACGACCGCACCCGCAAGGTGCACCACCTCATCTACCTGCCCGATCTCGACGCCGTGGCCCGGTTCAACACCGCGCTCGCCCGGATCGGCAACATCGCCTCCGACGGGCGGCCCATCCTCGGCCTCGACTCGCGCGACCTGCTGGAGATCACGCTCGAGGCCAGCCCGGACGGCTTTCTCGTCCCCGCCCACATCTGGACCCCGTGGTTCTCGGCGCTGGGCTCCAAGTCCGGCTTCGACGCGATCGCCGACTGCTACGCCGACCTGGCCGACCACATCTTCGCCGTCGAGACCGGTCTGTCGTCCGACCCGGCGATGAACTGGCGGGTGTCCAGCCTGGACCGGTACCAACTGGTGTCCAACTCCGACGCCCACTCGCCGCCGGCACTGGCCCGCGAGGCGACGGTGTTCGCGACCGACCTCGACTACTACGCCGTACGTGAGGCGATGCGCACCGGCGACGGGCTGCACGGCACGATCGAGTTCTTTCCCGAAGAGGGCAAATACCATGCCGACGGGCACCGCAACTGCGGTGTCAACTGGCAACCCGAGCAGACCCGGGCGGCCGAGGGCCGCTGCCCGCAGTGTGGCAAGCCGCTGACCGTCGGCGTGCTCAGCCGGGTCGAGGAGCTGGCCGACCGGCCGGAGGGGCACGTGCCCGCCCACGCCCGCCAGGTCACCCACCTGGTCGCGCTGCCCGAGATCGTCGGCGAGATCAACGGGGTCGGCCCGAAGTCGAAGACCGTCGAGGGCCAACTCAACACCCTCGTCGCCGCGCTCGGCTCCGAACTCGGCATCCTGACCACCGTCCCCGTCGACGACATCGGGCAGACCGGCGGTGAACTGCTCGCCGAGGCGATCGGCCGGCTGCGGCGCGGCGAGGTACGTCGTACCCCCGGCTTCGACGGCGAGTACGGCGTCATCCGGCTCTTCGAGCCCGGTGAGCTGGACCGGGCCGGTCAGGCGCAGACGCTGTTCGACGTACCGGTGCCGCAGCAGCGGCCACCGGCGGAGGCGGCGGCCCGGCGGCGGGCGGCGACCGCCCAGGCGAACGCCGCGAAGGCCGCGAACGCCGCCAAGACCGCGAAGACCGCCAAGGCCAAGCCCGAGCCGGCCGCCGCGCCGCCGCTCCCGCCACCGCCGTCACCGCACGAGCCGTTCGAGCCGATGCTGGCCGGCATGGAGGAGGTCGGCACCGGGCTGCTCGACCGGCTCGACGCGATGCAGCGGGTGGCCGCGTCGGCACCGGGCGGGCCGCTGCTCATCGTCGCCGGTCCCGGAACCGGCAAGACGCGTACGCTGACCCACCGCATCGCCTACCTCTGCGCCGAGCTGAACGTCTACCCGGAGCACTGTCTGGCGATCACCTTCACCCGGCGGGCCGCCGAGGAACTCCGGGCCCGCCTCGACGGGCTGCTCGGCCCGGTCGCCGAGGACGTCACCGTCGCCACGTTCCACTCGCTGGGCCTGGCGCTGCTGCGGGAGAACGCCAAGGCCGCGGGGCTGCCGCCCGACTTCCGGATCGCCGACGACACCGACCGGGCCCAGGCCAGGGCCGAGGCCGGCGACGACGAGGCCGCCTACACCGACCTGTTGCGGGCCCAGGATCTGGTCGACCTCGACGAGCTGGTCACCCTGCCGCTGGCCCTGCTGCGCGACGACGCCGAACTGGTCGAGCGTTACCGCGACCGGTGGCGGTGGATCTTCGTGGACGAGTACCAGGACGTCGACGCCGACCAGTACGAGCTGTTGCGCCTGCTCAGCCCACCGGACGGCAACCTGTGCGCGATCGGCGACCCTGACCAGGCGATCTACTCGTTCCGGGGTGCGGACGTCGGCTACTTCCTGCGCTTCTCGGAGGACTTCCGGGAGGCCCGGCTGGTCCGCCTCAACCGCAACTACCGCTCGTCGGCGCCGATCCTGGCCGCGGCGGTCCAGGCCATCGCCCCGTCGTCGCTGGTCCGCGGCCGGCGCCTCGATCCGGCCCGCCTCGATCCGGAGGCGCCGCTGGTCGGCCGCTACGCGGCGGCCGGTGTGGTCGACGAGGCCAACTTCGTCGTACGCACCGTCGACGAGCTGGTCGGCGGGGTGTCCCACCGGTCGCTGGACTCCGGCCGGATCGACGGCCGGGTGTCCAACGTGTCGTTCTCCGACATCGCGGTTCTCTACCGCACCGACGCGCAGGCCGCCCCCGTCGTCGACGCGCTCTCCCGGGCCGGCATACCGGTGCAGAAGCGGTCCCACGACCGGCTCCGCGACCGGGCCGGCGTCGCCGCGATCATCCGCGAGCTGCGGCACGAGAACGGGCTCGGCGGATCGCTGGCCGCCCGGGTACGGCTGGCCGGCCAGGTGCTCGCACAACGGTTCACCGCGCCGACGCTCGACGGATCCGGTACGGCCAGTCCCGAGGACGTCTGGTCGGCGGTCGAGTTGCTGACCCCGCTCGCCCAACGCTGCGGCGACGACCTGCCGGAGTTCCTGGCCCAGGTCACGACCGGTGCCGAGGTCGACGCCCTCGACCCGAGGGCCGAGGCGGTCACCCTGCTCACCCTGCACGCGGCGAAGGGACTGGAGTTCCCGGTCGTGTTCATGGTCGGCTGCGAGGACGGGTTGCTGCCGATGCGCTGGCCGGGCACCATGCCGTCGGACGACGAGGTGGCCGAGGAGCGCCGGCTCTTCTTCGTCGGTCTGACCCGCGCGCAGAACCGCCTCTACGTCAGCCATACCGCTCGGCGGATGCGGCACGGCGGGGAGCGGGAGTGCCGGCCGACGCCGTTCCTCGACGCGATCGACTCGGGCCTCTTCGAACGGCTCGGCGACACCGAACCGCGCCGGCCGAAGGACCGCCAGCTCCGGTTGCTCTGACGACGGCCCGGGTGGCTCACGCCGTCAGGGCGACGGCCAGGAGGGCGCCGGTGAGCAGGGCCGGCCCGAACGGCAGCGGGGTGCCCCGGGCGATCCGGCCGGTGAGCAGCAGCGCCAGGGCGACCGGCCCGCCGAGCAGGTACGGCAGGACCACACCGGACAGGACGGTGTCCCAGCCGAGCCAGCCCAGCGGCAGGCCGAGCACGCCGCCGAGCTTGACGTCGCCGAAGCCGAGCCGGGAGCCCGGCAGCAGGGCGAGTACGACGTAGCCGGCGAGGCAGGCGGCGCCGGCCCCGGCGGCGCGTACGAGTCCGGTGCCGGTGCCGGTCAGGAAGGCCGCGCCGGTCAGCCCGCCGACGGCTACCCCCAGCATGGTGCGCACCAGGGGGTCCGGCAGCCGCAGGCAGGCCAGGTCGACGAAGGCGAGGACCACGCCGACGGCGGCGATGCCGAGGAGCGCCGGCAGGACGGGATCGGCACCGAGGCTCGCGGCGAGCAGTCCGAACGCGACCGCCGTGACGCCTGCGGTCACCGACCGTGCCGGCGGCGGTGCGGTCGAGTAGCGGCGGATCAGGGGTGGGAGGCGGGCGCCGAGCGCGGCGCCGGATCCGGTGACCACGAGGGTGAGCAGCACCGCCGGAGGCTAGACCGGGGCACCGCTCGCCCGGGGGTGTGACGTACGCGATCAAGGGCCGTCAGGTTGCCGACATCCCGGGTCGAGCGGCCACGGCACTTCGGGCGAACCGGGCGGACACCGCGGCTTTGGCGCACTTAGGGGAGGTGGGGGTATCGAGGGGTCACGCTACGGTGGCGTCGTACACCGCCGTCCCGTACGGGTGGCCCGTCTCGACCTCTCGTGCCAGGAGGAACGTTCATGTCCAACTACGGACCGCCCGGCGGGCCCAACCCCGGTCAGCCACCGCAGTGGCCGGCCGGCCAGCCCGACGAGCCGCGGTACGGGCAGCCGTCCGACCCGTGGGGTGGGCCGGACGCGCAGGTGTCCACCCCGCCCGTCGCGACCGGGTCCCCGGCCGGCGATCCCGGCTATCACGACTACCGCGAACCGACCCAGCCGGTCGGCGGTACCCAGCGTTTCGACCAGCAGCCCTACCCGCCACCGCCGCAGTTCGGTCCGCAGGGGCAGCCGCAGCCGGTCTGGACGCAGGCCGCTCCCGTCCCGCCGGCACGCAAGAGCAAGGGCCCGCTGATCGCCCTGGTCGCGGTGCTCGCGGTCCTGGTCCTCGGGGGCGGCGGGGTGGCCGCGTGGACGCTCCTCGGTGGTGACGAGAAGAAGCCCGACGTCGTCGGAACCGGCGCCACGACCCAGCCGGAGGGCGGTTCGGGCGCGGATCCGACCGGCGCCCCGACGAGCCCGAGCGCCGAGCCGGAGCCGGCGCCGTCGAGCGCCGCGCCCGGCTCGGACAACCCGCTGGACCAGGTCCAGAACGGTCAGTGCGTCAAGAACGAGGGCACGAACGAGAAGCCGACTCTGGTCATCGTGGAGTGTGGCGAGGGCACCTACACCGTGCTGAGCCGGATCAACGGCAAGACGAACGGGTCGGCGGACGCGAAGGCCAAGTGCGGCCGTGAGGTCGGGGTCGGCAAGTACTCGGACTGGTACTACTTCGACAGCGAGCTGGACGAACTCGACTTCGTGTTGTGCCTCCAGAAGCGCTGACTATCCGTGATCGAGCGGTCGGAGGCCGGCAGAGCCTCCGACCCGCCGGCCACAGATCCTGATGCCCGATTGATCCGTATTGTTAGGACGTCGGGCTTGCACCAATGGCGTAGAAACGAACTCATGCACCGGGCGACCCACCGTGGACTGATCACCACGGGTGGGTAGCCGGGGGCGCGCAGGCTACGGTGCGTAGGCAGCCTGGGGAATCACCGGTTGCGGAGCGCCCTTCGATCTTGGGGAGATCATGTCGAGCTACGGTCCACCCGGCCCGGGCCAGCCAGATGACCCGTACAACCAGCAGCCGCCGTACGGGAGCTACCCGCCGCCACCGCCCACCAGCGGTCCGGGTGGGTACCCTCCGCCGCCCTCGTCCTACCCCCCGCCGCCGAGTGACCCGTACGGCCAGCCCGCGGACCCGTACGGCCAGCCGGTCAGCGGCGGGTATCCGCCACCGCCGCCGACCGCCCAGTGGGGTCAGCCTGGCCCGGTCGGATACCAGCCGACGCCGCCCCCGCCGAGGCGGGGCGGTGGCGGCAAGATCGCCCTGATCATCGGCCTGGTCGTGCTCCTGATGCTCGCGCTGTGTGGGGTCGGCGTCTGGTGGCTGCTGAACTCCGACGACGACCCGGACCCGAACGCACGGCCGACGCCGACCGTGTCCGCACCGGTCGACCCGACCGGCGAGCCGTCGTCGAGCGCCTCGCCGTCGCCGTCGGCCTCGCCGTCGCGGTCGAGCGACAGCGGCACATTCGCCAAGGGCGACTGCGTGGTGAACGACGGGACCGCCGAGGACGCCGAACTGCGCAAGGTGCCGTGCGGCCCGAACACGTACGAGGTGCTGTCCCGGATCCCGTTCACCACCGACGGCGAGAAGTGCCAGACCGACCCGATCTTCGGCGACCCCGACTCGGACGCCAACTACACCCACGACAACCCGATCGACGCGGCCGACTACGTGCTCTGCCTCAAGAAGCGCTGAATTACCAAAGATAGGGCCGTCTAGCGTTGACGCTAGACGGCCCTATCTTTTGCTCGACACGCCGATACCCCGATCTACGCACATCTAGGGTTCGCGCTAGACATGCCGATACCGTGCGATGCATGGACCCGGTCCGAAACCCGTACGCGCCGGGCGCCGGCCAGCGCCCACCCGAACTCGCCGGCCGCGGCCGTGAACTCGAAGTGTTCGACGTGGTGCTCGAACGCGTCGCCCGGAGCCGCCCCGAACGCAGCCTCGTCCTGACCGGCCTGCGCGGCGTCGGCAAGACCGTGCTGCTCAACACCCTGCGCTCGCAGGCGATCGGCCGGCTCTGGGGCACCGGCAAGATCGAGGCCCGGCCGGATCAGTCGCTGCGCCGGCCGGTCGCCGCCGCCCTGCACATGGCGATCCGCGAACTCGCCCCGCACCACCGCGCCCCGGACCGGATCGACGAGTTCCTCGGCGTGCTGAAGGCGTTCGCGCTGCGGGCCAACCCACCGGCCGGTGGCCGGAGCAGCGCACCCCGGCTACGGGACCGCTGGCAGCCCGGGATCGACGTGCCGGCCGCGACCGGGCGGGCCGACTCCGGCGACATCGAGATCGACCTGGTCGAACTCTTCACCGACGCGGCCAGCGTCGCCACCGACGTCGGCACCGGCGTCGCGCTGTTCATCGACGAGATGCAGGACCTCGGCGCCGCCGACGTGTCGGCGCTCTGCGCCGCCTGCCACGAACTGTCCCAACTCGGCGCGCCGCTGATCGTGGTGGGGGCCGGCCTGCCACACCTGCCGGCGGTGCTGTCGGCCGCGAAGTCGTACTCCGAACGCCTCTTCCGCTACCAGCGGATCGACCGGCTGGACCGGATCGCCGCCGACCGGGCGCTGTGCGCGCCGGCCGAGCGGGAAGACGTCGCGTACGAGCCGAAGGCACTGGACCTGCTCTACGAGAAGTCCGGCGGATACCCGTACTTCGTGCAGGCGTACGGGAAGGCGACCTGGGACCACGCCCCCCGATCGCCGATCACGGCCGCCGACGTACGGGTGGCGGCGCCCGAGGCAGAGGCGGAACTGGCCGTCGGCTTCTTCGGCTCCCGGTTCGAACGGGCCACCCCGGCCGAACGCGACTACATGCGGGCGATGGCCGCGCTGGCGCGGGTGGAGGATGCCCAGAGCGACGACCTGGACGCCGCCGTGCCGACCGCCGACGTGGCCCGCTCGCTGGGCCGCAAGCCGGCCAGCCTCTCCCCGGCCCGGGACGCCCTGATCAAGAAGGGGCTGATCTACTCCGGGGAACGGGGCACGGTCGCGTTCACCGTCCCGCACTTCGGCCGCTACCTGCGTACGCAGCCGGGCTAGCGCCGGGACTCCCGGCCCGCCGGCCCCGCGGTATGCGGAGCCGGCGGCCAGGTCCGAACGGGACGGTCAGCCGGGAGGCTGCAACCGTTCGATGACGCTGCGCAGGTCGCGCCGTTCGATCGCCGCGGCCATCAACTCCGGGAACGCGTCCGGCGTGCAGGCGAACGCCGGCACCCCCATCGCGGCCAGCGCGGCGGCGTTCTGGTGGTCGTACGCCGGTGCCCCCTCGTCCGACAGCGCCAGCAACACGATCACCTGCACCCCGGCGGCCGTCATCGCCGCCACCCGGCGCAGCATCTCGTCGCGTACGCCGCCCTCGTAGAGGTCGCTGATCAGCACGAAGATGCTGTCCTTGGGCCGGCTGATCAGGCCCTGGGAGTAGGCGATCGCCCGGTTGATGTCGGTTCCGCCACCGAGCTGGGTGCCGAAAAGTACCTCGACCGGGTCGGCGAGCTTGTCGGTCAGGTCGACGACGGCGGTGTCGAAGACGACCATCGACGTACGCAACGCGCGCATCGACGCGAGCACCGCGGCGAACACGCTCGAGTAGACCACCGACGCCGCCATCGACCCGGACTGGTCGATGCAGAGCACCACATCACGGTGCACCGCGGTCGACCGCCGGCCGTAGCCGATCAACCGCTGTGGGATGACGGTGCGGTATTCGGGCTGGTAGTGGGCGAGGTTGGCGCGGATCGTCCGGTCCCAGTCGATGTCCCGGTGCTTGGGGCGGTTGATCCGGGTGGCCCGGTTGAGCGCACCGGTCACCGCGGCCCGGGTCTGCTGCGCGATCCGTCGTTCCAGGTCGGCGACGACCTTCGCGACCACCTGGCGGGCGGTCTCCTTGGTCGACTCCGGCATGACCCGGTTGAGCGACAGCAGCGTGCCGACCAGGTTGATGTCCGGCTCCACCGCTTCGAGCATTTCCGGCTCGAGCAGCAGGCGGGTCAGGTTGAGCCGATCGACCGCGTCGGCCTGCATCACCTGTACGACGGTCGACGGGAAGTAGGTGCGGATGTCGCCCAGCCAGCGGGCCACATTCGGCGCCGAGCCGCCGAGGCCACCCTTGCGGGAACCCGAACCACCGGCGCCGGCACCGCCGTAGAGCGCGGCGAGAGCGGCGTCGATGCCCACGTCGTCACCCCTCAGCTTCTGCCCGGTCGCGTCGGAATCACCGCCGAGCACCAACCGCCACCGACGCATCCGCTCCTGTTGGGCTTCGGTACTCATCGGACGGTCGCCTCCTGATCGGGAACGGGCGCCCAGCCCAGCAGGGCGGACACGGTCGGCACGACCAGGGCGACCCGGGCCGGGTCGAGGTCGGCCTCGGCCCGCGGTGCGGCGACCGGCGTGCCGCTCTCCAACGCCCGGGCCCGCTCCCCGATCGACCGGCGCTCCGGCGCCTCGAACTGGCTGAACGTACGTCGCAGCAACGGCAGGATCTCGACGAACACGTCCGCCGGGATCGCCGTCAGCCAGCCGTCGACCAGCGCCAGCAGGCGCGGGTCGTGGACGAGCAGCAGCCCGCCGCCGGCCAGGAAACCCTCGACCCAGGCCGCGGCGGTGGCCGGTGGCACGCCCACGGTCAGGTTGAGCGCCATCCGGTGGCCGACCTCGTCGGCGTCGAGCCGGCCGGCGTCGAACAGCAGCCGGGTCAGTCGACCGGTGAGTAGTCCGGGCAGGTCGTCGCGGTTGACGGCCCGGTCGAGGGCGCCGAGCCACCGCTCGCGCAGGTCGCCGCCGTCGACCGCCCGGCCGGAACGTCCGCCGTCCGATGTGGCCGGACCGGCCGCGCCGTCCGCTGTGGCCTCGACCGGTCCGTCCGATGTGGCTCGAACCGGACCGTCCGATGTGGCCGGCGGGCCGGGTTGGGCCGCTTCGGCGAGCAGCCCGATGGCGGTGTGCGCCAGGTCGACGTGCTTGCGCATCTCGCGGGCCGCCGCGTCGTCCAGTCCGGCGAGCGCGCCGGGCAGGTTGACGCAGGCGCGGACGACCAGGCCACCGGTCACCGACCGCAGCGCCCCGAGGTCGGTGCCGCGTACGTCGCCGTAACGAACCGTACGGGCCAGCGGCGGAAGCGCGGCGAGCAGGTGCGCGACGTCGGTGTCGAGGGCGACCCGCGCGTCGAGTGCCACCAGCACGTCGTCCAGCGCCGCCGGCAGGTCGGCGAGCAGGCACTGCTCGACCAGCGCGGTCACCTCGCCGAGACTCGTCGACCGGGCCGCCTTCTCCCGGACCCGGGCACCGGCGGCCTCGGCCACGGTGAGCCCGTATGCGCTGGCCTCGATGAGGTCGACGGCGAAACCGGGTTCCCAGCCGAGATGCCACGATTCCCAGAACGTGCCGCTGCCGCGCCGGGCCGGCGCCGGCCGTCCCCAGTCGACTCCCAGCAGCCGCAGCCGGTGCAGCAGCCGGCTGCGTTCCCGGTCGATGTCCTTGCGCAGGTCGAGATCGAGGTCGCGGGCCAGCGCCTCGGCCGGCAACCGCAACCGCTTCTGGGTGGCGGCCACGTCCCGCAGCAGCGGTACGGCCGGGGTTTCGTCGGGCACCGCGCCGAGCCGGTCACCGACCACCAACCGCCGGTCGACCAGCTCGACCCGCAGGTCGTCGCCGTCGCACAGGACGGCCCGCACCGACTCGGTGATCTCGGGCAGGCCGGGCATCGGCCGGCCCCGGACGACGGCGAGCGTCTCGGCCATCCGGACGCCCTCGATCACGTGGGCGCTGGAGACCGGAAGCCCCTCGTCGCGCAGGACGGCGGCGACCTGCACGAACCACCGGGCGACCGGGTGGTCCTCGGTGGTGAAGAGGTGGTGGTACCACCCCGGTGAGGTGACGCCGGCGCCGTAGCCGCGCCAGGAGGCGAGCCGGCCGTGGGTCCACGGCACCCAGGTCAGGCTGACCTTCGCCTTGGGTATGCCCCGCAGGATCCGGGCGTCCTGCGCGGCCGGCGGCAGCGGCGCGGTCAGGGCCGGCACGTGCCACGCACCGCAGACGACGGCGACCCGCTCGAACTCGCGGCAGGCGGCCCGCAGCGCGGTACGCATGTGCGCCTCGCGCCGCTCCTCCTCGGCCGCGTGCGATCCGGTCCGCGGATTCGCGGCCGCCCGTACCTCGGTCATCGCCTCGGCGATCGCCTCGAACGGTGCCAGCGCCCGGCTCAACTCGTCGTCACCGGCGAAGGACACGTCGAGGCGCTGCTCGACGACGTCCTCCCACCAGTCTTCCGGGCGCGGGTAGCCGGCGGCCTCGGCCAGTTCGACGATCGGGTTGCGCCGCTCGTCGCGTTCCGCGCCGAGGTCGCCGCCGACGGTCGCGAACTGCTGGGCGGCCGGCTGGTCGCAGAACCGGACCGGCACGCCGCGACCGACCGCCCAGCGCAGGGCCTGCCACTCCGGCGAGAACTCCGCGAAGGGCCAGAAGGCCGCCCGGGACGCGGGTTCGCCACCCGGCCGGGCGTCGGGGTCGGACGGGTCGGCGTCGTCGGCCGGCCCGCCCGACCCCGGTTGGCCGGAACCGTCGGGTGCGCCGGAGCCGTCCGGGGCTCCGGCGGCCGGTCCGGCCACGGTTGCCACGGCGGTGACCGGTCCGCCGGTGGTGGTGGCGGCGGCGGTCTTCGCCGTACGTGCGCGGGAGGTCAGGTCGGTCGGATAGGCCAGCAGCGCCACCGGTGGCCGCATCTGGTCCTGGCCGGCGAGCGCCACCAGGGCGTCCGCCTCGGGCGGACCCTCGATGAGGACGATGTCGGGCTGGTAGGCGTCCAGCGCCCGGCGCACCGCGCGCGCCGAACCCGGGCCGTGGTGCCGGACACCGAGCAGGATCGGGGAGCCGGTCACCCGGCGTCCCGGGCAGCGCGGTAGAAGTCCCGCCAGCCGTCGCGCTCGCGTACGACGGTCTCCAGGTATTCCAGCCAGATGGCCGGGTCGGCGGCGGGGTCCTTGACCACCGCTCCGTGGATGCCGGCGGCCACGTCGTCGGCGCGCAGTTCGCCGTCGCCGAAGTGCGTGGCGAGCACCATGCCGTTGGTGACCACGGAGATCGCCTCGGCGGTCGACAACGTGCCGCTGGGCGACTTGAGCTTGGTGCGGCCGTCCTCGGTGAGGCCGCCACGCAGCTCGCGGAAGATCGTGACGACCCGCCGGATCTCGTCGACGGCGGCCGGCATCTCGGGCAGTTCCAGCGACCGGCCGAGCGAGGCAACCCGGCGGGTGACGATCTCGACCTCCTCGTCGGCGGTGGCCGGCACGGGCAGGACGACGGTGTTGAAGCGGCGGCGCAGCGCCGAGGAGAGCTCGTTGACGCCCCGGTCGCGGTCGTTGGCGGTGGCGATGATGTTGAAGCCCTTGGTGGCCTGCACCTCGTCGCTCAACTCGGGGATCGGCAGCGTCTTCTCGGACAGGATCGTGATCAGGGTGTCCTGCACGTCCGACGGCACCCGGGTCAGTTCCTCGACCCGGGCGATCCGGCCGTCGGCCATCGCCCGCATGACCGGGCTCGGCACCAGGGCGGCCCGCGACGGTCCCTCGGCCAGCAGCCGGGCATAGTTCCAGCCGTACCGGATCGCCTCCTCGGCGGTGCCGGCGGTGCCCTGGACGAGCAGGGTGGAGTCGCCGCTGATCGCGGCGGCGAGGTGCTCGGAGACCCACGTCTTCGCGGTGCCGGGCACGCCGAGCAGCAGCAGCGCCCGGTCGGTGGCCAGGGTGGCGACCGCCACCTCCATCAGGCGGCGCGGGCCGACGTATTTCGGGGTGATCTCGTCGCCGTCACCGAGCAGGTAGGTCACCACGGCCTGCGGGGAGAGCTGCCAGCCCCGGGGGCGGGGCCGGTCGTCGGACTTGGCGAGGATGGCCAACTCGTCGGCGAACTGCTGCTCCGCGTGCTGGCGCAACACGGCTGGGGGCAGGGTGGACGTGGTCACGCAAGCTCCTCGATCATTTTCTGGCGGAAGTACAGGACTTCGGCGAGCCGCTCGATGGCCCGCTCGTAGGTGTATTGGGTCTCGTCGTTACGCAGTGCCGCGGCCCGGGCGGCGACCTCGGCGGCGGCGGACGGCGACAGTTTCCTGATGGCCAACTGGCAGAGCGCATCCGCCCGGTAGCCCTGCCGCTGGCGGGTGATCAGCACGACGACCCGGTCGAGTACGGCCGTGCCCAGGTCGGCCGGCCACGGCGCGGGGCACATCATGAGCAACTGGTAGACCTGCTGGCTGGCGTTGTCGTCGGTGAGCAGATCGCGGGCGTGCTCACTCAACTCGGCCGGCGGCAGCAGTTCGTAGAGGCCCTCCGCCGGGCGGACTCCGTAGCTGGGCCGGAGCAGCGCCTTCGCCGATGGCGCGGCGAGCAACTGCCGGGCCCACTCGACGTCGCGTTCGCGGGCCGCCGCCCGGGCCAGGCCGCGCATCAGGTTCTCCGCCCAGCCGTCGGCGTCCGGCCGGCTCAGGAGGAAGGTCGCCGGGTCCGGTGCGTAGTCCCGCCAGGTCGACAGCGGGGTGGCGGCGACGAGCGCTTCCAGCCACCAGGCCCGCTTGCCGTACCCGGCGCCGTTCCCGGGATCGGCCGACAGACCGTCACGGACCATCGCGGGATCGACCTCGGCCGGTGGCTCGATGATCAACCCGCCCGAGTCGTCGAGGCGTACGGCGGCCCGGGCCCGCTGCGCCATCCGTTCCTGGTATGCCGAACCGGACAGCCGGGCGAGCAGCCGGACGGCCTGTTGCCGGACCGCCTTGGCCCGGTCGTCGAGGGCCTTCTCCAGGAACTCCTCGTCGCCCGGCCCGAGCCGGACGGCGAGCGTGGCGATGAACCGTTCCCGGTTCGCGGCGGGTTCCTTGGACCAGGCCGCGATCAGGTGCTCACGGGCCGTATCCGGGTCGCCGCGCCTGGCCCGGGCGAGCAGGGCGGCCCGGGTGCCGGCGTTGCCCTCCTGCCAGCGGGTCTCGTCCCAGGCGACGGCAGCGGCGGACGGCGGGGCGGCCGTCTCCTCGTACGGATGGTCGAACTCCTCGGTGAGGTCGACCTCGTCCGGGTCGTCGGCCTCCTCCAGCAGGTAGCCCCAGCTCGGACGCTGCTCCGCGAGCCAGCGGGCCCGGTTGCCGCCGACCACGGCGACCAGCGAGCGGAGTTCGCGGCTGGCCCGCCCGGCGTCGAGCAGCGCCGGCAGCGACTGCGGCGGGGCGACCAGCCCGCGCCCGGCGGCCAGGCCGAGCCATTCGCGGATCAACTCGCCACGGATGTCGGCGTCGAACACGTTGCCGTCGAGCAGTCTCGTCAGGCGGTTGCCGGCGGCCTTGCCGACCGTCGGCCGGGCCTCGTCGGCCGCGGGTTCGGGGCGGGCGACCTCGCGCTCCGGTGTCCGCCCGGCGCGGCGCGAAACCGCGAGCAGGGCGGCCACCTCGAGCAGCCCGGAAGCGGGGTCGGGGGCGGTGGGCGGGACCCAGGTGGGTGGGCCGGTCCGGTCGGTGCCGACCAGGGCGGTCGACATCACCTCGGTCCAGGCGGGGGTTGCCGTGGTCACAGCGCCACCATCTTTCCGTCCAGCCAGGCGGTCATCAGTTGCAGTCCGGTCGGCGTCCACACCGCCGCCACCCGCACCGGGCGGCCACCGGCCACGGCGACCAGCACCCACGGTTCGACCGAGGACTGGAGCGGGAGGGCGTCGCCAGCGGCGTCGATCACGTGCCAACGCCCGTCGGCGACGGCGACCACGACGTCGTCGAGCAGCACCGGCCAGCGGTCGAGCCACGGGTCGGCGGCCAGCGCGGCGGCGTGGTCGTCGAGGGCGGCCGCGACGGTCGAGCCGGACACGTCGCCCGTGCCCGACCCGGTGGTGACCCCGTGCTGCTGGGAGACGAGCGCCCGCAGCGGCGCGCCGCCGGGATAGAAGCAGACGTCGGCGTCGATGACGGTGCCGGGCACCAGGTCGGCGTTCAACGCCTGGCCGGGCGCGGCGAAGGCGAGCACCAGAGCCGGCCGGGCGGTCTGCCGGCCGCGCAGCCACACCCGGCGTACGGTCAGCTTGTCGGCCGCCTCGTCCTGCCGGCCGAGGACCAACCATCTGTCGCGGGTGGCCGGGGTGGCGAGCACCTCTTCGGTGCTGGTCGGGTAGCCGACGTGCTGGCGTACGGTCGCGGCCAGCCCGGGTGGCAGGTCGTCGAGCCGGCGGTGCCCGGCCACCAGCATGCGCAGGAGAGCCAGCTCGGTCAGCAGGGCGTCGGCGGGCTGCCCGACGGCGAACCCGGCGAGCCGCTTGACCGTCGACGCGGCGGTGGAGGCCTGGGCGTCGACGAGCCGGGCGGCCATCGAGTCCCAGTGTTTGTAGCCGTGCTGGCCGGCGCCGGCGAGGCCGGCCCGGACCTGGTCGGCGAGCCAGGTGTCCAGTTCGTCGAGACCGGCGGTGACCCGGTCGGCGCGGCGTTTGGCGGTGCGGGCGGCGGCGGCCGGGTCGGCGGGGCCGGCGTTCGCCTGGCGGGTCTTGGCGCGTTCGACGCGGGCGGCCCGGGAGTCGCGCCACTCCCGCACCCACTCCGGCGGCTCGCCCGCGGCGAGCTTGCCGTCGGCCCAGAGCAGCAGCAGGGCGAGGGCGTGCTTGCACGGGAACTTGCGGCTGGGGCAGGAGCACCGGTAGGCGGGCTCGGCCAGGTCGACGCAGGTCTGGTAGGGCTTGGACCCGCTGCCCTTGCACAGGCCCCAGACGCCGCCGGGCTGCTCACCGCCCCCGTCGTGGCCGATGTCGTGCCACTTCTGGAGCGTGGCCAGGCCCCGGCCGGCCTTCTGCGACGACGCGTCCGGCGCGAGCGCGAGCACCTGCTCGGTGCTCCACCGGCTGTCGGTTACCACCTCGGACATGGCTCGGGACTGTAGCGGGGTCATGCGACAGTTCGGTGGGTAGCCAACCACCCACCAGGGTATGAAGGTGTCATGACTCCCGTGCGTTCCGCGGCCCGCGCCCTGCTCAGTGGGATCTTCGTCGTGAGTGGCATCCGCAACCTGGCCAAGCCCGAGCCGCTCGTCGCGAAGGCGAAGCCGGTCACCGACCGGGTCACGCCGCTGATCGAACGGGTCGATCCCCGGCTGCCCACCGATCCGCGCACCCTGGTCCGGGTCAATGCCGTGGCACAGCTCGCCGGCGGGCTGCTGCTGGCCACCGGCCGGTGCACCCGGCCGGCGGCGGCGGTGCTGGCCGCGTCGCTGGTGCCGACCACGATCGCCGGGCATCCATTCTGGAGTGTCGACGATCCGGCCGACCGCCGTAACCAGCAGACCCACTTTCTCAAGAACATCGGCCTGTTCGGCGGTCTGCTGCTGGCGGCGGTCGACACGCAGGGCCGTCCCGGTGTCGGGTGGCGGGCGCGGCGGGCCGTCGACGACGGGCTGCGCTCGGTGGACCGTGGCCGCAGGTCGGTCGGCCGGGCGGTACGTAGTGCCCGGCGGGATGCCCGGATCGCGGTGCGTTCGGCGTCGATCGGCCGCCACCTGCCCGGTTGAGGGCGGGTAGCCACGTGATCAGGTCCGGCCGGGGCCGGGCGTCGGCGTGATCAGGCCGGCCAGTACCCTACTCAAACTGAGCAATAAGGACCAATCTCGCCTCGTACACCCGGCTAGAGTCTGCCAATAGTATGAACAAGCTGTGAATCACCTGAAATAGACTCCTTGCGTTAACGAGGACGAAATGTCGCGAACCAGTGTGGGATCGGACACGGTCCCATAACGCAGGAGGTAGTGCGGTGCCTCGCCGATCTAGGCTCCGTGGTGGACCTGAACGCGAAGCACGACAACGGTACGGGGGTGGCCACGCCATGCCGGCGACCGTCGAGAGACGGACCAGCCGCCCTGCACCAGCTAACCGCCTCGCACGTGGACTCGATCGTCGGACAGTAATTCGCATCGGCATCATCGCCGGCGTCGTCTATGCCGCCTGGCTCGCCGTCGAAGCCTTCGGACGGCCGTACATCTTCTTCGACATGAAGATCTACCACGGCGCTGTGGTGTGGTGGGCAGGCGGAAACGAGCTGTACGACTTCACGGCACCCGAAACCACACTCGGGTTCACGTACCCGCCGTTCGCCGGACTCGCCATGCTGCCGATGGCGGGCCTGTCCGTGGCGGCCGCCGGCTGGATCAACCTGATCGCCAGCCTCGCCGCCCTCACGCTCGTACTCGTCGCGCTGATCGTGCCGATCGCCGACCGGCACGGCTGGTCGCGCTGGTTCGCCGTCGCCCTCGCGGTGCCGCTGGCGGTCGCCATCGAGCCCGTACGGGAGACGTTCGGCTACGGGCAGGTCAACCTGCTGCTGTTCGGGCTGATCATGGCGGATCTCGTCGCGTTGCGACGCCGCGCCCAGGCCGGGCTGCGGCCACCGGTGGCCGGTGGATTCCTGCGCCGGCTGTGGCACAGCGGCGCGTGGGCCGGTGTCGGGATCGGGCTGGCCAGCGCCATCAAGCTCACTCCGGCCCTGTTCATCGTCTACCTGATCGTCACCCGCCAGTGGCGGGCGGCGATGACCGCGATCGGCACCGCCGTCGGGGTCACGACGGCCGGCTTCGTCCTCGCCGGCCACGAGTCGGCCGCCTACTTCACCGGCGTGCTGTGGCAGACCGACCGGATCGGCAAGGCCGACATGACGCCGAACCAGTCGCTCGCCGGCCTGCTCGCCCGGCTCTACGACTCGGTCGAGACGCCGACCCTGCTGTGGCTGGCGTTCTCCCTGGTCGTGCTCGCCATCGGACTTTCCCGGGCGTCCTCGGCGCACGCCGACGGCGACGAGCTGGCCGCCTTCGCGCTGGTCGGCCTCACCGCCAACGTGATCAGCCCGATCTCGTGGACGCACCACCTGGTCTTCGTCATCCCGGCGATCATCGTCCTCGCCGACGCCGCGCTGCGCCGCCGGGCCGCGAGCCGGGGGCCGGGACGCACCGGCAGCCCGCTGCCCAACCCGCTGTTCGCGGGCAACGCGCCCGGCCTGCGTACGCCGATCTGGTTCCCGACGCTGACCGGCCTGCGCCATGGCGGCGCCGCGGTCGCCCTCTACCTGCTGATGCTGATCGCCCCGATCTGGGCGTACGAGCACCGGTTGCCGCAGGAGTCGCACTACCAGAACGGCCTCTTCGGCGCACTGATGGAGAACTCGCTCGCGCTGGCGTTGATCCTGCTGGTCGCGGCCCTGCCGTGGCGGCCCGGCGCGGAACCCGCGTTCTACACCGACTCGATGCTGCGGCTGCAGCGCCGACCCCTGGGCACCAGGCCGAACTGACCGCCGGGGCTCAGGCGCAGTTGACCCACTCGTCGGTGCCGTCGGCGAAGACCTGCCGTTTCCACACCGGCAGTCGGGCCTTGACCTCGTCGACCAGCCGGGCACAGGCGGCGAAGGCGGCCGCCCGGTGCGCCGTGCTGACCGCGGCGACGAGGGCCACGTCACCGACGGCCAGCGGTCCGATCCGGTGCGACACGGCCACCGCGTAGACGTCCGGGTCGGCGGCGATCTCCCGCGCCACCTCGGCCAGCACCGCCTCGGCGGTCGGATGCCCCTCGTACTCCAGCAGCGTGACGGCCCGCCCGTGGTCGTGGTCGCGTACGACACCCTGGAAGGACACCACCGCACCGGCCGCCCGGTCGGACACCGCCCGCTCGTGGGCCGACACGTCGAGCACGGCGGTGGTGACCTCGACGAGCAGTGTCGGCGTGGTGGTCACGGGTGTTCCCCGGCCGGCAACGGCAGCGGCACGAACGGCACCCGGTCGCCCGGCCGACCGCGCGTGCCCGGTTCGATGACGGCGAAGCCGTCGGCCCGGGCCAGCCCGCGCAGCATGGCGGACCCGACGTGGCGGACCGGGTGCGCGGTGCCGCGACGCGGATCCACCCGGACCAGCGCCAGGTGCGTGTAGTTCCCCCGCCCGGGCACCTCGTCACCGAGGACGACCGCCGGCAGCTCGGGTTCCGGCCGCCCGGTGAGACCGGCGAGCAGCGGGGCGACCAGGGAGACCAGGGCGACGACGGCCGACTGCGGGTTGCCGGGCAGGCCGGCGACGAACCGGCTGCGCCCGTCCGGCCCGGCGACCCGGGCCACCAGCATCGGAAACCCCGGCCGTA
The DNA here is from genome assembly GCF_040683055.1 of Polymorphospora sp. NPDC051019. Classification (NCBI taxonomy): domain Bacteria; kingdom Bacillati; phylum Actinomycetota; class Actinomycetes; order Micromonosporales; family Micromonosporaceae; genus Polymorphospora; species Polymorphospora sp. NPDC051019. Next base: position 197,970 of record NZ_JBFBCH010000007.1, on the reverse strand, counting down.
CGGCGACGGTGTTGACGACGTACTCCGCGCCGAGTTCGGCCAGCGCGGGGTGGAGGTGGTCGACCGGCCCGTGCATCGTGCCGCCGGTGGTGCAGACCAGGTCGGCGTCGGCGAGCGCCTGCCGGATCGCGGCCACGTGGTCGGGCAGCGTGTCGGCGACCGGGGCGACGACCCGGGCCGGGTCGACGACGCAGCCGTACCGCCGCAGCCAGGCGGGCACGGAGGGGCCGAGTGCGTCACGTACCCGGCCGGCGCCGGGCGGGCCGGCGGTGAGCAGCTCGTCACCGAAGACGAGCAGCGCGGCGCGCGGCGCGGGCCGTACCCGCAGCGTGTCGTAACCGCATGAGGCGGCGAGGCCGGCGACCGCCGGGGTCACCGGGGTGCCGGCCGGCAGCAACCGTTCGCCGGCCGTGGCCTCCTCGCCCGGCAGCCGCCACTCCGGCTGGACGCGCGGCGTACCGGTGACCTGGCCGTCGGCGTCGCGGGCCGACTCCTCGACGCGCAGCAACGCGTCGGCGCCGGTGGGGACCATCGCTCCGGTGGCGATCTCGACGGTGGTGCCGGCGTCGGTCAACGGTGGAGGTGTGCTGCCGGCGAGCACCCGGCCGACGACCCGCCACGGCCCGTCGCCGCGTACCGCCCACCCGTCGATGCTGGAGGTCGGGAAGGCGGGCAGGTCGGTCAGTGTCGTCAGCGGCTCGGCGAGGGTGAGTCCGTCGGCGCCGGCCAGCGGCACGTCCACCGGTTCCGGCGCGGCGACGCGGCCGGCCGCGTGGACCAGCGACCTCGCCACCGGCCAACTGACCGGCGCCGCGGGTGGGCCGGGTACGGTCTGTGCGCTCACCCGGTGAGCCTATCGTCGGGCCGCTCCGCAGCCGGCCGAGGTCAGGCGGCCGGGTGGTCGCCGCCGCGCAACTGGTCGACGGTGTGGGCGAGAACCGGCCCGAGTACGGCGAGGCCGTCGCGCGCGCCGCCGGTCGAGCCGGGCAGGTTGACCACGAGGGTACGGCCGACGACGCCGGCCAGGCCACGGGAGAGTACGGCGGTCGGCACCTTCGCCCGGCTGTGGGCCCGGATCGCCTCGGCGATTCCCGGGATCTCGTAGTCGAGCAGGCGGCGGGTGACGTCGGGGGTCTGGTCGGTCGGGGTGATTCCCGTCCCGCCGCTGGTCAGCACGACGTCGACGCCGTCGGCGACCGCCCGGCGCAACTCGTCGGCCACCGGTTCGCCGTCGGGCACCACGACCGGCGCGTCCACCGCACAGCCGAGTTCACGCAGGCCCTCGACGAGCAGCGGGCCGCTGGTGTCGGTGTAGACGCCGGCCGCCGCCCGGTTGCTCGCGACGACGACGCGGGCCCGGATCACGGCCGCTCCGCCGGCCGGGTCCAGGTGCCGTTGCGGCCACCTTCTTTGCTGATGACCCGGATCGCCTCCACGGACGCCGCCGGGTCGACGGCCTTGACCATGTCGATCAGGGTCAGGCCGGCGGTGGCGACGGCGGTCAGCGCCTCCATTTCCACCCCGGTCCGGTCGGCGGTCTTCGCGGTCGCCACGATCTCGACGGTCGTCTCGTCCAGCCGCAGGTCGACGGTGACGCCGTGCAGTGCGATCGGATGACAGAGCGGGATCAGGTCGGGGGTGCGCTTGGCGCCCATGATGCCGCCGATCCGGGCGACGGCGAGGGCGTCGCCCTTGGGCAGCCCGTCGCGGCGCAACAGTTCGACGACCTGCGCGGTGGTCTGGAGGCGCCCGGCGGCGACGGCGCGCCGGACGGTCTGCTCCTTGGCGGAGACGTCGACCATCCGGGCGGCACCGGCCGGGTCGACGTGGGTGAGGTTTGCGGAGTCGGCCACGGCACGAGCCTATCGAGCGCTCTTATCGTCGGGCGCGTTGATGCCACGGCGGATGCGATCGCGGCCTCTCCGTACCCTATTCATTGGACGAGATTGATCGACAATTGTCGACGCTTGCGGAGCGTCGCAGCTTCGCTGATCTTGGTGAACGGCAGGCTTCACCAAAACGAGGTACCCAACCTGAAAGTTCACCGTTCGGTATTGCGCCCGTCACATCCCACGACGGATTACCGTCACACCCAACGTCGGATGGTTGCTGGCCGGACGGCTGATGGGGCCTCCGTACGCCACGGGCGACGCCATGGGAAGCTGCGTCCGCGGCAAACTCCGCAGGACTCCGATAAGCCCCCGAGAGGCACCGAACAAACGCACTCAGTTTCCTTATGCAAACACCGAGTAACAGAAACGGCTAGGCTTGACTAATAGTGAGCATAGCGACATTTAATGGTCGATAAAACGCGATCCACGTCTTAGGCTCCTGCCCAGCAAAGCGAACGGGAATGGCACAAAAGCCAAACCGACTAAACGTTCGACAGGCATCGGGGAACCAAAGGAGACGGACATGCGTTCGCACGAGTGGGGCTGATGTCACCCTGTCGCCCGAGGGTGACTGGACGTAGTCTTGCGGGACGCACTGGGTAGCTGGTCAGGAGCAGGTGTGACTCGTACGAATCGACGTGATGCTGGGACCGATCGGCGGCTGCTGCTGCTAGTCGGTCCCGTCGTCATTCTCGCGGTCGTCGCGACCGCGGTGTCGATCTACCGCCTGGCAACCGTCGAACCGCGGGTGAGCCTCCCGATCCTGCTCACCCTGACCCTTCTCGCCGCGGTCGGCTTCACCATCAAGGTGACGGTCCGGATCCGCAGCACCAACCACCACATCGCCTGGTCCGAAACCGCCATCCTGGTCGGCCTCGCCCTCGCCCCCGCCGAATGGGTGGTGCTCTGCGTCGGCGTCGGCATCGGCGCCTCGATGATGCTGGCCCCCAACCGGCTCCCCCTGATCAAGGCCGTCTTCGGCATCGCCAAGAACATGAGCCTGGCCGGCGCGGCCGGGCTCGCCCTGCACCTGTCCGGTTGGGACCCCGGCCGGCAGCCGATCGAGATGGTCGTCCCGCTCGCGGTCGCCTACTGCACCGCCGTCGTGCTCGACGAGCTGCTGACCCTGCCGGTCATCGCGCACGCCACCGGCAAGAGCGGCCGGGAACTCTTCCGCCAGCACCTCGGCCTGCGGGTGGCCAGCGCCGTCGCCCGGTTCCCGGTGATCGTCGGCACCCTGGCCATCCTCAGGATCGACAACTGGCTGCTGGTCGCCGTACCCCCGCTGCTGCTGAGCCTGCACCTGGCCTACTCGGCCCGGGTCCGCAGCCAGGTCGAACGCACCGCCTGGCGACAGCTCGCCCAGGCCACCGACGCGCTCAACGTCATCGACCTCGACGTCGTGCTCGCCACCGCGGTCCACCAGGCCAGCGAACTGTTCTCCGCCGACGAGGTCGACGTCGAACTGACCGACCGCGGCCGGACCGTACGCGGAAACACCGGAGAGATCGTCTACGACGGGTCGAGCGTCGACGCGCCCCCCGCCGAGGGGTGGGTCGTCCAGGAGAAGCTGGTCGGCCACGACGAAAGCCACGACCTCGGCATCGTCCGGCTCCGGTTCCGGGCCCCGGTGGAACTCAACGAGCGCGAAGAGTACACCCTGAGCACCTTCGCCTCCGCACTGTGCACAGCCGTACGCAACGCGTCGGCGTACCAGGAGCTGACCCGGGTCGCCGACGAGCACGCCGCGGCCGCCTCCCACGACGCCCTCACCGGCCTCGGCAACCGCCGGCAACTGCTCGACCACGGCACCGAACTGCTCGGCCAGCGCCACGCCGACGGGGTCACCGCACTGCTGCTGATCGACCTCAACCACTTCAAAGAGGTCAACGACACCCTCGGCCACGGCGCCGGCGACGAGGTCCTGATCCAGGTGGCCGACCGGCTGCGCAGCGCCGCCCAGGGCGACGACCTCGTCGTACGGCTCGGCGGCGACGAGTTCGCCGTGCTCTTCCAGGGCCTGTCCGCCCCGGCGGTCGCCACCCACCGGGCCGAACGCCTGCTCGCCGCACTGCAGGAGCCGCTCGACATCGACGGCATGCGACTGCGGGTCGAGGCCAGCGGAGGCATCGCGGTCGCCCCGCCCAGCGGCGGAATGCCTGAGTTGCTACGCCGCGCCGACGTCGCCATGTACCAGGCCAAACGCTCCGGAGGGCAGCAGCGGATCGCCACCTACGCGCCAGCCAGTGACACCGCCGACGTCGTACGGCTGTCCCTCGGCGGCGACCTGCCCCGGGCCGTGGCCGAACACGAGTTCTGCGTCGACTTCCAGCCGATCGTCGACCTCGGTACCGGAGCCGTGGTCGCCGCCGAGGCGCTGGCCCGCTGGCACCACCCCGACCGCGGCGACATCGACCCGATCCGGTTCCTGGAGACCATCGAACGATCCGGGCTGCTGGCGACGTTCGCCGACACCGTGCTCGACGAGGCGCTGACCGCCGCCGAGTCCTGGCGGGCGGCCGGATTCGACCTGCCGGTGGCGGTCAACGTCGCCCCGCGGAGCCTGCTCGACCCGCAGTTCCCCGACCGGGTCGCCAACCGCCTGCGGGCCCACGACCTCCCCCCGGACCGGCTCTTCCTCGAACTCACCGAGACGCTGACGGTCAGCCAACTGGAGGTCGTCGACCAGGTCCTCGAACGCCTGCGGACCGAAGGCGTACGCCTCGCCCTCGACGACTTCGGCAGCGGCTCGTCCTCGCTGTCGGTGCTGTCCCGCATCGCCGTACACGAGCTGAAGATCGACCGGGCGTTCGTGGTGGCGATGGACACCTCCGCCGAGGCGCTGGCCGTCATCCGGTCCACCGTCGACCTCGGCCGCAGCCTCGGACTCTCGGTGGTCGCCGAAGGGGTCGAGAGCGAGCCGCAACGCCACGCGCTGTGGGAACTGGGCTGCGCCGCCGGGCAGGGGCACCTCTTCGCCCGCCCGATGCCGGCCACCCGGATGCTGGCCACCCTGCGCCGCAGCGCCGGCCAGTTCGCCCCGCCCCTGCACGACGAGGGTGCCGTCGTCCACCTGAAGTCCGGGCGGCGGCCGGGTGGGCGGGGCCGCTCCGACCGTCTGCCACACTTGCCCGCGTGATTCCCACCGAGCCAGGCCACGCCGTACGCCGCCGGTGGTCGTCGATCGACCGGGCCGCCGGCGGACTCGCCGCCGACCTCGGCCTCTACACGCTCTCCGCGATCTTCGCCGCCGTCACCGCGGCCACCTCCACCCTGCTGCCACACCGGGCCTGGGGTGCGGTGGCAGCCGTCGGCTACGCCGCCGCCGCGCTCGTCGTCGTCGGCCAACTTGTCGCCCGGCGAACCCGGCCCGGAGCGTCGATCGCCGGCACCGCCGCCCGCGCCGCCGTCACGGCCCTGGCCTTCGTCGCGACCGCCCTGCTGCCGATGGTGCTCCAGGCCATCCAGCGGGCCGGCGGCCGGACCGACCGGGCGCAGGAAGAGGTCGTGGTCGTCGAACACGGCGGCGCCCGCCTGCTCGACCACGGCACCCCCTACCTCGGCACCGACGCCATCGCCGCGCTGCCACCCGGCGAGCAGCTCCTCGGCTACCTGCCCTACCAGCCGGGGATGGCCCTCTTCGGGCTGCCCCGGGCACTGGCCGGCGACGGCTGGTGGACCGACGCGCGGATCTGGTTCGCGGTCGCGACCGTCGTCGCCCTGGCGCTGGCCGCCGGCACCGTCCGTGGCACCGGCGCCCGGCTGACCGCCGACCGGACCGCCGACCGCGACGCGGCCCTGGTCCGGGCGGTGCAGCTCGCCACCGTACTGCCGGTCTGCGCGCTGACGATGGCCACCGGCGGCGACGACCTCCCCGTACTCGCGCTCTGCCTGCTGGCCCTCGCCCTGTGCGCGGCCGCCCGGCCCGGGGCGGCCGGCGTCGCGGTCGGACTCGCCGCCGCCCTCAAGCTCTTCGCCTGGCCGGTAGCGCTCGTACTGCTGCTGCACGCGGCGACCCACGGCCGGCGCCGGCTGGGCCGGATGGCCGCCGGCGCGGTCGGCCTGCCGGCGCTGGCCCTGCTGCCCGCCGTCCTGGTCGACCCGGCCGCCTTCGTCGACAACGTCATCCGGTTCCCGCTCGGCGACGCACTGGTGACCAGCCCCGCCCAGTCGCCGTTCCCCGGCTACCTGATCGCGTCGGCGCTGCCCGGTGGCCGCTGGATCGCGGCGGCGCTGCTGGTCGCGGCCGGCCTGGCGATCGCCGTCCACCTCGCCCGCCGCCCGCCGCGCGGCGCCGCGACCACCGCGCTGATCTGCGGGTACGGCCTCCTCGCCGCCATCCTGCTGATGCCGTCCACCCGGTTCGGCTACCTGCTCTACCCGGTGGCGTTCCTGGCCTGGGCCCCCGCCCTGCGCCACGCCGAAGCCGAACCCGGCACCGCCGTCCCGGCCGGCACCGGCGACTCCCCGGCCCTGGAGACGGCGGGCTGATGCGGGCCGGCCCGCTGGTGGTGGTCGCGGCCGGCGGCGCGCTCGGGTCGGCCGCCCGCTACGGCCTGGCCGAAGCCTGGCCCGGCCCCGCCACCGGCTTCCCGTGGGCGACCCTGGTCACCAACCTGATCGGCTGCGCACTGCTCGGCGCGCTGATGCGGGTCGTCACCACCAAGACCGACGCCCACCCGCTCGTCCGGCCGTTCCTCGGCACCGGGGTGCTCGGCGGGTTCACCACCTTCTCGACGTACGCGGTCGAAGCCCGTGACCTGGTCGCCGGCGGACACCTCGGACCGGCCGCCGGCTACGTGCTCGGCACCCTGGCCGGGGCGCTGCTCGCCGTACGCCTCGGGATCTGGGCGGCGGCCCGGTGGGGGCAGCCGTGACCCTGCTGCTCGTCCTGGCCGGCGGTGCCCTCGGCGCCGTCTGCCGGTTCCTCGTCGGACAGGCGGTGACCGGCCGGCTGCCGTGGGGCACCTTCGGGGTCAACGTGGTCGGCTCGGCGCTGCTCGGGCTCGTCGCCGGTGCCGGCAGCGCCCTGCCCGGCTGGATCGGCCCACTGGTCGGCACCGGATTCTGCGGGGCATTGACCACATACTCCGCGTTCGCGTACGAGACGGTTGACCTGGCCAGCACCCGGCACTCCCGGCTCCGCGCGGTCGGCTACGTCGCCGGCACCCTGCTGGTCGGTCTCGCCGCCGCCGTCGTCGGCTGGGTCGCCGGTGCCCGGTTCCTCGACGGCACGCCAATCTGAGGCGTTTCCCGGCCGCCCGCGACCGGGCCGCGTAGACCTGAGGAATGGGAAAGGTCTACCGCGACCGGGCGGTGGCGGGTGCGGAACTCGCCGACCACCTGGCAAGTCTCGCCGATCAGCCCGATGTCACCGTCCTTGGCCTGGTACGCGGCGGAGTACCGGTCGCCGCCGTGGTGGCCGAACGGCTGCACGCCCCGCTGGACGTACTGGTGATCCGCAAGCTGGGCGTACCGTGGGCGCCCGAGTTCGCATTCGGCGCGATCGGCCCCGGCGGCGTACGGGTCGTCGACGAACGCACCGCGAGCGGGCTCGACCCCGCCGACATCGACGAGGTGACCCGCCGGGAATCCGCCGAACTCGAACGCCGCGAGCGGCACTACCGGGGCGGCCGCCCGCCGCTCGACCTCACCGGCCGGACCGCCGTCATCGTCGACGACGGGCTCGCCACCGGCGCCAGCGCCCGCGCGGCGGCCGAGGTCGCCCGCCGGCTCGGCGCCCGGCGGATCGTGCTCGCCGTACCGGTCGGCGCGGTCGACGCGACGGACCGGGTGAAGGCTGTCGTGGACGAGCTGGTCTGCCCGGTCTGCACCCCCGAGTTCGGGGCGGTGTCGATGTTCTACGCCGACTTCCACGAGGTTTCCGACGCGGAAGTGACAGCCCTGCTGAACCCGTCCGGGTGACGCCGACCGGTAACGTCGACGTATGCAGATGACCTGTCCGAAGTGCCGGGGCGACATGCGCCAGTACGAGCGCAGCGGCGTCACCATCGACCAGTGCGGCGAGTGTCGCGGCATCTTCCTCGACCGGGGTGAGTTGGAACGGCTCTTCGAGGCCGAGGCCAACTGGAACCGGCAGCACCCGCCCACGCCGCCCGGCCAGCCGCCGGCGTACGCCCCGCCGCCGCCCGGCGCACCGGGATACGCCCCGCCGCCCCCGCCCGGCGCACCGCCCGGATACGCACCGCCCCCGCCGCCCGGTGGTGGATACCAGCCGCCACCGCCTCCCGGCTACCGGCAGGCCGCGCACGTGCCACCGCCCCCGCCGGCCGGGCACGGCTACCCGCCGCCCCACGGTGGCGGCCACTACGGCTACCACGGGCACTACCGGCAGAAGCGCCAGAAGAGCTTCCTCAACGAACTGTTCGACTGACACCGCGCCGGACACCCGGCACCGGCCCGGCTCCGCGACGTGCGGACCGGGTCGGTGCCGGCCGGCAAGCTGACGGCCCCGACCGCGGCGCCGGGTGGCCGGCCGGGGTCCGGCGGATGAAAGTTGGCCGATGGAACCGGGTCGCGGGAAGCATTCCGGCGGACCCGCGTGCCAGGCTGGTGCGATGACGGCGGCCTCTCCGCGCGACGCACCCGCGGCCCTCGACGCCGCATACGCCGGCATCACCGACGTGGTCGGCGGGATCGACGACGTCGACCTGCTGCTTCCCACCCGGTGCCGCGGCCTGCTGGTGGCCGACCTGCTGGTGCATCTGCTGGCCGACGCCCGCCGGGCCCTGCTCGCGTTCGCCAACCCGGTCGACGGCCCGGCCGACACCGACGCGGTGAGCTACTGGCGCCGGTACGCCACCACCAGAACCAACGAAGATCTGGTCTGGGACGTGTGGCGGCACCGGCGGGCGACCGCCGCCTTCGAACGCCCCGACGACATCGCGGACGCGTGGGTGGAGACCTCGACCGCCGTGGTGGGGGCGGCCCGCGCCGCGCCGTACGGCGCCTTCGTCGCCTCGCAGGGCCGGGTGCTGTCCGTACCCGACTTCGTGGCGACCCTGGTCACCGAGGCTGCCGTGCACCATCTCGATCTGATCGTGGAGCTGCCGTCGGCGCCTCCGCCCGCCCCGGCCGCGTACGGGCCGGCGGTCGCCACCCTCGACGGCCTGCTCGGCGACGACGCGGTGCGGCCCGCCCGCTGGAGCCCGGCCGAATACCTGCTGAAGGCGACCGGCCGGGTCGCCCTCGACGACCGGGACCGCTCCGACCTGGGGCCGGCGGCGATCTGGTTCCCGCTGCTCGGCTGAGCGGCGGTACGCCTCAGTTGATGGCCATGTCGACGAAACGCGACAGGTGCAACTGGGCGGCGACGGTGATCGTGTCGGTGGGACCGTTACGGTGCTTGGCCACGATGAAGTCGGCCTCGCCCGCGCGCGGCGACTCCTTGTCGTAGTAGTCGTCGCGGTGCAGCAGGATGACCACGTCGGCGTCCTGCTCGATGGAGCCTGATTCACGCAGGTCGGACAGTTGTGGACGCTTGTCGGTGCGCTGCTCCGGCCCACGGTTCAGCTGGCTGACCGCGATGACCGGGCACTCGACCTCCTTGGCGAGCAGCTTCAGACCACGGGACAGCTCGGCGACCTCCTGCTGACGGCTCTCGGTCCGCTTCGGCGAACTCATCAGCTGGAGATAGTCGACGACGATCATCTTGAGGTCGTGCCGCTGCTTGAGCCGCCGGGCCTTGGCCCGGATCTCCATCAGGTTCATGTTCGGGGTGTCGTCGACGAACAGCGGCGCCTCGCTGATCTCGCCCATCCGGCGGGCCAGCTTGCTCCAGTCGTCGTCGGAGAGCTGACCGGAGCGCAGGACGTGCAGCGGCACCCGGGCCTCGGCCGAGAGCAGCCGCATGACGATCTCGACCTTGCTCATTTCCAGGGAGAAGATGGCGCTGGCACAGTTGGCTCTTACGGCCGCATTTCGGGCAAAGTCCATGGATGCCGTCGACTTGCCCAGGCCGGGCCGGCCGGCGACGATGATCAACTGTCCGGGGTGCAGGCCGTTGAGCAGTCGGTCGAGGTCACTGAACCCGGTCGGCACGCCGGTCATCACGCCGCCCTGCGCGCCGACCGCCTCGATCTCGTCGAGGGTGGGCTGGAGCATGTCGGCGAGCACCGCGAAGTCTTCGCTGACCCGCTTCTCGGTGACGTCGTAGATGGCCTGCTGGGCCAGGTCGACGATGTCGTCGACGTCGCGCCCGCCGCCACCACCGGAACCGTAGCCGAGTTGCACGATCCGGGTGCCGGCCTCGACCAGCCGGCGCAGCACCGCGCGCTCGGCGACGATGCGGGCGTAGTAGGAGGAGTTGGCGGCGGTGGGGACGCTCGCGATCAGCGTGTGCAGGTAGGGCGCGCCGCCGATCCGGCCGATGTCGCCGGAGTCGACCAGGGCGGCGGTGACCGTGACCAGGTCGGCCGGCTCGCCCCGGCCGTAGAGGTCGAGGATGGCGTCGAAGATGGTGGCGTGCACCGGGCGGTAGAAGTCGTTCGTCTTGAGGATCTCGACGACGTCGGCGACCGCGTCCTTGGAAAGCAGCATCCCGCCGAGGACGCACTGCTCGGCGGCGATGTCCTGTGGAGGCGTCTTGTCGAACTGGCCGGGTGGCGGCCCGCCCTGCCCGCCTGGTCCGCCCGGCCCGCCCTTGGGGGGTCCCGACGGTCTCGCCTCTGCCGCGCGCACGTCGTCGTCGATCGACATGTCACCCCTCCATCCGATCGGGCGACCCACCCCAGCAAAGCGCCTGGGTAAGACAGTTTCTGCCGGCCACGTCCCGTCGCGTGACCGGGGTGGAGTCACATCCGCGAAGCAGGGCCGAACGGTCACCATACGAATCCCGGGTTGGTTGGCCAAACCGGCCGGTGGACAAGCCTTGGGACAACCTGTGGACAGAAAGCCTCCAGGCTGTGCGCTTGGCTGTGCACAACCTGTGGATAACTCACGAGTAGGTGGAGTCACCTGGCCTTGACCTGTGGTTACTGAATCCACATGCTGTGGATAACGAAAATCCGCCAGGTTGGCACATCGGTGCCGGGCGATCGCGGGCTCCGACGGTTGTGTCTGGATGGCCGATTGCGCCCCGATCTGAGAGAGGTCAGGCTCCGGCCGTGGACTACCGGGACCGGCGGCACGACGGACGGCCCGACCATGCCTGGGCCGGCCCCGACGACCAGGCGGTCGGCCACCCCGGCGACGACCGCTCCCGGCTGCCCGCGACCGGAACCGACCGCTCACCGCTGCCCGGTCCGGTGCCCCGCCAGGGCGGCCGGCACCACCGCGCCGAGGAACGGGACGACACCGACGAGCGTCCGGCCGACCGGCACGGCGCCGGCCCGACCTGGCAGCAGACCGAGACCACGACGAGTTGGCAACGCGTCACGCAGACCCGGGACTGGCGTGAGACGACCAGCACCTACGACTGGTCGATGACCGCCGACGACGGCTACGGCGGAAACTGGCGGCACGACGAGCCGGTGTCCCGCGGCCGGCGACGCCGCGAACGGGTCGACTGGTCCACGTCGACCGAGACCGGTGAGTGGAGCCGTCACGACCACACCGGGCAGTTCGACCGGGTGACCGGCGCCGGCGGCGATCCGGCCGGCCGCAGCGACCGGTGGGGTGCCGGTGGGTACCCCCACCCGCCCACCCCCGCCCCCGACGACACGTCCGGCTGGTCGATGTCCGCCGGCCGGTCCCGCGGATCGGCGGAGGCCGGGCCGGGCGAGACGCCGTACGGCGACGAGGGCCGGCGGCACGGGCCGGAACGTGGCAGGCACGGGCAGCCGGCGAACGGGCGGGAACGCACCGCCGAGACCGGGCAGTGGAGCAGCTACACCGACACCGGCCAGTGGGACCGGATGACCGACACCGGCAGCTGGGCGCCGCGGTCCGACGGCGAGCCGCCGTACGGGTCGGGGGCCGGCCGGTCGGAGCCGTCCGACCGTTACGGGTCGGCGCCGGACCGGGCCGACACCGACGGCCGGAGCCGCCGCGCCCGGCACAACCGCGACGACGAGTTCTGGGCCGGCACGAGACTGGCCGAAGACGACCCGCGCTGGGTCGAGACGCCGCCCACCGCGCCGCGCTCGCCGGCGGTCAGCTTCCCTGGCCCGGGGCGGTCCGACGAGATTCCGCCCGACGGGTCACACCCGGCCAGCACCATCCCGTCCCAGCCCCGCACCCGGCGGGCTGCCACAGCCGGGGCACCCGGCCGGGCCACGGCCACCCGTACGGCGCCCACCCGCCGCCCGGCCACCCGCGACGACGGTCTGCTCGACCCCGATCCGGGCGGTGCCGTCGCCTCGGTGCTCTACACGGCGGCGTGGTACGCCGTACCGCTGCTGTTCTTGTTCGTCTGGATGCTGACCCTCGACTCCACCGCGCCGGCCGGGTGTGTGACCGACGCGGCCGGCGGTGGCTGCGGGTCGCCGCGGGCGAACGCGGTCAATTCGATGCTCGACGGCGCCCCCCGGTTCGGGGCGGCCCTGGCGACCAGTCTGGCGGTCGCCGTCCTGTTGCGCTGGGCGAGCGGTACGTGGCGGGCGGTCAGCGTCGGTCTCGCCGCGGCCGTCGTCGGGGGTGGCCTGTCCACGGTGCTGCTGAGCGCCATCACCGGCGAGCCGCTCGGCTGAGCGTCACTGCCGCAACCACCGGTAGGTCTCGGGTTCCGTACGACCCGGTCACAGCGGGGCACGGTCGGATATCGGCTCGGACTCGACCGGAGCCGGCCCCGACACCGGATGGTCTGAATGGCATCAGAAGATCCGGCGGCGCCGGGCGGGAGACGCCGGTGCCGGCGCCCGCCCCGGGCCGGGCCGGATCTCGTCGGCCGAACCTTCCCGTAGGAGGACACCGATGGCCCGTTTCCGTCGCCCGTCGAGAGCCGCCGTGCTGGTCGTCGCGCTGTCGGCGGTGCTCGCCGGCAGCGCCTGCACCGCCGAGCGGTCCGCGTCGGACACCGCCGCCCACCGCAACACGCCGACCCAGCCGGATCGGCGTACGGAGCACAGCCCGATCCCGTTCACCGGCGGCGAGACTCGGACCGACGAGGATCCACAGTCGACGTTCGGGGTGGATGTCGACACCGCGTCGTACGGCTACGCCCGACGACTGATCAACGACGGCCGGCTGCCCGACGGGGCGGATATCCGTCCCGAGGAGTTCGTCAACGCCTTCGACCAGGAGTACCCCGAACCGGCCGGCGACGGGTTCGCGATCCACGTCGACGGGGCCCGGCTGCCCGATCGACATCGGCCCGAGCCGGCCGGCGACGTACGACTGCTCCGGGTCGGTCTGCAGACCCGGGGCGAGGATCCGGCGACCCGGCCGGACGCGGCGCTGACCTTCGTCGTCGACGTGTCCGGGTCGATGCGCGAGCCGGGCCGGCTGGACCTGGTCCAGGACGCCCTGCACACCCTGGTCGACCAGTTGCGGGACACCGACTCGGTGGCGATCGTGGCGTTCAGCCGGGAGGCACGGACCATCCGGAAGATGACCCGTGCCGGCGACGCGGACGCGCTGCACGACGCGATCGACTCGCTGAAGACCCAGAACAGCACCAACCTGGAGGCCGGGCTGGAGCTGGGCTACCGGGTGGCCCGGGACGGCTTCCGCGAGGGCGCCAGCAACCGGGTGATCCTGCTTTCCGACGGGCTGGCCAACGTCGGCAACGACACCGCGGAACCGATCCTGGCCCGGGTACACGAGGAGGCCGCCAAGCAGATCGCACTGCTCGGGGTCGGCGTGGGCAGCGACTACGGGGACAGCCTGATGGAGCAGCTCGCCGACCGGGGCGACGGTTTCGTGGTGTACGTCAGCGAGCCGGAGCAGGCACGCGAGGTCTTCGTCCGGCGGCTGCCGGCCACCCTGGCGGTACGCGCGCTCGACGCCAAGGTGCAGGTGACGTTCGACCCGGCGGCGGTCCGGGCGTACCGGCTGATCGGCTACGCCAACCGGGCGATCGCCGACGAGGACTTCCGGGACGATCGGGTCGACGGTGGCGAGGTGGGTCCGGGGCACAGCGTGACCGCGCTGTACGCGGTGCGGGTGAACGACCGGGTGCCGGCCGGTGCCCGGGTGGCCACGGTCGACGTACGGTGGCTGGATCCGCAGGACCGGTCGGCGTCGGAGACGTCGTCGGGGGTGACCGCGGGTGCGCTGACCGGCGAATTCGAGGCGGCGCCCGCGCGACTGCGGGTCTGCTACGCCGCCGGGTACTTCGCGGAGGCGCTGCGCGGTGGGTCGGAGGCGACGTACGCCGACCTCGCCACGGTGGCCGATCGGGCGGCGGGGGAGACCGAGGACCGGCAGGTGGACGATCTGGCCAAGGTCATCCGGCGCGCGGGCACCCTGGACTGAGCCGCCGCGCCGGTCACGACAGCAAAGAAATGGGGGTCCACCGGCGCCGGTGGACCCCCATTTTCGTGTTGCCTTACTTGGCCCGCACCACGTTCAGGCTGAACTTGGCGGTGACCTCCGGGTGCAGCTTGACGCTGACCGGGTAGGCGCCGACCGACTTGATGCTGCCGGGCAGTTCCAGCCGGCGGCGGTCGAGGGTCGGGCCGCCGGCGGCCTTGACCGCGTTGACGATCTCAGCCGCGGTGACCGAGCCGAAGAGGCGGCCGCCGTCGCCCGCGCGGGCGGTGAGGCTGACCTTGAGGCCCTCGAGCTGGCCCTTGACCTCGTTGGCGTGGCCGAGGTCGCGGATCTCACGGGCCGAACGGGCCCGCTGGATCACGGTGACCTGCTTCTCCGCGCCCTTGCTCCACGGGATCGCGAAGCCCTGCGGGAGCAGGTAGTTGCGGCCGTAGCCGCCCTTGACCTCGACGATGTCGCCCGGGGTGCCGAGACCGGACACCTCCTGAGTCAGGATGATCTTCATTTCGGTGCCCCCTCTCAGCGCGCCGTGGCGGTGTACGGCAGGAGCGCCATCTCACGGGCGTTCTTCACCGCACGGGCGATCTGGCGCTGCTGCTGGGAGGTGACCCCGGTCACCCGCCGAGCGCGGATCTTGCCGCGGTCGGAGATGAACTTGCGCAGCAGCGCGGTGTCCTTGTAGTCGATGTAGGTGATCCCGTCCTTGTCGAGCGGGTTCACCTTCTTCTTCGGCTTGCGCAGTGCCGCAGCCTTCGCCATTGCTCTTGCTCCTGGTTTGCGGTCCCGGCCGCTGGGGGCCGGCATCAGAACGGGGGCTCGTCGTCGAAGTTTCCGCCACCGCCCGAACCGGAACCGGAGGAGGCGGGCGCGGCCGTGGCCCACGGGTCGTCGAAGTTGCCTCCGCCGCCACCCTGGCCACCACCACCGGAGGCACCGAAGCCACCACCGCCGGAGCGGGACATCTTCTGCACCTTCGCCGTGGCGTAGCGCAGCGACGGACCGATCTCGTCGACCTCGAGCTCGATGACGGTGCGCTTCTCACCCTCGCGGGTCTCGTACGACCGCTGCCGCAGCCGTCCCGAGACGATCACGCGGGCGCCCCGCTGCAGCGACTCGGCGACGTGCTCCGCCGCCTGGCGCCACACCGTGCAGGCGAGGAACAACGCCTCGCCGTCCTTCCACTCGCCGGAAGCCTTGTCCATGAACCGGGGCGTCGAAGCGACCCGGAACTTTGCGACCGCCGCACCCGACGGGGTGAAACGCAACTCGGGGTCATCGGTCAGGTTGCCGATGACCGTGATCGTGGTGTCTCCTGCCATGACCATCTCCTCGCGCACTCATCTTCGTCCGCGCACAGGCTCGCAGAGCCGTACGACAGTGATGAGGCTGATCCGGGCGGGCCGGGGTACGCGTCAGCGCGTCTCCGGCCGAATGACCTTGGTGCGCAGCACCGACTCGTTGAGTCGGAGCTGACGGTCCAGCTCGGCAACGGCCGCAGGCGTGGCCTGCAGGTCGATGACGGCGTAGATGCCCTCGGCCTTCTTGTTGATCTCGAACGAGAGGCGCCGGCGGCCCCAGACGTCGAGCTTCTCCACCGAGCCACCCGCAGTGCGGATCACGTTGAGATACGTGTCGAGCGACGGGGCGACGGTGCGCTCCTCGAGACTCGAGTCGAGGATCACCATGATTTCGTAATGACGCAAGACTTACTCACCTCCTATGGGCTGGCGGTCACGGTCCTTCCGTGACAGGAGGTCGTGCGTCGTCGCCGGCCGGACGGTGGGGGAACCCACGAGCGGACGGACAACCCCACGAGAGTACCGGGTGCACCGCGTCGGGACATGGCCACCCCCGGTGACCCGCCGGTACGGCGGGGCCGTTCGGTCGCGGGTACGGCGAGGGCTCCTCCGTTCACCGGAGGAGCCCTCGCCGTTCTCGTGGCCGCGGGGCGCGCTATCCGCATTCTTTGGGTGGGACCTGGGGAGGAACGACCACACCGACGAGGTTGGATAGGAGGCGCCCCGCGGAGCCTTTATGTCGCGCCGTGTCAGGAGCTGCCGGCGCCAGATATGTAGCACTAAGCCGGAGCAGTCCGGCTTGTTCGTTGAGCAATAATAGCCCGAATTGCACCTGCGGATACGCCAACGACGCAAACCGTCGCGACAAGTGCCAGAAGGCCGATCGGACCGGTGTCCCGAATCGGTTCGACCGACGCCATCGGCTCGGCCGCGGCGTCGTCACCGGGATCCGCCGGCGGCAGATCGAGCCCTGCGGCCGGCACCGGGCCGCCGCTGGCCGGCCCCTCCGAGCCCGGCGTGGACGTCGGAGCCGTCGACGGGGTGACCGAGACGCCCGCCGACGGTGTGGCAGCCGCCCGCGGGGCCACGGTCGACCGCGGCGTCTCCTCCACCGGCCGGGTGGGCGACGGACGCCCAGGTGTCGGCGTGGTCGGCTGCGCCGTCGGCCGGCCGGGAGCGGACTGCGGCGGTGGGACCGCCGCCGCGACCTCGACGCGTACGGCCGACTCCTCCGACAGCACGCAGACGGGCTTGAGGGCCAACTTGACCGGACCGCGCCGGAAAAGCACGTCGGCGGTCGCACCGGCCGCGACCTCGCCCTGTGCCGAGCCGTCGAGCAGCAGCCGGGCGCGACGCCCGGTGTTGTTGACCACCCGCAGGGTGCTCTCCGCCGGCACCGTCACCGAACCGACGTCCGGCTTGGCGCCGCAGGCGACACCGAGGAGCCCGTCACCGCTGAACACCACCGTCTGGCCGCTCTCCTGCACCGGTGCGCCGGGCGCCGGGCCCGGTTCGGCGTACGCCGGACCACCGAACAGCAGCGGCGCACCGAGAAACAGGGCGCCGACCGCGACGGCGGCACGACCATGTCGGGACAACAGCGACATCCACCATCTCCCAATGTCGATCTTCGGGTCGGGGTTGGGATCGGCGGCCCCCGGCCCGTTGGTCATTGCAGGTAACGACGGGCCGGCACGGCGGGTGACGCGCACGACGCGGGCGATTCGCGAGCCACGGCCCACCCCGGCCGGCCCGGCCCGGCGGCAGGTACCCGTCGCACCGGCGACGTAGGCTCGCCTCCATGCGTATCGGAGCCCATGTCGACCCAGGCGACCCGCTCGCCGAAGCGGCCGCCCGCAAGGCCGAGGTCGTGCAGTTCTTCCTCGCCGACCCCAAGGGCTGGAAAGCACCGGAGGCCCGCGCCGACGCCGACGCGTTACGCACCGCGCAGGTCGAGCTCTACGTCCACGCCCCGTACGTCGTCAACGTCGCCACGACCAACAACCGGATCCGGATCCCCAGCCGCAAGCTGCTGCTCAGCCACGCCACGGCGGCGGCCACCGTCGGCGCCAAAGGGCTGATCGTCCACGGCGGTCATGTCGGCAAGGGCGACGACGTCGCGGTCGGCTTCGACAACTGGCGCAAGACCTTCGCGTTCGCCGCCGAGTCCGGTGGCTTCGCCACCCCGATCCTGATCGAGAACACCGCCGGGGGCGACAACGCGTGTGCCCGCCGGTTCGACGCGCTCGCCCGGCTGTGGGACGTCATTGGGTCGTACGACGTCGGGTTCTGCCTCGACACCTGCCACGCGCACGCGGGCGGCGAGGCGCTGCTCGACGTCGTCGACCGGGTCAAGGCCATCACCGGCCGGATCGACCTGGTGCACGCCAACAACTCCCGGGACGCCTTCGACTCCGGCGCGGATCGACACGACAACCTGGCACAGGGGATGATCGACCCCGAGTTGCTGGTCGCGGTGGTCCGCGCCGCCGGCGCACCGGTCGTCGTCGAGACCCCGGGCGGGGTCGACGGACAGGGCAAGGACATCGCATTCCTGCGCGACCGCGTCACCGCCTAGGGGAATCCGTATGAGCACCGAGCAGCCGAAGGTCTCCGACCGGGGCACGGACACCGGCCCGGCCGGGGCGACGAAAACCGGCGAACCGGTCGCCGAGCCGCCGCCCGTCGCTCCGGAGGCCGCCGCGTCGGAGCCCGCGAAGCCCACGACCGAACCGGCCGTGGACCGGCCGGCGAAGCCCGGCACGGCGGCTGGCACGTCCGGCTCGACGGTCGACGCCCCGGCGAAGGCCGACGACGCGGCTGCCAAGGCCGACAGCGGGACCGCGGCCCCCAAGGACGACCCGGCAAAGGGCGACGGGGACACGGCGAAGGAAACGGCCAAGGAAACGGCCAAGGACAACCCGGCCAAGGACCGTGCGAAGCCCGTCCCCGTGGCCGCGCCCGGCGACCCGTTCAAGCCCAGCGAACGGGCCCGGCTCGCGGCGGAGGCCAAGGAGGCGGCACGGGCGAGGCGCGCCGCGAAGGCGAAGGCGAAGGCTGACGCCAAGGCGGCTGCCAAGGACAAGGCGGGCACGCAGACCAAGCCCGATGCCAAGGGCCAAGCGGGTGCGGAGGTCAAGCCCGGCGCCAAGGATCCGGCGGCCGCCAAGACGGACCCGAAGGCGGCCGCCCCGGCGGCCACGATGACCGTCGTGAAGAAGGTCAGCCTGGTCAAGCCCGGTGACCGCTGGTCGGCGTTCGCACCGGCACCGCTCACCGTGCCCGGCCGCATCCGTCGGGTCGTCCACGCCATCGGACGCGGGCTGATCCACGAGTGGACCCTCGCCGCCGTCGGCGCGGTCGTGCTGGCCGTGCTGATGACCTGGCCGACGCTGCGCTACCCACAGCACACGATCCCCCAGGACATCTGGGACCCGACCCTCCAGGCGTGGCAGATGGCCTGGTCCGGGCACATCCTGTTGACCGACCCCAGCCAACTCTGGCACTCCAACTCGTTCTTCCCGGAACGCTGGTCCTTCGCCTTCTCCGACACCCTGCTCGGCTACGCGCCGGCCGGCATGATCGGCGACGGCCCGGTCGCCGCTCTCGTCCGCTACAACATCATCTTCGTGCTGGTCCACGCACTGGCGTTCTTCGGCGCGTACGTGCTGGCCCGGCAGCTCGGGGCCGGCAAGACCGGGTCCGCGGTCGCCGGTGCCGCGTACGCGTACGCGCCGTGGCTGCTCTCCCAGGCCGGCCACCTGCACGTGCTGTCCAACGGTGGCATCCCGCTCGCGCTCGCGATGCTGGCCCGTGGCCACGGCTGGTCGCTGAAGCACGGCTACCGCCCGGAGCGGCGGCACGCCGGCTGGGCGCTCGCCGGGTGGTTCGTCGCCGCCTGGCAGATCAGCCTCGGGTTCGGGATCGGCCTGCCGTTCGTGTACGTGCTGGCGCTCATCGTCGTCGTCACAGCCGTGATCTGGCTGGTCCAGCGGTTCCGGTCCACCGGCCCGAAGCGGCCGTTCGGCATCAAGCTGCTGCTCGCCGACCTGTTCGGCGGTGCGGCGTTCGCCGCGACCGGGCTGGCGCTGTCCATCGCCTACTTCAAGGTCGCCGAACTCCACCCGTCCGCCCGGCGGTCGGTCGGTGACCTGGAACTCTTCTCGCCGCCGGTCGGCGGCTTCTTCACCGCGCCGCCCGAGTCGCGGATCTGGGGCGAACTGCACGCCGGCGCCCGCGAGGCACTGCCGTGGAACGCCGAGATGACGCTGCTTTCCGGCTTCGTGCTCTACGCGCTGGCCGCCGCCGGACTGGTCTTCTCCATCTGGACGGTGCGTCAGCGGCTCTTCCTGCTCGCCGCGGTGCTGGTCAGCGCCATCCTCTCGATGGGCACCCAGTTCTTCGGCGGGACGTTCACCTACGTCGCGCTGTTCGAGACGTTGCCCGGCTGGGACGGTCTGCGGACCCCCGGCCGGCTGGCGATCTGGACCACGCTGTTGCTCGCCATCCTGGCCGCCGGATCGGTCAGCGCCCTCGTGGTCCGGGCGAAGGAAACCGCGGCCGAGCGGGTGCCGGCCCGCCCGGGGCCGTGGCTTCGGCTGGCGACCCTGCTGCCTCTCGTGCTGGTCCTGGTCGAGGGGCTGAATGTCACCCCGCATCCGATCGTGCCGGCCCAGCCGGCGGCGTTCCGCCAGGTCGACGGGCCGATGCTGGTGCTGCCCAGCAACCAGGGCGTCGACCAGCACGTGATGCTCTGGTCGACCAGCCGGTTCCAGCCGGTCGTCAACGGCGGCAGCGGCTTCACCCCGCGCCGGCTCACCGAGATCCGCGAGGCGACCGCCAGCTTCCCCGACCAGGCGAGCGTCACCTACCTGCGGGACATCGGGGTACGCACGGTGGTGCTGCTGCGCGACCGGGTGGCCGGGACGCCGTGGCAGACCACCATCGACCTGCCGGTCGACTCGCTCGGCATCCAGCGCGAAGACGTCGGCGAGGTTGTCGTCTTCCGGCTCTGACCCAGCGTGGCGGTCGCCGTCGACCGGCGACCGCCACGGGTGGAACGCGCTACTGGGTGCCGGCCACCGACGCCGGTACGGGCAGCGGGGCCGGATCACCTCGTCGGCGACGTAGCCACTCGGCGTCGGGTGCGCCGTCGAACACCCCGCCGTCGGGATCGTCGTCGTACGTCCGCCGGACCCGGTCGTCCTCGGGCTTGAGGATCTCGCGGATCACGAGCACGCACAGGACGACGACGGTGACCAGGCGCAGTGACGCGGCGAGGACGAACACGCCCTCCGGGAAGACCTGCTTGCCCCCTGCGCCGAGCAGTTCGCCGTAGAAGGCGACGAAGTAGCCGACCTCCGCGAGTTGCCAGGCGAGGAACGCACCCCACTTCGGCCGGGCGAGCACGATCAGCGGAAGCAGCCACAGGTTGAACTGCTGCGACCAGACCTTGCTGGTGATCAGGAAGGCGGCGACGACCAGGAAGGTCAGCGCGGCCAGCCGGGGCCGCCGGGGCGCGAGCAGCCCGAGCGCCCCGATCCCCAGGCACGCCAGGAAGAACAGGGCGTATGACACGTTGTTGAGGGTCGGGATGTTGTCGCTCAGCCACTGGAAGGGTCCCTGGTCGCCGGGTGACCCGCTGTTCCACTTCCCGTCGAGGTAACGCCCGATGTACCACAGCGTGCCCCAGTCGATCGGGCGCTCGGTGTTCAGCTCGAAGAAGCGGTTCCAGCTCTCCCGGTAGGAAAGCGCCACCGGCAGGTTGAGCAACACGATCGTCACCAGGGTCGATCCGGCGGTGACGAGCACCTGTCTGAACCGGCCGGTGCGCAACGCGAGCACGAGCAGCGGGCCGAGGACGAACAGCGGCCACATCTTCGCCGCCGCCGCGATACCGAGCAGGATTCCGGCGGCCAGGGGTCGCTGTTTCGCCCAGGCGTACAGGCCGAAGGCGGCGAACCCGATGACCAGGAAGTCCCAGTTGACGGTCGCGGTGACCAGCAGCGCGGGGGACAGGGCGAACAACGCCGCGTCCCAGGGCCTGCGGCGACGCAACGACAGGATCACCGCGACGGTGGCGACGGCGAGGACGCAGAGCACCAGGGCGTTGAGGTTGTAGAACCACATCGCCTGGTTGATCTCGGGACGGTCGCTGCCGAGTTCGTGCACCGGCAGCCCGAGGATCCCCATGAAGTAGCCGGTGACCACCGGGTATTCGACCGGGTGGTCCCGGTAGGGAACCTTGCCCTCGTTGAGGCCCTCGGCGTAGTAGAGCGCGAGCACGTCGGTGTAGCAGAACCGGGTGTACTGGACGTTGTTCTGCCAGGCACCGTCCTGGCAGGGCGACTTCTGCACCCAGTGCAGCGCCAGCGTCAGGCAGACCAGGGCGAGCACGATCCGGCTCGCGGTCCAGAACCCGCCGGACCACCGGCCGCCCGGCGCGTCCTGGCGGACGGCGTGCTCGCCGAGCGGACCGCCGATCGCCTGGGACAGCCCCTTGACGAAGCCGTCCGACCTGGACGGATGATCGATCTTCTCCGCCCCGTCGTCCGGTTCGTCGGTACGCGGCTCCGACTGCACGGTCATGACGCCGGCCGATTGATTCGCTCGCTCATGACTGGGAATCCTGCCCCACCGGAGGCCTGTTCGTCCCGCCTGTCCCGGGGAAAGTTCCCCGAAAACGGCGCCGGCGGCCGGGCAGAGGCCCGGCCGCCGGCGCGTCGTCCACCGCGGACTGTCGTTACCGCCACCTGGTCGGCGTCGGGGTCGGCCTGATCAGCCCGTCGAACGGGTTGTCGTCACCGCCGCCACCACCGCCCGGGTTGCCGCCGCCACCAGGGTTGCCGCCGCCGCCCGGGTTGCCGCCGCCACCAGGGTTGTCGCCGCCACCTGGGTTGCCACCACCGCCCGGGTTGCCACCACCTGGGTTGCCGCCCGGGTTGTCACCGCCCGGGGTCGGGCAGGTGATCCGCAGCGGGTCGGTGCATTCGGGGGTCGTTGGCACGACAGGCGGCGGCGACACACCATTGGCCGCCGGGTGGTTCGGGTCGCCGGTGCTCTTCTTCTCCTTGAACGATTCGTTCTTGAGCTTGAGCGCGGCGTGCGCGTCCTCCATGAACTTGTCCCAGATCGCCGCCGGCGTGCCGGCACCACCCATCGCCCTGCCGTTCGCCTCCTTCACCGCCTCACGCTTGCCCTTGGTGCCGACCCACACCGCGGAGGCGATCTGCGGCGTGGCGCCGACCATCCAGGCGTCGCCGTTGTCGCTCGTGTTCTGCCGGAGTTCCCAGGTGCCGGTCTTGCCGGTCGCCGGCCGGCCGCCCTTGAGTCCCTTGCCGATGTTGCCCGGGATCTTCTGCAGTACGGCGTTGAGCGAGTCCATCTGCTCGGGCTGGAAGACCTCCTTGGGCTTCAACTGCTCGCCGCCGACCTTGACCCATTCGCCGGCCGAGTTGCGCTCCTCGACCAACTCGATGAAGTGGGCCTTGTGGTAGGTGCCCCGGTTGGCCAGGGTCGCCACCCCGTTGGCGTGGTCGAGCACGGTGATGCCGTACTGGCCGTAGCCGATCTGCTTGTCGAACTGCGACGGCGCGACGTCCGCGGGCTTGCTCTCCAGCAGGTTGATCGCCTTGGCGTCGTTGTTCCACATGGTGCGGATGCCGGCGTCGCGGGCCGCCTCCACGATCTTGTCCGGTCCGAGTTCCTTGGCGATCCAGTAGAACGGCGCGTTGTACGACTCGATCGTCATTTCCTCCAGCGAACACCACTTGGCACAGGAGTGCGTACGGCCGGCGTTGGAGATCTCGAAGTCGCCGTCCTTGATCTTCGTCGAGTCCCAGTGCGTGTCCATGGAGATGTTGGCCTTGAGAGCCGCCGCCAAGGTATAGACCTTGAAGGTCGAGCCGGGGGCGTGACCACCGGTGGTGCCGCCGTCGTTGGCGCCCGCGTAGTCGTAGTCCGTGCCGCTCTCACCGCCGTAGTAGGCGAGCACCCGGCCGTTGTTCGGATCCACCGCGACCAGGGCGGCCATGTAGTTCTCGGGCAGCTTCGACATCGGCGACGTCTTGGACGCCCGGCGGGACGCCTCCTGGGCCGCCTTCTGCACCCTGGGGTCGATGGTGGTCTTGATCCGGTAGCGGCCCTTGCGCCAGTCCGTGATACCCATCGCCTCGAGCTCGTCGCGGACGTAGTTGATCACGTTTCCGGACGGGGTGTTGACGCCACAGTCGGTGGCGCAGGACTTCTTCGGGTCGTACGTCTTGAGGGTCTCTTCGGGGAAGACGGCGGCGGCCCGCTCCTCAGCGGTGATCCACTTCTTGTCCAGCATATTGTTGAGCGTGTAGTTCCAGCGCTCCTCGGTGGCCGGCCGGTTGACCTGCGGGTCGTAACCCATGTGGCCGGTGACCCGGTCCGGCTCCGGCTGCTTGATCACCGATGCGAGGACGGCCGCCTCCGACGGGGTGAGCGCCCCCTTCTCGCCGGGCGGGATCAGGACCGACTTCCCGAAGTAGGTCTGGGCGGCGGCCTCGATGCCGTAGCTGCCCCGGCCGAAGTAGATCGCGTTCAGGTAGTAGCCGAGGATCTGCTGCTTGTCGAGTTCCTGTTCGAGCTTCGAGGCGAGCAGCGCCTCGCGGAGCTTACGGCTGTAGCTGATGTCCGTCAGTTCGGCCACGTGCCGGGCGTACTGCTGGGTGATCGTCGAGGCACCCTGGGTCGCACCGCCGGTGAAGTTGTTCCACGCGGCGCGGGCGATGCCCTTCATGTCGATGCCGGTGTGGTCGAGGAAGTTCTTGTCCTCGGCCGCCATCACGGCGTTTCCGACGACCGGCGAGATCTTGTCGGCCGGGACGATGGTGCGGTTCTGCTCACCGAGTTTCGCCAACTGGCTGCCGTCGGCGTACATGATCGTGGTGGTCTCCGGCTCACCGAAGTCGGTCGGCGACTTGACGGTGGTGGAGAACCAGGCCAGGCCGACGACACCCGCCCCGGCCAACATGATCATTACGGCGAACGAGGCGATCAGCAGGTTGATCCGCTTACGCCGCTTGGCCTTCTTGCTCGGCGGGCCGCTGCGCCGGTTCCGGCGTCCACCGGATCCGGAGTCGTCGGGTCCGTCCGGGCCGAAACCACCCGGTCCCTTCGGACCGCGCGGGCCGCCCGGGCCCGAACCGCCCGGTCCGGCCGCCGCGGGTGTCACCGGACGGACGGAGGCCCGTCCGACGGTCGCCCGACCGGCGACCGGCGCGGCGCCGACGGTGGCCCGCCCACCGGCCCGGTCACCGCCGGGTCCGGGTACGACCGCGCGTCCGACCTGCGCCCGACCGGCCGGCGCGCTCCCGGTCCCGTTACCCGGACCGTTCACCGACGCACTGCCGACCGAAGCGCTACCGACCGAAGCGCTACCGACCGAAGCGCTACCGCTGGCCGAACTGCGGGCCGACGCGCTACCGACCGACGCACTGCCGACCGAGGCGCTGCCCACCGACGCTCGGCCACTGGAGGCGCGGCCGGTGGCCGCGGCGCGGGGAGGGCCGGGCTCGCTGTAGCCCGCCGCGGCCCGCGGCACCTCGAAGCCGCCTGCCGGCTGTGCCGGCGAGTCGAATGCGTCCTGGCCAGAACGCCGGTACGGGTTCTCGGCCTCGGATCCGGAGTCGCCGTCGGAGCCGGAGATCCGGGCTCTTCCACGCGCGGAACTGGGGTCGCCGTACGAGTTCATTCCTCACACCCTGCCGGTCGCGGTGGTTCGCGGCTGCGACACCACCGGTTTGCCGTGAGTTGGGACACGCTGCGGCGCCGATCTACGGCGGCCATATGCAGCTTTATCTGCAATAACCGGACTTATCCGGTTGACGATCTGCCGGGCGTTACGTTTTCGGTCGAGCGCCGTCGGGGCCAGGGGGACAGTGGTCACCGGCCGGCCCCATGCCTTCGTTCCGGTGTGACACCGCCGCCCGATGCCGCCATTGGCTCGGCCGTGGCCTGCTCGGAGTCGAGCAGACCGTCCCGGCCGAGCAGGAACTGCTCGACGAGGTGGTTCCAGTCGCAGGCCCGGCAGACTTCCACCACGTAGACCTGAAACTCACGCAGCGTCATCGCCAGCAGGGACAGCTCGGCCCGGTTCCGGGCCTGGCCGGCCGACTGCTTGAGCTCGTCGCCATAGATGTAGTGCACCAGCGTGAGGTTTTCCTTGCGGCAGATCGGGCAGCGGTCCTCGGTTGGTTCGCCGTGGAACCGCGCGGCGTTCTTGAGGTACGGCGAAGCGTCACACACCTCGTAAGTGCCCACCCGGCCGGAAAACACCTCGCGCAGCAGCGACCGCCGCCGAAGCGAGTAGTCGACCGCCTGCCGCTGGGTACGCATGGGCAGAAGGGTACGCGGTCCGGCCGAACGAGGCGACCACTCGCCGGTCATATACGGCGTCGACAGGACCTTCGCACCCCTACCGCATCACATCGTCAATCACTGTACGTAACATCCGGTGCGCAAAATCGGGGGTTTGCCCGCATCCCATTCGGCGACTAACGTTGCGATGTATCGGGCCGATACATCGGTGCGTCCCACCCCGGGAGTGGGTCGAGCGCCACCGGCGTGGATGAGGAAGGCAGGGCCGTGCTCGAACTCGCCATCCTCGGCCTTTTGCAGGAATCTCCCATGCACGGCTACGAGCTACGGAAGGAACTCACCGCCAAGCTGGGAGCGATCCGGGCGGCGATCAGCTACGGCTCGCTCTATCCGACCCTGCGTCGGCTGCAGGCGGCCGGGTGGATCAGTGAGACGGGCGACACGCCGACCGCCACCGAGGAGGTACCTCCCCTGACCTCGCGGCGTGGCCGCGTCGTCTACCGGATCACCGCAGAGGGCAAGGAACGTTTTGCCGAACTGCTCGCGCAGGCCGGCCCCGAGACGTACGAGGACACCGGCTTCGGAGTGCACTTCGCATTCTTCGCCCGCACCGACCAGGCCACCCGGCTGCGGATCCTGGAGGGTCGCCGGCGCAAGGTCGAGGAGCGCCGCGAAGGTCTGCGCGACGTCCTGAGCCGTGCCGCCGAGCGACTCGACGCCTACACCCTCGAACTGCAACGCCACGGCCTGGAGGCCTGTGAGCGTGAGGTTCGGTGGCTGGAGGAGCTCATCGCCAACGAGCGCTCCGGCCGGGCCCCCCGAACGGGTGGGCCACGAGAAGAGACAAGCCCGCCTCCGCCTGGGCAGTCCAGGAAAGAGCCGGAGCGGCCGTGATTAAGAAGGAGGCAAACGCGATGGGCTCCGTCCGCGTCGCCATCGTCGGTGTCGGGAACTGTGCTTCATCCCTGGTCCAGGGGGTGGAGTACTACCGCAACGCCGACCCGAACGACCGCGTCCCGGGTCTCATGCACGTCACCTTCGGCGACTACCACGTATCCGACGTGCAGTTCGTCGCGGCGTTCGACGTTGACGCCAAGAAGGTGGGCATGGACCTCGCGGAGGCGATCGTCGCCAGCGAGAACAACACCATCAAGCTGTGCGACGTGCCGCCGACCGGCGTACTCGTGCAGCGTGGCCCGACCCTCGACGGCCTGGGCCAGTACTACCGCGAGATCGTGCAGGAGTCCGACCAGACCGAGGTCGACGTGGCCCAGGCGCTGCGCGACGCGCAGGTCGACGTCGTGGTGTCCTACCTGCCGGTGGGTTCGGAGCAGGCCGACAAGTTCTACGCCCAGGCGGCGATCGACGCGGGTTGCGCGTTCGTCAACGCCCTGCCGGTCTTCATCGCCTCCGACCCGGAGTGGGCGCAGAAGTTCGTCGACGCCGGCCTGCCGATCGTCGGTGACGACATCAAGAGCCAGGTCGGCGCGACCATCGTGCACCGTGCGCTGGCCAAGCTGTTCGAGGACCGCGGGGTCGAACTGCTGCGCACCTACCAGCTCAACTTCGGCGGCAACATGGACTTCATGAACATGCTGGAGCGCAACCGCCTGGTCTCGAAGAAGATCTCGAAGACCCAGTCGGTGACGTCCCAGGTGCCGCACGAGATGGCCAAGAGCGACGTGCACATCGGCCCGTCGGACCACGTGCCGTGGCTCGACGACCGCAAGTGGGCGTACATCCGCCTGGAGGGTCGCTCGTTCGGTGACACCCCGCTCAACGCGGAGCTGAAGCTCGAGGTGTGGGACTCGCCCAACTCGGCCGGCGTCATCATCGACGCGGTCCGGGCCGCGAAGATCGCGCTGGACCGCAAGATCGCCGGTCCGATCATGTCCGCGTCGAGCTACTTCATGAAGTCGCCGCCGGTGCAGTACGCCGACCACGAGGCCCACCAGGCCGTCGAGGACTTCATCGCCGGCAAGATCGCCAACTGAGCGACCGGAACGCGTCCGGGGCCGGGTCCGTACGGGACCCGGCCCCGCGCCGTCGTCGGCCCCGCGTCGCCCACGGTGGGACCGTTCAGGACCAGGCCCGGCGCAGGGCTACGCCCGCCTCCAGTTCCAGGAGGTGGCGCTTGCGCGGCAGCCCGCCGCCGAAGCCGACGAGCTTTCCGCCCGCGCCGACGACCCGGTGACAGGGCACGATGACCGGGATCGGGTTGCGGTTGCAGGCGGTCCCGACCGCCCGGGCCGCGCCCGGATCGCCCACCGCGCGGGCGATCTCGCCGTACGTCCGCATCTCGCCGTACGGAATCAGCGACAGTTCCGCCCAGACCGCGCGCTCGAAGTCGCTGCCCCGCCGTACCGACAGCACTCCGGTGAAGGTGGTCAGCTCGCCGGCGAAGTAGTCGCGAAGCTCCGTCAGGGCGTGGGCCAGTGGGCCGGCGTCGACTTGCGCCGGGTCGGCCGCCCCCTCGACCGGGCCGAAGTGCACCCCGCAGATCCCGGCGTCGTCGACGCCGACGGACAGGTCGCCGATCGGCGAGTCGAGTACGGCCCAACGCATGGCCCCATTGTCCCGCACCGACCGGACGTCCCCGAACGGGTGCGAGCGGGCGGCGACGCACCGTGACCGAGGTACGGCACTGCGGGATCGTTGCAGGTGATCGCTACCCTGCAGGCGTGGACACCGCGACGATCGTCTTCCTGGTCATCGGTGGAATCGGCGTCGCGCTGATGGCGGCGGGCCTGCTCGGCGGTGAGCTGCTCCACTTCGGCCATCCCGACGTCGATGGACCGGTGTCGCTGGAGATGATCGCCGGATTCGTAGGCGCGTTCGGATTCGGTGCCGCGATCGCCAATGAACTCCTCGGTGGTGACACCCCGGGGCTGATCGCCGGTGCGGCCGGTGCCGGGCTCGTCGCGGCCGTACCCACCGCGTGGCTGGCGGTGCGCCTGGCCCGGGCGGCTCGTGACATGCGTACCGACGCCACCCCGACCCGGGACGACCTGGTCGGATCTCTCGGGATCGTGGTCACCCCGATCCCGGCCGGCGGATACGGCGAGGTGCGGGTCCAGCTCGGTGGCCAGCAGGTCAAGTTCAGTGCCCGGGCCGCGGCCGCGATCCCACTGGGTGTCTCCGTCTTCGTGGTCGAGGCGCCGACCGACACGAGTGTCTTCGTCGAGGAGACCCAAGTCATCCAATAAGTCCGAGATTCCCTATATATGAGGACGGTCCGATGACCCCACTGCTCATCGCGATCGGCGGCGGCGTGCTGCTGATCTTCATCCTGGTGCTCTTCGTGCTCTCCCGGATCAAGGTGGCCGGGCCGAACGAGGCCTTCATCGTGACCGGCCGCAAGGGCCGTACGACGCAGGGCGCCGACGGATCCCGCTCGACCGACAACTCCGGCCAGAAGGTCGTCATGGGCGCCTCGGTGTTCGTGCTTCCGGTCGTGCAGAAGCTGCAGTCCCTCGATTTGTCCAGCCGGCGGATCCACGTCGAGATCCAGGGCGCGGTCAGCAAGCAGGGCATCCGGGCCAAGCTGCAGGGCGTCGCGATCGTCAAGGTCGGCGGCAACGAGGGTGCCATCCGGGCCGCCGCCCAGCGGTTCCTGCACCAGCAGAACGAGATCGAGGAGTTCACCCGCGAGGTACTGGCCGGTGCGCTGCGCTCCATCGTCGGCCGGCTCACCATCGAGGAGATCATCCGCGACCGGGCGGCGTTCGCCAGTGCGGTGGCCGAGGAGGCCGAGCACTCGATGACCAACCAGGGGCTGGTGCTCGACACCTTCCAGCTCCAGGACATCTTCGCCGAGGGCACCTACCTCCAGGACCTGGGCCGTCCGGAGGCCGCCCGGGTGCTCAAGGACGCGGCCATCGCCGAGGCCCGCGCCCGGCAGGCCGCCGAGCAGGAGCGGCTGCTGGCCGAGGAGGCCATCGCCGAGGCCAACCGCAACCTGGAGCTGAAGCAGGCCTCGATCCAGGCCGAGATCGACGCCGCCAAGGCGAAATCGGCGGCGTCCGGCCCGCTCGCCCAGGCCGAACGCGACCAGGCGATCCTCTCCGAGCAGCAGAAGGTCGCCGAGCGCAACGCCGAACTGAAGGAGCGCCAGCTCGACACCGAGGTCCGCAAGCCCGCCGACGCGGAGCGGTACAAGGTGGAGCAGGAGGCCGAGGCGGCCCGTAACGCCGCCGTGCTCGGCGCCGACGCGCAGCGGCAGGCGACCATCGCCGCCGCGCAGGCGCAGGCCGAGCAGGCCCGGCTCACCGGTGAGGGCGAGCGGGCCCGGCGGGCCGCGCTCGCCGAGGCCAACGCCATCGAGGGTGCCAAGGAGGGTGAGGCGGAGCAGCGCCGCCGTACCGCGATCGCCGAGGCCATCGAGCGGGAGGGCCAGGCCGAGGCCGCCGCGATCCTGGCGAAGGGCCAGGCCGAGGCCGACGCGATGGCCCGCAAGGCCGAGGCGTTCGCCGCGTACGGCGAGGCGGCCGTCCTCGACCTGCTGGTCAAGATGCTGCCGCAGGTGGTCGAGGCGGCGAGCGCCCCGATGGGCTCGATCGACAAGATGACCGTCATCTCCACCGACGGTGCCTCGTCGCTGACCAAGTCGGTCGCGAACAACGTCGCCCAGGGCCTTCAGCTCGGCACCGACCTGACCGGCATCGACCTCGCCGGCCTGCTGGCGAAGCTCGGCTCGAACGGCACCGGGACCGCGGACGGCGACGGCCGGGTCCTGGACAGCGCCCCGAAGAACTGACCACCAACGACAGAGAGCGCCGCCCCCGGTTCGGGGCGGCGCTCTCGCGTATGGAGGGTCGGCTCAGCGGACGCGCGAGTACTTGATCTCCATGTTGTAGGAGCTCTGCACGAGCTGATCGCCGCTGCACGTGTATTTCGACGGGTCGTCGCCGCCGCCGAGCGGCTCGCTGACCGGCTGCCCGCCGCCCACGGTGGCCGTCGTCGTGCCGTCGGGCTTGACGTTCGACAACGAGAGCGTGCCGTTATCGGCCCGGTAGTCGAAGGTGATCCGACCCGTGAACTTGATGGTCACCGTCTGGCCCTGCACGGAGCCCCGGTATTCGGTGCCGGTGCCGTACTCGGTGACGCCCTTGCCATCGGCGGTGAGGGAGAGCCTCGCCCACGGACTCCGGCCGTTGAAGGTCACGTTGCCGACCCCGTCGATCGGCACCTCTTCACGGTGCGAGTTGACCACCCACTCACCGACCACGCACTGGTCGATGCCGGGCACCGCGGGCGCCGACGACTCGGACTGCTGCGCGGAGGGCGTCGGGTTGGGGGAGTTGGCCAGGACATCGGGGTCGTCCTCATCGTTGCCGCGCATCCCGACGACGACCAGGATCGCGACGACGAGCACGGCGAGCGTCGAGCCGAGCGCGATGGCCGGTACCAGGAACTTGTTCTTGCTCGGCGGCTGCTGCTGCGGGATCGACGGATAGCTGACCGCGTATCCGCCGCCGCTCGTCGGCTGCGGGTAGGTCGGGCCGCCGCTGCCCGGGTAGCCGCCGGGCGGGGAACTGGTCGGGTAGCCGGGGGCCCCGGACTGCTGCGGGTATCCGCCGCCCGACACCGGGGGATAGCCGGCACCGGACACCGGCGGGTAGCCCGGACCGGACGAGGGCGGATAGCTCGGGCCGCCACTCCCCGGCTGGCCGTAGTCGGGCTGGCCGTACGCGCCGCCGGCGGGCTGGCCGTAGTCGGGCTGCTGCCCGTAGCCCTGCTGCCCGTACGGCTGCTGATAGTCCGGCGGCTGCTGCGCGTAGGGGGAGGGCGGCAGCGGATCGAGGCTGCCCCGGTAGGTGCCGCACTGCGTGCAGTTACCCGCCGCGTTGATGGTCACGCCGCCGCAGACAGCACACGGCTGCATGGTCGCCTCCCGGAGTACGTCGTCAGATGCCCACTGTGGCCCGTGTGCGCCAGGTGCACCGCTGCCGTTCTGCGACGGTATCCGAGCCACGCCATGCCCGTAACTGCCGATTCGGGCGACTCGGGGCAGACCGCGCCGGCGGGCGCTGTCGACTACCCGACCAAGATCGGGGGCGGGGGCTAGCCGATTCCCTCGGCGCGCGCCCAGCGCAGCAGCTCGGCCTCGGCCTCGTCGCGGTCGAGTGGTCCGCGCTCCAGCCGTACCTCTTTGAGGTGGCGCCAGGCGCGGCCGACGATCGGGCCGGCGGGCACGCCGAGCAGTTCCATGATGGCGTTTCCGTCGAGGTCGGGCCGGACCCGGGCCAGGTCCTCCTCGGCCTGGATCCGGGCGATCCGCGTCTCGAGCGCGTCGTAGTCGGCGGCGAGGGCCGCCGCCTTGCGCCGGTTGCGGGTGGTGCAGTCCGACCTCGTCAGCTTGTGCAGGCGGGGAAGGAGGTCGCCGGCGTCGGTGACGTAGCGGCGTACGGCCGAGTCGGTCCACTCGCCACGGCCGTAGCCGTAGAAGCGCAGGTGCAGCCCGACCAGGTCGACGACGGCGGAGGTGACGTCCTTGGGGAAGCGGAGCGCCTTCATCCGCTGCTTGGTCATCCGGGCCCCGACCACCTCGTGGTGGTGGAAGCTGACCCGGCCGTCGGAACCGACCGCCTTGGTGGCCGGCTTGCCGACGTCGTGCATCAGGGCGGCCATCCGCAGCAGGAAGTCCGGCTCACCGTCCTCCAGCGCGATCGCGTTGCTCACCACGGTCAGGGTGTGCTCGTAGACGTCCTTGTGCTGGGCGTGCTCGTCGATCTCGAGCTTGAGCCCGGACAGTTCAGGCAGGAACCGGTCGGCGAGCCCGGTGTCGACCAGCAGGCGCAGACCGGTGATCGGGTCGGCTCCGGACATCAGCTTCACGAACTCGTCCCGGATCCGCTCGGCGGTGATCCGGTCGAGGTCGGTGGCGAGGGCCGCCATCGCCGCCCGTACGCCGGGTTCGACGGCGAACCGCAGTTGGGCGGCGAACCGGGCGGCACGCAGCATCCGCAGCGGGTCGTCGCCGAACGACTCCTGGGGAGTGCCGGGCGTCCGGATCACCCGCGTGGCGAGGTCGTCGAGGCCGCGGTGCGGGTCGGTGAACCGGTGGTCGGGGAGGCTGACCGCCATCGCGTTGATGGTGAAGTCCCGCCGGCGCAGGTCGTCGAGCAGGCTCTTGCCGTAGCGGACCACCGGGTTGCGGGTCACGCCGTCGTACGCCTCGGCCCGGAACGTGGTGATCTCCAGCCGCAGCCCGCCCCGGGCGGCCCCGATGGTGCCGAACTCCCGTCCGGTCTCCCAGGTCGCCTCCGCCCATCCCTTGATCAGGCGAAGCGTTTCCTCGGGGTGCGCGTCGGTGCAGAAGTCGAGGTCGTCGCCGAGCCGGCCGAGCAGCGCGTCGCGTACCGAACCACCGACCAGGTGCAGTTCGTGGCCGGCTCTGGCGAACCGGCGGCCCAACTCGTCGGCGACGGGGGAGACCCGCAGCAGTTCGGTGACGGC
Organism: Polymorphospora sp. NPDC051019; assembly: GCF_040683055.1. Taxonomy (NCBI): domain Bacteria; kingdom Bacillati; phylum Actinomycetota; class Actinomycetes; order Micromonosporales; family Micromonosporaceae; genus Polymorphospora; species Polymorphospora sp. NPDC051019. The sequence goes on along the minus strand of NZ_JBFBCH010000007.1, from coordinate 164,585 downwards.
GTTGCGCTGAGCGGCGGTCAGCTCGCGGCGCTCGGCGGCGCTCGGCGAACCGTTCGCGCCGGATGAGTTCGCGCCGGGTGAGGATGTGTCGGGCATGGGATCGCCAGCGTAGCGGGCTCCGGTGACCCGACGGTTCCCGGGCGGCCGGAGGTGCCGGTTCCGGCAGGCTCCCATTGACTAAGGTCGGACCTGTGCCGGCGGGGCGTTCACCCGCCGATCCCCTGGGAGGCTGACACATGGCCGGCGGCCTGTACCGAAGCGCGAGTGCCGCGCCCGACGGCGGGCGTCCGCCGGCCGACGGCGCGACCCCGATCTCGGCCGCGGAACCGTGGCGCCCGGCGACCCAGGCCCAGCCGGTGGTGGAGGCGACCGAGCCACCGCCCGAGCCGGCCGGCGGCGGCGCGGCCGGCAACAGCGCCGTCATGGCCGCCGGCAGCCTGGTCAGCCGGGGTACGGGCTTCCTGCGCACGCTGCTGTTGGCGGTCGCGCTGGGCGCCGGCGCGGTCGGCAACGCCTACACCACCGCGCAGATCCTGCCCGGCATGGTCTACGAGTTCCTGCTCGGCGGCATCCTGACCAGCGTCCTCGTGCCGGTCCTGGTCCGCCGCCGCAAGGGCGACCAGGACTCCGGCCAGGCCTACACCCAGCGGCTGCTCAGCCTCGCGGTGCTGGCGCTCGGCGCGGCGACGGTCCTGGCCCTGGCCCTCGCCCAGCCGCTGGCCATGCTCTACGCCAGCGACGGCACGACCCCGGAGTTCCGGTGGCTGGTCACCCGGCTGTCCTGGCTGATGCTGCCGATGATCTTCTTCTCCGGGCTGTCGGCGATGCTCAGCGCGGTGCTGAACACCAGGGGCCACTTCGCCGCCCCGATGTGGGCACCCATCCTCAACAACCTGGTCGTGATCGCGACCGTCGGCGTCTACGTGGTGGTCTACGGCGCGACCGAGGTGGGCGCGGGCGAGATGAGCCCCGGCCGGATCCTCCTGCTCGGCGGTGGCACCCTGCTCGGGGTCGCGATCCAGGCGGCCGGCCTGCTGCCGGCGCTGCGCAAGGTCGGCTTCAGATGGCGGTGGCGGTTCGACTTCGGCGGGCTCGGCCTGCGCGAACTGGCCCGGCTCGGTGCCTGGACGTTCTGTTACGTCGCGGTCAGCCAGATCGGTCTGGTGGTTGTGTTCAACCTGGTCAACCGGGCCGGCGACCAGGGCGAGGCCGGCGCGCTGATCTACAACAACGTGTTCCTGTTGCTGATGATGGCGCACGGCATCATCGCCGTGTCGATCATCACCGCCCTGATGCCCCGGATGAGCGCCGCCGCGGCCGACGAGCGGTACCCCGACCTCGCCGCCGACCTGTCCCGGGGCACCCGGACCACGACCGCGATCCTCGCCCCGGTCGCGGTCTGCTACGCGGTGCTGGCGACCCCGATCTCGTTCACCCTCTTCCGCTACGGCGCGTTCGACGAGAACGCCGCCGCCGCGACCGCGCCGGTGCTGCTCGTCGCCGGCCTGGCGCTGATCCCGTTCGCGATCAGCCAGCTCTTCACCTTCGGCTTCTACGCGTTGCCCGACACGAAGACCCCGGCCCTGGTCAACATTCCGGTGGTCGCGCTGCGGATCGCCGTACAGGTCGGCCTGTTCCTGGCCTTCTCGGCGTCGTTCACGGCGTCCGGTCTGATGGTCGGCAACGCGGTGTCCTACATCGCGGCGGCGGTGATCTCGGCCTGGCTGTTGCGCGGACGGGTGGGCCGCATCGGTCTCGGGACCATCGCCGCGACGTGGGCGAAAGTGCTGGTCGCGGCACTCGGCTCGGCCCTGGCCGGGATCGTGGTGATCAAGCTTCTGCCGGGTGACGACCGGCCGGACCGGCTGGCCGCGATCCTCCAGATCGTCCTGGGTGGCACGGCGATCGGGGTGACCTACTTCGGACTCGCGATGGCGCTGCGCATCCGCGAGATCACCGAGGTGGTCGGTATGGTGCGCCGGAAGCTGGGCCGCTGAGAAACCACGGCTAACACGAAATCCGGCGGGTGGGGTGTATCGGACGGGGATCGGGGAAGCCGGCGGACGGACGCCTCGACCAAGGCCGACAAAACACACTATTCATTTCCCTGTAGCATTCCATCTGAAAGATGACGGGACGCTACAAACCATGCCTTGTCCGACCAGGGCATACGCTCGGGGGCGGTGACCGCCGCGAGATGACATGCCAGGGACAAGCGGAACACAGGTAAGGTCACTCTCGGCGGATGCGGGTACCGCCTACGCTAGGGGTGACACACCCCGGCCGGTTCCGCGCTCGGCGGAGCCCACAGAGCCCAGTCGCACGTTGATCAATTGACATCAGCACCGAGGGAGGATCGGGTGACCCAGGTCGGCGAGGGCCAGGAGGCGGACGAAGTCGCGCCGGCCATGACGACCCCCGGTGCTCCCAGCCTCGGTGAAATCCTGGCCGAGCGGTACGAGCTGGCGGAGCACATCAACAACGACGCGGCCGGTCGCCAGGTGTGGCGCGGGGTCGACGTGATCCTCCGCCGACCGGTGGCCGTCGTGCTGCGCTACCCGGGCGGCGATCCGGCGATGGAGATGCTCCAGGCCGCGGTCGCGGCCAGCCGGGTGATCCACCCCAACCTGGTCGGCGTCTACGACGCGATCGACGAGGGGGGACGCGCCTACGTCGTACGCGAGTGGGTCGACGGCGACTCGCTGCGGGAGATGGTCGCCGACGGGCCGCTCGACCCGGCTCGCGCCACCAGCATCGCGCACGCCATCGCGGGCGCGGTGGCCGCCGTGCACGCCACCGGCATGGTGCACGGCAATGTGCACCCCGGCACCGTCCTGGCCGGCGACGACGGCCGGATCGTGCTCGCCGACGCGCGTGCCGACGTCGCCGACAGCCAGGAAACCGACGTACGCGCCATCGGCGGCGTCCTCTACTTCGCACTCACCGGCCACTGGCCGCACGCCGAGGCACCGCTGGCCAACGGCTCGCAGCCGACCGGCCGGCCCCCGTTGCCCGACGCCCTGCGGGACGCGAGCGGTGCGATCGCCGCCCCCCGTCAGGTCCGCGCCGGTGTTCCGGCCTACCTCGACGACCTGGCCATGGACCTGCTCGACGGCAATCTCGCCCTGCCGTCGTCCGACGTGCTCGCCGCCGAACTGGGTCGGCTCGACGCCGCCGTCGAAGAGGAATACCTCGACGTCGCCGGGCCGCTGCGCTTCACCTCCGCCCCCGACGGCGTGGGCGACCAGCCCCGGGCCACCCGCCGCAAGATCACCGCCGGGATCGCCGGCCTGCTGGCAATCGCCGCCGCAGGCCTTTTCTTCGGCATCAGCGCGCTGGCCGACAACGGCGATTCGCCCGACCCCGGAACCGACACCCCGGCGACGATCGCCACCCCCGGCACCGGCGAAGACGGTGGTGGTGAGGGCACCCCCATCACCAAGAATCCCGAGAAGGTCACCCTTGAGGCCGGCCAGGTCCGGGTGGTCGACCCGGACGGCACCCGCACCGAGCTCGGCGGCGTCGCGGCGGTCGTCGACGGCGACCCGAACACCGGTTGGGACACCGAGAGCTACGAGGGTCGCGGCGACTTCGGCGGCCTCAAGCGGGGGATGGGAATCCTCATCGACCTGCGGCAAGCCCGCGAGGTCACCTCCGTGCAGGTCGTGCTGTCGAACCCCGGGGCGAGCGCCGAACTGCTCGCCGGCCCCGGCGATCCCGGCTCCAGCACGGCCGGCGACAACCAGGTCATCGAGACCTACAGCACCCGCATCGGTGAGCCCTTCGCCAAGCACGACGGGACCACGATGACGTTCAGCGGGTTCCAGCCGGACCAGCAGCATCAGTTCCTGCTGGTCTGGATCACCGACCTGCCGTCGTCCGGCAACGGCAAGTTCAAGATCGGCGTACAGGAGATTACGGTCGAGGCACGGTGACCGCCACGGTCGACCGGCGCACCGACGTACTCGGCTAAGGTTCTGCCGTGGCTGGTTCAGCTCGACGCAGTGACGGCGCCCCGCGCCCGCGGTCCGAGCCGCCGCCCCCCGGTCCCGCAGCCGCCGCCACGACCGGCCGGCACCGGCTGTCCGAACTCGCCGACGCGGAGTTGCTGCGATCCCACGTCGACGGCGACCCCGATGCGTTCGGGGAACTCTTCCAGCGCCACCGCGACCGGCTGTGGGCGGTGGCGCTGCGGACGATCAGCGACCGCGAGGAGGCGGCCGACGCCGTACAGGACGCGATGCTCTCCGCCCACCGGGCCGCCGCCCGCTTCCGTGGCGACTCGGCCGTGACGACCTGGTTGCACCGCATCGTGGTCAACGCCTGCCTCGACCGGATCCGCCGCCGCCAGGCCCACCCGACCGTCCCGCTGCCGGACGGCACGTCCCCGTCCGACCCGGGTCGGACGGTCGGCGGGGTCGAGCCGGCCGCGCCGGCGCCCGACCACGACACCGTGCTGGTCGTCCGGGAGGCGCTCGACCAGTTGCCGGTCGAGCAGCGGGCCGCGTTGATCCTGGTCGATGTACAGGGTTATCCGGTCGCCGAGGTCGCGGTGATGCTCGGCGTCGCCGAGGGCACCATCAAGAGTCGCTGCGCCCGCGGCCGCGCCCGGCTCGCGGGCATGCTCGGTCACCTGCGCGGCGAGCCCGAACCGGCGCCGGCCGGCGCCGACGCCGGCGGCCCGGACACCGGCGGACGACGTACGGGCGTGCCGGCCGTCACTGGCGGGAACCCCGGGGCGGGTAAACGCGTCCCATCTGAGCCAGCCAGTTCGGCGACCGACGCGAAGCAGGAGGGCAAGTGAGCACGGGCCAGTCCAGGGAGGTCGATCTCGACCTGCTGGCCGACTATGTCGGTGGTGCGCTCGACGGCACCCCCGAGGAGGCGGCGGTCGCCCGGCTGATCGCCGACGACGACCGGTGGTCCGCCGCGCACGATGCTTTGCTGATCGCGTCCGGAGCGGTCACGGCCGACCTCGCGGACTGGGGTGCGGCAAGCGAACCGATGCCGGCCGACGTGACCACCCGGATCACCACCGCCCTCGCCGACGCGGCCCGGATTCCGTCGTCCCGGCAGACCACGGAGACCGGATCCACGACCGGATCCACGACCGGGTCGACCACCTCGGACGCCCCGCCGGACGGCGCCGCCGACGAGCGGACCGGCCGCCGGCTGACCGCCGTACCCGGTGGGCGACCGGAATCCGGCGACCGGGCTGCCGCCCGCCGACGCCGCATGCGGCGCTGGGCGGCCCCGGCCACGGTCGCCGCGGGTGTCGTGGCCTTCGCCGCCTTCGGCGTCACCCAGCTCGTCGGTGACACCAGGTCCAGCCAGGACACCGCAGCCGGCGGTGACGACCGGTCCACGGCCAGCGCGGAGGCGGCCGAGCCGTACGGGTCGACCGAGGCCATGGGTACGCGGCGGCTGGCCAGCGGCACCGACTACGATCCGGCGACGCTTCGGTCGATCGTCGACGCCGCCGACCGGCAGAGCACGCTGAGCACGACTCCCGACACCGTGCTGGAGCCGGACGGGTCGGCGCCGACGCCGACCGGGACGCCGACGGGCGCCTCCGGCCTGGAGACGCTGAGCAGCGAGGCGGCGTTGTCGGCCTGCGTCGACGCGGTGAGCCAGGAACACGGTCGAGGGCCGGTCGCCGTCGACCTGGTCGACTACGCGGCTTTCCAGGGGATCCCGGCGCTGGTGATGCTCTTCACCGACAGCGGTGGGCAGCGATGGGTGTGGGTCGCCGGCCCCGGCTGCGGCCAGGCCGGGTCCGGTGCCGACACCCGTTACCGCACCTCGGTAGGGTGAGCTGACGATGACCGACCGTCGACCGGGGTGACCTGACCCACCGCCACCACGGCCCGGGAATCCTGGTTCGTACGATTGCGTTCTGGTCAGTGGTTGCCGTCGGCAGCTCCGGCCGGTGATCATCCGGCCCGGTGCCGACCGGCGCCGACCGCATAGACATCTCCAGGAGTTGGCAGTGGACGAGGTCCGCAACCTGATCATCATCGGCTCGGGGCCCGCCGGCTACACCGCGGCGGTCTACGCTGCCCGCGCCAATCTCAAACCGCTCGTCATCGAGGGTGTCCAGTCCGGTGGCGCGCTCATGACCACCACCGAGGTGGAAAACTTCCCCGGCTTCCCCGACGGGATCATGGGGCCGGAGCTGATGGACTCGATGCGCAAGCAGGCCGAGCGGTTCGGCGCCGAGTTCCTCACCGACGACGTGACCCGGGTCGAACTCGTCGACACCGGCGTGGTCGGCTCCGGTGCCACGAGCACGGTGTACGTCGGCGAGACCGCCTACCGCGCCAAGGCGGTCATCCTGTCGACGGGTTCCGCGTGGCGCCCGCTGGGCGTGCCGGGGGAGCAGGAATACCTCGGCCACGGCGTCTCGTCGTGTGCCACGTGTGACGGCTTCTTCTTCCGCGGTCAGCAGATCGTCGTTGTCGGCGGCGGCGACTCGGCGATGGAGGAGGCGACGTTCCTGACCCGGTTCGCGGAGTCGGTGACGATCGTGCACCGCCGCGACGAGTTCCGGGCCAGCAAGATCATGGCGGACCGGGCGCTGGGCAACGAGAAGATCCGGGTCGAGTGGAACAGCATCGTCGAGGAGATCCTCGGCGAGGACGGCAAGGTCAGCGGCGTACGTCTGCTCAACACGCACACCGGCGAGCAGAAGACGCTCGACGTCACGGGCGTCTTCGTCGCCATCGGCCACGACCCGCGCAGCGAACTCTTCCGCGGCCAGGTCGAGATGGACGACGAGGGTTACGTGAAGGTGGCCGCGCCGAGCACCCACACGAGCGTGCCGGGCGTGTTCGCCGCCGGTGACCTGGTCGACCACACCTACCGGCAGGCGATCACCGCCGCCGGCACCGGTTGCGCCGCGGCCCTGGACGCCGAGCGCTTTATCGCGACGTTGGAAGTCTGAGATCCGGATACCACCCAGCGCGGGTGCCCTGAGGAGGGTTTAGTGGGAACAACCAAGGCTGTCACCGACGCCAACTTCGTAAGCGACGTGCTCCAGTCCGACAAGCCGGTCCTGGTGGACTTCTGGGCCGAGTGGTGCGCCCCGTGCCGTAAGGTCTCGCCGCTGCTCGAAGAGATCGCGAACGAGATGGGCGACAAGGTCACCATCGTCAAGCTCAACATCGACGAGAACCCGGAGACGGCACGCGCCTACCGGGTCATGTCGGTGCCGACGCTGACCGTCTTCAAGGGGGGCCAGCCGGTGCAGTCCGTCGCCGGTGCCCGCCCGAAGGGCGACCTGGTCAAGCTGATCGAGTCGGCGCTCTGACGAAACGTCTCCCGACCGCCCCGCGTCTTAGGATGCGGGGCGGTTCTGCGTCAGGGATCCGTTTCGCGGCGTAGGCCACGGCCGCATAACGCCAACCGGGTCCGGCGGCGACCGGGCCCACGGTAGGCTCCGGAAGCGTTCCCGCCCAGGTCAGCGGCCACGTCGGGCGGGCCTCGCGGCTGACCGGTTGAGCTGATCCGTGCTGGTCCACGCGCCCAGCGCGCTCCGAGGGAGGTTGCACGTGCGTCCGATCCGACGTGGGGACCGTGGCCCGGCGGTCCGGGAGATCTGCACGATTCTCGCCGGACTCGACCTGCTCGTGGCCAGACGCGACGACAGCGACGAGTTCGAGGCGGCGACCGAGCACGCCGTACGCACCTTCCAGCAGCTACGCGGGCTCAGCGTCGACGGCCAGGTCGGCGCCGAGACGTGGCGCGCGCTCGACGCCGCCCGCTGGCGGCTCGGGGCCCGTACGCTCTACCAGGCGATTCCCGATTCGCTGGTCGGTGAGGACGTACGCACCCTCCAGGAACGGATGCTGGAGATGGGGTACGACGTCGGACGCGCCGACGGCGTCTACGGTGCCCGCACGGCCCGGGCGGTGGCCCAGTTCCAGCGCGAGGTCGGAGTCACCTCCGACGGCGCCTGCGGACCGCACACCATGAACGCGCTACGCCGGCTCGGCCGCAAGGTCATCGGTGGGCGGCCGCAGTGGCTGCGCGAATCCGACGCGTTCCAGCAGTCCGGACCCGACCTGGTCGGCAAGATGATCATCATCGACCCGGGACACGGCGGCCCCGACCCCGGCTTCGTCGTACCCGACGGAACGCTGCGCTGGTCCGAGGCCGAGCTGGCGTACGACCTCGCGGCCCGCCTCGAAGGCCGGCTCGCCGCGGCCGGGATGCGGGTCCACCTCACCCGGGGACCGGCACCGACCGCCCAGCTCACCGACCTCGCCCGCGCCCACCTGGCCAACGAACTCGGCGGCGACCTGTTCATCTCCCTGCACATCGACGGGCACGCCAACCCCGAGGCCGACGGCGTCGCCACCTACCACTACGGCACCGACAACGGCGTCACGTCGACGGTGGGGGAGCGGCTGGCCGGCCTGGTCCAGCGGGAGATCGTCATGCGTACCGGGCTGCGCGACTGCCAGACCCATGCCAAGACGTGGGAGCTGCTGCGGCTGACCCGGATGCCGGCCGTACGCGTCGAGGTCGGCTACCTGACCTCGGCCCGGGACCGCGAACGGCTGACCAACCCGCTGTTCCGCGACCAGGTGGTCGAGGCGGTCGTGGCCGCCGTACAGCGGATGTACTACCCGGTCGACCAGGACGTGCCGACCGGTTCGATCGACGTACGCGAGCTGCGGGCGATGGTCGTGGCCGGCGCCCGGGCCTGACGGCCGCGCTTCAGCCCCTCGTCGCTTCAGCCCGTCGTCGAGCGGGTCGCCGGGCGCACCGGACGCAGCAACGCCTCCGGGCTCATCGACCCGAGCAGCTTCTCCAGTGCGTATTCGACATCCGACTTCCACGACAGCGCCGTACGCAACTCCAGCCGCAGGCGCGGGAACCGGGGATGCGGACGTACGGTCTTGAAGCCGACCGACAGGAAGAAGTCGACCGGGGCCAGACAGCTGTCGCCGGGCTCGCCCGCGTCGCCGAACTTGGCGTCGCCGAACGCCTCGATCGCCTTGACCCCCCGCTTGGTGAGATCGCGCGCCACCCCCTGCACCAGCATCCGGCCCAGGCCGCCACCGGCGAACGCGGCCACCACGTGCGCGGTCGTCAGCAGCGCGGCGTCAGCCGACACCGGTGAGGTCGGGAACGCCATCGACCGAGGGACGTAGGCCGGTGGGGCGTACATGACGAACCCCGCCGGCATGCCGTCGACGTAGGCGAGCTTGCCGCATGATCCCCACTCGAGCAGCGTCTGGGAAACCCACGCCTCCTTGTCGAGGCCGGGATCACCGTTGGCGCACGCACGCTCGGCCGCCACCGGATCGAGTTCCCAGAAGACGCACTGCCGGCACGAACTGGGCAGATCTTCGAGTGTGTCGAGGGTGAGACTCACCAGACGGCGCGACATTGGCCAATCCTCAATGCGGTCGAGTAGCGAAACCACGCAGCCAGGGCAACCTGGCCACCTCCTGCTCCCAACGACGGATCGTACGCCGGAACCTCGCGCCGGGGGAGACGTCGGGTGGACTCGCCCATATCGGTGTCGCGGCTCCGGCCGCCATCCCACCCCGGTGCCGGGGACCGGTCCGGCATCTGGACAGGCCCGGTAAGGCGAGGCCATCTCACCCTTCGCCGGACTACCATCGACGGACCAGCGCCGTGTCGAAGGTTCGGCGGCGCGCGCGAAGCGAAGCGAGGTAGCCGCGTGACCGAGCGACGCGAGGGAGTCGACCGGCGCATGACCGGCACGACGCTCGACGACTACACCGACCGCTACGCCCGCCGGGTGCGGGGCATGACGGCATCGGAGATCCGGGCGCTGTTCGCCGTGGCCAGCCGTCCGGAGGTCGTGTCGCTCGCCGGCGGCGCCCCGTACATCGCCGCGCTCCCGCTGGACGCCGTCGGCGAGATGCTCGGCCGGCTCGGCTCCGAGCACGGTGTCTCGACCCTCCAGTACGGCATCGGCCAGGGCACCCTCGAACTGCGCGAACGCATCTGCGAGGTGATGGCGCTGTCCGGCATCGACGGCCGGTGCGGCGCCTCGCCCGAGGACGTCGTGGTGACCGTCGGCGGCCAGCAGGCACTCGACCTCGTGGCCCGGCTCTTCCTCGACCCCGGCGACGTGGTGCTCGCCGAAGGCCCCACCTACGTCGGGGCGCTCGGCGTCTTCCAGGCCGCCCAGGCTCAGGTCTGCCACGTGCCCATGGACGCCGACGGGCTGATCCCCGAGGCGCTCGAGGCCGCCATCGCCGAGCAGGCCCGTGCCGGCCGCCGGGCGAAGTTCCTCTACACGATCCCGACCTACCAGAACCCGGCCGGCGTCACTCTCACCGAAGAGCGCCGCGAACGGGTGCTCGACATCTGCGAGCGGGCCGGCCTGCTGGTGGTCGAGGACGACCCGTACGGGCAGCTCGGTTTCGACGGCGAGGCGCCCGCGCCGCTGCGGGCCCGGCGCCGGGACGGCGTCTTCTACCTGAGCACGTTCTCCAAGACGTTCGCGCCGGGCCTGCGGGTCGGCTGGATCCTGGCCCCGCACGCCGTACGCGACAAGCTCGTCATCGCCAGCGAGGCGCAGATCCTGTGCCCGAGCGCGTTCGCGCAGGCCACGGTCACCACCTACCTGTCGACGATGCCGTGGCGCGAGCAGCTCAAGACCTACCGCGAGGTCTACCGGGAGCGCCGCGACGCGCTGCTGGACGCGCTCACCGACCTGATGCCGGCCGGCACCACCTGGACCCGGCCCGAGGGCGGCCTGTTCGTGTGGGCCAGCCTGCCCGAAGGGCTCGACGCCAAGGCGATGATGCCGCGTGCCATCGCGGCCCGGGTCGCGTACGTGCCCGGCACCGGTTTCTACGCCGACGGATCCGGCGGCGGCAACATGCGGCTCAACTTCTCCTTCCCCCCGCCGGAGCGGATCCGCGAGGGCGTGCGCCGGCTGGCCGGCGTGATGGAGCAGGAGATGGCGATGCAACAGGTCTTCGGCACGGTGAGCGGCAACCCGATCCGCCGCCGTGGGCAGGCCGGGGCGGATACGCCGGGTCCCGACTTGGCATGATCTCCGGCATGGGTACGCACTCTGCCGCCGCCGCTCCGGGCAACCTCTCCACCACCACCCCGCTCTCCGACCTGCACGTGCTGGTGCTCGCCGGTGGGCTGTCGTACGAGCGGGACGTGTCCCTGAAATCCGGGCGGCGAGTGCTCGACGCACTGCGGTCGGTCGGCATCGACGCCGAGTTGCGCGACGCCGACGTGACGCTGCTGCCGGCCCTGCAGGCCGACCCACCGGACGCCGTGGTGATCGCGCTGCACGGGGCCACCGGCGAGGACGGCTCCCTGCGCGGCGTACTCGACCTGTGCGACGTCCCGTACGTCGGCTGCGACGCCCGCGCCTCCCGCCTCGCCTGGGACAAGCCGTCCGCGAAGGCGGTGCTGCGCGAGGCCGCCATCCCGACCCCGGACTGGGTGGCCCTGCCGCACGACCGGTTCTCCGAACTGGGCGCGGTCGCCGTCCTCGACCGGATCGCCGGCCGGCTCGGGCTGCCGCTGATGGTCAAGCCGGCCCAGGGCGGTTCGGGTCTCGGTGCCGCCGTCGTACGCGAGCCCAGCGCGCTGCCGGCCGCGATGGTCGGCTGTTTCGCGTACGACTCGACGGCGCTGGTCGAGCGGTACGTCGCCGGCATGGACGTCGCGGTCTCGGTCGTCGACCTCGGCGCCGGACCGCAGGCCCTGCCCGCCGTGGAGATCGTGCCCCGCAACGGCGTCTACGACTACGCGGCCCGCTACACCGCCGGGCTGACCACCTGGCACGCCCCGGCCCGGCTCGACGACGCGGTCGCCGTACGGGTGGCGGAAACCGCGCTGGCCGCGCACACCGCCCTCGGGCTACGCGACCTGTCCCGCGTCGACATGATCGTCGACGGGGACGGCCAGCCGCACGTGCTCGAGGTCAACGTATCGCCAGGGATGACCGAGACCTCGCTCCTGCCGCTGGCCGTGCAGGCGGCCGGACTCGACTTCGGCAAACTGCTGGCGACCCTGGTGTCCCGGGCCGCGGCCCGGCCGGCCTGACATCTCGTACGGCTGCTCCGCTCCCGGCGGCGGCTGCCCCCGGCGGTTCGGTTCTACTCCCGGCAGTGGCTGCCCTTGGCGGTTGGACGCCGCTCCCGGCGGTGGTAGCCCCGCCGGGTCTGTCAGCGACCGATCGGCTGGGCGGGTGCGCCTGGGTCGGCGGGCTCGATCGGGTCTTCTTCGTCGCCTCCGGCCTCGCTCACGCCGGCACGGCTGGCCGTGCCCGTCGTCACCGGTTCCCCGGCCCGGTCTTCGGTTGGCGCCTTCTCGGCTTGCGGCTCGTGACTCGTCGGCTTTTCGGCTGCCGTCTCCTCGGTCGGTTGCTTGGTAGACATCGCGGCCGGCGGGCCGGCCGGGTTGTCGCTTGCGGTGCCGACGCCCCGTGCCCCGTCGGACTCGGCTCGGTCAGCCCTGGTCCCGTCGGACTCGGCGCCGTCGGGCTCGGCGCCGTCGGGCTCGGCGCCGTCGGGCTCGGCGCCGTCGGGCTCGGCGCCGTCGGGCTCGGCGCCGTCGGGCTCGGTGCCGTTGGTCGAGGCTTCGGCTGCCGACGCCTGCTGGGTAAGGCTGGACGGTGCCAGCCACTGGATACGCGGCGGCTCGGCGAGCGGCCGGCCACCGAACTCGGCAAGCCACGCGGCCACCAGGGCCAGGTTCTCCCGCCATTGGCCCTCGGGAATCGGCGGCAGGATGGCGTCCCAGAGGGAGAGGAACGTGCCGCGCAACTGCAGCCGGCCGTGCGGGCGGGCCAGGAACCACAGGTGCAGGTGAGCGGAACCGTCACCCCATCGGTTGACGTGCACCCGGGCGACACCGTCGAGTGACCGGATCGCCCGCTCCAGGCGGACCGTCATCACGCCCAACTCGGCGGCAAGCAGGTTGGGCAGGTCGCCCAGATCCAGGTGTGAACGGGATTCGAGAATGAGCACCATCGGCAGGCCGGTCGGACGATCCATTGCCCGGACTCGCCACCGTTCGCTCACCCAGATGTACGCCTCGTCGGGCGCGTTGCAGGCGGTGCATTCTCGCGAGCCCTCGCCCTTTCGCGCCGGCTCGACGTCGACCGGATCGTCGAGGGCCTTGACGCGGAGTTCGCCTTCGAACGGAAAGGAAGGCCACCTGGTGAAGTCTGGAACCGGGGCGGGGGTGTCGGACACGACGCTGACCCTAACCGAGTTGTCGATGACTGTCCTTCCCCGTTTCGGGCGAGCGTCCGGACTTCCGCGAGGCATCGGAGTCGATCCGTACCGACCGTCACGGAGTGGGTTGGCGCCCGTAATCCACAGGCTCATCCACCGGTCTACACGCGGTTTCACGTGAAACAGGCCACCCTGTGGATAACTTCTGTGGATAACTTTTGGGCCGCTGTGAGGCGGGTCCGCATCCGTCACCGCCGACCGCCAGAGGCTTCTTCGGCGTGGTTTCCACCGGGGCGGGCGGGCCGAAAAATGAGGCGGGGAAACGGTGTCAGCCGAGGTTCGGACTCCCGGTCGCAAGTTGAAGAGAGCTGTCTGGTGGATCGGTCGACGGTTGGTCCGGACGTCTGTCGGGCGGTCGGGCCCGGGCTGCCATCGCCGGTGACGGGGGAGTTATCCACAGGCGACCGCCCCTGGCGAGCGACGGGCCTCGCCTCGCTCCGGGAATCCGCTCTGGCTCGCCGGGTGCGGCTCGGACTTCCTGTTTCACGTGGAACGAGGAGACGTCTGGCGGGACGGACGGTCATCGGTCGGGTCGTTGCAAGAGGCTGCCTTTAGACGTCGACCGTTGCTATGGGCGTCCATCGCTGCACCGGGTCGATCACTGCCCAGGAGCGGAGATGGTTGCCTTGGGCTCGTCCGAGAAGCCGAGGCAGGCGGGGGCAACAGTTGCCAATCCTGTTCTGTGGATCAAGGAGTCGGTGGGTTCGGATCAATCGCGGTCCCGGCATCACTCGCAGAAGCGACCGGTGGGTCGGCCTCGGCGATACCCGGGACGGACGCCTGGTGCGGGGCGCTCGGGGCGGATCGGTTACCACCGCATCGCGTCGCCTGCGCTCCGGCGTGCTCCGCGCTCGTCGGCGCACACACGACCCGGGCCTCGGCCAGGTCGGTAGCGGGCCGCCCGGCTGGGTTGCCAGGGCAGGCTCGCTGTGACCACACCTCTGTGACGCACCGCCCGAGACCAAGCGCCAGACCAAGCCGGCAAGACCAACGAGACAAGGCGCCCGAGACAGGGAAGCGCCAGACAGGTGACCGGAGAAGGGAGCCCGAGGGCATCACGGACGAGCACGGGCACCAGCAGGAGTAGAGCAAGGGTGCCCTCGCCTCCGCCGGTCAGCCAGCTACGGCCCAACCGGGAATCGGGCGCGGGACCGCACTGGCCCCATACGACCTCTCCGCCAGCGCTCTAGTCATTCCCTGGCCATGGTCGCCGCTTCGAACGTCGAGACAGGCCCCGCCCGGCCCGCGGGGGCAGGACGCCCTCACCTGACCTGAGAACCAACGCACTGCGATGGTCACGCCCCGCCCCTGAGCATCGCACCTCTCGTTTCGAGCATCGACGCTCCGTTTCACGTGAAACGGAGCGCAAGGCATCAACCCTGAAAACGACGATGGCCGCCACCCAGGCGGGTGGCGGCCATCGCTACGGCGGCGACGTCAGCTTTCCGGCTGCCCCTCGCCGTCCATGCCGATGATGCCCACGATCCGTTCGAGATCGTCGACCGTGGCAAACTCAATCGTGATCTTGCCCTTGCTGCGCCCGATGTCGACCTTCACCCGGGTGTCGAACCGGTCGGAAAGCCGGTCGGCCAGATCGGTCAGGGCCGGCGCGTGCGGCTTGGGTCGCCGGGGAGCGGGAGCCTTCTGCTGAGGTCCGTCAGCGAGAGCAATCTTGACTAGTTCCTCGGTCGCCCGTACCGACAGTTCTTCCGCCACGATCCGCCGGGCCAGGTTGTCCTGGGCGTCCGCGTCATCGAGACCGAGCAGCGCGCGGGCGTGCCCGGCCGACAGCACCCCGGCCGCCACCCGGAGCTGCACCTGGGGCGGCAGGTTCAGCAGCCGGATCGTGTTCGAGATCTGCGGTCGACTGCGTCCGATGCGGCGGGCCAACTCGTCGTGGGTCGCGCCGAACTCTTCGAGCAGTTGCTGATAGGCGGCAGCCTCTTCAAGCGGGTTGAGGTTCGCGCGGTGGATGTTCTCCAGAAGGGCGTCGCGAAGCATCGCGTCGTCCTTGGTTTCCCGGACGATGGCCGGAATCGTCTCGTGCCCGACCGCCTGCGCTGCCCGCCAGCGACGCTCGCCCATGACCAGCTCGTAGCGGTCCGAAGCGAGTTCCCGTACGACGATGGGCTGCAGGAAACCGACTTCCTGGATCGAGGTCGTCAGCTCCTCCAAAGCCTCTTCGTCGAAGATCTGGCGCGGCTGCTTTGGGTTGGGTTCGATCGACCCGACCGGGATCTCGGCGAACCGGGCCCCCGGAACCGGCGCAAGCTCCGGGGACGGGTCGGCAACCGGCGGGGCCGGTGCCGGGGGAGTGGCCGGCGGTTCGGCGCTCTGCGGCGCGGTCGGGGTCGGGGTCGTCTGCTCCGGCTCGACCATTGGCGGCTCGACGGTGGCCACCGACGCTGTCGGCGGCGGAGCGGTCGGAATCAGGGCTCCAAGCCCTCGCCCCAGCCCGCCTCGCGGACGGTTCTTCATGCCACGCCTCCCACCGAGTTGTCCGGCCAACCAATTTCGGCCGAGGGGTTCGTCGTACCCGGTCTAGGCATTGTGGCCGGCGACCTTGTCGACCCCGCGTTCCGCGATCTCCAGAGCCGCCTCGAAGTAGCTCGTTGCGCCCCGCGATCCGGGATCGTAAGTCATGACCGACTGGCCGTAACTCGGAGCCTCCGACACCCGCACGTTACGGGGAATGACGGTTTGCAGCACCTTGTCGCCGAAGTGGTTGCGGACATCCTGCTCGACCGCGTCCGCAAGGCGGGTACGGCGGTCGTACATGGTCAGGATGATGGTCGACACGTCGAGGTTCGGGTTGAGGTGCTGACGCACCAGGTTGATGTTGTTGATCAGTTGGTTGAGCCCTTCGAGCGCGTAGTACTCGCACTGGATGGGGATCAGTACCTCCTGCGCCGCGACGAGCGCGTTGACCGTCAGCAGCCCGAGCGAGGGCGGGCAGTCGATGAAGACGTAGTCGAACGGCTCCGGGTGGCCGGCGATAGCTCTCGCGAGCCGCGATTCGCGGGCGACGACCGACACCAGCTCGATCTCCGCACCGGCGAGGTCGATCGTGGCCGGCACGCACCACAGGTTGGGGATGCCCTCGACCTGCTGGGCAACCTCGGCCAGGGGCACGTTGTCGATCAGGCAGTCGTACACGTCGGAGATGCCCGCGTGGTGCGGCACGTTCAGACCCGTCGAGGCGTTGCCCTGCGGATCCAGATCCACCACGAGTACCCGGTTGCCGTGCAGCGCGAGCGCCACGGCCAGGTTTACGGTCGTCGTGGTCTTACCCACGCCACCCTTCTGATTCGCGACGCACATGATCCGTGGCCGGTCCGGGCGGGGCATGGTCACCTCGCCGCTCGGGTTCAGGATCTGCACGGCGCGCAATGCCTCCATAGCCAACGGTGGATCATCCTCTTCGCGTGACTGGGTTTCACGTGAAACGTACGCGTCGGCCACGGGTTCCTCGGTGAATGGTCGGGGCGCGGTCGTCGGCGTGTCGGCCTCAACCGGCGGATTCAACATTTGGGGGACAGGCGCCGCGCTGGCGGACGAGTGGGGGCGGGGCGTCGGTGCCGGGCGACGAGCCGGCGCGTCCATAACTCCGGCTCGGGCATCCCCGATACGGTCGTCCGCCGGCAAGGCCGGTCCGTCGACCGGATGCGGGACGGCGAAAGGGTCGGCAAGTGCGCCGCCGCGGGGCTGGGGAACGGAGCGGTCCTCGGTCAACGCCTCGCGAATTCCATCGGAGAACGCCTGAACTGTTGGATGGAGGCGACCGTCACTCGACCAACCGTCGTGGCCTGTTTCACGTGAAACAGTCGGGCCGGCGGAGCCATGACCGCTACGTCTGTGATCGTCGTACCTACCGTTGTCATGCACCGTGTCATCCCTGTCCGGTTCGGATGGGTCGGCACCGCCAGCGCTCTCGTCCGCGCTTTCGGGCGAAGTGTGCGGCCCGGCAAGAAGCGGCGGAGGCGTTGACACGTCGCCCTCCACCGCGCGGTCCGCACTATCGACGCGCGGCCAGCCTACGGCCGAATGGGTAGTCGTGGCCACGGGTGTCCGCCACGTGACGCCGTCCGGCACCCGGTAGTGGGAGGTCAAAAGCCCGGAAATCGCCCACAACCGCCTGGTTTCTTGCCCCAGGGTCAGACCGGTCACACCGCACGCCGCAAGTGACGTCTCAGCCTCGGCGGGCCCGCTTCCGGCCGGCGTTAGCGCCCGAACCGGGCCGGGCAGCCGTACGCCGTGCCGACCTGGACCGCGCCGACACGATCTCGCGCTCTCGGACGATCTCCACCACGGTCGTCGGCGGGTCGACAAGACCGACTCCGCAGTGCCGTACGACCGGTGCGCCGCCGCCCAGCCGGTCGACCGCGTCCCGATGCTCAGCCACCTCGTCCGGTGCGGAGTTGCCCTTCAACGCGACCAACCTGCCACCGACGGCTGCCAGTGGCAGGCACCAGCCGGCAAGCCGGTCGAGGGGTGCGACCGCTCGTGCGGTGACGACGTCGGCAGGGGAGAAGTCCGCGTCGGCGAACTCCTCGGCCCGGCCCCGCTGCACCGTCACCGTTCCGTCGAGCCCGAGTCTGTCCACCGCTTCGTCGAGAAAGGCGGTACGTCGGGCGAGCGGCTCGACCAGGACGACGGAGAGGTCTGGTCGGGCCACCGCGAGCACGAGACCGGGCAGGCCGGCACCCGAGCCGACGTCGACCACGCGCGCGCCGGTCGGAATCAGCTCCGCGACGGCGGCGCAGTTGAGCAGGTGCCGGCCCCAGATGCGGGGGGCCTCCCGCGGCCCGATCAGGCCACGTACGACCCCCTCGGTCGCCAGCAGTTCCGCGTAGGCGGCGGCAAGGGGAAGCCGATCACCGAAGAGCGTCCCCGCCGCCTCGACGAGATCGTCGGGAAGGGGCACCGAACCGCCCGTGGACGGGCGCGGGGGCCGCTCGGCCGACGGCACCGACTGATACGGCCCGGGCGGCGTGACGCCACCCGGGCCGGACGCGGCTGGTGCCGCTGGGTCGTTCGTCATATCAGCTTTCAGTCCGCGAGACGGACGATGATCCGGCGGTTGGGCTCGACACCCTCCGACTCGCTCTGCACGCCGGCGAGTGCGTTGACCACGTCGTGGACGCACTTGCGCTCGAAGGCGGACATCGGCTCGAGGCGTACGTCTTCGCCGTACTCCTTGACCTTCTCCACAGCGTTGCGTGCGACCGCGGCCAGTTCCTTGCGCCGGCTGGCCCGGTATCCGCCGACGTCTAGCAGCAGGCGACTCGGCGTGCCGGTCTGCCGGAACACCGCGAGACGGGTCAGTTCCTGAAGGGCCTCGACGGTGGCACCGCGCTGACCGACCAGCGGCTGGAGCCGGTCGCCGACCACCTCGACCACCGGCCGCCCGCCGGACACCAGCTCGTCGATGTCGCCGTCGTAGTCGAGGATGTCCAGGAGCCCTTCGACATAGTCCGCGGCGATCTCGCTCTGCCGGAAGAGCTCGGCGTCACTCGTGGCCTTGGACTCCTCGGCGCCGGCGTCGCTGGTGCCTTCGGTCTGGGCCACGGCCGACTCGGCCTGCTCTTCTGAAACTTCGGTGCGGGGAGTGCTGGTGTCGGTCACGTGTCATCTCCGTACTCGGTCGGCCGGACCAGTCACGGTCGGCTGGTTTCCGTGACCGGCGAAGATCGCCGACGGTCACGGCACGTCTACGTGGGGGCGTGGTGCTCGGTGCCAGGGGAGCGCCTCGAAGTCGGGTCCCGGCCCGGGACCCTAGGCCGGCAGCGAGGGCTGCCGGCCCGACGTTCGGTCAGCTTCAACCCTGGCGTTTCGCGGGCCGCCCCTTCTTCGGGTTGACCGGCTTGGCACCCGGCTTGGGGGCCAGTGCCTTGGTGTCGACCGCCGGCTTCGCCTCCGGCTGCGTGCCGTTGGCCTTGCCACGGCCGAAAAGGCCGGCGGGCTTCGCGGGCTGGCCGGTCCCGGCCTTGCCGGTGCCCGGCTTGCTCAGGTTGGCCTTGCCGGTGCCCGGCTTGCCCGCACCCGGCTTACCCGTTCCGGCCTTGCCGGTGGCGGTCACCAGCGGCGGGAACTTACGCAGCACCCACTGCTGCTGGCCGAGCGTGAAGAGGTTGTTCGTCACCCAGTAGATGATCACACCGATGGGGAAGATCGCGCCGGAAATCAGCAGCGAAGCGGGGATGCCGTAGAGCATCAGGCGCTGGATCATCCGCTGCTGCGGGTCTTCGGCCCAGCCGGTCTTGAGGATCATCTGCCGGCTGGTCAGGTAGGTGGTGGCGATCATGATGCAGACCAGCACACCGGCCATGATCTTGACCGTGGTGCCGTCGGCACCCATCCGGGCCAGTTCCTCGGCGGTCGAACCGAACTTGCCGGAGATCGGCGCGGTGAACAGCGTCGCACTGGCCGCGCTGTCGAACTGGTCGGCGGTCCAGCCGTACAGCGTCTTGCCCTGGTTGTCCGGGCTGAGCCGGCGGAGCACGTGGAAGAGGCCGAGGAACACCGGGATCTGAAGGAACATCGGAAGGCAGCCCATGAGCGGGTTGGCCTTTTCCTTCCGGTAGAGCTCCATCATCTCCTGCTGGAGCGACTCCCGGTCACCCTTGTGCTTCTCCTGCAGCTCCTTGACCTTGGGCTGGAGCGCCTGCATCGCCCGCTGCGATTTGATCTGCTTGACGAAGACCGGGAAGAGGATCACCCGTACGGTGACCACCAGGAACACGATGGCAAGGATCCAGGACCAGTTCGTGCCCAGGACCATCGTCGCCGGCACCCCGATCGCGTCCCACGCGGAATGCCAAAGCAGCAGGATCCACGAGATCGCCCAGTAGATCCAGTCGAGACTCAATTCGGGGCTCCAGTCACATCAGCACGACGGCGGCTGCCCGGCTCCGGCACCGGGTCATACCCACCGGGGTGGAAGGGGTGGCAGCGCAACAGCCGCCGGACCGCCAGCAGAAATCCCCGTAGCGCACCGTGTCGCTCCACCGCCTGGAGGGCGTAGGCGCTGCACGACGGGTAGAACCGACAGCGGGCCGGCAGCGCCGGGCTTATCCAACGACGGTACGCGATGACGGGTCCTGCCAGCATTCGGGCGCCGAGTGTCATGCGTCGCGGGGAGTCGTGGTCGCCGCTCATCGGCGCGACCGGGAGGCTCGTCGGGGCGTCCGCGCGGCGGTCAGCGCCGCGTCGAGGTCTGCCGCGAGCCGGCCGTACGGCACCTCGGCCGCGCTCGGCAGCGCCCGCACCACAAGAGTCGAGCCGGCCGGCAGGGTGTCGATCCGCTCCCGGACCAGATGGCGGAGCCGGCGCCGGACAAGATTGCGTACGACCGCACCACCGACCGCCTTGGACACGACGAAGCCGGCACGCGACGGGGGAGATCCGCTCTCCACCCCGGCGTCGCGTGCCGGCTTCGTGACTGCTAGTTGTCCAGGCCCGTCTGTCTCGCGGCCGAGATCGAGGTGAACGACCACCGAACCGCGGTTGGCCCGCCGCCCGGCGCGCATCGCTGCGGCAAACTCTCTGCTGTGCCGCAGTCGATGCGAGGTCGCCAGCACGACTGCCTACTACATCTTCCGGACCGGGACTGCCAGCCCTCAGGCTGACAGGCGGGCGCGGCCCTTCGAGCGGCGGGTGGCAAGGATCGCGCGGCCGGCCCGGGTGCGCATGCGCAGCCGGAAGCCGTGGGTCTTCGCGCGCCGGCGGTTGTTCGGCTGGTAGGTGCGCTTGCTCACGTCAGGCTCTCCGTCTTCGTGCGCGCGGACGGCGACCCGTCCGAGTTCGTGTCATGTCTGGCGTCGGTGCTACCGCTTGCCGGCCGCTGGACTGCCCCACCCAATCCCTTGATCTCAAAGTTCGGATCGGGGTCCGGGTCTTCCTGCTTCCGTCCGGGTCTTCCTGCTTTGCCGAGCTGTTTCTTCCCCCGAGCCCACCTCGCACACGAGGCCGCTCGAACAAGCAACCGCCACCCTATCAGGAGGGCGACGGCACAGCCGCTCCAGCCTACGCACGGCCACAACTACCGTCAAACGTCCGCCCCGGCGCCACGCCGGGGTGCGGACGGGCGGACCAGCGGCTCCGCCCCGGGGCGGTTTTCACTGATGGCGCCAACGCCCGGGTGTGGACGGCGGTTGAAGGGTTGTGGACAACGCTGTTAGCGTGCCCGATTGCCGGTCGGCATGCTCGGGGGGCCAGGGATTGCCGCAGATGGGGGCAAAACTGGGCGAGGTGGTCGATCGTTCGGCACGGTGAAGCCGTATCAGCGGTGGATCCGGCACCATCCGGGCCTGACAGGCGCCACCCGGGAAGCCACAATCGGTCGGTACACAGGCTGTGGATAACTTGTGGACAACGGGTCCAACGGTCGAATCACCGCACGACATCGTGCCTGGTGGCCGACCAACACCGGGCGGCCAGGTCCACAGACCAGCGGCAGCCGGTACTCAGATGCGATGGGGGTGGCGCGACGGTGACCGACATGGTCGACCTTGCCGCGGTCTGGACTGCTGCTACCGACGAACTCGCCGACGAGATCGTCTCAGCCCAGCAGCGTGCCTATCTCCGCATGACCCGGCTGCGCGCCATCGTCGAGGACACCGCCCTGCTCGCCGTACCCGACGCCTTCACCCGGGATGTCATCGAGTCGCGCCTGCGGCCCGCCATCACCGAGGCCCTGTCCCGCCGGCTCGGCCGGTCGATCCAGGTTGCCGTCACCGTACGGGCACCCGAAGACGGTCAACCGCGCACCAACGGGACGGTCTACGGCAGCGCCGCGGTGCCGGACAGTACCTCCTTCCCGGTGCAGCCCGTCCTCGCGCGCTTCCCGACCGAGCAGGTCGACCGGCCGCCACCACACGTCGAGTTGCCGATGCCGCCGAACGGTTCGGCGCAGCACCCCGGTGCCGGGTCGGGCCACCATCCCGCCGCGTCCGGCCGGCCGGACGCCGACCAGCACGCCAAGCCGCCGACCGGCACCGGCCCCGACCGCGGCGGCACACAGGACGCGCTGTTCGCGGCGCCGTACCCGCAGCCGTACGTGGAGCCCGGGCCGCCGCCCGCGGCTCCACACCTGTCCGGGCCGCCCGCCCCGCACCACGAGCGGCGCGACGCCCGGCCCGACCCGCCGGAGCGCACCTACCGCGGCGAAGCGGCCGGGCTGCGTATCGACGAGCCGACCATCCGCAATCTGGGCAGCGGGACCGACAGCGGTCCTGGCCGCGCCCAGAACCGCGACGCCGACCTGCGGCTGCCGGGCCGCGACGACCGCCGCCCGGGCGCCACGCCCGACAGCGGCGGCAACCGGCTCAACCCGAAGTACATGTTCGAGACGTTCGTCATCGGCTCGTCGAACCGGTTCGCGCACGCCGCCTCGGTCGCCGTCTCCGAATCGCCGGCCAAGGCGTACAACCCGCTGTTCATCTACGGCAGTTCGGGGCTGGGCAAGACACACCTGCTCCACGCCATCGGCCACTACGCGCAGACCCTGGGCAACGCCCGGTCGGTGCGGTACGTCTCCACCGAGGAATTCACCAACGACTTCATCAACTCGCTGCGCGACGACAAGACCAGCGCCTTCCAGCGGCGCTACCGCGACGTCGACATCCTCCTGATCGACGACATCCAGTTCCTGGAGAACCGCGAACGGACGCAGGAGGAGTTCTTCCACACCTTCAACACCCTGCACAACGCCAACAAGCAGATCGTGATCACGTCCGACCGGTCGCCGCGGCAGTTGGCGACGCTGGAGGACCGGATGCGTACCCGGTTCGAATGGGGGCTGCTGGCCGACATCCAGCCGCCCGACCTGGAGACCCGTATCGCGATCCTGCAGAAGAAGGCGGCCCAGGAGCGGCTCTACGCCCCACCGGACGTGCTGGAGTTCATCGCCTCCCGGGTGTCGAACTCGATCCGTGAACTCGAGGGCGCGCTGATCCGGGTGACCGCGTTCGCCAGCCTGACCCACACCGCGGTCGAGCTGGCCCTGGCCGAAGAGGTACTACGCGACTTCATCCCCGACGGTCAGGGTCCGGAGATCACCGCCGACCAGATCATGGCGGCGACCGCCGACTACTTCGGGGTGAGCCTGGAGGACCTGCGTGGGCACTCCCGCTCCCGGGTGCTGGTCAACGCCCGTCAGGTCGCCATGTATCTGTGCCGGGAGCTGACCGAGCTGTCGCTGCCCCGGATCGGCCAGGCGTTCGGCGGCCGCGACCACACCACGGTCATGCACGCCGACCGCAAGATCCGGCAACAGATGGCCGAACGCCGGCTGCTCTACAACCAGATCGCCGAGCTGACCAACCGGATCAAGCAGAACTCCTGACACCCGGTAACCCCTGGTAGTGGATCAGTCGCTGATCCAGGTGTGGATAACCGCCGTCGGTGGAGTCCGAGCCCGAAGCGCCCCGTCCCAGCTGTGGACGGGGCGCTTCTTGTCCACCGGTTGTCCACACTGTCCACAGGTCGTTATCCACGACGGTGGACAGCGCGACGACGACCAGCAGCCACTTACCCACAACCTGTGGATAACTCCTGTGGAAACGACTGTGGACGTACACGGAGGGTAAGCAACTTACCCACAGGCCAGGGCGAGCTGTGGGAAACCTGTTGAAGGATCTGGGGAAAACTAATCCTGATCTTCACTCGACGATCCACACCCTTGGGGAAAAACCTTGTGGAAACCCTGTGGATTGCCGGTGAGCAGTTGTGGACAACCGGGCAACAGTCGGGGCCTGTGGATGAAACGGCCAGTTTGAACCCTGGTTATCCCCAGGCAACCCACCGGTGGATAACGGGACTGAGCTGGGAAAACTCTAGTTCTCCACAGAATCCACAACACCGATGAAGACGATGAGAGATTTTTCTAATAGAGATCAAAACCCAATCATCAGCGTTGTGGATTCTGTGGACCGGCCGACGGCCGGCCCATCGAGAGACATCCGAACGGACGAAGCACCGGGGGCGGGCGTACGCCGTGTGGGTCGTCGCCTTAAGGTTCGGTGGGGACCCACGTGTGCCGGCCGCACCCCGACAGCACGACCGCCGACACCACCACCGCCGGTGGCCGGACAGCCGCCGACAGCGGAGCCGCTGCGAGCAACCCATCGTTGCCGGTAGCGGGACCGTTGCCGGCAGCACCCACTGGCGGCAGCAGCTACCTTTGTCCATCAGTCGACCCGGAGGCATGGCATGAAGTTCAGAGTCGAGCGTGACGCGCTCGCCGACGCCGTGGCGTGGACGGCCAAGAGCCTGCCCAGCCGGCCGTCCGTCCCGGTTCTCGCCGGAGTGATGCTGCGGGTGACCGACGGACTCCTTCACGTGTCCGGGTTCGACTACGAGGTGTCGAGCCAGGTCACCGTCGACGTGCAGGGGGACGCCGACGGTGCCGCCCTGGTCTCCGGTCGGCTGCTCGCCGAGATCACCAAGGCGCTGCCCGCCAAGCCGGTCGACATCGCCGCGGTCGGAGCACATCTGGAACTCGTCTGCGGCAGCGCGCGGTTCACGCTGCCGACGATGCCCGTCGAGGACTACCCGGCGCTGCCGGACATGCCGGCCAGCACCGGCAGCGTCGACGCCGCCGCGTTCGCCGCCGCCGTCGCCCAGGTCGCCATCGCCGCCGGACGTGACGAGACGCTGCCGATGATGACCGGCATCCGGGTCGAGCTCAACGGTTCGACGCTGGCCATGCTCGCCACCGACCGCTACCGGCTCGCGCTGCGCGAGATGCAGTGGCGTCCCGACGACCCCGACATCAGCATCAACGCGCTCGTGCCGGCCCGCACCCTCGCCGACACCGCCAAGACGCTCGGCCCGCTCGGTGGTGAGGTGACCGTCGCCCTCGCCCAGGGATCGGCCGGCGAGGGCATGATCGGGTTCGCCGGCGGTACCCGGCGTACCACCAGCCGGCTGCTCGACGGCGCCAACTATCCGCCGGTGCGATCGCTCTTCCCCAGCTCGCACAACGCCGAGGCCAGGGTGCTCGTGGCCGCCCTCGTCGAGGTGGTCCGCCGGGTCGCCCTGGTCGCCGAGCGCACCACCCCGGTTCTGCTGAGCTTCAGCTCCGACGGCCTGGTCGTCGAGGCCGGCGGCACCGAGGAGGCGCGGGCGAGCGAGGCGATGGACGCGACCTTCACCGGCGAACCGCTGACCATCGGCTTCAACCCGCAATACCTGATCGACGGGTTGCAGAACCTCGGGTCGCCCCACGCGGTGCTCTCGTTCGTCGACGCGTTCAAGTCGGCCGTGATCTCGCCCGCCACCGAGGACGGCGAGATCATCGAGGGCTACCGCTACCTGATCATGCCGATCCGCGTCACCCGCTGATCGCGCTGAACCGGAAGGAAACGCAAAAAATGCAGCTTGGCCTCGTTGGTCTCGGCCGGATGGGCGGCAACATGCGCGAGCGTCTGCGCACGGCCGGTCACGAGGTTGTCGGCTACGACCCCAACCCCGACCTGGCCGACGTCGCCAGCCTCGCCGAAATGGTGGAGAAGCTGGCCACGCCCCGCGCAGTCTGGATCATGGTGCCGGCCGGCGTCACCGAGCAGACCGTCGACGAACTGGCCGCGCTGCTCTCCGACGGCGACATCATCATCGACGGCGGCAACTCGCGCTACAGCGACGACCTGCCGCGCTCCGAGCGGCTGAACGCGGTCGGGGTCGGCTACATCGACGTCGGCGTCTCCGGTGGGGTCTGGGGCCGGGAGAACGGCTACGCCCTCATGGTCGGCGGCTCCGAGGAGCACGTCGAACGGCTCATGCCGATCTTCGAGTCGCTGAAGCCGGCGGGCGAGTTCGGCTTTGTCCACGCCGGTCCGGTCGGCGCCGGCCACTACGCCAAGATGGTGCACAACGGCATCGAGTACGGGCTCATGCACGCGTACGCCGAGGGCTACGAGCTGCTGTGCAAGTCGGAACTGGTGACCAACGTCCCCGGCGTGTTCAAGTCGTGGCGGGAGGGCACCGTCGTGCGTTCCTGGCTGCTCGACCTGCTCGACATCGCGCTCGAGGAGGACCCGGAGCTGGCCAGCCTGCGCGGCTACGCCGACGACACCGGCGAGGGCCGGTGGACGGTCGAGGAGGCGATCCGGCTGGCGGTGCCGATGAACGTCATCGCCGCCTCGCTGTTCGCCCGATTCGCGTCCCGGCAGGACGACTCGCCCGCGATGAAGGCGATCGCCGCGCTGCGCCAGCAGTTCGGCGGTCACGCGATCCACAAGAACTGACCGACGCATGCATGTCCGCCGGCTCGAACTGGTCGACTTCCGCTCGTACGAGCGGGTCGTGGTCGACCTCGAGCCGGGGGTCAGCGTGCTCGTCGGGCCGAACGGGGTCGGCAAGACGAACCTCGTCGAGGCGTTGGGTTACGTGGCGACCCTGGGCAGCCACCGGGTCGCCACCGACGCCCCACTGGTCCGGATGGGGGCCGGCGCGGCGGTGATCCGCTGCGAGATCGTGCACGGCGGGCGTGAACTGCTCGTCGAACTGGAGATCGTGCCGGGCAAGGCCAACCGGGCCCGGCTGGGCCGGTCACCCGTACGCCGGTCGAGGGACATCCTCGGCGCGCTCCGGCTGGTGCTGTTCGCACCCGAGGACCTCGAACTGGTCCGGGGCGATCCGGCCGAACGGCGGAGCTACCTCGACGACCTGCTGGTCGCCCGGCTGCCCCGCTTCGCGGGCGTACGGGCCGACTACGAACGGGTCGTCAAGCAGCGCAACGCCCTGCTGCGCAGTGCCTACCTGGCCCGCAAGACCGGCGGCACCCGAGGCGGTGACCTCTCGACACTCGACGTGTGGGACGCCCACCTCGCCCGGCACGGCGCCGAACTGCTGGCCGGCCGGCTCGCCCTGGTCGCCGCGCTGGCCCCGCATGTGACCAAGGCGTACGACGCCGTCGCGGCCGGTCGGGGGGCGGCCGGTATCACCTACCGCTCCACGCTCGAGACCGCCGAGACCGCCCCGGGCCGGGCCGAGCTGGAGGCGGGGCTCGCCGCGGCGCTGGCCGCCGCCCGGCAGTCGGAGGTCGACCGGGGCATGACGCTGGTCGGCCCGCACCGCGACGACCTCGCACTGACGCTCGGCCCGATGCCCGCCAAGGGCTACGCCAGCCACGGTGAATCCTGGTCGTACGCGCTCGCGCTGCGCCTGGCCGCGTACGACCTGCTCCGGGCCGACGGGATCGAGCCGGTGCTCGTGCTCGACGACGTCTTCGCCGAACTGGACAGCGGCCGGCGGGAGCGGCTCGCCGAACTGGTCGGCTCCGCTACCCAGATGCTGGTCACCTGCGCCGTCGCCGAAGACGTACCGGAGGCGTTGCGCGGTGCCCGGTTCACGGTGACCGAGGGCGCGGTGGCCCGTGCCGACTGACTCCGGGCGCGAGCCGCCGGCCCGACCTGCCGACCAGCCGGCGGCCGCGGGGACGGGCGGCGAGGCGGCGCAACCCAGCGGCCCGGAGCTGGCCCGCGCGGTGCTCGACGCCGCCAAGGCCCGACGGGAGGCCGCCCGTCCGCGTCGACGTACCGGCGGCGACCGGGACGGCGGTGACGGGACCGACGGCCAGCCGCGACGGCGGCTGCGGGGCTATTCCGGCCCCGGCCCCGATCCGCGCGACCCGCAGCTGTTCGGTGACGTGCTGGCCCGGCTGGTCAAGGCGCGGGGCTGGCAGCAGCCGGCCGCCGAGGCGACCGTCTTCGGGGCCTGGGAACGGGTCGTCGGGCCGGACGTGGCCAAGCACAGCCGGCCGGTCAAGCTCGAGGACGGCGAACTGACCGTGGAGGCGGAGTCGACCGCGTGGGCGACCCAGCTCCGGCTGCTCGCCGCCTCGCTGCTGCGCCGGATCGCCGCCGAGGTCGGCCACAACGTGGTGCGCAAGCTCCACATCCACGGCCCGGCGGCGCCGTCGTGGTCACGCGGGCCGCGCCGGGTGCGCGGTCGTGGTCCCCGCGACACGTACGGCTGACCGGGTCAGAAGTCGGCGTAGACGGCGAAGCCCTGGTCGGCGCAGCGGCGGTAGAAGCGGGTCAGGACCACCAGCTCCGTGTGCGGAAAGCTCCACTGCGGCACTTGGCCGGTGTCGTCGCGCAGGCCGTCGAGGCGGGCGTCGAGCCACCGCAGCTGCTGTTCGGCGAGGCGCCCGGCCGAGATGGCCGCCCGGAGCACCGCCCCGACGGTGTCGAAGGTGACGAGGTCGCCGTACGCCCGGTGCGCCTCGACGAACCGCTCCAGGCCGCCGGCGATCCAGGCGCAGCCGTCGGGGTCGATCACCGGGTCCTCGTCCTCGGCGGAGGCGTCTGTGGCGTACAGCACACCCTGCAGTCCGAGGAGCAGGTCGACCAGTTCGGTGTACGGGGTGGCGTGGACCGCTCCGGTCTTGGCGATGTGCCCGGCGAGCGTGGCGGTCGGTGCCGGGATCCGTGGCGCGTCGACCAGTTCACCGAACTCGGGGAACCCCGCCGGGCCGACCGGTTCGTAGAACGAGCCGGTCCGGGGCCACTGTACGGCGACGTTGTCCAGCCCCATCGGGCTCCACCTCTCCTGGTCACGGTCCTGTCGGGTCGGCCGCGGCGGTCCGCCGACCGGCTCGCGGCCGTCGTACGGGCGGTCCGGCCGGCGCCGAAACCGCCCGTCCGGCACGGCGCCGCCAAATTACGACACCTGACCGGATTACGCGACCCCCGTACGCCGCGTGTCGCGGTCGCCGGAGCCGGCGCGGGTCCGAAACCGAAGCCTTGATCGCACCGTGGCGTGTGGGGGGAGTCGCGGACAGAGAGGTTCGGCCGGCTATGAACGTCTGAGGCGCCTTCGCGGGTGCCGCGTACCCGTTTGGTCGCCCGGGCACAGTAGGATTCAGTTGGAGACGAGGAACATCGTGACACGACGGCCCGGGCTGTTTGTTCTGCCCGGGTTGCCGACACGAGTCCCAGCCGATCGCGATCCGCGGGAGTCCGCGGCGACCGGTGTGTCCGGCCCTCTGGCGATCCGTCGTTCCCCGACCGCGATCGTGGTGTCGGCCGCGCGCCTGCCGTCGTAATGCCCGCCGAACCCCGTGTCCCCCGGAGCCGCAGTCCGGGTGGTGCGAGAAAGTGGCCGAGGGTGTCAGCGCAGAAGAAGCAGGAGTACGGCGCCGATTCAATCACCGTGCTGGAGGGCTTGGAGGCGGTCCGCAAGCGGCCCGGTATGTATATCGGGTCGACCGGTGAGCGTGGTCTGCACCACCTTGTCTGGGAGGTCGTGGACAACGCGGTCGACGAGGCGCTCGCCGGTCACTGTGACACGATCGACGTGGTGCTGCTCGCCGACGGCGGTGTGCGCGTGGTCGACAACGGCCGTGGCTTCCCGGTCGACCTCCATCCGAAGCTGAAGAAGCCGGGTGTCGAGGTCGCGCTGACCGTGCTGCACGCCGGCGGAAAGTTCGACGGCAAGGCGTACGCGGTCTCCGGCGGTCTGCACGGCGTCGGTGTCTCGGTGGTCAACGCGCTGTCCGTACGGATGTTCGTCGAGATCCACAAGTCCGGCCACGTGTGGCGGCAGCACTACACCAACTCGGTGCCCTCGCAGCTGGAGAAGGGCGAGACCACCGAGCAGACCGGTTCCTCGGTGTCGTTCTGGCCCGACCCGGACGTCTTCGAGACGGTCGACTTCAACTTCGAGACGATCTACCGGCGGCTCCAGGAGATGGCCTTCCTGAACCGTGGGCTGACCATCCGGCTGCGCGACGAACGGGTGCAGGAGGAGGACGGCAACGCCCGCGAGGTGACCTTCCTCTACAGGGGCGGCATCGCCGACTTCGTCCGGCACCTCAACAACACCAAGAGCCCCATCCACAAGAGCGTGATCGAGTTCGGGGCGGAAGAGGAAGGCATGGCGGTGGAGATCGCCATGCAGTGGAACGAGTCGTACGGCGAGTCGGTCTACACCTTCGCCAACACCATCAACACTCATGAGGGCGGCACCCACGAGGAGGGCTTCCGGGCCGCGCTGACCACCGTGGTCAACCGGTACGGCGCGGACAAGAAGCTGCTCAAGGGTGACGAGAAGCTCACCGGCGAGGACATCCGCGAAGGGCTCGCCGCGATCATCTCGGTGAAGCTGGCCAACCCCCAGTTCGAGGGCCAGACGAAGACCAAGCTCGGCAACACCCCGGTCAAGAGCTTCGTGCAGCGGGTCTGCAACGAGTGGCTGGTCGACTGGTTCGACCGCAACCCGGCCGAGGTCAAGCAGATCATCACCAAGGCGACGCAGGCTTCCCGGGCCCGGATCGCGGCGCAGCAGGCGCGCAAGCTGGCCCGGCGCAAGTCGCTGCTGGAGTCGGGTTCGATGCCGGGCAAGCTCGCCGACTGCCAGTCGACCGATCCGCGTGAATCCGAGGTGTTCATCGTCGAGGGCGACTCGGCCGGTGGTTCGGCGAAGCAGGGCCGCGACCCGCGTACGCAGGCGATCCTGCCGATCCGCGGCAAGATCCTCAACGTGGAGAAGGCCCGGATCGACCGGGTGCTGAAGAACAACGAGGTGCAGGCGCTGATCACCGCGCTCGGCACCGGCATCCACGACGACTTCGACATCGAGAAGCTGCGCTACCACAAGATCGTGCTGATGGCGGACGCCGACGTCGACGGCCAGCACATCCAGACGCTGCTGCTCACCCTGCTCTTCCGCTTCATGCGTCCACTGGTCGAGTTGGGGCACGTCTACCTGGCCGCCCCGCCGCTTTACAAGATCAAGTGGAACAAGAAGGGCGACGACGCGCAGTACGCCTACTCCGACCGGGAGCGCGACGGGCTGATCGCGCTGCGCCAGCAGAAGAAGCCGAACGCCAGGCCCGACGACATCCAGCGGTTCAAGGGTCTGGGCGAGATGAACTACCCGGAGCTGTGGGAGACCACGATGAACCCGGCGACGCGTACGCTGCGTCAGGTCACTCTCGACGACGCGGCGACCGCCGACGAGTTGTTCAGCGTTCTGATGGGTGAGGACGTCGAGGCTCGCCGTTCCTTCATCCAGCGCAACGCCAAGGACGTTCGGTTCCTGGACATCTAGGTGAATCAGTGGTGGCCGGAACATTGACCACCGCGCTGAGTCACCGAGTTATCCACAGCTTCGACGGTTTCCACAGCCGTTATCCACAGCGATATGCGGCTTTAAGTCTGATAAGGGTTGACTGTGACGGATAATCCCGAGTCCTTCGAGAGCGAGCCGGAGGGCGCTCCGGCCGCCGCCGGTGGTGCGATCGTCCACGACCGCATCGAACCGGTCGGCCTCGAGATCGAGATGCAGCGCTCGTACCTCGACTACGCGATGAGCGTCATCGTGGGCCGGGCGCTGCCGGACGTGCGCGACGGCCTCAAGCCCGTCCACCGCAAGATCCTCTACGCCATGTTCGACTCCGGCTACCGGCCGGACCGTGGCTACGTGAAGTGCGCGCGCGTCGTCGGCGACGTCATGGGCAACTACCATCCGCACGGTGACGCGTCGATCTACGACGCCCTGGTGCGGATGGCCCAGCCCTGGTCGTTGCGCTACCCGCTGATCGACGGCAACGGCAACTTCGGCTCGCCCGGCAACGACCCGGCCGCGGCCATGCGTTACACCGAGTCGAAGCTGTCCCCGCTCGCGATGGAGCTGCTCCGCGACATCGACGAGGACACCGTCGACTTCCAGGACAACTACGACGGCCGGGCCAAAGAGCCGACCATCCTGCCGGCCCGGATCCCCAACCTGCTGATCAACGGCTCCGAGGGCATCGCGGTCGGCATGGCGACCAAGATCCCGCCGCACAACCTGCGGGAGATCGCCGCCGCCGTCCAGTGGTGCCTGGAGCACCCGGAGGCCGACGAGCCGACCACCCTCGACGCGCTCATCGAGATCGTCAAGGGCCCCGACTTCCCGACGTACGGCCTGATCGTCGGCACCCAGGCGATCCAGGACGCCTACCGCACCGGGCGCGGTTCGATCAGGATGCGCGCCGTCGTGGAGGTCGAGGAGGACAAGCGGGGCCGGACCAGCCTCGTCGTCACCGAGCTGCCCTACCAGGTCAACCCGGACAACCTCGCCGAACGGATCGCCGAGCTGATCAAGGAGGGCAAGCTCGCCGGCATCGCCGACATCCGCGAGGAGTCCTCCGGCCGTACCGGCATGCGCCTGGTGCTGGTGCTCAAGCGCGACGCGGTCGCCAAGGTGGTGCTCAACAACCTCTACAAGCACACCCAACTTCAGGAGACGTTCGGCGCCAACATGCTGGCGCTGGTCGACGGCGTGCCACGCACCCTCAACCTGGCCCAGTTCATCCGCCACTACGTCGACCACCAGATCGACGTGATCCGGCGCCGGACCGCCTACCGGCTGCGCAAGGCCGAGGAGCGGGCCCACATCCTGCGCGGCCTGGTCAAGGCGCTCGACGCGCTCGACGAGGTGATCGCCCTCATCCGGCGGTCGCCGACGGTGGAGGACGCCCGGCAGGGCCTCATCCAGCTTCTCGACATCGACGAGATCCAGGCCACGGCGATTCTCGACATGCAGCTTCGCCGGCTGGCCGCGCTGGAACGCCAGAAGATCCTCGACGACCTGGCCAAGCTCGAACTCGAGATCCTCGACCTCAAGGACATCCTGGCCAAGCCCGAACGGCAGCGGAAGATCGTCTCGGAGGAACTCGGCGAGATCGTCGCCAAGTGGGGCGACGAGCGGCGTACCAAGATCCTGCCGTTCGACGGCGAGGTCTCGATGGAAGACCTGATCGCCCGCGAGGACGTCGTCGTCACCATCACCCGGACCGGCTACGCCAAGCGCACCAAGGTCGACCTCTACCGCTCGCAGCGGCGCGGCGGCAAGGGTGTGAGCGGCGCCACGCTGCGGCAGGACGACATCGTCAGCCACTTCTTCGTCTGCTCGACCCACGACTGGATCCTTTTCTTCACCAACAAGGGGCGGGTCTACCGCGCCAAGGCGTACGAACTGCCCGAGGCCAGCCGTACCGCCAAGGGCCAGCACGTGGCCAACCTGCTCGCGTTCCAGCCCGACGAGCAGATCGCGCAGATCATCGAGATCCCGAACTACCAGGTCGCGCCCTACCTGGTGCTCGCCACCAAGAACGGCCTGGTCAAGAAGACCCGGCTGGAGGAGTTCGACTCCAACCGCAGCGGCGGCATCATCGGCATCAACCTGCGTGACGAGGACGAACTCGTCGGCGCCGCCCTGGTCGCCGCCGAGGACGACCTGCTGTTGGTGTCGAAGCAGGCCCAGGCGATTCGGTTCAACGCCACTGACGAGGCGCTGCGACCGATGGGCCGGGCGACCTCCGGGGTGATCGGTATGCGGTTCACCGATGACGACGTACTCCTCGCGATGGAGGTCGTTCGCGAGGGAATGGATGTTTTGGTGGCCACGAACGGCGGGTACGCCAAGCGGACGCCGATCGAGGAATATCCCGTCCAGGGACGGGGTGGCAAGGGTGTGCTGACCGCGAAGATCACCGAACGCCGGGGCGGGCTGGTCGGAGCGGTTGTGATCAGTCCGGATGACGAGTTGTTCGCGATCACGAGCAACGGCGGGGTCATCCGGACTCCGGTGAAGCCTGTACGGCGAACGCGGGATCGGAACACAATGGGGGTCAAGCTGATGGACCTGCCAGAAGGCGTAACCATCGTGGCCATCGCTCGCAACGCCGACGAGCCTGACGAACAGGACTAGTTGATGACGGAGACACAGGCGAAGTCGGGGACTGCGGGGGCCCCGACGACCCCGGTCGATGAGGAAGCCGCGAAGAGCGGCGCACCAGCGACCGGTCGCGCGGCCGTTGGTCGGGCGACAGTCCCCGGCGATACACCGTCACCCAAGTTCACGCGGGCTCCCGGGATGGCGCCGCCGCCCGACCAGCCCGCGGACCAGGGCAACGGCACGGCGCCGCCCAACGACGGCGCCGGCCAGGGCCACGTCGTGATGACAAAGGCTCCCGGAGACGCGGGCGGCGACGGGGCCCGGGGCAACCAGGCCGGAACCGCCACCCGTCCGGGCGCCGCCGGGCAGGGGCGCCTGGCCGCCGGCGGCACCACGATCCGCCCCTCCGGCGTCGGCGCCGCGCCCGGTTCGACAGGCCAGCCCACGGCCGGAGGCAACGGTGCCGGTGGCCCGGGAGCGGTCGGCGCGGCCCGGGTGACCGAAGCCGTACGCGCCGCCCGCAACACGGTCAGCTCCGCCGCGTCGCGCGGCCCCCGGCGGGCCCGGCTGAACGTCAAGCGGATCGACCCGTGGTCGGTGATGAAGTTCTCGTTCGCCGTCTCGCTGGTGCTGTTCATCGTGGTGATCGTGGCGACGTCGGTGCTATACCTGGCGCTCGACGCGATGGGCGTCTTCGAGACGGTCAACACCAGCCTCGGTGAGCTGATCAGCGCCGGCGGTGGCCAGGACAGCGGCGGCTTCCAGATCACCGCCAAGGGCGTCATCGGCACCTCCGCCCTGATCGGCCTGGTCAACGTGGTGCTCTTCACCGCTCTGGCCACCCTGGGCGCCTTCGTCTACAACGTCTGCGCCGACCTGGTCGGCGGCGTCGAACTCACCCTCGCCGAGCGCGACTGAGGCCCGGGAAAAGACCCGGACGCCGGGGCGCCGCGAAACGCGGTTGCCCCGGCGTTGCGCATCCGCCTACGGTTACGGCAGGTCGGCGGCCATCCGGAACGGACGGCAGGCGGCCCGGTTCGACCCCCGGCGTGACACCCACCCCCCGATTGGAAAGAAGCGCCGGCGGTGCGGTAACCTTGCTCGTCGCACGGGGGGCTATAGCTCAGTCGGTTAGAGCGCAGAGCTGATAACTCTGAGGTCGCTGGTTCGATTCCAGCTAGCCCCACTCCACATCCGGTCCGACAGCAGTCAAGGGGTCTCCCCATGTTGAAGAAGATCCTGATCGTAGTCGGCGTCATCGGCGTCGCGGCCTTCGTCGCGAAGAAGGTCAAGGACGCCAACGACGAGCGCGCCCTGTGGCACGAGGCCACCACCGCGCCTGATCTTCGCTGAGGTTCGACCCGATCTGGCGGCTCCCGCCGCCGCTGCGGGGCCGTAGCTCAACTGGCAGAGCACTGCCTTTGCAAGGCAGGGGTTAGGGGTTCGAGTCCCCTCGGCTCCACTCGATACCACGCCTGGCCTGCGCCGCAGCGGTACCCAAGGTCATCCGGCACAGAATCGGCACGACCCAGATCTGATCTTGGTTACGGGGTTGGGGCGAAGCGGTGAGCTGCCGAACGCGGAACCGAGCCGCCCCCCGTCGACGATCGTGCTTCGGCCACCAGTGCACGTAGGTTTCCAGCGTGGTTGGTGATCAGCGTTGTGGCGGAGAAGTGCCCGTAGCGCGTGCCAGGTCCCGTGCTGATCTAGGGGCCCTCTGGCCGAAGGTCCTCGGCTAGAGCGGCCTCGCGCAGTTCTTTGCGCCGCCCGCCTGCGACGAGGATCTCCGTGATGACCAGGCTGACACAGACAGCCGTCAGCAGGCCGAGCGCTAGCACCGCCGAAAGCCGGCCAGCGGCCGGGATGAGCGCCACCAGCAGCACTGCGGTAATCAGCCGCGGCCAGATGACCCGTCTTAGCAGGCGCGTGATCCGCAGTTGGAAGCCGACGTGGGAGAGCAGGAACAGGGCCGCTCCACCGTAGAGGGCGTGCAGGCCCAGGCTCTCCAGTTGCGGGGACGAATGGTGCAGTTCGTTGTCTTTGATGATCGTTACCACTTTGTGCAGCCCGAGGGCGAGCAGCATGATGCCGGCGATCATCGGCAGGTGTAGATAGCTGTAGGCGTCGCGGGCGTAGGCAACCCGGCGCTGGACTGGGTTCTGGATCAGCGTCCGCTCGGCGGCGATCGCAACGACGTCGAAATAGGTCCAGCCCAATGCGGCGGCGGTGACGATGGTGAAGACGAGAGCCGCGATGAGCGCTCCGGTCATCGGCACGCCGCTGCTGGTCAGGCCAACCGCTATGAGCGACTCGCCAAGGGCGACGAGCACGATGAGGCCATGCCGCTCGGCCCAGTGCCGGGCCGAGATGATGTGCCACCCCCACGACCGAATCACCAGGGCGGGGCCATAGTCGATGATGACGGCGAGTATCCAAAGCCCGGTCTGGCTGGCCTTGACCAGCCACGGGTCGTCGAACAGTCGCTGCGGCACGACGGCGGCCGAGAACAGAAGGACGGAGGCGACAAACAGTGGCACGGCGATCAGCAGGACGATGTGCGGCCTCGTGTCTGGAACGGCGTACCAGCGCAGCGCCAGATGCACCAGCCGAACGACCACGAAGCACGCGACGAACACCACCGGACCGGAGACAGCCGCGCCCCGGATGTCGGTGAATGCCTGCCGGACGGCTACCGCCATCACAAGGGTGACCACTGCCACAAACAGCAGCGCGATCCGGATCAGCCCGATCCGAGCTTGGAGGCTGTTGCCCAACCAGGCATAGATGGACCACGTCGACCACAACAGGGCCAGCGCAAGCATCCCGTTCAGCACGCCGTGATTGGTGAAGTCGTCCTCCATCAGCGCAACGACCTGGATGAACGCGAGGACGAACACCAGATCGAAGAAGAGCTCCACGCTGGTTACGCCGACACCCTCGCGTAGCGGTCGAATGCCGCGCGGCGCTCGCGCTGACCTGCCATCGGACACCCCGTTGTCCTCGCTGACCACAGGGCAAAGTGTGGCAGCCGGCCAGACCGAAGATGCCCGAATCACCGACCGTGGCCGGTGACGCGATCGAAGCTGCCGTTGCCTCTTCCGGATGTTCTCGACGCCGGTGTATCCCGCGAGGCACGCCGCGGCCTCCGCTGAGGATGATCTTGCGGCGCGGTGCCTCAGTAGGTGTCGAAGGCGACGTCCACCGACGACGCGTCTCGCAACGGCGCTACCTGCTCGGCCTCGTCCTGGAGCGACTTCTTGGTCCGGGCCGGCAACGAACCGAACGTCTTGATGGTGATGGTCAGCTTCCGGCCGCTTTTCCGTGGCCGCCAAATACCGGTGATCCTGCCATCGGCGAGTACCGTCCCCGGTTCGCCCACCGTCTTCCACACCTCACCGCGGTACTTCTTGTCGACGATCGTTTCGCGGTCGCGCAGCTGGGTGTACGGGTCGCGCGGCGGGAGTAGACGTACGCCCTTCGGAGTCGGTGCCGACCGCAACCTGTCGACGTCCTCGGTGAGAATCCACGACTTGCCGCCGAACTCGACCTGTGTCAGCTCGTCCTCGACCAGGCTCCACCAGGGCTCGGTGTCACCGGCCTGGATTCCCACCCACGCGGCGAAGTCTGCGCGGGTCGACGGTCCGTAGCAGCGCAGGTAGCGGCGAAGCAGTTCGGCGCGGGCGGC
Source organism: Polymorphospora sp. NPDC051019 (assembly GCF_040683055.1). Lineage (NCBI taxonomy): Bacteria > Bacillati > Actinomycetota > Actinomycetes > Micromonosporales > Micromonosporaceae > Polymorphospora > Polymorphospora sp. NPDC051019. The sequence goes on along the minus strand of NZ_JBFBCH010000007.1, from coordinate 126,977 downwards.
CTCCGGGTCGATGTCCGGGATCGGATGGCCGAGCCACTCGTCGACCAGGACGAACGGTGCCTTGTTCCCGGACCGTGGCGCGAAGCAGACGAGCCCCTGCAACGTCAGGATGCGGATGCAGAAGTGCACGACGCCCTCACCGAGCGGCTGGTCCGGGGCGTAAGGACCCTCTTCTTCCCAGCTGCGGCGTTGTTCGTCCGGCAGCTTGCCGGCGATCCGCCCGGCGACTTCCGCACCGAGCTCGTTGATCGGGAGTTGGCGCCCGGACAGCACGTCGTCGATCTCGGCGCCGGACAGCCCGACCGCCTCGGTCAGGCTCATGTCGAGCCTGGTCAGCGTCTGTTCCACGCCGGGGACGAAATGCCGCATCGCCTTCTCGGTCGGCGGCAGCACGCCGGTGGTGAAGATCGGTGCGTCCACGGTCGGGAAGTAGAACGGTGAGCCGCGCATGCTCCAGGTCTGCAGCAGGCTCTTCTCGTCGGCGACCGCTTCCGACACCTGTTCCCGGGTGAGGTCCCGCACCCTGGCGTGCACCGCCAGCAGCGCCGACCCGGGCGGGCTGTTCTGGATACCGCACCGGCCGGCCGCGTCGAGCAGCTTGGGTCCGTCCAGCCGTTCGGTGAGGTGGTGGGCGTTCAGGCGAAACGCGATGACGTCGCCTTTCGAAACCCGCTCGGCCATCGGCCTACGCTATCGCGGCCGGCGTGCTCGCTGTCCGATCACCGTGACGGTTCGCCGGCTGGGCAGCAGATGGCGGGCGACGATCACCTGGACGCCCGGCAGCGGCCATCCCTCCCCGCTTTCCTGTCGGTGGTCAGTCGTGGATTTCGGTCCGCTCGATCTCGGCGAAGGCGGCGGTCAGATAGCCGTCGAGCGGCCGGCCGCCCACCGCCAGCAGGTCGGCGACGAGGAGCGGTGCGTGCCGGGCGACGGCCTGCGCGTCGGGCGGAGTGGTGTCGTCGTCGGGGTCGTAGACGCCGAGCGCACCGGCCAGCAGGACCAGCACCACGTGCGGATCAACCCCGGTCTGCCAGGTCGCGGCGGACCGGACGCACCGTTCGAGCACCTGCCGCACGTCGTCGCCGTCGAGCCCGTCCGGGTGGGTCTGTTCGAGCAGGAGCCGGACCACCGCCCCGAGGACGGCACCGGACCGGTCGGCCGCGCCGAGGTCGGTCACCGCCGACCCGTACGCCTCGACGTCGTGGGCCCGGGCCGCGGCCACGGCTTCGGTGCTCGCCCTGGCGATCTCACGGGCGGCTGGGGGCAGGTGTCGCCAACTGCTGGTCATCGCCGACCAGCATCGCAGACGGCCGCCGTGGCGGGAGACTACGGCCAGGTGGTGAGGGCGCGGTCGAGAGCGTCGATCATGCGCTCGTACGAGCGGTCGACGTCCTGCGGCAGGCCGAACCCGCCGGCGGCGTGCAGGGCGATGAACCCGTGCAGGGCGCTGCGCAGGCAGCGTGCCGCGTCGACGGCCCGCTCGCCGCTGAGGCCGTAACCGTCGAGGACGGCGTAGATCACGTTCACGGCACCTTCGGCGGCGGCGATGTGCGCCGGGTCGGTCGGGTCGGGGGCGCGTACGGTGGCCGCGTAGCGGCCCGGCCGGCGTTGGGCGTACGTGCGGAAGGCTGCGGCGAGGGCGTGCAGCGCCTGCCGGCCGGCCCGGCCCGCGACGGCGGTTGTCGCCTCGGTGGTCAACTGTTCGAGCGCGCGTACGGCGAGCTGCTGGTGGAGCGCGTCTGCGCCGCGTACGTGCTTGTAGAGGCTGGGCAGGGCGACGCCGACCCGTTGGGCGACGCCGGCCAGGGTGAGCCGGTCGAGTCCGATCTCGTCGGCGAGCTGGGCGGCCTGCTCGACCACGATGGCGGGGGTGAGCCCGGCCCTAGGCATCGGCGTGCACCGTGCCGAGGAACCGCACCAGTTCCGGGTTGACCAGTTCCGGGTATTCGGCCATCGGGTAGTGGCCGGCGTCGGGAACCAGCAGTAGTTCGCCGTGGAGGCGTTCGGCAACGAAGCGGGCCTCGGCGACCGGGTCGGGGAAGTCGGGATCTTTTGTACCCATGACGACGAGGGTAGGGGCATGGACCGAGTCGAGGCGCTGCTCGGCCGGCCGGTGACTGGTGCGGGTGGTCTTGACGAACGAGCGCCAGTGGTCGCCCCGGCGCAGGCTCTCGCGGATGCGGGCCCGGTGCTCGGTCAGGTCGGCGGGCGGGCGGCCCGGGTAGAACTTCTGGTAATACCAGTGCCAGGCGGCGGGGCCCCAGGGCTTGGCGAGCAGCAGCCGGAAGGCGAGGTTCATCGCCGGACCGAGGTCGGGGTCGCGGACGAAGGGGCCGAGCAGCACCAGCCCGGCGATCCGGTCGGGGGCTTCGGCGGCGGCCCAGACGGCGGCGCCGGCGCCCATCGAGTTGCCGAGCACGACGGCCGGACCGCCGAGTTCCTCGATCAGGGCGAGCAGGTCGGTGCCGAGCGCGACGTCGTCGTGGCGGCTGAATCCGTCGTCGCTGTCGCCGTGGCCGCGCAGGTCGACGGTGGCGACCCGGTAGCCGGCGTCGACCAGGGTGGGGACGGTGAATCGGTAGACCGAGCGCAGGTCACCCATGCCGGGCAGGCACACCACCAGCGGGCCGGTGCCGGTCACCTCGTACGCGATGCGGCCCTCGCCGCGATCCAGGTAGCTAACAGGCATGACGTAAAAGCTAATAGTATTAGCTTTTGTTGTCAAGGAGACCCGTGACCGCGCGGGCCCGGAGCGGCGGTGCGAGGATCGCAACGTGATGGGAACCCTGAAGACCGAGCCCGCCCGCGGCCGACCCGACCTGCTCGCACCGCCCGTCGTGGCTGCCCTGGAGGCATGGCCGGCCGAGGCGCCGATCGACGTCGACGACGTACTGGTCGCGCCGATCGACGCGACCCTGGCCGACACCGCCGCGTTCTGTGCCGCGTACGAGGTGGGGCTCGAGGAGTCGGCCAACTGCGTGATCGTGGCCGGCAAGCGGGGTGGCGAGACCCGCTATGCGGCGTGCGTCATCCTGGCCACCACCCGCGCGGACGTCAACGGCGCCGTGCGCCGGCTGCTCGACGCGCGCAAGGCCAGCTTCGCCCCGATGGACGACGCGGTGCGGTCGACCGGCATGGAGTACGGCGGGATCACCCCGATCGGGCTGCCGGCGGACTGGCCGATCCTGGTCGACTCCCGGGTGGTCGCCGTACCGCACGTGATCATCGGTTCGGGGGTACGGCACAGCAAGATCGCACTGCCCGGCCCGGCGGTGGGTGTGCTGCCCAACGCCCAGGTCATCGCCGATCTGGCCAAGCCCGCCGCCTGACGGGCCGGCTGCCGGCGGCACCGGCCTGGCGACAGCACGGGCCGGCCCAGAATGCTCGACATTCCGGGCCGACTCAGCTCGGTCGATGTGGTTCCACGTGAAACCAGCGCGGATGCGTCAGACGGCGCAACTGTCGTCGGTGCAGCCGTCGGCCCGGTCACCGGTCGGTGGTACGCCGACCGGGCGCAGTGCGGCCTCGGCGGCCTCCCGCCGGCGTACCTCTTCGAGCACGCCGCGCAGGGTGTCCGGGTCCTGGGCGCCGGTGACCGCGTACTTGCCGGCGAAGACGAACGTCGGCACGCTGCTCACGCCGATCTCGCGGGCCTCGGCCAGGTCCGTCTGGACCTCGGCGGTGCCGGCGGGGGAGTCGAGGAAGGCGCGGACCTCGGCCTCGTCGAGGCCGGCCCCGGCGGCGACCGTGGCCAGCGCGGCCGGCGATCCGATGTCCACGCCCTGCGTGAAGTGCGCCCGGTAGAGCGCCTCGACCATCTCGGCCGCCCGTCCGCGCTGGTCGGCGAACCAGACCAGCCGGTGGGCGTCGAAGGTGTTGGCGCTCAGTGCGCTGTCGAAGTCGAGGTGCAGGCCCGCACCGGCGGCCGCGCCGGTGACCCGGGTGACTATCTCCCGTACCCGGTCCGGGCCGCCGAACTTTCCGGCCAGCGCGGTCAGCAGCGGTTGCGGCTGCTCGACCGGTCGGGGGTCGAGTTGGAACGGACGGTAGCGGATCGTCACGTCACCGTTGTACGACTCGAGGGCCTGCTCCAGCTTGCGCTTGCCGATGTAGCACCACGGGCAGACCACGTCCGAGTAGATGTCAATCTCCACGAACGGTGGTAACGCGGCAGGTCAGGAGATCTGTTCCCGGACCTGGCGCTTCAGCCGGGCGAGTACGGCGGTGCCACCGCGCACCCGCAGCGGGCTGATCGCCTGGGCGAGCCCCATCCGCTGGTAGAGGTCGTCCGGTACGGCGAGGATCTCGTCGGCCGTGGCGCCGGCCAGCCCCTCGGTGAGGATGCCGGCGAAGGCACGGGTCGTCGGTGCCTCCGGCGGGCAGTCGAACCACACGTCGACGGTGCGGTCCGGGTTGACCGCCGCCCGCAGGAAGAACTGCGTCTGGCACTCCGGCACCTGCTCCATGCCCTCGTGGCCGGCCAGCGACTCCGGCAGCGGCGCGACCGCGTCGGAGAACTCCAGCAACATCTCCAGCACCACCTCGCGGGGTGCGGCGGCGAACTCGTCGACGATCTCGGCGAGCTTGGGCGGCATCGGCATCTCGTGTCCTCCCTACCCGGTGTCCCGGCCGTACCCAAGCATGCGGGACGCCCGGACCGGCCGGTGAGGCGGTCCGGGCGTCAGAGTCGTACGTCAGGGCGACGGCGCGGTGCCGCTTATCCCGCTCAGTGCCGAGTCGGGATCGAAGCGGACCGCCAAATCGCCGAGCGAGACGATGCCGACCAGTTGCCGGTCGAGGTCGCAGACGAGCACCCGGCGTACGGCCCGCTCCCGCATCAGTGCCGCCGCCTCCGCGACCGTCGAGTTCTGCTCGATCATGACGACCTCGCGGGTCGCCACGGCCCCGATGGTGGTGCTGGCCGGGTCGAGCTTCTCGGCCACCGCCCGGACCACGATGTCCCGGTCGGTGACCATCCCCGCCAGGGTCGGTCCCTCCGTCACGACCACGTCGCCGATGTCGGCGTCACGCATCGCCCGGGCCGCTTCGTCCAGTGTGGTTTCCGCCGGCAGGTACAGGACCTCCTTGGTCATTACCGCACCGACCGTGTGCCTGGTCATGAGAGCCTCCGCGGTGAGATGGACGATGGCTACCCGTACCCGGTGGGTGCGCGGTTACACGTCCCCGGAGGCGGTATCGTGCTGCCGGGTTGTGCGTAGGACGCGAATGGGGTGAACGGGTGAAGGCCACCGAACTGTCGATCGCCGGCGCGTGGGAGTTCGTACCCCGGCAGTTCGCCGACGAACGGGGCAGCTTCCACGTCTGGTACGACGCCGCCGTCTTCTCGGCCGCGCTCGGCTTCGAGCTGACCGTGGCCCAGACCAACCACAGCATCTCCCGGCGCGGCGTGATCCGCGGCATCCACTGGGCCGACGTGCCACCCGGCCAGGGGAAATACGTCTACTGCCCGAGCGGTTCGCTGCTCGACGTCGTCGTCGACCTGCGGGTCGGGTCGCCCACCTTCGGCGCGCACGAGTTCGTCCGGCTGGACGCGGCCGAGGGGCGGGCGCTCTACCTTGCCGAAGGGCTCGGGCACGGCTTCGTCGCCCTTGAGGACGACACCGTGCTCAGCTACCTGTGCAGCACCGGATACAACCCGGCCCGGGAGCGGATCGTCAACGTCTTCGACGAGGACCTGGCCCTGCCCTGGCCCGCCATCGAACCGCCGATCCTGTCCGAGCGCGACTCCGCCGGCCCACGGCTCGCCGAGCTGCGCACGGCCGGGCTGCTCCCCGACTACGCCGACTGCCTCGCCCACTACCGGGCAGTGCGCGGCGAAGCCTGACCCGACCGACCCGCCCGCCCGGGCCGGTCGGCGGACCCGTCCGCGTCAGCCGGCCAGCCGGGACACCACCTCGGCGAGCGGCACGTCCACCCGCTCGCCGTCGGCCCGGACCCGCAGCTCCACGTACCCTTCGGCGAGCCGGCGGCCGACGACGACGGCACGCGGCACACCGATCAGCTCGGCGTCGGTGAACTTCACGCCCGGCGACACCTGCGGCCGGTCGTCGACCAGCACCCGTAGGCCCGCGTCGGCGAGCTGGCCGGCCAGGTGGAGCGCCGCCGCGACCTGGTCGCCCCGGCCGGCGGCCACCACGTGTACGTCCGCCGGCGCGACCGCCGCCGGCCAGACCAGCCCCCGCTCGTCGTGGTGCTGCTCGGCGATCGCGGCCACCGTACGGGAGATGCCGATCCCGTAGCAGCCCATCGTGGGTCGTACCGGCTTGCCGTCCGCGCCGAGCGCGTCGACCTCGAAGGCGTTCGTGTAGCGCCGGCCGAGCTGGAAGATGTGGCCGATCTCGATGCCCCGCCGGATGGCCAGCGCCCCGGTGCCGCAACGTGGGCAGGGGTCGCCGGTGCGGACCTCGGCCGCCTCGATCGTGCCGTCCGGCACGAAGTCGCGCCCGCAGACCACGTCGACCGCGTGCCGGCCCGGCTGGTTGGCGCCGGTCAGCCACCCGGTGCCGGGCACCACCCGGGGGTCGACCAGATAACGGATGCCCAGGTCGGACAGGACCTGCGGGCCGATGTAGCCGCGGACCAGCTCCGGATGGTCGGCCCAGCCGTCGAACATCGTCACGGTCGCCGGTTCGAGCGCGGCGGCGAGCCGTTTCAGGTCCACCTCGCGGTCCCCGGGTATCCCGACGACCAGCAGCTCGTCGGTGTCGGCGCCGGGGCGGCGTACGGCCAGCACCACGTTCTTCAGCGTCGCCGCGGCGGTCCAGCCGGTCCGCCCGCCGAGCCGCCGCTCGTTGGCCATCGCGACCAGGGCGGCGATCGTCGGGGTGTCCGGCGTGTCGTGGACGGTCATCGCCGGGTGGTGGGCCGGATCGCCGGGCGCCGGTGCCGCCGTGACCACCGCCTCGGTGTTCGCCGCGTAACCGCATGCCGGGCAGCCGACGTAGGTGTCCTCGCCGGCCGCGGTAGTGGCCAGAAACTCCTCCGACGCCGAGCCGCCCATCGCCCCCGAGGTCGCCGCAACCACTGCGAAGTCCAGCCCGAGCCGGGTGAAGATCCGCTCGTACGCCGCCCGGTGCCGGTCGTACGCCGCCCGCAGGCCGTCGTCGGACAGGTCGAACGAGTACGCGTCCTTCATCAGGAACTCGCGGGTGCGCAGCAGTCCGGCGCGTGGGCGGGCCTCGTTGCGGAACTTCGTCTGCACCTGGAAGAGCGTCACCGGATAGTCCCGGTGCGAGCCGAACATGTCCCGGACCAGCAGCGTCGCCATCTCCTCGTGGGTCGGCGCGAGCAGGAACTCCACGCCCCGCCGGTCCCGCAACGTGAAGATGTCGTCGCCGTACTCGGTCCACCGGCCACTGGTCTCGTACGGCCCGCGCGGCAGCAGTGCCGGGAAGTGCACCTCCTGGCCGCCGATGGCCGTCATCTCCTCGCGTACGACCCGGGTCACCCGGTCGAGCACCAGCCGGCCCAGCGGCAGCCACGTGTAGCCGCCCGGCGCGGCCCGCCGGACGTAGCCGGCCCGGACCAGCAGCCGGTGGCTCGCCACCTCGGCGTCGGCCGGGTCCTCGCGCAGCGTGCGCAGAAACAGGGTGGACATCCGCAGCAACATCCGCGCAGCGTATGGAAACGGTCACCGATGCGGCACCCGATTAACCGATGTGCCGTGAATCGGGTGTAGAAAACTGGTCGAGGCACGACGGTAGGGGGGCGCGGTGCGCTGGCGCAGTTACGTGGCGGTCGGGGACAGCTTCACCGAGGGCATGGACGACCCGTACCCGGACGGGACGTTCCGGGGCTGGGCGGATCTGGTCGCCACCCGGCTCGCCGTCGAGGCCGGCCCGGACTTCGGGTACGCCAACCTCGCGATCCGGGGTCGGCTCTTCCCCGCCGTGGTGGCCGAGCAGGTGCCGGTCGTCCTCGACATGAAACCCGACCTGATCAGCTTCGCCGCCGGCGGCAACGACGTACTGCGCCGGTCCTTCGACCCGGTCACGCTGGCATCCCGCTTCGACGCGGTGATCGGCGAACTCCGTGCCACCGGTGCCGACGTACTGCTGTTCCGGTTCGCCGACCTGACGGCGCACCTGCCCGGCCAGCGGCTCATGGCACCCCGGGTACAACTGGTCAACCGGGCCGTCGGCGAGACGGCGCAGCGGCACGGTGCGATGCTCGTCGACCTCTACGCCGACGACGAGTTCCGCAACCCGCTGATGTGGAGCGTCGACCGGCTGCACCTGTCGGAGATCGGGCACCGGCGGGTGGCCGCCCACGTGCTGACCGCGCTCGGCGTCGACGCCGACGAGGACTGGCTGCTCGTGCCGCCCGCCCCGGCACCCACGCCGTGGCTCGCCGCCCGGCGGGCCGACCTGCGCTGGGCCGGGCAGCATCTCGCACCATGGATCAGGCGGCGGCTGACCGGCCGCTCGTCCGGCGACACCGTCACCGCCAAGCGGCCCCTGCTGGCCCCGTTCACCGACTGACACCGGAGCCGGCGGGCCGGTGCACCGGTCGGGCCGGTAACCCGGTGTCGGGCCGCCGTCCGGCGTACCTTTACGGGATGCCGGTTCCGAACGATCCCTCACCCAGCCTGCAGTCGTACGCCGACCCCGGACGCCTGGTCACCACCGAGTGGCTGGCCGAGCACCTCGGCACCGACGGCCTCGTGGTCGTCGAGTCCGACGAGGACGTGCTGCTCTACGAGAGCGGTCACATCCCCGGCGCGGTCAAGGTCGACTGGCACCTCGAACTCAACGACCAGGACAGCCGCGACTACCTCCACCCGGAACAGTTCGCCGCGCTGTGCGAGGCCAAGGGCATCGGCCGCGACGACACGATCGTCTTCTACGGCGACAACTTCAACTGGTGGGCGGCGTACGCGCTCTGGGTCTTCAGCCTCTTCGGCCACCGCGACCTTCGGCTGCTCGACGGCGGCCGGCAGAAGTGGATCGCCGAGGGGCGGGAACTGACCCGCGAGCGCACCACCCCGAAGCCGGCCAGCTACCCGGCGCCGGACCGTGACGACGCCAGCCTGCGCGCCTTCCGCGACCAGGTGCTCGGGCACGTCGCCGCCGGCCGGCCACTGGTCGACGTGCGGTCGCCGGGGGAGTACACCGGCGAACTTCTGCACATGCCGGACTACCCGCAGGAGGGCGCGCTGCGCGGCGGCCACATCCCCGGCGCGGTCAACAAGCCGTGGAAGTCGGCGGCCAACGAGGACGGCACGTTCAGGTCGGCCGACGAACTGCGGGCGATCTACGCCGACCAGCTGGGACTGTCGTCGGCCGACGACGTGATCGCGTACTGCCGGATCGGGGAGCGGTCCAGCCACACCTGGTTCGTGCTCCGCCACCTGCTCGGCTATCCGCAGGTACGCAACTACGACGGCTCGTGGACCGAGTGGGGCAACCTGGTCCGCGCTCCCGTCGTACGCGGCGACAAGCCCGGCGGGCTGATGGGCTGACCGGCGCCGCTAGCCTGCGTGGATGGCGCAGGTGTGGCGGGACTGGGGACCGGTGCTGGTGGCCTCGGCGGTCGCGCTGCCGCTGGCCGGGCTGTTCGCCGTACTGCTGACCCGGCTCCGGCGGCGGTCCGGGCTGCCGGCCCGCGTGGCCGCGTGGCGCAGCGTCGCGGAGGTCGGCATGGTGGCCGGCACGCTGCCCTGGATCTGGATGATCCTCACGCCGCGGCCGGCGCCCCGGACGCTCGACCTCGTGCCGCTGCGCGGGCTCGTCGACCTGCTGGCCGGCAGCCCGGCGGTCGCGGTGGTGCAGATCGGCGGCAACCTGCTCGTCTTCGCCGCACTCGGCTTCTTCGCCCCCATCCGGTTCGCCGCACTGTCCCGTCCGGCCGGCCCGCTGCGCCGTACGGCGTCCGGCGCGCTGCGGCTGCTCGCGGTCGGCGCGGCCGGCTCGGTCCTGGTCGAGACCCTTCAGTACGCGCTCGACCTGGGCCGGGTGTCGGCGGTGGACGACGTGCTGGTCAACGGCGCGGGTGCCATGCTGGCCGCGCTGGTCGCCCGGCACTGGTGGGGTTCCGGCGCCCTTGTTCCGCCGCCGGTTCCGGTCCGGCGGGGAGACCCGGAACGGCCGGGCCATCCGGCCCTTCCCGGTCGGTCCGGACGACCGGACCGGCGGGCCGACGGCAGCGGCTGAAAAGGGGGACGCGGGTTGTCGGCCCGTCCCGGTACGGTGGGCGCCGGCACCGGACCGGGGAGCAGCAGGCGTGGACCGCACCTTCCAGGTCGACCTCCGAGGCGTGGTCGACCTGCTCAGTCATCATCTCTACGGCAGCCCGCGGGTGTTCGTCCGGGAACTGCTGCAGAACGCCGTCGACGCGATCACCGCGCGCCGCGCGGTCGAGCCCGACGCGCCCGCCGTGGTGCGGTTCGAGCCGCCCGCGCTGACCGGCGACGGCACGCTGCGGGTGCACGACAGCGGCATCGGGCTCACCGAGGCGCAGGTGCACGAGCTGCTGGCCACCATCGGCCGCAGCTCCAAACGCGACGAACTGGGCTTCGCCCGGCACGAGTTCCTCGGCCAGTTCGGCATCGGCCTGCTCTCCTGCTTCCTGGTCGCCGACGAGATCCGGGTGACGACCAGGTGCGGCGACGACCGCACGGTGTTGTGGACCGGATACGCCGACGGCCGCTACGCGGTCGAGTTGGCCGCGCCGGACGCCGGCCGCGCCGAGCCGGGCACGACCGTGACGCTGGTGCCCCGGCGGGACACCGACCGGTGGTTCAGCGTGCCGACCGTCACCGAGCTGGCCCGGCTGTTCGGCTCGCTGCTGCCGGTCGACGTACGCGTCGGTGACGTGCCGACGACCGCCGGCCCGCCGCCGTGGGCGCTTACCGGGTCGTCCGCCGCCCGCCGGCAGGCCCTGATCGGGTACGCCCAGGAGACGCTCGGCTTCGTTCCGTTCGACGTGGTGCCGCTGTCGGTGCCCGAGGCCGGGCTGACCGGTGCCGCGTTCGTGCTTCCGGTCCCGGTCAACCCGGCGGCGCGGGCCGGGCACCGGGTCTACCTGAAGCGGATGCTGCTGACCGAGGCCGCCGACGGGCTGCTGCCGGACTGGGCGTTCTTCGCGCAGTGCGTCGTCGACGCCAGCGAGCTGCGGCCCACGGCCAGCCGCGAGGCGCTTTACGAGGACAGCCTGCTCGAAGCCACCCGGGAGGCGCTCGGCGACCAGCTGCGCGGCTGGCTGGTCCGGCTTGCCGGCAGCGACCCGAACCGGCTGGCCGAGTTCCTGCGGGTGCACCACCTCGGCGTCAAGGCGCTCGCGCTGCACGACGACGAGATGCTTCGGCTCGTCGACGAGTGGTGGCCGATGGAGACCAACACCGGCCAGCTCACCCTGGCCGAGTTCCGGCAACGGCACGGCCTGGTTCGCTACGCCGCCAGTGTCGACGAGTTCCGCCAGCTCGCGGCCGTCGCGGCGGCGCAGGACCTGCCGGTGGTCAACGCCGGATACACGTACGACGCCGAACTGGTCGAGCGGCTGCCGGCGCTCGACCGCGACGTGCTGATCGAACGGCTCGAACCCAGCGATCTGACCACCCGGTTCGACACCCTGGACCCGGCGGCCGAGTTGGCGCTGCGGCCGTTCGTCACCGCGGCCCAGCGGTCGCTGGACCGGCTCGGCTGCGAGGTGGTGGTCCGGGCGTACGACCCGGCTTCGCTGCCGGCGCTCTACCTGGTCAGCCGCAGCGCCGCCTTCCAGGACCAGCTCGAGGCGACCCGGGAGAAGGCCGACGAGCTGTGGGCCGGGGTGCTCGACGCGTTCGCGGCGAGCGGCCCGCCGGAGCGCCCGCAACTGGTGCTCAACCACCGCAACCCGCTGGTCCGTCGGGTCACCACGCTCGGCGATCCGGCCCTGGTCGGCCTGGCCGTGGAGGCGCTCTACGGCCAGGCGCTGCTGCTCGGGCACCACCCGATCCGGCCGGCCGACGCCGCACTGCTCAACAGTTCCTTTCTCGGCCTGCTCGGCCGGGCCGTCTCCGGACAGGAGTGATGGTGTCCTCCACCGACGATCTCTGGCGGATGCTCGACCAGATCACCGGCATGCCGTGGGGCGCCGGCCAGATCGCCGCGGTCGAGCAACTGGTCCAGCGGGCCGACGCCGCCGAAGACCCGCACCTGGCGTTCGCGGCCCGGATGCTCGCCACCAACGCCTACGTCTACGGCGGTGAGCCGGCCAAGTCCTTCGTGACCTTCTCCTGGTGTCTGACCGAGTTCGACCGGGAACCGCGGCCCTACCACGAGCGGCACGCCCACACCCTGTTCTGGTACTTCAAGTACATGGCCAACGCGCTGGTCAATTTCCCGGCGGTGCCGCTGGTCAGGACGTACGGGGTCCTCGACGACATGGAGCGGCGCTACCGTGCCGGCGGGCACAGCGTCCAGGCGGTGCACAAGTACCGGCACCGGGTGGCCCGGCACATCGGCGCGGCCGACGAGGCCGAGGAGTGGTACCGCCAGTGGGTGACCGCGCCACGCGACCAACTCTCCGACTGCGCCGGCTGCGACCCCACCTCGCAGGTGAGTTACCTGGCCCAGTTGGGGCGCGACGAGGAGGCGGTGGCGCTGGCCGAGCCGGTGCTGGCCGGCCGGCTGACCTGTTCCGAGCAGCCACAGGCGATCCTGACCGCACTGATGCTGCCCTACCTGCGTACCGGCCGGACCGAGCAGGCCCGCGACGCGCACCGGCTGGCCTACCGGCGACACCGGCGGCATCTCGCCGACCTCGGCGAGATCGGCGAACACGTCGAGTTCTGTGCCGTCACCGGCAACGACACCCGGGGGCTGGAGATCGTCGAGCGGCACCTGGAGTGGCTCGACCGGGCCCCGTCACCGGCGGCCGCCATGCGGTTCGCGGCGGCCGGTGCCCTGCAGCTGGGCCGCCTCGCGACGGCCGGGCCGGCGGGCGGCGCCGCCGGAGAGCTGTCCGTGCACCGCCGGGCGTACGGCGACCGGCCGGCGGCGGACGTCCCGGTCGGTGTGCTCGCCGCCGAACTCGCCGCCACCGCAAAGGAACTGGGTGCCCAGTTCGACGCCCGCAACGGCACCACCGAACAGTCCGAGCAGGTGGTGCGCTGGCTCACCGCCGAGCCGGTCGTCGACTACCTACCGCTGTCGGCCAGCCTGCGCCGCCGGGTATCGGCACCGGGCACCGGCCCGGCTCCGGCCGCCGGCCCGGCCGCCAGCGACCCCGGCACCGGCGACGTGGCGCCGGCCCGCGCGCCGTACGACGGGCCGGTCCCGGTGCCCGCCGAGGCCACCGTCGACGAACTGCTCGACCTGGCCGAAGAGCTGTGGCGTACGCACCGCCCGGCCGGAATGGCCGAGGTGCTGGCCGCCTTCGACGACCGGTTCGCCGACACCGACCTGCCGGCGCGGGCCCTGGCCCGCCGGTCGGAGATGCGGGCCGCGCAACTGTTCGGTGCCGGCGATCGCGCCGGTTCGATCGCCGCGAACCGGGAGGCGATGGCCCGCTACCGGGACCTCGGCGACACCGTGCTCGCCGAGGTCGTCGCCGGACGCCTCGGCCCGCTACTGCACGAGTCGGGTTCCGCCGACGAGGGCATGGTGTTGAGCCGGGGCGCGGTCGAACACCTCGACCGGCACGGAAACGCCCGGCAGCGGGCGGCGGCCAGCCTTCGGTTGGCCGCGCTGCTGTCGAGGACGCAGGCGGGGGAGGAGGCGCTGGCACTGATCGACCGGGTCGACCTGGCCGCCGCCGACGATCCGTACCTGTCCGTCCAGGCCGCCCTGCACCGTACGCAGCTGCTCGGGCAGCTCGGCCGGCAGGAGGAGTACGGCCCGGCGGCGGAGCACGCCTACCGGGTCAGTCGCGAGCTGGGCATCTCCGAATATCTCGTCCCCGCCGCGATCTGGTACGCGCAGTCGGTCGACGACCCGGCCGAACGGGTCGCGATCTGCGACGAGGCGCTGCCGGTGGCGCCGGCCGAGGCGCTGCTGCCGCTGCGGGTCACCCGGGGGCAGGCCCTGCTCGCCACCGGCCGGCCCGCCGAGGCGGTCGACGAGTTGGTCGAAGCGGTGGCGCTCTGCGTCGAGCAGGACGCCGACGGCATCGACTACCTGCGTTTCGACCTGGCCAACGCCTACCGGTTGGCCGGGCGGCTCGGTGAGGCGGCCGAGGTCGCGGAAGAGGCGGTGGCCGGGCTGGACCGGGCGGGGCGGCAGGCCGACGCCGACCAGAGCCGCTACCTGCTGGCCGGCATCTACCGGGGGCTCGACGAACCGGAGCCGGCCCTGGCCCTGCTCGACCAACTCGCCGAGAACCTCGACGGGCCGGACAACCTGCCGGGGCGGGGGCAGATGCTGGAGGAGGCCGGCGACATCCTCTACGACACCGACCGGGACAGCCTGGCCGCGCAGCGGTTCGCCGCCGCCGCCGAGGCGTACCGGCTGGCCGGGTTGCCCCAGCACGAGCTGCGGGCCCGGCGCCGGGAGGCGGCGGCCCTGCTCTGGTCGCCGGACGTCCCGGGCGCGCTGGCGGCCGTCGGTCGCGCCGAGCGGGTGGCGGCCGGCCTTACGGCGGGGGAGCCGGTGGAGCCGGCAGTGGTGTGGGAGCTGTCGATGCTCGCCGACACCGCCGCCCGGGTGTTGGCCCAGTCCGGCCAGCTTGACGAGGCGCTCGACCGGCTGGCCGGCGTACCCGACAAGCTGCGTTCGATCGAGGCGTTCGGGGAGGCGGCCCAGGTCGAGGTGTTCGGCGGCGAACTGCTGCTCGACTCCGGCCGCCCGGCGCAGGCCGAGCCGGTGCTGCGGCGGGTGCTCGGCGGGCTGCCGACCGGCTCGGATCCGGCCCGCCGTACGGCGTGGCTGCTCGCCCGGGCCCTCGACCAGTTGGACCGTTCGGCGGAGGCCGACGCGCTGCGCGCCGAGCACGGTCTGACGGCCGACGACTGAGTTTCCGGGTGTGACGAGCGACGGTGGATTCGTGGGTGAACCAGGGATTGACAAAGGGCTACGCTGACCGCGTGAGGGTGGAGCATCCGATGACATCGGCCGGCGCCGCGGACGCGGCCAGGGCAGGGGAGGCGGCCCAGCCCGCCGCCCGGCGCAGGTCCCGTCGTGACGAGATCCTGGACATCGCGGTCGGACTCTTCGCCGCGCGTGGCTACCACGGCGTTTCGATGGACGACATCGGCTCGGCCGCCGGGGTCACCGGTCCGGCGCTCTATCACCACTTCGCCGGCAAGGAGGCGATGCTGGTCGCCGCGCTCATCCCGGTCAGCGAGAGCCTGCTCGAAGGCGGCCGCCAGCGGGTCGCCGAGCATCCCGACGACCCGGACGCGGCGTTGCAGTCCCTGGTCAACTTCCACGTCGACTTCGCGCTGGCCAATCCGGCGGTCATCGCCCTGCACCTGCACGAGCTGGACCGCCTGCCCGACGAACCGCGCCGGCAGATCCGGCGGTTGCAGCGGCTCTACGTGGAGGAGTGGGTGACCGTGCTGACCGGGCTGCATCCCGGGCTGGTCGCCGCGGAGAGCCGGGTGCTCGCGCACGCGGCGTTCGGTCTGATGAACTCCACGCCGTTCCTCGGCGGCGAGGTCGACCGGCAGCGGCGGGCCAGCCTGCTGCGCGCCGCGACACTGGCCGCGCTGCGTGCCGCCAGCGATTCTTGATCCACGGCCTCGGCGTGATCTTCTGATCATCCGTCGCCGGACGCCTGTTTCAACGAGGAAAGGGCATCAATGATCGAGTCGCTGCTCGTCGCCAACCGGGGCGAGATCGCCCGCCGGATCATCCGTACCGCCCGCCGGCTGGGCGTGCGGGCGATCGCGGTGCACTCGGAGGCCGACGCGGACCTGCCGTTCGTGACCGAGGCCGACGAGGCGGTCTGCGTCGGGCCGGCCAACCCCGCGCTGAGCTACCGCAACACCGAGGCGATCATGGCCGCGGCGAAGGACACCGGTGCCCAGGCGATCCACCCCGGCTACGGCTTCCTGTCGGAGAACGCCGACTTCGCCCGTACCGTCTCCGACGCCGGCCTGGTCTGGGTCGGCCCGGGCGCCGACGCGATCACCGCGATGGGCGACAAGATCAATGCCCGCAACCTGATGGCGGCGGCCGGCGTCCCGGTCGCCGCCGGCACCACCGATCCGGCCGGGACGGTCGAGGCGGCGCTCGACGCGGCGACCACCATCGGCTACCCCGTCATGGTCAAGGCCGCCGCCGGCGGGGGCGGCATGGGCATGGGCGTCGCCGTCGACGAGGCCGCCCTGCGCGGCGAGTACGAGAAGGTGCGCGGCTTCGCCGAGCGGATGTTCGGCGACGGTTCGGTGCTGATCGAGCGCTTCTTTCCCCGGGTACGCCACGTCGAGGTGCAGATCCTCGGCCTGGCCGACGGCCGGGTGGTGGCGCTCGGCGAGCGGGAGTGCTCTGTACAGCGCCGCAACCAGAAGCTGGTCGAGGAGTCGCCGTCGCCGGCGGTGACCCCGCAGCTGCGCGAACGCTTCCTGGCCGCGGCCGTACGGGCCGGCGAGGCGGTCGGCTACCGCAACGCGGGTACGGTCGAATGCCTGCTCGATCCGGCCAGCGGCGAGTTCTTCTTCCTGGAGATGAACACCCGGCTCCAGGTCGAGCACCCGGTGACCGAACTGGTCTACGGGGTCGATCTGGTCGAGGAGCAGCTGCGGGTGGCGGCGGGGCTGCCGCCGACCTTCGACCCCGACGCGCTGACCGCCCGGGGACACGCGATCGAGCTGCGGATCAACGCCGAGGACCCGAAGCGGTTCCTGCCCGGGCCGGGCGCGGTGAAGACCTGGATCGAGCCGGTCGGCGAGGGCGTACGCGTCGACGCCGGCTACGTGGCGGGCAACACCGTCACCCCGTTCTACGACTCCCTGCTGGCCAAGCTGATCGTGTATGGCGCCGACCGGGCGCAGGCGCTGGAGCGGGCCCGGGCGGCGGTGGCCGGGTTCGAGGTGGCCGGCCCGAAGTGCAACCTGCCGTTCTTCGCCGAACTGCTCGACAACGCCGAGTTCGTCTCCGGCGACTACGACACCGGCATCGTCGCCCGCATGCGCTGACCGTCCCGTACCCCGGTGGGGGCGGGTGACGCGGACGGTGCGGTTATATGGACGGTGAGCACAGGGAGGTGCGTCGATGGGCGAGTTGCCGGCGAAGGTGTCGATCCGCGAGGTGGGTCCGCGCGACGGGTTGCAGAACGAGGACCCGGTGCCGACCGGGGCCAAGATCCGGCTCCTGGACGCACTGTCGGGCACCGGGGTGGGCCGGATCGAGGCGGTCTCGTTCGTGCACCCCAAGGCGATCCCGCAGATGGCCGACGCCGACGAGGTCTGGTCCGGTGCCACCCAGGTCGACGGGGTCCGCTACTCGGCACTGGTGCCGAACTCGCGGGGCGCGCAGCGTGCGCTGGCCGCCGGGTTCACCGAGGTCGAGGTGGTGGTCTCGGCCAGCGACACGCACAACCGGCGCAATGTCAACCGGTTGACGGCCGAGTCGCTCGACGACATCGCCGGACTGATCGCGCTGCTGCACGACGCGGGTGCCACCGCCGAGGTGATCGTGGCGACCAGCTTCGGCTGCCCGTACGAGGGAGACGTCGACCCGGCCCGGGTGGCCGGGATCGTCGACCGGGTGGTCGCCGACGGGGCCGACCGGGTCGCGTTCGGCGACACGACCGGCATGGGCACGCCGCGCCGGGTCCGCGAGTTGGTCACCGCTGTCCGCGACCGGCAGCCCGACGTGCCGATGCTGCTGCACTTCCACAACACCCGGGGTACGGCCCTGGCGAACCTGCTGGCCGCGTTGGAGCTGGGGGTGACCGAGTTCGATGCCAGTGTCGGCGGGCTGGGCGGCTGCCCGTACGCACCCGGGGCCAGCGGGAACGTGGCCACCGAGGAGGTGGTGCACATGCTCCACGACATGGGCGTCGACACCGGGATCGATCTCGACCGGCTGATCGAGGTTGCGGCGTACGCCGAGGAGATCGTCGGCCGTCAGTTGCCGTCCGGGGTGTTGCGGGCCGGTCCGCGTACACGTCTGGGGTAGTTCGGAGTTTTTCCAAATGGCGGCGTGACCCCTCGGGGATCTCTTCGTTACCAATTGCAGTGGCGGTCATAACGGATCTAATCCGGGCAGATCGCCACAGAATTTGGTCGACGACGAGAGGCGGAACATGATCCGGTCGGAGGTCGAGCGCAACCAGCGCACGGCGTCGCGGCCGACGCGTGTTCCTTCGACCGCACCGTCCAGCCGGACGGGGCGTACCGACCGCATCCGGTCCGCGGCGCGGACCGGGCTGCGTGCGCTCGTCGTCGGTGGATTCGCCGGAGCGGCCTGGCTGCTCTGCGGTGCCGCCGCGCAGGCGGACACCCACTCCGTGGACGACCAGGCGTCGTCGCTCGTCTCGCTCACCCCGCTCGTCGGGGCGCCGGAGGAGTCGACGCCGCTCGTCCCGGTCACCGACACCCTGGGCACGGCCTCCGGCTCGCTGCTCGGGACCACGTCGACGCTCGCCGGCGACCTGCTGGCTCCCGCGGACGGCGTGACCTCGGTGGTCCTGCCCGGCGGGACCGCCACGACCGCCGACCCGGTCACGAACTCCCCGGCCAGCGGGCCGGGGGGTGGCGTGCCGGCCGGCGACCCGGCGACCATCGCCGGTGCCTCGGGCGGCTCTGCCACCGCGGCACCGGCGCGGGACGCCGCACCGACCCGGTCGGCGTCGGGCGCCAGTGGCGTCACCGGCGTGATCGGTGTCGTCGACGGGTTGGTCGCTCCGCTCGGGCTCACCGATGCGCTGACCGGCCCGGCGGGTCTGCTCACCCCGCTCACCTCGGCGATCGACCCGGTCGTCGCCCCGCTCGACTTCGTCCTCGCCCCGGTCACCGCCTTGCTGTCCGCCGTGACAGCGCCGGTCGCCGACGCGGTGGGCGGACTCCCGGCGGGCGGCACCGGAGACCTCTCCGGGGTCGCGGAGGAGCCCGGACGGTCCGGGGTTCCCGGTTCCGACGCCATCCGTACGCCCGTAACGGGAACGGCCGCCGGCGACGGCATGGCGAAGGCAGGTACCGGAACCGTCCACTCCGTACTGCGGCAGTATGCCGGTACGGACCAGCGCCCGGCCGCTGCGGCGGTCGCGCGTACGGGTGCCGGTCAGGCACCTGACCTGCCCGTCCCGGTCCGGGGTTATCTCGGTTCGGCAGGGCACGGGATTCCGGCGAGTGCCGGATCCCCCTCGGAGGGCGGCGCCTTCGCCGTGATCCCCTCCGCGGTCGCCGGCAACCCGGTGGCGTTCCACCGGCTCCCGGTTTCGACCGAGGTCGAGGCGCTCGGCATCGTCGCCGAGTCCCCGACCTTCTCGCCCGACTAGGGGCGACACCCCGGCCCGTCGGTCCGACGGGCACGGGTGCGGCCGCCGCGCCGCCCGGGTCGTACGACCCACCCAAGCGGCCCGGCCCGACATTCCGCCGCCGATGAATGCGGCAACTCCACGAAACACGAGCACGGCAGGGCGCGCGTCGACAGGCGGCAAAGGCAGACGGTTGGCAACAACCGGGCCAGCACCGCCGCGCCCGAAAACAAATGCGACACCTCCGGAAAGGGTAGAGCTCGCCTCGATTCCGGAATCGAAAACTGAATTCGAATGACATTCTTCTGAAAATTACCGAGAGGCTTTTACCTCACCATGAAGACGTGGGTTCGTAAGTCCCTGAGCGTTGGCGTCCTGGCCGCGGGTGGTCTGCTCCTCACCCAGACCGCCGCGTCGGCCGACGTGATCACGGGCAACAACTTCGGCATCGGCAACGGCACCCAGGCCGTCGCGCCGGTCCAGGCCGTGGTCGACGTCTGCGGCAACGGGGTCGCCGGGGCGGCCGGTGTCTCCTTCGCGGCCTGCGACGGCGGCGCCTCCGCCACCAACGAGGGCGTCGGCGACGTCGTCAGCTTCGACAACTACGGGATCGGCAACGGCACCCAGGCCGTCGCGCCGGTCCAGGCCGTGGCCGACGTCTGCGGCAACGGCGTGTCGGGCGCGGGCGGCGTGGCCTTCGCGGCCTGCGACGGTGGCGCGGACGCCTCGATGGGCGAGGAGAACGGTAACGGGGGCGGCTACTACTCCGCCCGCGAGGCCACGACCGAGCGGACCGAGGGCCGTTGGGACAAGGCCGCGACGAACATCGTCTCCTCCGGCAACTACGGCATCCTGAACGGGACCCAGGTCTACGCCCCGATCCAGACCGTGATCAACGTGTGCGGCCTGGCCATCCCGGCGCTGGGTGGGGTCGCCTTCGCCGAGTGCGACGGTGGCGCGAGCGCCGAGCAGGAGAGCACCCGGCTGGAGGGGCGTCGTGGCGGCGGCACCAACCTGGTCTCGACCGGCAACTACGGGATCGGCAACGGCACCCAGGTGTACGCCCCGGTGCAGACCGTGATCGACGTGTGCGGCAACAGCGTCGCCGGGCTGGGCGGGGTCTCCTTCGCGGCCTGCGACGGCGGCGCGAGCGCCGAGAACGAGAGCCGTGGCGGCACCACGATGCTGACCGGCGACAACTACGGGATCGGCAACGGCACCCAGGCGTACACGCCGATCCAGCTCGTGGGTGAGCTCAGCGGCAACGCGGTCTCGGCCGCCGGTGGCGTGGCCTTCGCGGGCAGCGAGGGTGGCGCGTCCGCCGAGCTGGAGTCGACCTCGAAGGAAGAGGCGCTGCCGATCCTGGACAGCCTGCCCGTCGTCGCCGGCCTGCCGGTCGTCGGCAGCCTGGGCAAGGGTGTGCCGGCCGTCGCCGACACCAACCTGGGCACCAAGAAGCCGGCCCGCACCACGGCCGCGGCCGAGGAGGGCTACGGCTCCAACGGCGGTGGCGTCGACCTGATCACCATGGGCAACTACGGGATCGGCAACGGCACCCAGGTGTTCGCCCCGGTGCAGATCGTGGCCGACGTGAGCGGCAACGCGGTTGCCGGCGCCGGTGGTGTCGCGTTCGCGGCGAGCGAGGGCGGGGCTTCGGCCGAGCAGTGAGCCGTCCGGGCACTCACCCGAACCGAGGGTGATCCGGCCTGACGTATGACGAAGGGGCCTCCGGTACCACCGGAGGCCCCTTCCGTCGTACCCGGTCGGGTACGCTAACGATCGTTCAGTTCACTGCGGGCAGGGGAGTCGGCGTGACGCTCGACGGCGAGGCACTGGAGCAGCTCCGCAAGCGGGTCCGGGCCGGTGGCGCGGAGAAATACCACGCCGCGAACGCGGCCAAGGGCAAGCTCTTCGCCCGCGAACGGATCGCGCTGCTCGTCGACGAGGGCACCTTCGTCGAGGACGGGCTCTACGCCAACGCCAGCGCCGAGGGGCTGCCCGCCGACGGGGTCGTCACCGGCACGGCCGAGATCGACGGCCGGCAGGTCTGCCTGATGGCCAACGACTCCACGGTCAAGGCCGGAAGCTGGGGCGCCCGCACGGTCGAGAAGATCATCCGGATCATCGAGCGGGCGTACGACGCCGGCCTGCCGATGGTCTACCTGGTCGACTCCGCCGGCGCCCGGATCACCGACCAGGTCGACCTCTTCCCCGGCCGGCGCGGCGCCGGCAAGATCTTCTGGAACCAGGTCCGCGCCTCCGGCTCCATCCCGCAGGTCTGCGCACTGTTCGGCCCGTCGGCCGCCGGCGGCGCCTACATCCCGGCGTTCTGCGACGTGGTCGCCATGGTCGAGGGCAACGCCAGCATGTACCTCGGCTCGGACCGGATGGTCGAGATGGTCACCGGGGAGAAGACCACGCTGGAGGCGATGGGCGGCGCGAAGGTCCACTGTGCCGAGTCCGGGGTCGGTCACTTCCTGTGCAAGACCGAGGCCGACGCGCTCGACGTCGTCCGGCGCTACCTGTCCTACCTGCCGGCCAACTGGACCCAGCGGCCGCCGGCCGCCACCGCCGTACCCGCGCCGTCCAACGTGGACCTCGCCGCGCTGGTGCCGGCCAGCGAGCGGCAGGCGTTCGACATGCGCCGCTACGCCAAGGGCCTGCTCGACGAGGGATCGTTCCTGGAGATCCAGGCACTGTGGGCCAAGGAGCTGACCATCGGGTTCGGCCGCCTCGACGGCGAGGTGGTCGGCGTGGTCGCCAACAACTCGATGTTCAAGGGCGGCGTGCTCTTCGTCGACTCCGCCGACAAGGCAGCCCGCTTCGTACAGCTCTGCGACGCCTTCAACGTGCCGCTGCTGTTCCTGTCCGACGTGCCCGGGTTCATGGTCGGCACGGCCGTGGAGAAGCAGGGCATCATCCGGCACGGCGCCAAGATGATCACCGCGATCTCCGAGGCGACCGTACCCAAGATCTGTGTCGTGGTCCGCAAGGCGTACGGCGCCGGCCTCTACGCGATGGCCGGCCCGGGCTTCGAGCCGGACGCCACCATCGCGCTGCCCACCGCGAAGATCGCCGTGATGGGCGCGGAGGCCGCCGTCAACGCCGTCTACGCCAACAAGATCGCGGCGATCGCCGACCCGGACGAGCGGGCGGCCTTCGTGGCCGCCCGGCGCGAGGAGTACGAGCGCGACATCGACATCGTCCGGCTGGCGAGCGAACTCGTCGTGGACACCATCGTCGAACCCGCCGACCTGCGCGCCGAACTCGTCCGGCGGTTCGCCGCCGCCCGGCACAAGGACCGCGGCTTCTCGCGGCGCCGGCACGGCGTCACCCCCGTCTGACCCCCGGCGCGGCGTCACGAGCCCCGCGCCGGTTTCCCCAGCAACACCCGCCAGGAGGAACCGATGGACTTCAGGCTCACCGAGGAGCACGAGGCACTGCGGAGCAGCGTTCGGGAGTTCGCCCACGAGGTGGTGGCGCCGGTCATCGCCGAGCACTACGAGAACCACACCTTCCCGTACGAGGTCGTCCGGCAGATGGGGAAGATGGGGCTGTTCGGCCTGCCGTTCCCCGAGGAGCACGGCGGGATGGGCGGTGACTACTTCGCCCTCTGCCTGGCCCTGGAGGAACTGGCCCGGGTCGACTCGAGCGTGGCGATCACCCTGGAGGCCGCCGTCTCGCTGGGCGCGATGCCCATCCACCGCTTCGGCACCGACGCCCAGAAAGCCCGCTGGCTGCCGATGCTGACCAGCGGCGAGGCGCTGGCCGCCTTCGGCCTCACCGAGCCGGGCTTCGGCTCCGACGCCGGCGGTACGGCGACCCGCGCCGTCCTCGACGGCGACCACTGGGTGATCAACGGGTCGAAGGCGTTCATCACCAACTCCGGCACCGACATCACCGCGCTGGTGACCGTCACCGCCGTCACCGGGACCAACCCCGACGGGTCCAAGGAGCTGTCGACCATCATCGTGCCGTCCGGCACCCCCGGCTTCACCGTCCAGCCGGGCTATTCCAAGGTCGGCTGGTGCGCCTCCGACACCCACGAGCTGTCTTTCGACGACTGCCGGGTGCCGGCGGAAAACCTGCTCGGTGAGCGGGGCCGGGGCTTCGCCCAGTTCCTGCGCATCCTCGACGAGGGCCGCATCGCCATCGCCGCGCTCGGCGTCGGCCTCGCCCAGGGCTGCGTCGACGAATCGATCAAGTACGCCAGGGAGCGGCACGCCTTCGGCCGGCCGATCGGCAACTTCCAGGCCATCCAGTTCAAGATCGCCGACATGGAGATGCGGGCGCACACCGCCCGGCTGGCCTACTACGACGCGGCGGCCCGGATGCTGGCCGGCGCCGACTTCAAGCGTCAGGCCGCCATCGCCAAGCTGCTCTCCAGCGAGACCGCCGTCGACAACGCCCGGGAGGCGACCCAGATCCACGGCGGGTACGGCTTCATGAACGAGTTCCCGGTCGCCCGGTTCTGGCGTGACTCGAAGATCCTGGAGATCGGCGAGGGCACGTCCGAGGTGCAGCGCATGATCATTGCGAGGGACCTCGGGCTGTAACGGGGTGGCAATTTCCGCCGAAAGCTGGCTGGTTCGACCGAAAGCTGACTGGCGGAGCCGACCGGTTTGGTGCTTCCATCACCCGGGGTGACGCGGGCATCGCGTCCCCGGGGGCGCGGGCGACGTACGCCGGCGCGGTGTTCGCCACGGAGGAACCCGGTCATGTTCGCTGCTCTCGGACGGTTGATGTGGCGCTGGCGCTGGCCCGTCCTGGGCGGTTGGCTGGTCCTCGTGCTGGCCGGCGCCGTCCTCGGCGGCCAGGTCTTCGACCGGCTCGGCGCGACCGACAACCTGCGCGCCGACGCCGAGTCGCAGCGTGCCGAGCGTCGGGTCAAGGAACTGCTGCCCGAGGGCACCACCGTCGTCGCGGTCGTACGCGACCGTGAGATCTACGACCCGCCGCTGGTCGAGAGCGTCACCCGGATCACGAACGAGATCCGCGACCTGCCCGGCGTGATCGAGGTCGACGACGTCTACAACTCGGCCGGCGGCCAGATCGGCGCCGACAACTCCAGCAGCCTGGTCGTCGTCGAACTCGCCGACGAACTGCCGGATGCCGAACGCGAGCGGCTCGAAGACCGGGTCGTCGACCTGCTGCGCGGCATCGACGCCCCCGAGGTGCTGGTCGGCGGCGAGAAACTCGCCGAGCGGGCCTTCGCCGACCAGGCGATCCGCGACGCCACGATCGGCGAGTCGATCGCCCTCGTCGTGCTGCTCGTCGCGCTGGTCGTCATCCTCGGCGGGTTCGTCGCCGGGGTGATCCCGCTGGCCGCCGCGCTCGGCGCCGTCGCCGTCACGCTGCTCGGCCTGCTCGGCCTGGCCACCGTCATGCAGGTCAGCGAGTTCGCCGTCAACGTGGTCACGCTGCTCGGCATCGGGCTCGCCGTCGACTACGCGTTGCTGCTGATCGCCCGGTTCCGCGAGGAACGCACCGCCGACCCCGACGCGCCACCGGCCGAACTGCTCGCCCGGACGACCGCCACCGCCGGCCGGGCCGTACTCGTCTCCGGCCTCGCCGTCGGCGCCGCCATGGTCGGGCTCTTCGCCTTCGCCGAGCCGCTGCTCGCCGCGATGGCGCTCGGCGGCGCGCTGGTGGTCGTACTCGCGACCCTGGTCGGGCTCACCGCGGTGCCGGCACTGATCGCCGTCGGCCACCGGCGTATCCCCGCTCCCGGTGCCGACACCCGGATCAGCCGGGTGGTCGCCACCGTCACCGGCCCGGTGCGCCGGCTCCTCTCCCGCCGTAACCCCGTTCCGGCCGGTGCCGCCCGCCGGGCCGCCGCCGGTCAGGGCGGCCCGGGTACGCCCGACGGACTGCTCGCCCGGCTCGCCGGTTACGCGCAGCGCCGTCCGAAGCCGGTGGCGATCGGCGTCTCGCTGGTGCTGCTCCTGCTCGCCGCCCCCTTCGTGTTCGGCGCCAACCTCGCCAACTCCGACGCCCGCGCGCTGCCCGCGTCGATGGAGGCCCGGCAGGTGCACGACGTGGTGCTGCGCGACTTCCAGGCCGGCCGCGCCGCGCCGGTCGTCGTGGTCGTCGAGACCGACCCGGCCACCGCGGCGGTACGCGACCTGCTGAACCAGCTCAACACCATGCCGAAC
This sequence comes from Polymorphospora sp. NPDC051019, assembly GCF_040683055.1. Lineage (NCBI taxonomy): Bacteria > Bacillati > Actinomycetota > Actinomycetes > Micromonosporales > Micromonosporaceae > Polymorphospora > Polymorphospora sp. NPDC051019. Next base: position 101,460 of record NZ_JBFBCH010000007.1, on the reverse strand, counting down.
GTGATCCGGATGCAGCCCCGGCCCGATGTCCCGGGCAATGCCGCCGTGATCGACGTGACCCCGGAGGGGGAGACCGGCGGCCCGGCGTCCCGCGAGGTCGTCCGCCAGATCCGGGAACTGGACACCCCGTTCCCGATCCTGGTCGGCGGTCCGGCGGCGGAGCTGGTCGACTACCAGTCGTCGGTGACGTCCCGGCTGCCGCTGGCCGTGCTGGTGCTGCTGCTGGCCACCGCCGTACTGATGTTCGCCCTGACCGGCTCCGTGGTGATCCCGGTCAAGGCGCTGCTGATGAACGTGCTGACCCTGCTCGCCACCCTCGGCCTGCTGGTCGTCGTCTTCCAGTGGGGGATCGGCGCCCCGCTGATCGGCGTCGAGTCGTGGGGGGCCATCGACCTGACCACGCCGATCCTGCTCTTCGTCTTCGTGTTCGGCCTGACCATGGACTACGAGGTGTTCCTGCTCGGTCGGATCCGCGAAGAGTGGACCCGCTGGTCCGGCCGGCACACGCCGCAGGCCCGTGCCCAGGCCAGCGACCGGGCCGTGCTGGACGGCATTCGGCACACCGGCCCGGTGGTGACGGCGGCCGCGGTCTGCATCACGATCGTGTTCCTCGGCTTCCTGCTCGGCGAACTGACCGCGGTCAAGGAGATCGGGTTCGGCATGGCGGTCGCCGTGATCCTCGACGTCACCGTCGTACGGGGACTGCTGCTGCCGGCGCTGATGAGCCTGCTCGGCGAGTGGAACTGGTGGGCGCCCGCGCCGCTGCGCCGGCTGCACGAGCGGCTGTTCGCCGACCGTACGGTGACCCCGGCGGTGGCACTGGCCGGAAGCGACGCCGGCCGGAAAGCCGCGGTCGGTCGGGCCACCCCGCCGTCGCCCCGGGGCCCGGCGGCGCCGGGTTCCGCCGGGGCGGAAACCGGCGGCGGCGCCCGCGCCACGGCCGAGGAGAGCGCCAACCGCTGACCCGCCCAGCCATCGCCGTCAACCTTCTGTCGGGTATCCGCGTCAGTCTCGGTCGGCACCGCGACGCTCGGCTCCACAGGGTCCGGCCACTGCGTACCCTTCCGACCCATGACCCTCCCGGATCATGACGACTGCGACCCGAACGGGCAGTCGACCGATCCGTCCGCCCAGGGCCGTGACCAGGGCGTGGCCGGTTTCGACGAGTTGCTTCGCCAGCGCCGTCTCGCGGCCGGACTGACCCAGGCCGACCTGGCCGCCCGTGCCGGCATCGGCGTACGCACCGTCCGCGACCTCGAACGCGGCCGGTCGTCCCGGCCCCAGCGGACCACCGTCGCGCTGCTCGCCACCGCGCTCGGCCTGACCGGAGCCGACCGGGACACCTTCCTGGTCGCCGCCCGCGGTGCCACCGCGCTTCCGGCGCCGACCGCCAGCGGTGCGCCGGCCGACGGCGGACCGACCACCGCGCCGACGCCCGAGCCCGTACCGCACACCTTCGGGCTGCCCGCGCCCGTGAAACTGATCGGCCGGGACACCGACGTGGCCGAACTCGCCGACCTGATCACCGCCGGCCCGGCGGCGGGCATCGTCAACCTGGTCGGGCTCGCCGGGGTCGGCAAGACCGGGCTGGCCCTGGCCGTCGGCGAGCGGCTCGGTGCCGCCCACCCCGGCGGCGTGGCCGGGATAGTGGTCACCGAGGAGTCCTCGCCCGGGGAGGTGCTCGCCGCGATCGCGACCGTCTTCGGCGTCGGCCGGTCCGCGGACCTCGCCGCCCGGCTCGCCGGTGCGCCCGCGTTGTTGGTCGTCGACGCCGTCGAACGGGCCCCCGACGCGGTCGCCGAGACCCTGCGGTCCCTCGCCACGTCAACGCCCACGCTGCGGATCCTCGCCACCGGGCGGCACCCGGTCGGCGTACCCGGCGAGCGGGTCTGGCCGGTCGCCCCGCTGGAGGTGCCACCGGTCGAGGCCGGCACCGATCTCGCGTCGGTCGCCCGCTACCCGGCGGCCGTACTCTTCCTGGCCCGGCTGCGCCAGGTACGCCGGGACCCGCTCGACCCCGGTGAGGTCAGAGCCCTGGCCGACCTCGTACGACGGCTCGGCGGCCTGCCGCTCGCCCTCGAACTCGCCGCCGCCCGGGGCCGCGTCCTCGACCTGAACGAAATGCTCGACCGGTACGGCGACCGGGTGCTCGACCTCGCCAGTCGACCGGCCACCCGGGAGGCGGTCGCCGTCAGCCTGCGTGACGCGGTGGCCGCCAGCTACCGGCTGCTCGAACCCGGGGAGCAGGCGGCGCTGCGCCGGCTCTCGGCGTTCCGTAACCGCTGGTCGGTCGAACTGGGCGAGGCGATGCTGGCCGACGTGTCCGGCCCGGACGGCCAGCCGGTCGGCACCGCCGACCAGGTGCCGTTGCTCGACCGGCTGGTCGCGCTCGGACTGCTCAGCGTGCGGGGCTCCGGCCCGTACCGGTTCCGGCTGCTCGACGTCGTACGGGACTTCGCCGTCGAACAGGCGGCGGCGATGGGGGAGACGACGGCCATCCGGCGCCGGCACGCGACGATCTTCGCCCGGCTGGCCGGCCGGATCGCCGGTGAACTCAGCGGAGCGAACCTGCCGGCCGGGGTCGGGCGGCTCGACGAGGTGAGCAGCGACCTGTCGGCCGCGCTCGCCCACTCGGCGAACGACGACCCGCACACCGCGCTCTTCCTCGCGTCCCGGCTACCCCGCTGGTGGCGGTTCCGGGGCCGCGACGTCGCCGGCCGGCAGTGGCTGCGCCGGGTCCTCGACGATCCGCGTACGGCCGACGCCGACCCGACGACCCGCGCCTGGGCCAAGGTCGGGCTCGGGCAGCTCGCCGCCGAGCACCACGCCGGCCGGCAGGAGCTGCCGGCGGTCCAGGAGGCGCTGGCCACCTTCCAGGAGGTGGGTGACGTGCCGGGGGAACTGGCCGCCCACACGATCCTCTGTCGGGTGTGGACGGCCGCCGGCGGTTACGACCGGGCCCGCCGGCACGGCGAGGCGGTGCTCGCGCTCGCCAACCGCAGCGGCCGGGTACGGGACCTGGCGGTGGCGCAGAACAACCTGACCTGGCACGAGATCCGGGTCGGTGACCTGCGGGCGGCCCGGCGCCGGCTGGCCGCCGTAGACCAGTTGGCGGCCCAGTGCGGCGACGACCGGCTGCGGGCGTTGACCGTGGCGAACCTCGCCGAGGTCGCCCGGCTGGACGGCCGGTACGCCGACGCGGTGACCCTCGGCCGGCGGGCCAGCGCGGCTCTGGCCGAGCTCGGCGACCCCGGACACCGGCGGCGGGTGCTCGGCACGGTCGGGTTGGCGCTGGCCCAGGATGATCGGCTCGATGAGGCGTCGGCGGTACTGGCGGAGTTACGGGCCCGACCGGCGGGCGCGCTGGCCGAGCCGGGTCCGGCGGACGGGCCGGACCCGGCGGCGATCAGGGAACTCCCGCCCGGCTACGGCGCCTGTGCCTCGATCGAGGCCACCATCGCACTGCGGCGTGGCGACCGGGAACTCGCCGCCGAGTGGTACGCGGTGGCCGCGCGGACGTACGCCAGCGGCCACGACCTTCGGGATGTGGCGGAAGCCCTGGTGGGACTGGTGGCCACGACGGACGACCCGCCGGAGCGGACAGCGGTGCGCGACCGGCTGGCGGCGGTCTGCGTCGAGGGCGGGATCACGTTGTTGCCGGGGGAGCGGGCGCTGATCCGCTCGTCGGGTGGGGTCCCGCGCCGCAACGGTACGGCCGCCCCCGCCCAGTGACCGGTGGTCGACCCGGCGCGGACGACCGGCGCTGGCCGCCTTTTCGGCTGGCCGGCGCCGGTCGTCGACGCGCCCCCGGTTGACGCGGGCGGGATCGCCCCCCAGCGGAGCCGTCGGCTCCCGCGCCCGCGTCGCACCCCCCGTGCTGTCTGTGTTCGGTGCACTGTAGTTGGCTGATACGGGTGTTCTGTCCAATTGCTAGGTGTTTGAGGTCTGCCCCGAACAGTTCTGCCGGTCTTTCTGCCGGTGACCGGATCTAGGCGGCGGAGTCCGGGCAGTGGCCCCGTTCCGCCGTGCCCGCCGTCGCCCCGGGATGCACCGCGTCGCGTACGGCGCGCAGCGAATCGAGCATGCCGGCGAGCGCTTCCGGGCTGAGTTGACCGGTGAACCACTGGCGGATCAGTTCGAGGTGACCGGGGAGAACCTCGCTCAGCCGGGCGAGCCCGGCGTCGGTGATCGCGGCATAGGAACTGCGCCGGTCGGAGGGGCAGGCCCGCCGGCAGAGCAGCCCGTCGCGTTCCATCCGGTCGACCACCCGGGTGACGCCACTGGTGGACAGTGTGGTCTGGGCGGCGAGGTCGGTCATCCTGAGCTGCTGACCGGGAGACCGGGCGAGGCGCATGAGCACCTCGAACTCGACCGGGGAGAGGTCGTGTTCCTCGAACTGGGTCGCGAACCGCGCGGCCAGACCGGCGTACGCCTCCATGAAGAGGCCCATCGCGGTCAGCCGGAAGTCGTCCAGCGGGTTCTCGGTCACGGCCACATCCTAGCAATACTTGACACGCGGAATATTGAGACGACTATAGTTGCTGAGTCAGCCAACGGCTCAAGACGATCTGCTCCTGGAGGGCAACGACAATGACCACCGACACGAACACCCGCTCCTGGGACGGCCTGACCATCCCGACCGCCGGCACCTTCGAGCTCGACCAGGCCCACAAGCGGGTCGGCTTCGTCGCCCGGCACCTCATGGTGAGCAAGGTTCGTGGTGAGTTCACCGAGGCGACGGCGACGGTCACGATCGGCGAGGACCCGCTGCAGTCGTCCGTCGTCGCCACGATCCAGGCCGCGAGCATCAGCACCGGCCAGGCTGACCGCGACAACCACCTGCGCACCGGCGACTTCCTCGAGGCCGACAAGTACCCGACGCTGGAGTTCCGCAGCACCGGCGTGAAGTCGCACAGCGGCAACGAGTTCGTCCTGACCGGCGACCTCACCATCAAGGACGTCACCCGCCAGGTCGAGCTGGCCGTCGAGTTCGAGGGCGCCGGCCGCAGCCCGTACGGCTTCGACGTGTTCGGCTTCTCCGCCACCACCGAGATCGACCGGGAGGACTTCGGTCTGACCTGGAACGTCGCGCTGGAGTCCGGTGGCGTGATGGTCGGCAAGAAGGTCAAGATCGAGATCGAGGGTGAGGCCATCCGTCAGGCCTGACCTTCGCGCAGCGCTCGGAAGCGCCCCGGTGATCGTGCCCACGGTCACCGGGGCGCTTCTCTGGGTAGGAGACCGGATCGGCGTATGAAAAGGTGGACGTAGCGCTTCCCCCCGCTTACGCAGGGGTGACGTGTGCCTGTTTTGTCCCCTACTCTGCGCGGTTGCGGCTTCACCAGAATCGGTTAGTCGCGCGGTTGGATGGGCATGCGGACATGTGATCGCGCTGGGACAGCTCTGCGCCGGGGAGGGCAACATGGGCAGGGACCTCACGCCGGACGCATTCTCGCGCGAGGATCGCGTCCGATATCGGCAAAAAGTACGCCGATGTCTGGACGTCTTCGCGCTGATGCTCGACGACTTCGGCTTCGACGCCGACCGGCCCACCACCGGCCTGGAGATCGAACTCAACCTGGTCGACGCCAACGCCGACCCGGCCATGCGCAACGCGGAGATCCTGGCCAACCTCGCCGATCCCACGTTCCAGACCGAACTGGGGCAGTTCAACCTCGAACTCAACGCCCGACCGCGGCTCATCGAGGGCGACGGCTTCGCCGACTACGAGGCCGACCTCCAGGACAGCCTCGGCCGGGCCGAGGACCGGGCGGTCAAGGCCGACTCCACCATCATCCTGATCGGCATGCTGCCGACCCTGACCCCGCAGCACCTCGTGCTCGACAACCTCTCCACCAACGAGCGCTACCGGGCGCTGAACGACCAGATCGTCGCCGCCCGCGGCGAGGACCTCCAACTCGACATCCGTGGCGTCGAGCGGCTGAGCACCCACACCGACTCGATCGCGCCGGAGGCGGCGTGCACCAGCGTCCAGTTCCACCTGCAGGTGGCGCCGGACAGCTTCGCGAACTACTGGAACGCCTCCCAGGCGATCGCCGGGGTCCAGGTCGCGATCGGGGCGAACTCCCCGTTCCTGTACGGCCGGCAACTCTGGGCCGAGACCCGCATCGCCCTCTTCGAGCAGGCCACCGACACCCGGCCCGACGAGCTCAAGGCCCAGGGCGTACGACCACGGGTGTGGTTCGGCGAACGGTGGATCACCTCGATCTTCGACCTCTTCGAGGAGAACGTCCGCTACTTCCCGCCGCTGCTGCCGATCTGCGACGACGAGGACCCGGTCGAGGTGCTGCACAACGGCGGCGTACCGCTGCTCAGCGAGCTTCGGCTGCACAACGGCACCATCTACCGGTGGAACCGGCCGGTCTACGACATCATGAACGGCCGCCCGCACCTGCGGGTGGAGAACCGGGTGCTGCCGGCCGGACCCACCGTCGTCGACATGCTCGCCAACGCCGCCTTCTACCTCGGGCTCTCCCGCGAACTCGCCGAAGCCGACCGTCCGATCTGGAGCCAGATGCCGTTCGCCACCGCCGAGGAGAACTTCCACGTCGCGGCCCGGCGGGGCATCGCGGCGACCGTCCAGTGGCCCGGGTTGGGCGAGACGCCGGTCACCGACCTGGTGCTGGAGGTCCTGCTACCCAAGGCGTACGCCGGGCTCGACCGGTTCGGGGTCGACCGCGCGCACCGCGACCGGCTGCTCGGCATCATCGAGCAGCGCTGCCGCACCGGCCGCAACGGCGCGGTCTGGCAGGCCGAGGCGGTGTGGGCCGCCGAACACCAGCGGGGAATGGACCGTCCGGCCGCGCTGCGCTACATGCTCCAGTGCTACGGCGATCTCCAGCACACCAACGAACCCGTCCACACCTGGCCGATCGACTGATCCGTACGCCGTCTCCGGCGGTCGGCAGGTCGCGTCGGGCGCGGCTCAGCGGGAGCGGCGGCCGAGCCGGCGCAGCCTGCTCATCGCCTTCGACTCCTCGGGCGCCGGTTCCGGCTCGGCGCCGGGCAGGGCGCCCGCCGGCCACAGCGGTTGCGGCGGGGCGGCGCCGGCAGCACCGGCCGTCGGTGCGGTGGCCCCGGCACCGGACGTCTCCGAGACGTACGCCCGGGACGGGGCGTACGCGTCGTCCGCCAGGTCGGCGTCCGGCCGGGCCGGCGCCTCCGGTGCTGCCGGTGGGGGCTGCACCGGGGTGGGCGCCACCGGGGCGGGCTGAGCCGGTGCGGGCGTCTTGGCCGGCTTGGCCGCGGCCTTCGGGGCGGCCTTTGCGGCGGCGGGTTTCGGAGCGGCGGGTTTCGTGCCGGCGGCCTTCGCCGCGCGGGGCGACGGCGCTACCGGCTTCGCCGATCCGGTGACCTTGGCTGGCGCGGGTGATTTCGTGAGTTCGGGAGTGCCGTCCGGTCCGGTGGCCTTCGTCGGCGTCGCGGCATCGGCCGGAGCCGGGGCGCCGGCCTTGACCGGCACGGCGCCCGAGGCTCCCCCGACCGGCTGGGGCGACTGGATCGGCTGGGTGGACGGGACCGGGGGCGCGGAGCGGGCATCGGCCTGGTCGGCGTCGGTGGTGTCCGGCCCGGCACCCGACTCCCCGTCGGCCGGCGGCTCGGTGGTGTCGTCCCCGGACCCGGCCGCCGCCCGGTTACGGCTCTCGGTCCGCTGGGCGAGGGCGGTCACCAGCACCGACCCGGCGAGACCGGCGATCACCGCGTACGGCGCCAGCAGGTGCGCGGAAAGCTGCTCGGCCTGGATGCCGGCCAGTCGGGGTGCGGCGAGGAAGTAGGCGGCGGCCACCAGCAGCGGGCCGATACCTCCGGAGACGGCGGTGCCGACCCGGGTGCGGGCCAGCCGCGCCGACGGCCAGGCGGCGAGCACCCCGATCACCAGGGCGGAGCCGAGGGCCAGTGCTGCGCCGGGCCAGTAGAAGTAGTCGCGGATCCAGAACCGCTCGCTGTCGTTGGTGATCTGCCACACGCCGAGCTGGGCGCTGGTCAGGCCGCGCCCCGACAGGACCCCGTCGACCACGGCGATCACGGCGAGCAGCCACAGCCAGCCGACGGTGGCGACGACGTTGCGTGCCACGGCCCGCGAGGCGAGTGCCCAGATCGCCACCAGCAGGCCCCCGACGACGCCGACGACGGCGTAGCCGGCCGCGATGGTCTGGGGCGAGAAGGTGTCGGCGCGGGTGGCCGCCCGGGCCGGTACGGCCACGAGCGCGACCGTGACCAGCGCCCCGACCGCGGCCGCGACGGCGATCGCGATCCGCCACAGGGTGGTGGCGAGGGTCACATGGTCGTCGTCGGCGGGCCGCTCACCGACCGGCGTGCTGAGCCGTTCGGCACAGATCGCGCCGATGATCGTCGAAGTCGCGGCGATCCACGCCGCCCAGGCCAGGCTCGCGACCCAGCCCGCGTCGCCGCCGGCCCCGGTCGCCGGAAGCCAGGTGATGATGCCGAGGCCGTAGCCCAGACCCAGCTGCGCGGCGCCAGCACCCGCTGCACTGCCGACCGCGGTGGCGATCGGCCCTCCCCAGCCTCGTACGGCCATGCGGGGCAGCGTATCGTTCGGCCGCCAGTCGGGCGAGTCGTCGTACGCGCGGCACCGGGCCGACCGACCCCGAAAGGCTGGCGTGGTTGGTCGTGGTCGCGCCCGTCTTGCAGACTCGAACCGGTCGGATTCTGGATTGGCGGAGCATCGATCGCGTCGGATCATGGTTGCGGCGGGTCGGCAGGCCGTCGGACAGGTGGGACAGTGGGCGGCATGATGGACGGGAAGTCGGCATGACGGACGGAAACGGTTCCTGGGGAGCACCGGGCGGGACGCGGCAGGAGCTGACCCGGCCCGGCGTGCTGGCCGGGGCGGCGGTGTTGACGGTCGTGCTCGCCGTGGTCGGGGCGACCGCCGGCTGGGCGGCCGCCGGCTCGGAGAGCGACTCGAACGCGAATCCGGGCGGTTCGACCCCTTCGGCCACGACGAGCCAGCAGGCGCCGGACCGGCAGGACGAACCGACCAAGTCCCCCACGCCCTCGCCGTCGGCCAGCTCGTCCGCGCCGCCCGAGTCGATGCCGATGCCGGATGTGCTCGGCATGGAATGCGAAGAGGCGGTCGAGGAGCTGAAGGAGGCCGGTCTTCGGCCGCCGGCCCTGCTGATCGGTCGGGGAAAGGTGGACCGGCAGAGTCCGGATGCCGGCGTCCAGGTCCGGCAGGGGCAACCGGTGATCATCACCTGTGACAACGGTCGGCCGGGCGGTCCCAGCCCGTCCGAGAGTGACGGCGGCGACGAAGGCGACGACTGAGCGACCGGATCCGGACACACCCGGTGATCACGGTCGACGGCAGACGCCCGGTCGGCCGGATAGGTTGGATCCACGTGGATGGGTTCCACGTGGGGAGGACCTGTGATGGCCGACGAGCCGCGTGACGGTGTGCACCCGCCGGATCGGTCGGACGGCGCACCGGACCAGACCCGTCCCTTCGACCCGGTCACTGACGACGACGGGCCGGGCGTCACCGGAGGGCCGGCAGCGGCGGCGAGGCCCGGTGGGCCCGATGCCACCACCGTCCACGGAGCCGGCCCCGACGCCGACTCGACCGCACCCTTGCCGGCCGGTGAAGACCGGACCGCCCGGCTCGGCGACGACCGGACCGCACAGTTCGGCGGTGGCGACCGGGTGGGCGGCGACGTGTGGTCCGGCCGGGCCGGCGTGCCACCACCCGGCGCCGCGCCGCGTAGCCCGGCTCCCGCGACGGTCGAGCAGGTGGAGTGGGACGAGGTCGACCGGGGTCCCCGCCGGTGGTGGCTGCCGATCGTCGCCGGTGTCGTGGCGTTGCTGCTGCTGGCCGTACTCGGCTTCGGCATCTGGCTGATCGTGGGCTCGACGGGTGACGACGGGGGACCGGTCACCCCGTCCCCCTCAGCGACGACCGGATCGCCGACCCCGTCGCCGTCACCCACCTCGGCCGCGCCGACCGCGGCCTCGGCCAGCCCCAGCCCGAGCGAGCCGGAGACCGTCGAGGTGCCGCCGGTGCTGGGACTGCCGGAGGATGTCGCCCGAGGTCTGCTCGACCAGTTCGGGCTGACCTACGGCCTGGAGTTCCGCGACTCCGACGAGGTGCCGGGAACCGTCATCGAGGTGCAGCCCGGCGTCGGCACCGAGGTTCCACCGGGCGAGCAGGTCACGCTCGTCATCGCACAGGCGCCGGCGCCGACGGTCACCCCGACGGTGAGCCCGACGCCGTCGGTGACGCCGGGCGGCTGACACCCGCTCACCAGTGCTGGCGGCGCCAGCCGACCATCGCCAGTCCGGTGGTGGCGATGGCCAGGCCGAAGATTCCCGAGTAGACCAGCGTGCGCCGGTGGTCTTCCGGCCGGCGGTCCGCCGCGGTGGACCGTACCGGCACGGTTTCGACCGGTGCGGCTGCCGGCATGTCCGGCCGTGCCGTCGCGGCCGGCGCCGACCGGGTCGGAGTCGGCCCGCCGAAGCCGGCGCCGGCACCGCGCCACGCCGCGTCCGACGGGGTGATCGGGGTGATCTGCCGTGGCCCGTCGGCGCCACCGCCGTGACCGTCGGCGGACGGCACCGGCCGCGACGGTGCGGAACTGGGCGGGGTCGACCGGGTCGGTGCCGGCGTGGGGGTGCCGGACGGCGCCGGGCTGGCGGGGGTCGGGTCGGTGGACGGCGTCGGCTCGATGGACCGGGTCGGCTCGACCGTCGCGGAGGCGCCCGGCGAGGTGCCGGTCGACGGGTCGGACCAGGTCGGTGTCACCGCGTTCGCGGCCATGCCGTGGCCGGCCGGTCCGGCGTGGCCAGCGGCCGCCGTCCCGGCCAGGACCGCCGCGGACAGACTGACGAACACGGCGCCGACGGCCACGAGTGTCCTGGTCGGACGGTGGCGGTCCGGTGGGCCGGCCGGCGACCCGATCAGGTGTGGATGCCTCGGCACGGTGATGGGCATGGCGGTCCCCCAGGTTCGGGGTCCGGGCCACGGGCGAGGAATCAAACGTGCTGGGTGGGTGTGCCGAGTCTATGCCGGCCGAACCGCCGTCCGGGCCGAACGGCGAGATTCCGGTCAGCCGGTGCGAACCGGGCTCGGCTTGACGACCCGTCCCCGCGGTCCCGCGTTGGGGCGCAGCTGGCGCAGCCCACTCAACTGGACGAAGATCGATCGACGGTCGACGGCCTCGCCCGCGGCGTTCAGTTCGTAGCCGTCGAGCCAGGCCCAGCCGTCGTACGTCGTCCAGTCGTGCACCCGGATCACCCGGAAGAGGATGGGTTCGGTGAACTGGACGCTTGCCGCACGGGTCACATGGAGGACGTCGCCGGAGCGGGGAAGCACATCGACTCCTGTCTGGAAAGGACTACAAGTCCGGTCCGGGACAACTATGGACCATCGCGAATTGCTCGCCGCGCTCGTGGCGGTGTCGGGGCACCGGCCGGGGTGGCGGGGGGGTGGAGCACCGGCCGGATCGGCGCTTGAGTGTCGGGCAACTGTCCCGTCGGTGCCGGCATCCGCGCCGACCCGGCCGAGTGCTCATCCACGTGGTCCCGCACCCGCCGCCGTGGCAGCTCGGCTTACAGCGGCGAGGCTTTGACCGCGGAATGTGGTGGTGCCGTCTTGCCGTAGTGATGGACGCCCAGCCCGCCAGCACCTTGATCGTTTTAAGTGCCGTGGGACTTCAGCGATCTTCTGTCGGAACTCTGAGTGATTCGACCCGTACGGACAGCCTGCACGAACGGCATGATTCATGCAAGTTGCAGTTCTCGATTCACCCGTGCCTCGATCGGGGGGTAGGTCCTCCGGTTGCCGTCACATACGGCCGGGCGACACACTGGGGCGTGCTGTGGAAGATCGTGTCCGGTGACTGAGCGCCGGAGTCCGACCGTCCGGCGCCGCCGGCTCGGCGCCGAGCTGCGGCGGCGCCGGGAAGATGCCGGGGTCACCATCGAGATGGTCGCCGAGCGGCTGCGGTGCTCCTCGTCGAAGATCTCCCGGATCGAAACCGGCCACACCAGCGCGACGCCCCGCGACGTCGCGGACATGCTGGGCATCTACGGCGTCGTCGGCCCCGAGGGCGAGGAACTGGTGCAGATCGCCAGGGAGGCCCGGCAGAAGGGATGGTGGCATCCGTACAGCACGGTCCTGACCGGTGCGTACGTCGGTCTCGAGGCCGCGGCCCGCTCGGTGCGGGCGTACGAGCAGCAGGTGGTGCCCGGCCTGTTGCAGACCGGTGACTACGCGAAGGCGATGATCCGTTCGGCCCGCCCGGACATCACCGCCGAGGAGGTCGAGCGGCGGGTCCGCGTCCGACTGCAGCGCCAGTCGTTATTGATCCAGGACGATCCGATCGAGGTGTGGGTGGTGCTGGACGAGGCGGTGGTCAGTCGCCCGGTTGGTGGCGACGAGGTGATGCGCGCCCAGTTGGCGCGGCTCGTCGAGGCCGCCGACCTGCCGAACGTGACGTTGCAGATCCTGCCGTTCGAGGTGGGGGCGCACGCCGGCATGGACGGTACGTTCACCATTCTCGACTTCGCCGAGGCACTTGACCCCGGTGTGGTGTACGCCGAGAACGCCACCGGGGGACTCTTCCTGGAGAAGGCCGAGGAACTACGCAAGTACGTCTTCATCTTCGATCACATCCGAGCGGCGGCACTGCGTCCGGAGGAGTCCGTGGCAGCCATCGCCAAGCTTGCAGAGGAGCCATTGTGGAGATCGAGACCGAAGAGTTCCGGGTGGACCTGACCCGGGCGGTGTGGCGGAAGAGTTCACGCAGCGGCCCCAACTGCGACAACTGCGTCGAGGTCGCCCAGTTGGCGGGCGTGGTGGCGGTGCGGGACTCCAAGGACCCGACGGGGCCGGCGCTGATCTTCGACCCGCGCGAGTGGGCCGCCTTCGTCGGCGGCGCCCGGGTCGGCGGGTTCGTCGCGAGCTAGCCCGGCCGGCGGCGAACGGATCACCACCGTCGCCTGCCTCCCGCCGCGTCGTTGTAAAAGATGGCGCGGCGGATGCCGGGCCACCCGCCGCAGCACCGATTGCCCCCGCGGCGGGGACGCCACCGAGTTAGGCAGGCGAAAGATCATGACGTTAGGGCAGAACAACCTGGGTAACGGAGCGACGACGCAGGAGCGGTTCCCCGGGCCGTACCGGGGTGGCCGGCGCGACGGCGGACTGGCGGAGGACGGGCCGGCGAAGGGTGACGCCCCGCGTAACGGGATGTCCGCCGTCGACCGGGCGCCGAAGCTTCCCGGGCTCGAACTCGACGGTCTCGCCGACCCGGCCTTTCCGCTGCCGAGCTGGGACGAGCCGGCCGGTCAGCGGATGGCCGACCACCCGTTGCTGCGCGGACTGCTGCTGGAGTTGCCGCCGAAGGGGACCCTGCCGGATCCGGGGTGGCTCGACCGCTGGTTCGAGGCCACCCGTTCGGTCATCGAACTGCTGTACCTGCAGGACGCCGCCCGCCCGCGCTGACGGCCGCGACGGCGGGGGCCGGGCCGACCCGGCGGGCGGTGCGGCCGGCCCGCAGCACCGTCACGGCATGCGCGGCGAGGCGGCTGTGCCGCAGGGAGTGGCGTATCCCGATGCTGGCCCCGGCCAGCACCGCCGCGGTGAGCACCAGTCCGAGCATCGTCGGCCCGGTCAGCTCGGCCAGGCCGGCCGCGGTCACCGTCGCGGGCAGCGTGAGCAGCCCGGCGACCTGTAGCGGCATGGCGAGCAGGGGATGGGCCGCGGCGGCCCGCAGCGCCGGTGGCGCCGGGGTGTGTGGCGCGCTGGCGAAGGCGCCCGCGCCGCGGTGCAGCCGGAGGAGCCGGCGGGTGGTGGCCACCGCCACGACGACGGCCGGCACGGCCGGCAGGGCCAGTGCCCGGAGAGCCTGATCGGCGGCGACGTCCGTGGTGACCAGTGCGACGGCCGCGACGCCCGCCATCGCGGCGAGGCCGGTTCCGACCAGCGCCACGAGCAACGCGGTACGGCGGCGCAGGCCACGGGCGGTGCCGACCGCCGGGAGACCGTCGGCGACGACGCCGGCGGTGAGCCAGACGGCGGCGACCGCGAGCAGGGTCGCGAGCTCGATGTTCACGACGACAAGTCTTTCCCGTCCCGGCCGCCGGGGAATCAGGGCATGGTCCCGGTAAGGCCCCCATGGACGCCCCGTAGGGGGCATCACAAAGTGATATATAAATTTCGACATCTATCGTTATGGTTACCTGGTTCCATAACCTCACCTTGATCGGCCATCACTGATCCCTCGTCTCCAGCGAGCGGACGGTCCGGGCCGGTCGGAGGGGAGGACGGGAGATGAATCTCCCACGTAGAACCGTTCTGGTCGGCGTAGCCGCGCTGACCGCCATCGCGGCCGCCACCCCGGCGCTCGCCGCGGAACCCACCGGAACCATCCGCAACGCGGGCGGCGCCACCGCGGTCGCGGACAGCTACATCGTCGTGCTCAAGGACAGCGCGGTCAGCCGCGCCAGCGTCGACACGACGGCCAGCAGCCTGGCCGGCCAGTACGGCGGCTCGATCGCCCGCACCTACAGCTCGGCGCTGCGCGGCTTCGAGGCCCGGCTCGACGCCAGGTCGGCGGCCCGCCTCGCGGCCCACCCGTCGGTGGCGTTCGTCGAGCAGAACCACACCGTCTCGCTGGCCGGCACCCAGCCCAACCCGCCGTCCTGGGGCCTCGACCGCATCGACCAGCCCAACCTGCCGCTGAACAGCTCGTACACCTACCCGAACGAGGGCAGCGGCGTCCGCGCCTACGTCATCGACACCGGGGTGCGGACCAGCCACAACGACTTCAACCAGGCGAGCAGTGGCTACGACGCGGTCGACGGCGGAACCGCCGACGACTGCAACGGCCACGGCACCCACGTCGCCGGCACCGTCGGCGGCACCTCGTACGGCGTCGCCAAGGACGTGCAGATCGTCGGCGTACGCGTCCTCGACTGCAGCGGCAACGGCACCTACGCCGGGGTCATCGACGGCATCGACTGGGTGACCGCGAACGCGGTCCTGCCGGCCGTGGCGAACATGAGCCTCGGCGGCCCCGCCGACAGCTCGGTCGACCTGGCGGTCCAGAACTCGATCGATGAAGGCATCACCTACGTCGTGGCCGCCGGTAACGGCAACATCTTCGGCCAGCGCCAGAACGCCTGCAACTACTCGCCGGCCCGGGTCCCGGCCGCGATCACCGTCGGTGCGACCCAGAGCAACGACGCGGCCGCGAGCTTCTCCAACTTCGGCACCTGCGTCGACATCCTCGCGCCCGGCGTGAGCATCCCCTCGGCGTGGCACACCAACGACAGCGCCACGAACTCGATCAGCGGTACGTCGATGGCCTCCCCGCACGTCGCGGGCGCCGCCGCGCTGGTCCTGTCGCAGAACCCGACCTGGACGCCGCAGCAGGTCCGCGACGAACTGGTGAACACGTCCACCCCGAACGTGGTCACCAACGTCGGCACCGGCACCCCGAACCGGCTGCTCTTCGTCGGCGGCACCACGCCCCCGCCGACGAACAACTTCTCGGTCTCCGTCGCGCCGACCTCCGGCTCGGTCGTGGCGGGCGGCTCGGTGACCGCCACCGTCTCCACCGCCACCACGGCCGGCTCGCCGCAGGCGGTCAGCCTGTCGGCCAGTGGCCTGCCGAGCGGGGCGACCGCCTCGTTCAGCCCGGCCAGCGTCACCTCGGGCGGCTCCTCGACGCTGACCATCGCCACCACGGCGAGCACCGCGGCCGGGACGTACACCGTCTCGGTCAACGGCAGCGGCGCGGCCGGCACCCGGACGGCGACGTACACCCTGACGGTGACCGGTACCGGTGGCGGCTGCTCCGGCACCAACGGCACCGACGTGGCCATCCCGGACGGCGGCTCGGCGGTGACCAGCAGCATCGTGATCAGCGGCTGCAACCGCAACGCCTCGGCGACCTCGCGGGTGGCCGTGAACATCGTCCACACCTACCGCGGTGACCTGGTCGTCGACCTGCTGGCTCCGGACGGGACGTCGTACCGGCTGAAGAACAGCAGCGCCTCGGACAGCGCCGACAACGTCAACACGACGTACACGGTGAACCTGTCGTCGGAGGCGGCCAACGGCACCTGGCGACTCCAGGTCCGTGACGTCTACCTGGCCGACACCGGCTACATCAACACCTGGACCCTGACGCTCTAGTCGGGTTCCACGGCGAGGGCCCCGGCGCGGACGCGCCGGGGCCCCTGTCGTCGCGGTCAGAGCGTACGCAGGTGGAAGCCGCCGTCCACGTCGATGACCTGGCCGGTGCTGAACGGCAGCAGGTCGGTCGCGACGGCCACGACGGCGCGCCCCACGTCCTCCGGCTGCCCCCAGCGGCGGATCGGCGTGATGCCCTGGTTGAAGATCAGGTCGTCGTACTTCGCCTTGACCCCGCCGGTCATGTCGGTCTCGATGATGCCCGGCCGGATCTCGTAGACGTTGATGCCGTGCTCGGCCAGCCGGGCGGCGAAGAGCTGGGCGACCATCCCCAGGCCGGCCTTCGAAACGCAGTAGTCGCCCCGGTTCACGCTCGCCGTGTAGGTGCTGATCGACGACACGATCACGATCTTCGGGGCGGTGACCATGCCGGCCTCGATCTGCTCGATCATCTTCCGGGCCGCGGCCTGGGCCAGGAAGTACGGGCCCTTGAGGTTGATCCGGATCAGCCGGTCGAACGACTCCTCGCTGGCCTCCAGCATGTCGGCGCGTACGTCCGGGGCCACCCCGGCGTTGCTGACCAGCAGGTCGAGCCGGCCGAACGCGGTGATCGCCTCGTCGACCAGCTTCTGCCGGTCGGCCGTCACCGAGACGTCGGCCTGCACCAGGTGGGCACGCTGGCCGAGCGCCTCGACCTCGGCACCGACCTCCTTGGCCGCGTCGGCGTTGCTGGCGTAGTTGACCACCACGTCGTAGCCGGCGCCGGCCAGCGACCGGACGATGCCGCGCCCGATCCCGCGCGAGCCGCCGGTGACGATCGCCGCCCGGCTCACCGGGCACCCCCGGCCGCGCCGGCCGGCCCGAAGAACGTGTAGTACGGCTCGTCGCGGGCCACCCGCTGGAGGTAGAGGGCCAGTTCGCGGGCGTGGTAGTCGCCCCACATGCTCGACTCGCCGTTCGGCACCCGCTGACCCGTCGGCACGTGGTCCCAGCCGTTCGGCCGGTGGTAGACCGAGTGCAGGATCAGGCCCTGGTGGTCGGGGTCGGTGCTCAGGTAGGGCTCGCCGAACAGGGTGTCGGCCACGGTCAGGCCGGCCTGCCAGTAGCGCTGCCCCTCGGCCGCGCGGCCGGCACCGGTCAGGTATCGGCCGAGCCGCAGCAGGCCCTGCGCGCCGATCGCGGCGGCCGACGAGTCGACCGGCTCGTGCGCGTTGTACGGGTCGGCCGGGGCGGCGAGGTAGTCACCGAGGTGGACCAGGCCGGGCGCGCCGGTGTCCCAGTACGGGATGCCGTCGACCGGGGTGTTCTCCAGGTAGAAGTCGCAGGTGGCCAGCGCCGCCTTGAGGAAGATCTGCTCGACCTGTTCACGCCCGCCGTACGGCTCGAGTTCGGCGTCGTCGATCAGGGCCAGGAACTCCAGTTGCTCGGGGAACCCGACCATCGCCCAGGCCAGGCCCCGGGTCCAGGTGCTGAAAGGCGAGTAGCCCTGCTGGGAGCTGGGGCAGCGGAAGCTGCCGTCGTTGACGTTGAAGACCGACTCGTGGGCGGTCCGCCCCCGTACGTCGTAGCTGTCCCGGCCCTCGCCGTAGAAGACGTTCCACCGGGCGGTGTTCACGGCGTGCTCGATCAGCCGGCCGAGCAGCGAGATCCGCTCGTCGCGTTCGCCCATCAGGGCGTGGCCGAGCAGGTGCGACACGGACAGCGCGCGGCAGGAACGGATCGTGTCGACGAAGAGCGACTGCGGTCCGTTGAACGAGTAGATGTAGCCGGTGCCGTCGATCGTGTCGCGCCAGCGGGCGGCCTGTACGGCGCCGGTCAGCTTGAGGGCGAGTTCGTAGAAGTCGCGTTCCCGGGGGTCGTGCGGGATCCGGCCCTCGGCCATCAGCCGCCACAGGTTGCCGTACGTGCTGACGTTGTTGAAGCCGTGGTCGTGCACGCCGATGTGGCTGACGTGGCTGGCCATGAGAGCCACGGTCGACTCCCGGGCGGAGTCGAGGAAGCGCCGGTCACCGGTGGCGTCGAACTGGAGCACCGCGGAGCCGTACTGGAAACCCTGGGTCCATTCGGTCCAGCCGCGCGCGGTGTAGCGCCCCGCGACGGTGAAGACCGGCGAGGGCGAGCCCGGAGGGGACGTCTTCTCGATTGAGTCGATCTTGTGGGCGGACGCCTCCCACAATTTCTCGATCTTGGGTAGCAGGGCAGCGGGAGTGAGCGCCTCGTCGATCCTCATGCGGACAGCATAGGAAAGCGCATTCCTACACGCCAGCCCATCGCCCGGCCGGTTTGATCCACCGGCCGGGCGATGGTCGGGAGTCAGACCGCGAAGCTGGTCGGGCGCTCAGTCGCCGGCGGCGGCGGGGTGGCCTTCCAGAGCCCGGTCTTCTGCGCGGCCAGCCGGCTCAGGTAGGCCGGGTTGAGGATGACGTAGCGACGCCACAGCCGCTTCGGCTCCAGGCCGAGCCGCCACAGCCACTCCAGGCCCACCCGCTGCATCCACGGCGGCGGATTGCGCAGCAGCCCGGCGTGGTAGTCGAACGCCGCCCCGACCGCCATCAGCGGCATGTCGAGCAGCGGCCGCATCGCGTAGGCGAAGACCTCCTGCCGGGGACACCCCAGGCCGACCAGGACCAGCCGGGCACCCGACGACCGGATCCGGTCGGCGATCCGCGCGTCCTCACCCGGCTCCACCGCCCGGAACTTCGACGCCTCGACACCGGCCAGCTTCAGCGCCGGGAACATCCGCTCCAGCGCCGGCACCAGCCGGGCCAGCGTCTCGTCGGTCGAGCCGTAGAGATAGACCGGCAGCCCGTCGGCCGCGCACCGCTCCAGCACTTTCAGAGTCAGGTTCGGCCCGTAGACCCGGTCGGTCAGCCCGGCCTTGTGTAGCAGGTTGAGCGCCCAGCGCACCGGCTGGCCGTCCGGGGTCACCAGGTCGAAGGAGTTCAGCCGGGCGTTGTGCGCCTTGTCGAGCACCCCGGTCATGACCCCGTGCACGGCCAGCGCGGTCAGCGCCAGCGGCCGGCGCTCGTGGGCGGCGGCGATCACCTGCTCGGTGGCCGCCGCGTAGTCGGTGGCGTCGACCAGGACGCCCAGCACGTTCTTCTTGCCCTTGGCAATCATGAGGCCCTGCCCACTCCGCTCGCTCATGCCGTCCGCTCGCTGCGCTCGCGGCCGCCATGCGGCAACCTGAGCCGACCGATTCGCTCGCTGCGCTCGCTCATGCCTTCGGCACCCACTTGTCGACGTTCGCCTCGTAGATCTCCTGAAGGATCATCGGGACGTCGTAGACCTGCTTCCAGTCCGGGTAGTCGGCCTGGAACGCCTCGTTGGAGCCGATCCACCACTGGTGGTCGCCGATCCGGTTGGCCTCGTGGTATTCGGTGACCATCCCGATTCCGGTGATCCGTTCGGCGATGGCGAACGCCTCCAGATGCGATGTGTTGGAGTGCCGGCCACCGCCCAGGTTGTAGACCGCCGCCGACCGCGGCGCCCGGAAGAACGCCTCGAACGCGGCGACCACGTCGTGGCTGTGGATCGCGTCGCGGACCATCTTGCCCTTGTAGCCGAAGATCTTGTAGGTGCGGCGCTCCATGTTGCAGCGCATGACATACCCGAGGAAACCGTGCAGTTCGGTCGCCGAGTGCGCCGGGCCGGTGAGCGTGCCGCCTCGGAAACAGGCGGTCTTCATGTCGAAGTAGCGACCGTACTCCTGCACCATCACGTCGGCGGCGACCTTGGAGGCCCCGAAGACCGAGTGCAGGCACGCGTCGATCGACATGTCCTCCTTGATCCCCGCCTCGTACGGGTGACCCGGCTCGATCTCCCAGCGGGTCTCCAGTTCGACCAGCGGCAGCGAGTTGGGCCGGTCGCCGTACACCTTGTTGGTGGAGCAGTGGATGAACGGCGCCTCGACGCAGTGCTCACGCACGTTCTGCAGGACGTTGAGGGTCCCGCCGGCGTTGACGTCGAAGTCGGTGAACGGGTCGCGCACCGCCCAGTCGTGCGACGGCTGGGCCGCCGTGTGGATCACGACCGCGATGTCGCGGCCGTAGCGCCGGAAGATCTCCGCGAGCGCGTCCCGGTCGCGGATGTCGGCGGCATGGTGCGTGTACGCCGTACCTAGTTCGCTGGTCAGCCGCGACACGTTCCAGGCGGTGGACGCCTCGGCGCCGAAGAACTCCCGGCGCATGTCGTTGTCGATGCCGACCACGTCGAGGCCCAGCCCGGCGAAGTGCCGCACCGCCTCCGAGCCGATCAGACCGCCGGATCCGGTCACCAGCGCGACAGTCACACGTCACTCCAGAATTCGGGGGTGGGATGGTTGAAGGTCACCGGAGCATAACGCCGCCCGGATCGACCCCGGTACGAAGGAAGGGCTCCGCATGGTGCGGAGCCCTTCGTCATGGTGGGGAAGGGGGGAGTTGAACCCCCACGCCCTTTCGGGCACACGGACCTGAACCGTGCGCGTCTGCCATTCCGCCACTTCCCCATCGGGACACGACATAGTTATGTCCCGAACCCGCCCTTCGGCGGCTGCCGAGACATATTACGCTGTCCCATGGTGCGTCGCGAGAGAGTTCCCCTAGCCGGGTGGATCCTCACAACTGAGGGTTCCCGGCTGGTTCCCGCTCGCGGCGCCTGGGAACAATAGCACGGCAAATCCGGCCCCCAAGGACAGGCCGGCTGCGAGCGGTCGATCGGCATGCGGACTCCATGTGCCTCGGCCGGATACCATCATGTCCTCGGAACCCGAGGAGGAGCCGGTGAGCGTGCTGCAACGCTTCGAGAAGCGTCTTGAAGGCCTGGTTGAGGGGGCCTTCGCGAAGGTGTTCAAGGGGGTCGTCCACCCCGTGGAGATCCTCAACGCCATGCAGCGGGAGGCTGAGGCGCACAAGGCGATCCTGGCCGGTGGGCGCGCCCTCGTGCCCAACCGCTACGTGATCGATCTCTCGCCCTACGACCACAGCCGCCTCGCGCCCTACGCTGCCGCGCTCGCCCAGGAACTGGCGCAGTCGCAGGCCGAGTTCATCGGCGAGCAGGCATGGACGGTCTACGGCGACGTGATCGTCGAGATCGAGCGCGGTGACGGGCTCGACACCGGCATGTTCCGGGTGACCGCAGAGGTCTACACCGGTGGCGAGGTGGCTCCGGTGCCGCCGCAGTCCTACGACGCGCCACCGCAGCAGCAGGGCTACCCGCCGTACGACCAGGGGGGTGGCTACGGCCAGCCGCCGGGGCAGGGGGCCGGTGGTCGTAACATCCGGCTGGTGTCCGGTGACGGCCGCACCTATCCGCTGCAAATGGGCTCGACCGTGATCGGCCGGGGCGATCAGGCCAGCCTGCGGCTGCCCGACGTCGGCATCTCCCGCCGCCATGCCCGGCTCGACTTCGACGGCGGCCAGGTGGTCCTGACCGATCTCGGATCGACCAACGGGACGATGGTCAACGGCCAGCGGGTTTCCGCCGTTGCCCTCAACCCGGGTGACATGATCCAGCTCGGAACGACCACCCTCACGTTCCGAGTGGACGGCTAAGGACCTTGCCCCCTTTTGTCATCACCACCGCCCGGTTCGGGTTCATCATCCTTCTGTGGATCTTCGTGTTCACGGTCGTCGGGGTGATCCGCCGGGACCTCTTCGCCGGATCACGGTCCAGCCGTCTGGTCGCCGCGCCACGGGGGGTCGGCGCGTCGACCAGCCAGGCGGCCGCGAGGCCGGCGAAGGTGAAACGGGGGCGCGCCGCCCACCAGTTGGTGGTAACCGCCGGCCAACTTGCCGGCACCCGAATAACCCTGGGTGAATCCCAGATCACCATCGGCCGTGCCGAGGATTCGACCCTGGTGATCACCGACGACTATGCCTCCGCACGTCACGCCCGCCTCGTGCCGCGCGCCGGACAGTGGTTCGTCGAAGACCTCGGCTCGACTAACGGGACCTACCTCGATCGCGATAAGGTCACCGGACCAACCCCCGTCCCCCTCGGCGTGCCGATTCGGATCGGCCGCACTTCCCTCGAGTTACGGCCATGACTCTGACCCTGCGTTATGCGGCACACAGCGACCGCGGTCTGATCCGAGACGGAAACCAGGATTCCGTCTACGCCGGCCCGCGGCTTCTCGCTGTGGCCGACGGCATGGGCGGCATGGCCGCCGGTGACGTCGCCAGCAACATCGTCATCGGTGCGATGGCCCCGCTCGACGAGGACGTCCCCGGTGACGCCCTCGTCGACGCGCTTCGGTCGGCCGTCGACACCGCCAACCAGCAACTTCGGGGAACAGTCGATGCCAACCCTCAGTTGGAGGGCATGGGCACCACGCTGACAGCGACCCTCTTCTCGGGCAGCAAGATCGGCATGGTCCACATCGGCGATTCCCGCGCCTACCTTCTCCGCGACGGCGAGTTCGCCCAGATCACCAAGGACGACACCTACGTCCAGATGCTGGTCGACGAGGGACGCATCACCCTCGAAGAGGCGAGCAGCCACCCCCAGCGCTCACTGCTGACCCGGGCGCTCGACGGGCGCGACATCGACCCCGAATACTCCGTACGCCAGGTCCTTCCCGGCGACCGCTATCTGCTCTGCAGCGACGGCCTGTCCGGTGTGGTGAGCGCCGACACCATCGCCGAGACGATGCGGGACTACGTCGACCCGGGCCAGTGCGTGGAGCGGCTGGTCCAACTCGCGCTGCGTGGTGGTGGCCCGGACAACATCACCGTCATCATCGCCGACGCCACCGACCAGGACATCCTCGAGGCCGCACCGATTGTCGGCGGCGCCGCCGCCCGCGACCGTGGCATGGCGACCCCGGTCGACGTCTCCACCCCGGCCGGCCGGGCCTCCGCCGCGCTCGCCGCCCCCCGCCCGTCGAGCCCGGATTCCGGGTCGGAGCAGGGGGGCCAGGAGGACGATCCCGAACGCCCCCGCCGGCACCCGGTACGCACCGCGCTACTGCTGGTCGTGCTGCTCGGCATCCTCGGCGGTGGTCTCTGGTTCGGCTGGAGCTACACCCAGCGGCAGTACTACGTCGGTGCCACTGAAGAGGGACAACTCGCGATCTTCCGGGGCGTGCCCGGGCAGATCGCCGGCTTCAACCTCTCCAGCGTGCACCAGACCAGCACCACCGGTCTCGACGAACTGACCGCCGCCGCGCAGGAGCAGGTCAAGCAGGGCATCCAGGCGTCGAACGAGTCGGACGCCCAGCGGCGGCTCGCCGACCTGACCGACGACGTCCCGAGCAACCCCAACCTGAAGCCGCTGTGCGCGCCCAGCCCCAGCCCGACCCCCACTCCCACCCCGTCCCCGACCCCGGAGGCGACCGAGCCGACGAGTTCGGCGACCCGCTCCCCGTCGCCCAGCGGCTCGCCGTCCCCGAGCGGTTCGCCGAGCGCCGACGCCAGCCCAACGCCCACCGCACCCACTTCGACGCCGGACACCCCACCCTCCGAAACGGTCCTGCCTGTCGACCCGGCAAGCTGCCGGCCGATCGACTGAGCGTCGACTTCCACGAGTTGAGGGATCACGCGTGACCGCCTCCGCCGGACCGGCAGCCACACCCGCAGCGACGGGTGAGATGCCGCGTTTCGCGGCGACCAACACCAAGCGCAACTCCGAGTTGGCGCTACTGCTGGTCGCCATGGTGCTGGTGGCTGCCTACTCGGCCACCGTCGAGGCCAACATGCTCGACACGGTGACCCTGGACTTCTGGGTTCCGGCCGCGGTCCTGTCGGCCGTCTACCTGGCCCTGCACGTGGTCGTCCGGTTTCTGGCCCCGTACGCCGATCCGGTCCTGTTGCCGGCGGTCGCCCTGCTCAACGGCTTGGGTGTCGGGTTCCTGCGCCGGCTGGACCTGGCCGAGGTCGCCCCGGCCGAGCGCATCGATTTCCCGATCTTCGCCGGCACCGGTGGCCGGCAGCTGGCCTGGACCCTCGCCTCGCTGATCCTCGCCGCCGGACTGCTGATCGTGATCCGGGACCACCGGGCGGTGTCCCGCTACGCCTACACCCTCGGCCTGGCCGGGCTCGTGCTGATGATGATCCCCGCGGTGCTGCCGGCCCGGTTCTCCGAGGTCAACAACGCCAAGCTGTGGATCAAGGTCGGCGGTTTCTCGATCCAGCCCGGCGAGTTCGCCAAGCTGGCCCTGCTGGTGTTCTTCGCCTACTACCTGGTCCGCAAACGGGAAGTACTCTCGCTGGCGAGCCGCCGCTTCCTCGGCATCGACTTCCCGCGCGGCCGTGACCTCGGGCCGGTCGTGGTCGTCTGGCTCTTCAGCCTGATGGTCCTCGTCTTCCAGAAGGACCTGGGCACCTCGCTGCTCTACTTCGGCATGTTCGTGGTGACCCTCTACATCGCCACCGAACGCGCGAGCTGGATGATCATCGGCTTGCTGCTGTTCTTCGGCGGTGCCTTCCTCGCCTACTTCCTGGGCAGCGCGATCGGCGGCCCGTTCGCCAACTTCTACCAGCGCGCCGAGATCTGGCTCGACCCGTTCGGCGACCCGTACAACAGCGGCTTCCAACTGGTCCAAGGGTTACTCGGCCTAGGCACCGGCGGGCTCTTCGGCACCGGTCCCGGCGGTGGGCAGCCGACCCAGGTGCCCGAGGTGCACAACGACTTCATCTTCGCCGGGATGGGCGAGGAGATCGGCCTCTTCGGCCTTTCCGCGCTGCTGGTGATCTACCTGCTCATCGTCGAGCGCGGCCTGCGGGCCGGCCTGGCGGTCCGCGACTCGTTCGGCAAGCTGATGGCCGGCGGGCTCGCGTTCACCATCGCCCTCCAGGTCTTCGTGATCGTCGGCGGCATCAGCGGCCTGATCCCCCTCACCGGTCTGACCACGCCGTTCATGTCCGCCGGTGGTTCCTCGCTGATGGCCAACTGGCTGCTCGTGGCGATGCTGTTGCGGATATCCCATGCCGCCCGTAGCCCGGTGACCGGTGCCGCACCGGCCCGGACCCCCGGCACCCCACCGGCGCAGTTGCACGGCGCCCCGACGGAGGTGATCCGGCCGTGAACGCCCCACTGCGCCGCGTCGGCGTGGTCGTCATGATTCTTTTCGGCCTGCTCTTCGCGAACCTCAACTGGGTGCAGGCCTACAAGGCCGACGAATACCGGACGAGCGACTACAACGGCCGGGTCCAGGTCGCCGAATACGAGCGCAAGCGCGGCAACATCGAGGCCGGCGGCAGCGCGCTCGCCGGCACCGAGGACACCGGTGGGCAGCTCAGGTTCCTGCGCACCTACCCCGAGGGTGAGGTCTACGCCCACGTCCTCGGCTACAAGCCGGTCAACGGCGCGGCCGTCGGCATCGAGCGGATCGAGAACGACTTCCTCGCCGGCACCAGCGACCAGCTCTTCGCCGACCGGCTGAAGGACATGTTCACCGGCGACCAGACGGCGGGTGGCAACGTGCTGCTCAGCCTGTCCCAGCGGGCCCAGGAGACGGCCTTCAAGGAACTGTCCAACAACCGGGTCGGCGCCACCAGGGGCGCGGCGGTGGCCATCGATCCGCGCACCGGTGCCGTCCAGGCTCTCGTCTCGATGCCGAGCTTCGACCCGAACCCACTGGCCAGCCACGATTCGTCGACAGCCGAGGCCGCCTACAACAAGTACGAGGCCGACCGGAACGGCCCGCTGAAGAACCGGGCGCTGGCCGAGGTGCTGCCACCCGGCTCGACGTTCAAGGTGATCGGTGCCGCGGTCGCCCTGGAGAACGGAATCACCCGGGACACCCGGATCCCCGCCGGCCCGGTCTACCGGCCGCCGACGTCCGGCACCGACATCC
Organism: Polymorphospora sp. NPDC051019; assembly: GCF_040683055.1. Classification (NCBI taxonomy): domain Bacteria; kingdom Bacillati; phylum Actinomycetota; class Actinomycetes; order Micromonosporales; family Micromonosporaceae; genus Polymorphospora; species Polymorphospora sp. NPDC051019. The sequence continues at coordinate 75,511 of NZ_JBFBCH010000007.1, read as the reverse complement.
GTAACGCCGCCCCGTCGATCTGTCCCGAGGACGAGGTGACGCTGATCGAGGCGCTCACCGAGTCGTGCAACACGGGCTTCGCCAAGCTCGGCGTCCAGTTCGGCGCCGCCAAGCTGAAGGAGAAGGCGGCCCAGTTCGGCTTCGAGGACGAGGAACTCAACGTCGGCCGGCTGGGCGAGGGCGGGCTGCCGGTCGCGGCCAGCCGCACCGGCGACATCCAGAACCCGGACGGCAGCGACGACCAGGCGGCCCTGGCCCAGTCCTCGATCGGGCAGAACAACGTACGGATGACGCCGCTCGAAGGCGCCCTGATCGCGGCCGCGGTCGCCAACAACGGCTCCCAGATGCGGCCCTACCTGGTGCAGCAGCTGCTCGGACCGGACCGCACCACCAACTACTACACCGCCGCCCCGCGGGAGCTGCGCCGGCCGGTCAGCACCCAGGTCGCCGGCGACCTGCAGGCCATGATGGTCAGCGTCGTGGAGAACGGCAGCGGGCGCAACGCGCGGATCAACGGCTACACGGTGGGCGGCAAGACGGGCACCGCCCAGGCCGGCGAGAACGACGACGACCACGGCTGGTTCATCGGTTACGTGATGAAGGACGGGCAGCCGCTCTCGGCGGTCGCGGTCGTCCTCGAAAACGCCGGCAGCGGCGGCAGTGGCGAGGCCGCCCGGATCACCGCACAGATCATGCGCGCCGTCATCGCGGACGCGGGAGGCAGGTGACATGCTCAGCCCTGGCGTACTGCTAGGCAACCGCTACCGTCTCGACGAGCGCATCGCCGGCGGTGGGATGGGTGACGTCTGGCGCGGCACCGACGAGGTGCTCGGTCGCACCGTCGCGGTCAAGATCCTACTGCCGTCGCTGGTGGAGGAGCCGGGCTTCGCCGAACGGTTCCGTGGCGAGGCGCGGACCATGGCGACCATCAACCACCCGGGCGTCGTCGACGTCTACGACTACGGCAGCGACCAGCAGATCGCCTTCCTGGTCATGGAGTACGTCGAAGGCGACGCGCTGTCGCGGACCCTCGGCCGGGTCGGCCGGCTGACCCCGGCACGGACCATGGCCCTGGTCGCCCAGGCGGCCGACGCGCTGCAGGCCGCCCACGACAAGGGCATCGTGCACCGGGACGTCAAGCCCGGCAACCTCCTCGTACGTCCCAACGGCACCCTGGTCCTCACCGACTTCGGTATCGCCCGCTCGGCGATGGTCGCCCAGCTCACCGCAGCCGGATCGGTGCTCGGCACCGCGTCGTACATTTCCCCGGAGCAGGCGGCCGGCAGCACCGCGACTCCCGCGTCCGACGTCTACGCGCTCGGTGTGGTCGCCTACCAGTGCCTGTCCGGGCACCGGCCGTTCGAGGGCGACAACCCGCTGGCCATCGCGATGATGCACGTGCGGGACACCCCGCGGCCACTGCCCGGCGACATCCCGCCCCCGGTCCGGTCGATCGTGGAACGGGCGATGGCCAAGGACCCCGGAGGTCGCTGGCCGTCCGCCGCGGCGCTCGCCGTGGCGGCCCGTCAGGTCGCGGCGGAACTGTCCGGTCCCGGCCGCCCGAGCGGCCCCCCGACCGCGCCCAACCGGCCCGTCGGTCCGCCCGGCAGCCCCGCCGTCCCGATGAACAAGCCGGCCTCGGCACCACCGACCGCCCCGACCTCCGGGCCGGGCGGCACCCGGATGATGCCGGCTTACCCGCCGGCCAGCTCCGGCCCGCTACCGGCCCAGGGCGCGCCGGCGACCGGATCGATGCAGCACGCCGCTCCCGCCAGCCCGGCCGCCGGCGGCTACACGCGGGGGGCGGCCTCGATCCCCACCGCCCGGCCGCAGCAGCCCGACCACACGTACGGCTATCAGCAGCCCCCGGCTCCGGCCCACCCGCAACGGGGCGCCAGTCGACCGGTCCTGTTCCTGATGGCGGTGCTGCTCGGCCTCCTGGTCCTGGTCTGTTCCTTCGGCGCCGCCTACTGGAGCCGGAAGAACGACCTCTTCGGCAGCGCCGAACTGCGGTCACCGAACGTCACGACAAGTATTCAGATGGCTGTCGAGCGCGACGACTCGCCGAACGCGCCGTACCGTCGAGTGGAGAGCGCCCGACTGCTGGGCGGGGCGACGACCACATGAACGAAGGACTTGAGACGAGATGACTGCGCAGGCCCGACTGCTGGGTGGCAGGTACCAGGTCGGCGAGCTGCTCGGTTACGGCGGCATGGCGGAGGTGCACCACGGCCGTGACCTCCGGTTGGGCCGCGACGTCGCGATCAAGATGTTGCGGACCGACCTGGCCCGCGACGCCACCTTCCAGATGCGGTTCCGCCGGGAGGCGCAGAACGCCGCCTCGCTCAACCACCCCGCCATCGTCGCCGTCTACGACACCGGCGAGGAGATCGCCGCGACCGGCGAGACGATCCCGTTCATCGTCATGGAGTTCGTCAACGGCCGTACGTTGAAGGAGGTCCTCGCGGCCGAGGGGCGGCTGATGCCCCGCCGCGCGCTCGAACTCACCGCCGACATGTGCGCCGCGCTGGAGTTCAGCCACCGGCACGGGATCATCCACCGGGACATCAAGCCCGGCAACGTCATGCTCACCCAGAACGGCGCGGTCAAGGTCATGGACTTCGGCATCGCGCGGGCGCTGGCCAGCGGTGCGACGACGATGACCCAGACCAGCGCCGTGATCGGCACCGCCCAGTACCTGTCACCCGAGCAGGCCCGCGGCGAGGCCGTCGACGCCCGCTCCGACGTCTACGCCGCCGGGTGCGTGCTCTTCGAACTGATGTGCAGCCACCCGCCGTTCGTCGGCGACAGCCCGGTGAGCGTCGCCTACCAGCACGTCCGGGAAGACCCCCGGGCACCGAGCGAGATCAACCCCGAGGTCACCCCGGCGATCGACGCGATCGTGCTCAAGGCGCTGTCGAAGAACCCGCTCAACCGCTACCAGAGCGCCGGCGAGATGCGCGCCGACCTGCTGCGGGCGGCCAACGGCCGACCCGTCATGGCCACCCCGGTGATGCGGGAAGACGAGACGATGGCGATGGCGCCGTCGGCGACGACCCGCCAGGCCGGCGGCGGACCGGCGCCGGCCCGGGTCGGCGATCCCCGCCGCCGTAAGGCGTCCGCCTGGGTACTGGCCGCGCTCAGCGCCCTGGGCGTGCTCGCGGTGATCGCGTTGATCGCCGGGCTCATCGCGGCCGGGAACGACGAACCCGATCTGGTGACCGTGCCGGGGGTGGTCGACAAGCCGGTCGCCGCCGCCACGGCGGAACTCGAGGGAGCCAACCTCAAGGTCGTCAGCAATGTGATCAAACAGGACGACTGCGTGCTCAACAACGTCCTGACCCAGGCCCCGGCCGCCGGCGAGCGGATCGAACCCGGGCAGGAGGTCACCCTCCAGGTCTGCGGTGGCGCCGAACTCGTCACGATTCCCGACCTGGCGGGCTACAACAAGACCGGTGCGCAGAAGGCACTGGAGGACGCCAAACTGGTGCCGGAGTGGAAGCCCGTCGACAGCAGCCAGTCCAAGGACCAGGTGGTCAAGGTCCCGGACGCGGGCAAGGACGTGGAGCCGGGCACCAAGGTCGTCGTCGAGCTCTCCAACGGTTTGCTCCGAAGCGTGCCGAACGTGGTGGGGATGGGCCAGTCGGAGGCAACCACCACCCTGCGAAACGCCGACTTCGAGGTCACCGTCCGGGAGGGACAGGAGAGCGACGACCCCGGTCGGGTCACCGCTCAGAACCCGGGTGCGAACCAGGAGGCGAAGCGCGGTACGACGATCACCATCACGGTGACCCAGCCGCGCGCGGAACCCACCGAGTCGCCCACCCCGACGCCGACCACCCCGACGCCGACGCCCAGTGACGGAGGCGGAGGTGGAGACGGCGGCGGTGCGGGAGTGATTCCGTCCCTGCCGCCCTTCAACGGGCGCGGCAACAACTAACCGTTCCCTGACCCGGCGCTCCGACCCCAGCGGTCGGAGCGCCTGTTCGTCGGGGCGGCGGCTGCGGTGCTGGTCAGGCGCCGGCGAAGGCCGCCAGGCGACGGGTGTCGACCTCGGCGGCCAGGGCGGGAGCCCGGTCGAGGGCCTCGGGCCGACCGCAGGCGGCCAGCCAGTTGGCGAGCATGATGTGGCCGCCCTCGGTCAGCACCGACTCGGGATGGAACTGCACGCCCTCGATCGGCAGCGTGCGGTGCCGCATCGCCATCACCACCCCGGACCCGGTCCAGCCGGTCACCTCGATCTCGTCCGGCAGCGTCTCCCGTACCACCGCGAGCGAGTGGTAGCGGGTGGCGGTGAACGGGTCGGGCAGGCCGGCCAGCACGCCGCTGCCCTCGTGGTGCACCTGCGAGGTCTTGCCGTGCAGGAGTTCGGGTGCCCGCGTCACGGTCGCCCCGAACGCCGCCCCGATGGCCTGGTGGCCGAGACAGACGCCGAAGATCGGCAGCTTTCCGGCGTATTCCCGGATCACGTCGAGGCAGATGCCGGCACGCTCGGGTGCGCCCGGACCGGGAGAGAGCAGGATGCCGGCGGCGCCGAGCTGCCCGATTTCGGCCACGTCGATCTCGTCGTTTCGTCGTACGTCGCACTCGACCCCGAGCTGCCCGAGGTATTGCACGATGTTGAAGACGAACGAGTCGTAGTTGTCGATCACGAGAACGCGCACGGACGTCACCTGCTCGCCGAGGGGGTGGGTGCGGGGTTGTTCTGCTCGGTGTCGTACGGGATGTCGTGGCCGTCACCGCTGCCGGGCTCACCGGTGTCCGGGCCGGGGCCGCCGTCGGGTGTCCCGCCGCCCGGTTCGCCACCATCCTGGGTGACCTGCACGTCGTCGAAGGGAAGCAACGGCTCGGCCCAGGGGAAGACGAAGAACCACAGGAGGGCCAGCACGCTCATGGTGATCAGCAGCGATCCGATGAGCTTGCCGGGCAGCCCGAACGGCAGCTTCCGCCAGATCCAGGCGTACACGTCGATCAGCCTCCCAGTTCGCCCGGCCGGCCGTCGGACTTGGGCTGGCTGCGGGTCAGTTCGGCATGCACGATCAGGCGTTCGTAGTTGTCGAACTTCGGGTTGCAGGTGGTCAGGGTCAGCATCGCCTTGGTCGGCTTGGCGCCGAACTGACCCGGTACCGGCTCGACCACCTCGACCTGCGACGGCTTGACGATGTGTACGCGGGTGACCTGGTAGACGTACCAGTCGTTCTTCGCCTCCAGGACGATCGGATCGCCGTTCCGGAGTTCGTCGAGGCGCCAGAACGTGGCCCGGTTGCGGTGCCCGGCGACCGAGAAGTTTCCGATCTGACCGGGCATGGCGCTCTTGGGATAGTGGCCCGGTGCGTACCGGATGTCCTTCTGGCTGACGCCCTCGACCACGATCCAGTTCTGCCCGAACTTCGGGATGTAGAGGCCGGCGATCGGCTTGCCGGTGACCGCCGGGGTCGGGGAGCCGCTGGCCGCCGGCGTGGGGCCGACCGTCGGGTCGGTGGGTTGGTCCCACTGCTGGGCCAGTTGCTCGCTCAGGTCGCTCTGATGGGCGTCGACCACCACGCCCTTGCCCCAGATCTCGTAACCGGCGAAGAGCAGCACCACGAGACCGAAGGTGATCAGAACCTCGCCGGCGACGCGCACGCTGCCGCGCAGCCGGGAACCGAACGACGGGCGGGTCAGTTCCGAGTAGACGCTCTTGTATCCCTCGTCGGTGCGGTGCGGGCGAAGCTGGACGACCTTCTCGCCCCGGCGGGGCTTGTCGGCCGCGCCGTCGCCGGATTCGCCGCCGGCCGAGGCCGTGGCACCGGCGGCAGCGGCCTTCGCGGCCCGGGCCTGGGCGGCCGCCACCGGGTCGACCCGGGCCGTGCCGCGGTCACCGTCGTCTCCGGTGCGGGCACTGTCCGCAGCGGTGACTCCGGACGCGGAACGGAGGTCGGTGTCGCCGGTCCGCGCGCCGGCCGCCGCGGCCCGCGACAGGGGAGCGGTCTGGTCGCCCGGCAACGGTGCGCCGGCCGATGCCACCGACCGGTCATCCCGGCCCCTTACCGGCGGGATGATCACCGTCGACGACAGGTCGAGCGGGATGACCGCGGTCGACGCGGTGTCGAGTGGGATGACCGCCGTCGAAGCGTCCGCCGGGCCGGGCGGTGGCGCGACCTGCGGCGGCCGGGGTGGAGAGGGCTGGTGTCCGGGTGCCGCCGGTGGCTGGCCGGGGTGACCGTCGCCCGGCTGGTCGCGCCGTATCGGGTTGTCGGGCCACAACGGACCGCCGCGCGGGGTGGGCGCCGGCCGGGGCCGTGGCCGGGGTTCCGGCATCCGGCCGTCGTCGAGCGGTCCGGTGGCGAGCGGGGGACGCATCTGTGGACCGTCGGCCTGCGGGCGGCCGAGGTCGGGGCCGGGAGGCGGCCCGGGCTGCGGTCCGAACCCGCCGTCGGTGGGCGGGCCGGGGGGCGGCCCTCCCTCCGGCCGGCCGGCGAAGCGGTGGGCGGTGGACGGTCCGGCGACCCCGGCCACCGGTCGGGCTCCGGCCGACGGCTGCTCGCCGGGGACCGGTGGCCGGGGGACCGCCCGGTGCGGCTCGTACGGGTCGGGGCGGGCGGCGCCGACCGGGTGCTGGCCCGCCGTCGGGGGTTGGTCGTAGCCGCGCTGGTCGGACGGGTGGTCCACCTGGCCGGGCGTGGCCTGGACGGCCGCGTGCGGCGGGTAGCCGGTGCCGGCCGTGGGCGAGGGGTGGCCGGGGCCAGGCGGGGACGAGGGATAGCCGGTGCCGGCCGTGGGTGAGGGGTAGCCGGTGCCGGCCATGGGTGGCGGGTACGCGGGGCTGGCCGGGGGCGGCGGGTAGGCGGGGCCGGTCGGAGGGGGAGCGGGGGTCGGTGGCTGTTCGGGGGTCGCGTCGGTGACCCTGGGAATCAACGCTGTGGCGTCGTCTGTGCCGGTCGCGCGATGGCGACCGTTACGCCTCTCGGGCCCATCGCCGCTCATGGGATTCACTCTGGCACCCTCGCCGAGCGCAGGGCACTCGAACCGTCGTAGGCTGGCACACTCAGATCGGTCTCGACCGACTCTCGGTAACCGAGCTGGTAGTGGTCAACGGCGTCCTTGAACAACTGGACCCCCTCGGACTCGGTCAGCGCCCGCTGAAGGTGGGCGGGATCCCCGATTGCAGCGATCTTGAACGGTGGCGAGTAGACCTGCCCGTGGAGCAACAGCGTGTTGCCTACGCAGCGTACAGCGCTTGTCGACAGCACGCGCACATCCATGATCGACATCGCTTCGGCTCCACCGGCCCAGAGGGCGTTGACAACGGCCTGGACATCGCCCTGGTGCACCACGAGGTCGTCGTTGGTCGCGGCATCCGGCCGGTTGCCCTCGCCGACCTGTGGTGCGTCGTTGAGTTCAACGACCAGACCGGGTCCGCGCATCGCGGTGAATCCGGCTGCCTGCCGGCTCGACTCGGCGCGGTTGCGCTGCTCGGCGATCGGCGCGTCCGAGCCGGCGAACTCCTCGGCCTGAGCCGTGACCTGTGCCCGCAGCCGCGCGGCCCGTTCCTCGCTGTCGGTGACCTGCTGGCGGCGCTCTTCGATCAGTTGGGTGAGCTGGGGCCGGCGGTCCTCGCGGAGGGCGGTGCCGTCGGCGGTGGTCGCGGTCGTGGTGAAGAGCAGGCCGGCGGCGAGGGCGATCAGCGGCACTCCGACACTCCAGCCGGTGCGACGTGACCTGGCGGGCCGCCACCTGAGTCCGGCGGCGACGCGGCGGAACACCTGGCGCCAAGAGGCGGCGCCCGAGGTGTATTCCACGTTGCCTCCCTCCGCCGCTCCGGACGGCATCGATCGTCGTCCGGACCGTCGTCCGGCCCGGCTGGTTCGCGGCCCGGCCGCATCGGGCCGGCACGCTGTACGTACCTGTCTTCAACCCATACGTGGCCTGAGCGCGTTGTCTTGACTACGCTAGCTCTCGAACATTATTGGCCATGGACCGTCGCCCCTGCGTCCGGTTGTCAGGCCGGACGAGGATCAACCCCTCACTCAGGAGAGCGTCGTGCCAAAGTCCCAGGTTCGCAAGAAGAAGGTGTACACCCCGCCGACCGACGTGCGCCCGACTTCGACAGCCGCGACCCGCAAGCCTAGCCCGATCTGGCTTCCGATCGCCGCGGTTTCATTGATTGTCTTCGGCATCGGTTGGCTGGTCGTCTACTACCTGTCCGAGACGGCCTACCCGGTCGCCACCTGGGGTTACTGGAACCTGGCGGTCGGCTTCGGGGCCATGGTCAGCTCGCTGATCCTGCTGTCCCGCTGGCGCTGACCGGCGACCCTGTTATCCACAGGTTTTCCACAGGCGTGTGACAAAGTTGGCGGCCGTCCCCAGGGGCGGCCGCCGATCATGTTGCCGTAACGAGCCTTAAGGTGGCCGCAGGATGATGCGGCCCGCCTGTTGGGACTCTCACGTTACTGACGGGTAACCTGGCGCGTAGGCTGCATCGCATGGCCGGTCGTCCCCCCGGTCATCAGCCGTACCCAGGCAGACCGGGAGGCCAGGCATGGGCACAGTCCAGATCGTCACTACGGTCCTCGCCGCCGCGATCACCGCGGTGGCGGTATGGCTGGCGGTCCGTGCGGTCCGCCGGATGGTCGCGGTCGTCAGGCTCGGCCAGCCGGCTCCGGAGCGGCTGACCGACCGGGGCACCCGCCTCAAGACGATGCTGGTCGAGATCGCCGGCCACACCCGGATGCTCCGGTGGGGCGTCGTCGGGGCCGCGCACTGGTTCGTGATGATCGCCTTCATCGCCCTGTCGACCCTGGTGCTCGAGGCGTACTTCGAGGTGGTCAACCCGAGGGTTGGCCTGCCCCTGCTCAGCGGCTGGCTGCCGTACGGGCTGCTCACCGAGCTGATCGGCGTACTCGGGTTCGTGGGTATCGCGGTCCTGATGGTGATCCGACTGATCAACCGTCCGACCCGGGCCCGCGGGCTGTCCCGCTTCACCGGCTCCACCATGTGGCAGGCCTACTTCGTCGAATGGGTCATCTTCACGATCCTGATCTGCGGCTTTTTCATCCGTGGGTTCAAGGTCGCCACCGACCACTTCGACTACCCGGTGTGGGCCACCCCGGTGTCGCACGCCCTCGGGTCGGTGCTGCCGGCGTCCGAGGCCGCCCTCAGCATCGTCGCCCTGATCAAAATCGCCATCTCGATGACCTGGCTGATCGTGATCTCGCTGAACGTCACCATGGGCGTCGCCTGGCACCGGTTCTCGGCCTTCTTCAACATCTTCTTCAAGCGCGACCCCGGCAGCGCCGGCTCCGGGCTCGGCGCGCTGCGCCCGATGATGTCCGACGGCAAGCCGCTCGACTTCGAGGAGGCCGACCCGGAGAAGGACCAGTTCGGCGTCGCCCAGGTCGAGCAGTTCACCTGGAAGGGCCTGCTCGACTTCACCACCTGCACCGAGTGCGGCCGTTGCCAGTCGCAGTGCCCGGCCTGGAACACCGGCAAGCCGCTCTCGCCCAAGCTGCTGGTGCTCAGCCTGCGTGACCACGCCTACGCCAAGGCGCCCTACCTGCTCGCCGGCGGCGGCAAGGACCTCACCGGCGAGGAGAAGGCGACCGCGGCCCAGCTCGCGCACCTGGACGTACTGGCGCTGGCCGAGGCGGAGCGCCCGCTGATCGGGGGGGCCGAGGACGGCGGCGTCATCGACCCCGACGTGCTGTGGTCCTGCACCACCTGTGGCGCCTGTGTCGAGCAGTGCCCGGTCGACATCGAGCACGTCGACCACATCGTCGACATGCGCCGCTACCAGGTGCTGATCGAGTCGTCCTTCCCGTCCGAAGCCGGCGTGATGCTGCGCAACCTGGAGAACAAGGGCAACCCGTGGGGCGCCCCGCAGAACACCCGTGAGGACTGGACCAAGGGCCTCGACTTCGAGGTGCCCCGTGTCGGCGAGGTCGAAGACTTCGAATACCTCTTCTGGGTCGGCTGCGCCGGGGCGTTCGAGGACAGGGCGAAGCGGACCACCCGTGCGGTCGCCACCCTGCTGCACGAGGCCGGCGTCAACTTCGCCATCCTCGGCGAGGGCGAGACGTGCTCCGGCGACCCGGCCCGCCGGATCGGCAACGAGTTCGTCTTCCAGATGCTGGCCCAGCAGAACGTCGAGACCCTCAACGAGGCCGGCGTCAAGAAGATCGTCGCGACCTGCCCGCACTGCTTCAACACCCTCGGCAACGAGTACGGCGAACTCGGCGGCAAGTTCGAGGTCGTACACCACACGCAGTTGCTCGCCCACCTCGTCGCCAGCGGCAAGCTGACTCCGGTCACCCCGGTCGACGGCGGCGTCACCTACCACGACCCGTGCTACCTCGGTCGGCACAACCGGGTCTTCGCCGCACCGCGCGAGGTGCTCGGGTCCGCTGTCGACGGCGGGCTCACCGAGATGCCGCGCAACTCCGAGCGGTCGTTCTGCTGCGGAGCCGGCGGCGCTCGAATGTGGATGGAAGAGCGGATCGGCAAGCGGATCAACGTCGACCGGGTCGAAGAGGCGCTGTCCACCGGGGCCAAGACCGTGGCGGTCGGCTGCCCGTTCTGCTACACGATGCTCGGCGACGGGGTGACCGGCAAGGGCGAGGAGGACAACGTCGAGGTCGTCGACGTCGCCACCGTCCTGCTGCGCTCGGTCAAGCCCGACACCACGCCGGCCAAGACCGGCAACTGACGTACCTGTAACGGATCTCAGCCGGGGTTCAGGGAGCGCCCAGGGAGGCGTCAGGGCAGAGCGCCGTCTTGATTCACTTTGGAGACACCTCTAAGGTGAGGCACCGACCGTGTGTGGATGTCGGCCTCCGTTCTTCCCCCGAGAGGCGCCCGCGGTCGCAACTAAGGAGTCGGGGTCTCCGGTGGCCAGCCGTTACCGATTGCCGCGTCTCGGCGCGCGAGTCCTCCTTGCCCTCAGCGCGGCGCTGGCCGTGACCCTGCTGCCCGGGATACCGGCGCAGGCACAGCCGACCGCCGCCCAACTCGAGGCGCAGATCAACGACAAGTGGCACGAACTCGAACCGATCATCGAGCAGTACAACAAGGTCCGTGTCGAGTTGAAGGCCAACGAGAAGAAGGCGGCCGAACTCGACAAGAAGATCCAGCCGCTGATGTTGCAGACCGAGATGGCGACCGAGCGGATCGGCCTGCTCGCCACCCGGCAGTACAAGGGCGGCCCGTCGTTGAGCCTCAACGCGCTGCTCACCGTCGGCACGCCGGACAGCCTCGCCGACCAGATGACGATGCTCCGGATGCTGGCCCGCCACGAGCAGCGGCAGGTTGCCGGCGTCGTCACCGTGAAGGAGCAGTACGAGACGGAGAAGATGACCCTCGAGACGGTCATCACCGAGCAGCGCAAGCAGGATGCCGATCTCGCGGCGAAGAAGAAGAAGATCGACACCGAGATCAAGAACCTGGAGCGGCTGCAGGCCCAGATGAACATCCCGATCGGCCCGCCGGTCCGCATCGGTACCTGCCCGACCAACCACCCGAACCGTGCCGTGGCCACCGCCTGTGCCCAGATCGGCAAGCCGTACGTGTGGGGCGCGGCCGGTCCGAACTCCTTCGACTGCTCCGGCCTGACCCAGTACGCGTGGGCCCGGGCCGGCGTGTCCCTGCCGCACTACACCGGCGCGCAGTGGAACCGTGGAACCGCGGTGAGCCGGGCCGATGCCAAAGCCGGAGACCTGGTCTTCTTCGGTAGCGACCTGAGCCACGTGGGCATCTATCTCGGCAACGGGGTCACGGTGCACGCCCCCCGGGCCGGCCTACCGGTGCAGATGGCGAGCATCGACCAGATGGGCAAGCCGGTCGTCGGCTTCCGGCGCGTCGGAACCGGATAGACACCTGTTCCCACGAATCGGCCCCCGCTCCCGGCGGGGGCCGATTCTTTTGGAACGGGTCAGCGCGGAGCGCCGATGGGAGACGGGTAGGTCAGCGCGGAGCGCCGACTGGTGACATGAGGATCTGTACGTCCTCCCGGTCCACGTACATGAACCGGTGTCCGAACTGGATCTGCACGTACGTCTTCTCGCCGCGGATCACCGTCCAGTCGCCGGGCGAGTTGCCCTCGTACGTGCTGGCCCGGTAGTACTCGCTGCCCAGCACGTCACCGACGGCGTACCGTTCGCCGGCCTTCATCGTGTACTGCAACGGGGAGATCGTCTGGTAGGGCACCCCCGCCGGGTACGCCGCCGCCTCGGGGTAGGCACGGCCGTACAGCGGGATGGTGTCCTTGCCGGGCTTCGGGGTGGCGACCAGGCCGATCGACCACTTGCCGTTCGGCGCCGACGGCGGATTGTGGAACCACGCCTTCTGCCCGAGATACCAGATCGCCGTCCAGTCGCCGCGCCGCTCGGCGATCGCGTACGTCTGCCCTGCCGACGCCCGCGCTCCGTGGTCGGAGATGTGCATCGTGTTCGGCGTACCGTCGGGGCGCTTCGCCAGGTCGTTGACGAGCGGCGCGTCCGGGCTCGGCGCGCTGCGCAGGATCACCGACGACGACCCCCGCGACGGGCACGGTACGCCCGCGACCTCGCAGCCGGTGAACGCCGGCCGGTTCGTCGCGAAGTCCGGGTCGATCGTGACCAGGCCGGTACGGTGCGTGCCGGTGCTCCAGAACGGCGCCTTCAGCAGGTCGAAGTAGTGCGACCAGTTCCAGTACGGGCCCGGGTCCCAGTGCATGCTGCCCATGTTGCTGGCGAGCGTGCCGGGCACGTTGTCGTGCCCGATGATGTGCTGCCGGTCGAGCGGGATGCCGAGCCGCAGCGCCAGGTGCCGCACCAGCTTGGCGGAGGTGCGGTACATCGCCTCGGTGTACCAGGTGCCCTGGGCGGCGAAGCCCTCGTGTTCCAGGCCGATCGCCTTGGCGTTGACGAACCAGTTGCCGGCGTGCCAGCCGACGTCCTTGGCCTTCAGGTGCTGGGCGATGTGCCCGTCGACCGAGCGCAGCGTGTAGTGCCAGCTCACCCAGTTCTTGTCCTGGGCGAGCCGGGTCGTGCCGGCGAAGTAGCCCTCGGCGTCGTGGATGACGATGTATTCGATCTTCTGCTGGGCCGGGCGGTTGCCCTTGTCGTGGTTGCCGTAGCTGGTCGGGACCGTTCCGTCGCCGCGCAGTTCGTACGGCGCCGGCAGCCACTCGCAGGAGATGTCGTCCGGGCACTCCAGCCCGTCCGGGCGGGCCAGCTTGCGCAGGCCGAGCCGGTCCAGCCAGGACGTCGCCGGGGTGAGGCCGGCGTGCCGGGCCAGACTGACCTGCTGGCCGTCGTCGGTCCGCCGGGTCGCGCCGGTACGGATCGTCGAGTAGACCTCGTCGGCGAAGGCGGCCGCCGCGTCACGGGTGTCGGCGCCGGAGTAGCGCGCGACCGCGCCGTACCAGTCGGCCGGGTCGCTGCCGGCACCCTGCGGGGCACCCAGTTCCCGCTGGTACGCGGCGAGCAGCGCGGCGCCGCCGCGGATGTTGACCACCGGGTCGGTACGCAGCGCCTCGGCTCCGGCCCCGGTCAGTCCGGCGGCGGTGCCGAGGGTACGCAGCGCCGCCTCGTCCGGCGGGTTCGGCGCGGGGTGTTCGAGTTCGATCGCCTCGCGGGAGGTGTCGCCGCGCGGGTCCTCGTGGGTGCCGTGGTGACCGGGTACCGGCAGGCTCGCCACGTGCGCGGCGTCGGTGAGGTGCATCGGGCCGTACCCGCCGCTCGTGCTCGGCGTGCCGGCGTTGGTGTCCCAGCGCGACTGCAGGTACGACACGCCGAGCAGGATGCTCTCCGGTACGCCGTACTCGGCGGACGCGGCGGCGTACTGCTGCTGTCTGGTATCGGTCGGGGCTGGCACGGCGGGTGCCGGGCTGACCGGCACGAGCGTCGCGGCGCCGACGACCGCGACGCTGAGCAGGATCCGCCTGCCCGTCGGCTTGGTGAGACGCTGCATCGAACCTCCAGTCGGATTGATCTATGTCGTCACCTTCGTCCGTGTGGCCGCTCCCGTCAATGGATTCCGGACGATGTCTGCGTACTGTAGGAAACTTTCATGCCTGACTGACTGCGACAGGCTTGACACGCAACGGATTTCACAGGTCCGGTGGTTGCGCATTGATAACGACGCTGCCTAATGTGATGAACCGTCGAGCGGGATCCGGCCATCCACCAGGGATGGCGTCGACTCGACACCGCCGAGTCACAACAAGGTCGTGAGCCGGGGACCCAGAAGTAACCGGGGTGAATCCGCAGACTTGCGGTAGGGCGCAACTCTCCCGCCCGAACCCGTCAGCTAACCCGGTAGGCGGTCCGTAAGGAGAAGGAGCACCGACCCCGGTGGCTGATCATGCACCGTGGCGCCGACTCTTCCGGCCGGCGACCGCCGGCCGACCGCCGGCCCTGCCACGTCTCCGCCGGTTGACCAGGACAACCGTCTTCGTCGCCGTCGCCAGTGTCGCCATCGTCCTCTTCGGAGCGGTACCCGCCCGGGCCGAGCCGACCGTCGCCGAGATCGAAGCCCAGATCGACAAGTCGTGGAGCCAGCTCGAGCCGGTGATCGAGCAACACAACGCCACCCGCGAGCAGCTGGCGACGAAGAAGAAGCAGGCCGACGCCCTCGCCGCGAAGATCGCCCCGCTTCAGCTCCAGGTCGACCTGGCCATGGAACGCGTCGGTCAGTTCGCGACCCGCGCCTACAAGGGCGGCAACACGTCGGCGTTGAACTCGATTCTCACCAACGGCTCGCCGCAGACCCTCGCCGACCAGCTGGAACTGCTCGACCAGTTCGCCCGCAGGCAGGCCCGCGACATCCAGAGCGTGGTCGACCTCAAGGCGCAGTACACGGCGCAGAAGGGCCCGCTCGACACCCTCGTCGCCCAGCTCACCACGACCGAGGCCGAGCTGGCAGCCAAGACCAAGCAGATCAACGCGGACATCAAGAAGCTCCAGGAGCTGCGGCTCAAGGCGTACGGCACCTCCGGCGGCCTCGGCTCGCTGCGTCCGGCGCCCTGTCCGGCGACGTACCCGGGTGGGCCGGCCAGCACGGTCGCAAAGTTCGCCTGCTCCCAGATCGGCAAGCCCTACGTCTGGGGCGCCTCCGGGCCGAACGGCTACGACTGCTCCGGCCTGATGCTCGCCGCCTGGGGCAAGGTCGGCGTACGACTGCCGCACAACGCCGCCGCCCAGCGCCGGATGATGCCCTCGATCAGCCGCTCCGAGCTGCGCCCCGGTGACTTCGTCTTCTACAACTCCGACCTCAGCCACGTCGGCATGTACGTCGGCAACGGCTGGCTGGTGCATGCCTCCCAGGCCGGCGTACCGGTCCTGATGAAGCGCTACGACAACGGCACGATCCACAGCTTCGGCCGCCCCAGGATGTGACGGCGACGCCAAAAGGGGCGCCTCCCTCGACGGGAGGCGCCCCTTTTGCTGCCTTCGTGCCTCAGCGGACCGGCCAGGTCCGCCAGTTCTGCCACGAGCGGCTCGGCGTCGGCCCACGCTGCCCCTGGTAGCGCGAACCGTAGACCGCCGACCCGTACGGGTGCTCGGCTGGCGACGACAGCCGGAAGATGCAGAGTTGGCCGATCTTCATCCCCGGCCAGAGCGTGATCGGCAGGTTGGCCACGTTGGACAGCTCCAGCGTCACGTGCCCGGAGAAGCCCGGATCGATGAAGCCGGCCGTCGAATGCGTCAGCAGGCCGAGCCGGCCGAGGCTCGACTTGCCCTCCAACCGTCCGGCGAGCTGGTCGCCGAGGGAGATCACCTCGAGCGTCGACGCGAGCACGAACTCGCCCGGATGCAGCACGAACGGCTCCCCGTCCGGTACCTCGACAGCCGAAGTCAGGTCATCCTGCTGCACCGACGGGTCGATGTGCGTGTAGAGGTGGTTGTTGAACACCCGGAAGAGCCGGTCGAGCCGTACGTCGATACTCGACGGCTGGACCAGCGCCGGATCGAACGGCTCCAGCGCCAGGGCGCCCGCCTTGATCTCACTGACGAGGTCGCGGTCGGAGAGCAGCATCGTCACACCATATCGAGCCGGCCTGGGTGGGTCGGCGGCCCGCCCCGCCGGTTCGGCCAGATTGTGCTGGTCAGATCCGCGGTTCGTTACCCGTGTCGTACAGATGTTCGATAGAATTCCGGTATGGCTACCTGGACCGAGTTCGCCGCCGACGAGCCCCGACTCGCCGAAGCGATCCGTTCGCTGATGCACCAGTACGGCCCCGGCCTGGGCTACCTGGCCACCGTCCGGGCCGACGGCGGGCCGCGCGTACACCCCGTCGCCCCGGTGATCACCGACGAGGGCCTCTTCTGCTTCGTCGTCGACTCACCCAAACGCCGCGACCTGGAGCGCGACGGCCGGTACGCCCTGCACTCGTTCCCCCCGGAGGACAGCGACGACGAAGCCTACGTCGCCGGCCGCGCCCGTCCCGTGACCGACCAGGCACGGGTCGCCCGGCTGGCCGACACCCTGCGCGCCACCGACGACGTCGACTGGCGCCTCTTCGAGTTCAGCATCGAGGTCGCGATGGTCGCCCGCCACGGCCAGTCCGGCGCCACCCCGCTGACGGCAGACCCGGCCGGCCGTCCCGAAGTCCGACTCTGGCTGGACCCCGCGACGTCGCCCGCCGTGGCGACCCAGCTAGCCGCCTGAGCCCACCCCATCCCCCCGAAGATCCGCGTGGCCAGGGGCCGGCGCCCGCCCAACGTGCGCCCACCCCCTGGTCACGCGGATCGGGAGGGGTCCGTGCGTCAGCGCAGCCGACCAGGTACAGTGAGGTCCGCTCGCGGGTGTAGTTCAATGGCAGAACATCAGCTTCCCAAGCTGACAGTGCGGGTTCGATTCCCGTCACCCGCTCCAAACACAGAAGCCCTGGTCAGGACTAATGTCCCGCCAGGGCTTCCGCGTTCTCAGGAGATCTGAAACAGGCCGTGGGCCATTAGTGGGCCATTAGCTCGATTCGGCGGCCGGTTCACCCGAGGCGGCCCGCTTCGGCTTGCGCTTGCTCGGCTTGCGTCGGGCCGCCTTCACCGCCTGGTCGATCGCGTCGGCGATCCCCTGGTCAGCTTCCCGGTTGGCGTGCTGGTAGATCAGCGCGGCGCGCGGGCTGTCGTGGCCCATCCGCGCCATGATGTCCCGCAGGCTCGCGCCGGGTGCGCGCGACGCGAGGGTGTTGCCGGTGTGCCGCAGGTCGTGGAAGTGCAGGCCGGGCGCCCCCACGGCGGCAACGGCCTCGGTCCACCTGACCAGCTTGTTGAAGTTGCCGCGCCACAGGTTCCGCCCGCTCTCGCCGGTGAACACGAACGCGTCCGGCGCCTCTCCCACGTAGCCGCTCATGTGCTGTTTCAGCAGGGGTAAGGCGGCCTTTGGCAGCGCGATCGTTCGTACGCCTGCCCGGGACTTCGGCGGGCCGAGGATCAACCCGGTACCTCGGTGCTCGACGAATGCTTGTCGTACCCGGACCGTGCCGGCAACCAGGTCGACGTCTTGCCGCTGCAAGGCCACCGCTTCGCCCCACCGCAGGCATCCAAACGTCGTGACCAGGATCAACGCCCGGAAGCGCTCCGGCATCCGCTCGGCCAGCGCGAAGATCTGCGGGACAGTGAGGACCGGCCGCTCGGCGGGCTTCTCCTGGTCGGCGCCAACGACGCGGCACGGGTTGATCCTGATCAACTCGTCCTCCTTGACGGCGGTCATCAGGACCGCGCGTAGCAGCCGGTAAGCCTTGGCGGCCATGGTTACCGACACGCCCTCGGCCAGCAACCGTGACCGCCACTCGCGGACCATAGGCGTGTCGATCCGGTTAAGCGGCATGTCGCCGAGGTGCGGCGTGATGTGCCTGCCGAGAGTCCACCGGTACAGGTGCACGGTCCGGGGCCGCAGGTTCGGTCGCTCGGCGATCCACCGGTCGGCGTAGTCGCGTAGCCGGATCTTGCCGCGCTCAGGGTCGATCCACTCGCCCCGCATCATCTGAGCCTCGACCAGCGACAGGTACTTTTCAGCCTCGGGCTTGCGAGCGAACGTCTGCGGAGCGGAGCGCATCCGTCCGTCCGGGCCGGGGTAGCGAGCCTGATAGCGGCCGGACTCGCGCTTACGGATGTTGCCGAACCGGCGGTGTCCATCCTTATTGGCCATATCAGGCAACACTCCTCAGTTCGCGCCATACCGTCTCGGCGGTCATGGGTTCCACACGGCTCGCCTGCACGAATGCGGCAAGGTCGGCAGGATCGAAGCGGATTGAGCGACCAAGGCGATGAAACGCGATCCGACGTTCGGCAACCGCCCGGCGGAGGTAGCGCACGCTCATCTTGATTCGGTCGGCGGCCTCTTCGATGGTCAGAAGCTCCGTGGGCAGCGCAGGTACCGGCGCGGGCTTGCCGGTGACTCGCTTAGCCATTGATGCCCTCCTTCGGGGTGGCGTGGAGGTAGATGCGCTGCCAACATCGGGCAGCGGCGGTCGGGGTAGGGCCGGCTGACCTGGTGGACGTGGAGCACTCGGGCAAGGGCATCGAGCGCAGCGGCTGTTTCAGTGGGTGTTCCGTGCAGCCTGATTCGCACGGTGAGGCCCTTTCGGTCGATGTGGGTCACTTGTGGAGGAACGGGGAGGTATCACCGCAGAACGGCTTAGAGCGGCCCCTGAAAGCGCCGTAGACGCAAGATCTCGGGCGTCCGAGTGTGTTGGTATGCGCCGATCCGTCTGTATGGCTCTCAGAGGGCCGGTTCGGCTGTCGGTCGAGGCGTGCCGCACCCGGGGCGGGGGCCGGGGGCGGTGACACGGTGACAGCGGGGCGGTTGGTCGGGTGTTTGTGCTGGTCGGGTGGGGTTTCGGGCTGTCACCGGGTGGTGGTGACAGGTGGTGACAGCGGTGACAGCCGGCTGACCTGTCACCGCTGTCACCGGGCTGTCACCGGGGGGTGGTGACAGGGGTTCGGGTGGTGTGAGCTGCGGAAACGTGGCCGGCGGGTGGGGTTGTCACCGTGTCACCGCTGTCACCGGCCCCGGCGAGGTCGGCGGCGCGGGGGTGGATCTCGTAGCCGCCGGTGTCGGTGGTGCGGATCCAGCCGTGGGCGGTGAGCACGTCCAGGACGGCGGCGACGTCGGCGGCGCGTGGGAGTTGCCGGTGGCAGCGGCGGTGCAGTTCTCGGCGGGTGAAGGTGGTGATGCCCTTGGCGGTGATGGTGGCCAGGACGCGGCGGGCGGTTTCGGTGGTGGCGTCGGCGGTGATGGTGGCGGCGGCGGCTCGGTAGTGGGCGGCGAAGAACTCGGCGAGCCTTACGGCGTCGGCCATGCGGTCGGCGTCGATGGGGCGTCGCCAGGCGTCCTGCGGGTGGTGGGCGACGTGGAGCAGTCCGGCCAGTCGCAGGGTGGCGCCCGCGAGTTTGTTGCCCCATTCCCGCATGTCGTGGAGGCTGCCGCCGGGCCGTAGCTGCGCTTCGACGTGTTCGGCGGCGGCCCGCCGTACCTGGCCGGCCTCGGGGGTGAGGGTGACCACAGCGGGGTCTTCCCATTCGGCGAAGGTGGCGGCCAGGTCGTGAACGTGGCGCCGGTAGCCGACCGCTACCTGCTCCGGGACGGGCGGGGTGTCGACGGGCCGGTAGCCGGCCATCGACGCGGGTAGCGCGAACAGGAACCGGGCCGGCAGGCCACGCCCGGCGAGGCCGGCGTTGCCGCCGAACTGCCGCAGGACGACCGGTTGCGCCATCACGCACACGGTCAGGGCGGGCTTGTCAATCGAGGCGCCTTCGCGGGTCTGCCGTTCGTTACTCATCGGCTGCCCCGCGTGCCCCTTCAGGTAGGGGTCGAGGTTGGGGGTGCCGGAGTAGCGGCCGGCGAGGGTGTCGAAGATCCCGCCCTCATCCGAGATGATCGCCATGCGTCCGCCGTTGGCGGCCATGAGTCCGATGAGGGCTTCGGGGGTGGCGTCGTCCACGATCAGGCGGGGCAGGGTCGGCACGGTGATGGACTCGGCGGCGATGGCGGCGGCGACGGCCTCGGCCGCCGCGTCGTCGCGTTTGGTCGGGTCGGTGGCCTTGGCGGCTTGGGCTTTGGCCTGCTCTGCCTGCCGGTCGGCGATGTCGCGTAGTGCGGCGGCCTCGGCGATCCTCGGTCGCATCGCCTCGGACAGCGTGGACTGTGCCGCGAACAGCGGCGCGGTCATCGCCCGATGAACGGGGCTCTTGCGTTCACCGGGGCCGGCGATGACGGCGGTGAAGATGTTCGTCGGTTCCCGCCACCCGGCGACCGGTTCGACTTCCAGCCGGCCGCCTGCGCAGGCGGACAGGACGGCGACGGCGAGGGTGCCGGCCATGGCGGGGTCGGTGGCGGTGAACCGGGCGACCCCGGCCGCCATGTCGCCGAGCCAGGCGGGGAACACGTCGAGTGGGAACGGCGGGGTCGCGGTGGCTGCCCCGGTCAGGGGCACTGGAACATCCCACAGCGGGCCGCCGTTGGCCGGCTGGTCGGCGGGTTGCGGCTGGTCGGTGGGGACGAGGTGGAGGCGGGCGGGTGTCATGCGGCACGTCCTTCCGGGTGCGGGGTGGTCGGGAGGTGTCGGGTGACAACCGGGGTTGTCGGCGTGCGCGCCAGCTCGGCGAGCATGGCCATTTGTTCGGGCATGCCGCGTGTGCCGTCGAGTGGTCGGGCGGCGTGTGGCCATACGGCGGTAACGGGGTCGGCGTAGTCGCGGCCGGCGAGCACGGTCACGCTGTCGGCGACGTCGATGCCCATCCGGCGGGCCTGTGCGCGCAGCGTGGGCACGGTGACCGCGCCGGGTTGGTTCATGCGCAGGTCGTAGGGGTCGATGACGGTGTTCGGGTTGAGTAGCCCGTATCGGGCGGACAGGATGAGCAGCCGGCCGCCGATCCGGTCGGCCGCGCGGCGGCAGGCGCGGTGGTAGCTGCCGGTGTACATGTCGGCGGCCGGGGCCGGGTGGTCGAGTTTGGCGCTGCCGCAGGGCACGATCACCAGCGCTTCACGGCGACCGGTCACAGTGCGGTGTAAGCGGGTGTTGACGGGGTCGGCGTATGCCTTGCTGGCCGCTTGCCGAGTAATGCCCAGCGCCCGGCCCACGTCGGCGTACGACCAGCCGTTGACAAGGACCAGGTCGACGGCGAGCCACTCGCGGGCCTCTCGGCAGGCTGCTTCCAGCCCGGCGAGCGCGGCCAGCACATCCGATGGTGTGCGGGCGGTGGTGACGGCGGCGGCTTGCTCGGCGAGGTAGTCGGCCGCCGGGTGGAGCTGCGGCGCGCGGCGACAACCGTGGTTGTCACCGGGGCCGGTCACGCGGCCACCTGCCGAGGGCGGGCGGCGCCGGCCTTGAACCCTGACGCGATGGTCCGCAGCACCGCCGCCTGCCGCAGCCCGGCCGCCGCCCCCGCGTGTTCCAGCGCAGTAGATGCCTCATCGGCGGACAGCGCGCCGCCCGCGACCAGTTGTCCGAGGGCCACCGACGCCCGGTACAGGTTGTCGTTGTGGTGGTCCGGGGCGCTGGTCACCCGGGCGCACTCCCGGTCGACGGCGGTGCGGACGTAGGCACGTTCCCGGCCGCCGGGCAGGTCGACCACGACCGGCCGTTGTGGTGGCAGTGGTGCGGGGGCGAGCAGGTCGGCGAGCCATGCGTGCAGCGGGGCGGGGTCGGTGTCCTGTTCGACGGTGTAGGGGCGGCCGGCGACGGTCGAGCCGGCGGCGACGACGTAGCCACCGGCGGCGCGGGTGTCGACCATCGAGCCGAGGGTGCCGGCGGTGTTTCGCAGTGCCGGCCCGGTCTTGGGGTGGCGGTAGTACAGGTGGGTACCGCCCCGCCCGGTCCGCACGGTGAACGTCGGCTCGACGGTGCCGCCGTGGGTGGCGGCCAGGTCGGTGAGGGTGTCCATTCCGGTCGGGCCGTCGGTGCCGTCCTTGGGAACGTCCAGGTCGATCACGACCAGGCGGGACGGGCCGCAGGCGACGCCGATGCCGTAGGGGCGGGCGGTCCATGCCCGGCGGATGCGGTCGGGGTCGGTGGTGGCACGCGGTTCCCAACCAAGGTGCCGGCCGGCGGCGCGGCATCGCGGGTCGCGGCCGTTGCAGTCGTCGGCGGCGTGGTCGGGGAACGCGGGCCGCTTGTCGTCGGGGCGAAGCGGGAAGACGTGCCAGCCGCGCCCGGCGTGGGCCAGGGCGGCGGTCAATAGCGGGTTGTCCGACATGGAGCGTGTCCTCTCCTGAGCAGCGGGTGAGGTGTCGGCGGGCACGGAAGGCGGCGCGGGCAGCGAATGCTCGTGTTGCCGCTGGTAGGACTCACGGGTACAGGCGGCGCAGTCACGGCGGTCCAGGCGGACGGGCCGACCGCTTAGGCTGTCGTCGGCGGCGAGCAGCCGTCCGCAGACGTGCGGGTACGGTTCGGCGTCGCTCACCGGGCGGCGAAGGATCTTGCTCGCGCCGAGCCAGAGCGCGGCCACCGGCTCACCGCCCCGGACGGGGGCGGCCGGCGATGGCGGCGCGGGTGACCAGCGTTCGCAGGTCGCCGAGCAGCGTGCCCAACTGCCGGCGGGCGGTCGGCTCGACCGGGGCGAGCGCGATCCGCAGGCGAACGTCGGCGTACTCGCCGCCGCCGTCGACCAGGACGCGGGTGAGGACGGCCCGGCCGTGGCCGGGTAGGTCCACCACGATTTCCTCGGCCCGGTGCTCGCCGAGGTTGCAGCGGTGATCGCGGGCGCACCAGTCGGTGTGTCGCCGGCGTCGGCGTCTCATCGGTGGTCCGCGTTGTCGTGTAGTTCGCGGATGTTGTTGGCGATGCGGCGGCCGGTACGCAGGCGCCGGCCGTTGCCGTCGCAGGTGCGGCAGAGCCGGGCGGTGCGGCCGATCAGGGTGCGGCGGTGGCCGGTGCCGTGGCAGCGACGGCACGCCGTGAACGGCCGAAGCCAGCACACCAGCCCGTAACCGACGGTAACGATCACGGCGGCGGCGACGAGTAGGCCGATCGGGGTACCTGCGGTGGTTGCGGTTGCGGCGTAGGAAGGCATGGAAGGGCCTCCTGAGGCTGTTTTCGGGCGTGGAGGGCTGGCGGCGCGACCCGCGACCGGTGGTTGTCTGGGCTGACCAGGCCGGTCGCGGGTCGGGTCGCGTTGACGCGACCGGTCGCGGGCGGGCCGCGACCGTTCAGGCGGCCTTGCGGCGGCCGATCGCGGTGTCGATGTCGTCGGCCTTGGCTCCCTTGAGGGCCTTGCCGGCGCGCTTGACGTCTACGCTGCGTACACCGAACGCGCGGACCTGAGCCGAGATCGACTCGGCCGTGGTGTCGGCGTACGCCTCGGGCAACCGGCCGGCGAGCCGGGCGGCGATGTCCTCCCACTGAAGGCCGCGTTCGCCGGCCTCGAACACCGACCGGACATCGGCGAGCACGTCCCGCGCTTCCCGGGCGATGTCCTCCCCGGCGGCCATGCCGGACAGGGTGCCGGCAGCCTCGCGCAGCTTGCGGGCGGCGGTCAGGATCTTCTCCGCGTCGTCGGCGTCGGCGAGGTAGGTCCGCACGGTCGGGGTGGCGTCCGAGGCGCCGCGCAGGATGCCGACCCCCTTGTAGGACGGCAGCAGGGTGGAGCTGTCGTAGCCTTCGGAGTTCGCCCCGGCACCGAGTACCAGGTCGGACACGTTCCACGAGCCGGTACGCAGGGAGAACCTGACCTGGTGGTTGTCGCGGAAGCTGATGAACTGGGTAGCGACCTGACCGCCACCAACCCCGGACGGCCGCTGCGTCGCGTCCACGAAGATGACCCCGGCGGCCGGGGCGACCTTGACCAGGTACACCAGCAACGACGCGATCTCCTTGGAGATCTCCCCGAGGTCGAAGTACTCCTGGAACTCGTCCAGCACGACCAGCCGTACCGGCATCCGGTACTTCGGGTCACGGGCGATCTCGCGGGTGAGCTTGCCCTCGGGGCAGACGTCGACCGGCAGCTTCGACAGCCGTTCGTACCGGTCCTGCACGTCGGCCTTGATCTCGCGTAGGGCTTCCAGCACGATTTCGGCGGGGTCGCCGTCACGGGTCATGGCCAGGCCGAACGCGTACCGGTCGGCGACCAGCGCGAACTTGCGCCAGTCCGGCTTACCGCCACCGTCGAGCACAGTGAGCTTCACGTACGGGTCAAGCGCGGCATACAGAGCGAGGGCGCGGGCGGCGAACGTCTTGCCCTGCCTCGGTTGCGCGCCGATCAGGATGCTGTTCCACATCAGGTCGACGGCGACCTTGTTGCCACGCTCGTCCAGCCCGAACGGCGCCGGCTGCCAGATGTCCGTGGCCTTGCACCGCAGCAGCGGCGTACGGCCCGCCCCTTGGGCGAGGGGGTCGCGGTCGGCTACCCACAGCGTGTGCCGCCGGTGGCTCGACGGGTCGCGGGTGATGAACACCTGCGACACCGCCACATCGAGGCCGGAAGCGATGGCTCCGCGTGCCTTCACGGCGTCGTCGAACGTCTTGCCGTACGGCAGGTCGATCGACACCTGCGACCCCGTACCCGACGCGTCACGCGCCATCGTGGAACCGAAACTGACCTGCTGGTGTGCCTTGTCCGGGTGGCCGAGGCCGGCGGCGTAGTAGGCGCGCAGGATGATGTCCGGGTTGACCCGCCGGAACCGGCCCGACACCACCGCCGGGGTGATGATCGGCCGATCGGCCGGGCGTCCGATGTGCGCCAGCCAGCCGACCGCGGCCCCGATGGCGGCGGTGGTCGCCCACCAGGGGGCGGCGGCCCACAGCAGCGGCCCTGCCACCCCGACGGTGACCGCCTCTACCACCAACACGAGGCCGCGCCATGCGCGGGTGGCCTTCACCTCACGGTGCAGTCGCAGCCACGTCTGCGGGTCGTTGTCGTCGGCGGCCTTCTGCCGTAGCCCGTACTGCTCCGACACCCACCACCAGCGCACCTGCCGCCCGGCCAGCCGGACCGCGCCGACCGTGGCCCAGAACCCGGCCAGAACCGCGTACCGGGGTGAGCGGATCGCGTGGTAGCCGGCCCGGTACGCGGCCAGCCCGGCCGCCTCACGCACGGTGGCCTTGATGTTGACCCAGTTCGCCAACTGCGACGGGATGATCGGCCGCCGCCCGTTCGGCCCGGCCGCAGGGGGCGCGTCGACCAGGGCGCCGCCGGGCTGCGGCGCCTCGTCCAACGTTACGTCGAAGTGCGTCTGACCGGCCGGGCCGGTCTTGGTCAGGCGGGGGCCGCGCCGGTCGCGGGCCGCGTCCAGGTCGACCACCTCGGCGTCGACCACCACGCCGTCGATCGTGCGGCCGTCGAAGCTGTCGGCCGGTCGGGTGCTGTTGTCGTCGGGGAACGTCATGATGGGTGTTCCTCCACCTCATAGGGGTTGGTTGGGGCCGGCGGCACGGCCGGGTTTGCGAGGCCGTAGGCCGTGCCGCCGGGGCGGGAAAGAGGGGGCTGGTACTGCTACTGCGCCTTGACGGCCGTCCGGCCTGCCCTGGTGGGCTTGTACTGCCAGCTGCGGCCAGCCACTTCCTGGTACAGCAGTCCGTCACAGACCAGGTCGCGCAGCAGGCCCGACAGGGCCGGCGACTTCCACACCGGGTGTAGGACGATGCCGAACCGGTCGGCCAGATGCCGCTCGGTGCGGTCGCCGGCCACGATGGCTGCCAGGACGGCGTTACGGGTCAGGTGCTTCCCGGCGGGTGAGAGCATGGGAGTTCCTTCCCGAGGTCTTTGGCTGAGGGGATTGGGGCCGGCGGCACGGCACGGTTTCTCAGGCCCTTTTGGGCCGTGCCGCCGGGCGTGGCTACTTACGGGTTGGGCGGGTGTCGGGTCGGTTCTGGCCGGTGGGGCGGTGTTCGGATCGGTTCCAGGTCCGGCCGGCGGCGATGTAGTCGGTGAACGGGGTCTTGGGGAATCCCTTGAACACGTCGGTGGTGGAGATCTTTCGCGCGGCGGACCGGCGCGGCGTGTGACTCATCGGGGGTCGCCGCTCAGACCTTGCGCATCCAGGCGTTCCGCTCGCCCTGGCGGGCGTAGTCGTTGACGGCGTCGCGGGCGTGCGGGCCGCACATCCGCTGTCCGGTGTCGTAGGTGCTGATGACGATTCCGTAGGTGGCGGGCTTGTCGCAGCCGCGTACGTGCTGGCAGGTGCCGTTCACGTCTTGCTCCTTCTGGGCTGGAGTTTCTTGACGGGTCGCCGGTTGGCGGCCTCTGCTGGACACCCGGCCCAGGTTCGGGCCGGGTGCCGTACACAGGCCGTCAGAACGTCTGGTGAAGGCCGCCGTTCACCACGCCGCCGCGAATCTCGATGCCACCTCCGGGCGCGGCGTGGGTGGTGTGGCCACAGACGCCGCAGGTAGCGCGTCGGCCGTCACGGTCCTGCCTGATGAGGCTCCACCGGTCGGTGTTGCCGCAGGACTCGCAGGTCAGGGTGCTCGTGCCCTTGCCCATTGGTGCTCTCCTCTGGTCGAGCGGTCCGGTCCGTTCGGGCCGCCTCCGCGCGGGCACCCCGGGCGCCGGTGCCGGGGTGCCCCACGGGGGCGGTCAGGCGGCGATGACCAGAGCGGCGACGAACAGGAAGAACAGGTGGAACGACTGGTCAAGCGCGTACGCGCCGGTCCCCAAGCTGGGGTTGTCGTCGCGGCCCGGACGCGGGGTGCCGAGGGCGTAGAACCGGGCCGAGCCGAGCAGTTCGGCGAGCTTGCGTAGCGGGGTGCGGCGGTCGGCGATGTAGTGCGACACGGCCGACACCGCGAGTCCGACCGCGACCGGCAACGCGTCCAGCCGTAGCCCGGTCACGGCCGCCAGGGCGAGCAGGGCCAGGCCGGCGGTCAGGGTGTAGGTGGCGACGTGCGCGGCGCAGGCGAGCCGGCCGGGCCAGCCGGGGCGGCCCTTGCAGTCGGCCTGGTGCTGGGTCTGTACCCAGTGGTCGGCGACCTGGTGAGCGACGTAGAGAGCGGCGAACACGGCGGCGAACGTGGCCGGGGCGTCGGCGGGTGAGAGCATGGAGGTTCCTTCCCGAGGTCGGTTGGCTGAGGGGATTGGGGCCGGCGGCACGGCACGGGTTTCCAGGCCATTGGGCCGTGCCGCCGGGCGGGGTCAGTTGTTACCGGCGTCGTACCAGCGGCCTCGGGTCTTGCCGCCGAGGTCCTTGATGTCGCGGCCGTCGCGGTCGGTCAGGGGCTTGGCCGACTTGCGCAGGTCTTTGATGCTCTGCGCGGTCGAGACGGCGCTCATGTACTCGGGGTTGGTGACGTCGTGACCTCGGGCGCTGCGGCGAGAGATGCCCATCGTTTGGGGTCCTTTCCGATCAGGCGTCGGTGTCGGTGGTGTGGAGCAGATGAGCGAGGGCGGCGCCCATGCCGAGCACGGCTACCGGGAGGCAGGCGACGGCGGTGGTGATCCACCAGGGGGCGGCGGTCATGCCGGCGGCGGTCATCAGGTGGTAGGCGACCTGCCCACCCGCGCCGACGATCAGCGAGCCGAGCGCGGACCACTTGGCGAACCGGCGAGCCTTGCCCGGCGCCCGACCGGACAGCCAGACCCACATGGCGAAAGCCGCGTACGTCTCGACGCCGATCGGAAGCGTGATCGCCGTGTTCAGGCTCAGGTCGTCCCAGATGCCCGGCAGCGGGTTCACGACACCGAACCCGGCGAGTTCGCCGAGTTCGACCCAGCCGGACCAGATGGCCACGAACGCGGGCAGGGCCAGCAGCAGCACCGGCCACGCCACCGGCCGACGCGTCTTGGCGGGCGGGTTGTCGGACTCGACGGCGGTGATGTTGGAGCCCGGGTGTCCGTCAACCGCCACCAGCGGCGACGCCTCGGCGACCGTGGTCGGTTCGGGGAGGGTCGGGTTCGGTACGACCGACGCGGTGGACTCGGGTACGGCCGGGGTCGGCGCCGGGTCCGGGCCGATCGGTTCCGGGTAGTCGTAGACCGGCCCGGTGGGCTTGGCGGTCAGTCGCTCGATCAGCGCGGTGGCCTTCGGGGCGCCGATCTTGAGTTCCTTCATGAGGGTGTTGCGGGGCGGGGTCTTGCCGAGTCGGGCGGCGAGGGCCTTCGCCTCAGGCAACAGGTCTTCGACCGGGCGCGGGTGAACGCTTGCGGGGGCGGTCATCGGGTGTCCTCCGTCCTTTCATAGGCGGCGGGGGTGGGGTTGGGATCGATCCATGCCTGACCACGGGGCGGGGGCCAGTCGGAGCCGGTGCCGCACCGCTTGACCGGCGGTGCCTCGGACCGAACCACCCGACCGATGCGCCGAAAGATCACGTCGAACGCGTCGGCGCAGGCCGGGCAGGCGTAGATGGTGTGGGCGGCGTACTGGTAACCGAGCAGGCCACGCTGGTACGCCTCCACCTGGATATCGGCCGGCAGTCCGCAGCCCGGCAACAACCGGCGGCGGGTGTCGGCCATGTCAGTTGTCCTCCGTCCACTCGTAGGCGGCGGTGTCGGCCAGGGTGTAGATCAGGCTGCTGAGCAGGGTCTGCGCGGTGGCGGCCATGTGCGTGAGGTCGCTGGTCGCGTTCGGCGGCAGCTTGTCCGCCATGGCCTTGCGGCTGATGGCCAGTGCGGTCACCGCGTCGGTCAGCGGCAGACCGGCCGGACCGAAGTTCGTCAGCCAGCCGTCGAGAACCGTCAGCGCCATGGCGTAGGCGGTGGCGTTCGCGTGGGCGGTCAGGTGCGCGGTGCGGTTGGTGTGCTCGGCGCGGTCGGCGTCGCTCAGGCAGCGGTGACCGGCGTCGGCCCACGCCCGCCGCAGTTCGCGGGGCGAGTAGATCCGGCGGCCGTTGATGGTCAGCGAACCGGTGTAGGTGACGATCACGCCGTGACGGTCCTGGTTGATGCTGCTGTTACCGGTCGCGATGAACGAGACACCGGTCAGGGACGGGGTTCGCAGGGTGGGCACTACTGATCTCCTTCAGCACAGTCAAGGCACTCCCCGAGGCTGCGGGGGATGAAGTACCAGCGGACGTTTCCGCAGGTGGAGCAGGTACGGCGGGCCAACAGCGCCTTGTCGATCGCGGCGCGTTGGGCGGGGGTGGCCGTGCGCTTGGGGCGGGCCAGGTCGACCCGGTAGAGGTAGGCGACGCGGTCACCGCCGACACCGCGCCACATGACCTGCGCGGCGATCGGCTGACCACCGGGCCGCAGTCCGGCGGCGCGCAGTTGGCGGCGGGTGGCGTAGCCGGGCGGGGCACCCCGCCACCAGAAGGTGGGGAGGCCGTAACGGGCGCCGGTCGGGTCGTGGAACGCGGCGCGGGTCCGAGCCACGACCAGCGCCTAGGCGGCGAGACGGATCGGCTTGACCGGGCTACCGATCGCGGCGGCGGCCCGGATGACGCGGGCCTCGGCGCGACGCAGTCGACGCCAGTCCAGCGCGGTGGGGCCGCCGTGGTCGGCGGCGCAGATGAGGGTGATCTCGGCGTCGAGCAGGTCGAGTTCGGCAGCGATCAGCGGCCACTCCGACTCGATCGCGGCCAGGTCGGCGGCGGTCGGCTCGACGGAGACGGGAACGAGGTGCTTCCTCACGGGAAACCTCCGGTACAGGTCGATGCAGCGGGGGAACCCTCGGGGGCGGGCGGGTGACGCAACCCGGCCGGCGGCGATGCGTCCCGGCGGTGGATGCGTCACACCGCCCGTTCTCGAGGTCGTGCAGCACGCGCTGTCCGCTCCGCTCGCCCCGCTCGCCCGGGACCTACCGGGGTCGACCACCAGGTGGCTCAATGCAGGGATGCCGCTCGGCGGCCTCACGCGCACTTGTTCCTGTCGCTGTGGAGTTGATCAATGAACAACCGGGTCCGGCGGTGCGGGCGTACGGCACGCGAGTACCGCCGTTCCCCGACCATCCGGCCGACTTGTCTCACCTGGCTAGTCAGGTGAGATGTCTCGACCGTAGGTTGGCCTGGCTAGTCAGGTCAAGATGTTTGAGGAAACTTTCCCAACTTGGCTAGTCAGCGCTACGGTGAGTGGGTGAGCGAGAACCTTGACTTCCTCGGTCAGCTAGACCCAGACGATCCGAAACAGGCGTCGCAGCAGATTGCGAACAAGCTGCGGGCGGCCATCCTCACGCGCCGCCTTGCCCCCGGCGACAAGCTGCCATCGCAACCCGACCTTGCCTCGCGCTACGGCGTGGCTCGGGAAACTGTCAAGCGAGCCTTGGACCTGCTCCGCTCAGAGCGTCTGATCGTATCCCGGCAGGGAAGCGGTGCGTTCGTTCGCGCGCAGACGCAACGGCCGGTCGAGCTGCGTCCACACATCGAAGCCGCGTTCGAGCGGCCCCACGTGACCATCGACTTTGCCGGCTTCTCCGGCGAGACGCTGCGGGATGCGCTCGCCGAAGCGCTCGACAAGGTGCGCGTTGGACGGCTTGCGCCGGAAACGATCGTCGTGCGAGTGCTGATCTCCGACATGACCGTGCCGATGGCGCTGCCGTCGCGCGCCGAGACACAGGCCGACGATCCCGCCGTACGCGAACGTGCAGAGCGGATCGCCCGCCGGGCAGCGGACGGCATCATCGATCAGGTCGCCGAACTCGGCGACCTCGGCCTGATCCGGTCTACCGCCGTGGAGGTGCGGATGCACCGTGCATCCCCTCTATTCAAGCTCTACATCCTCAACAGCGAAGAGGTCTTCTACGGCTTCTACCCCGTCATCGAGCGCACGGTCTCGATCAAGGGTGAGCCTATGGCGATCTACGATCTGATGGGCAAGGACGTTCCGCTGTTCCACTACGCAGTGACCGATGACGACACCTCGCACGGAACGCAATTCGTGGAGGCGTCCCGCCAATGGTTCGACTCGGTGTGGTCGACCATCGCCTACCGGTACGACGGATGACCGCCGACCTGGGCCGGCTGCTCGCCGAGGTCGACGCCGTGCTGCTGGACTTCGACGGCCCGGTGTGCAGCATCTTTGCTGGGTACCCAGCGCCGCAGGTCGCCGCCGAGCTGGTCGACGTTCTGCGGCGGCGGGGCATTGACGTGCCGCCGAACCTTGCCAGCGAGCCGGATCCACTTGAGGTGCTTCGCCGCACTGGCGCGAGCGGCGACCAGGGCGTTACGAGGGTGGTGGAAGACGCACTCTGCGCAGCCGAGCGTCGGGCTGTCGAGACCGCCCAACCCACGCCGTACGGCCGAGAGGTCATCGTTGCGGCCCGACAGGCCGGGATGTCAGTGGCTGTTGTTAGCAACAACGCTGCCGACGCCGTCACTGCCTACTTGGCGGCACATCGGCTTGCCGAATACGTGTCGCCGGTGGTTGGCCGAGCGTACGCCGAACCGGCTCGCATGAAGCCCAACCCCGATCCGATCCTGCAAGCGGTGCATGTCCTCGGCGAGCCGCCGAGCCGGTGCGTTCTAGTCGGTGACTCGCTGTCGGACATCGAGGGAGGTCGGGCCGCAGGGGTGCCGGTGGTTGCCTACGCGAACCGGCCGTCCAAGACGGAGGCGTTTCGGATCGCTGGGGCAGACGTGGTTATCACCAGTATGGGCACGATAGCCAGCGCGCTCGTTGACCGGGATGTTAGGTGACAAGTTTCCGTCATAGCCCTACTGGCCCAACCGTTCTGACCTGCAACTTCAGGGGCGCAAGTATCGTGCGGTCCAACTAGGATCGGCACATGGGCGACCGGGGCATCCTTACCGTAGCCAAGGGTCTACCCTCGGCAATCGATGTGTCGGATGATGAATCAATGTCCGTCACCGAAGGTATCCCAGGTGAGGCGGTCCCTGCCCGGAGTGTCGGGCGTCTCCCGCTTAACGCCTGTAAGGCACGATATGGCGTGGCATACGTCCGAACAGTCTGTAGTCAGGCGGGAGTCGGCTTCTCGGAGACGGCTCCCGACGAGGACTATCTCGCCGTGGATGGGCTTGTGTCGCTGCCGGTTGCGGCAGTATCCGTCCAGATCAAGTGCTCTTCGCAGTTCAAAATCAGGGGCCGCTCGGCAACGTGGCCGGCCGAGGTCGAGTGGCGCGAGAAGTGGCAGGAGTCTTTGCTGCCTGTCTACTTCGTCTTGGTTGTGCTCGATGTAGACGATCGTGCTGATTGGCTACATCACGACGATACGGGAACACTGCACCGCGCGGCCGGTTTTTGGACTAGAGTTGATCAGCAAGCGGGTTCAGGAAACATCAATGTGCCGAAGAATCAGCGGCTTACGTCCGAAACAATGGATGTGTGGGCTAAAGACGTCTTCGGGTGCTTTGCGCCAGTCGAGGGGGTGCGGTGACATGGCCGCCAAAGCATCTGTTCCCGACCTTCGGGACGTGCAGCTGTACATGCGGCATAAGGGCTGGCATGAGTATCCCCCGGGTGTGGCTGGAAGCTTATGGGCCAAAGGTGACTTTCAAATTGGCGTACCGCACCGCAGTGATCAGGTAGAAATTGTTCTCGGTGTGGTCGAGCGGTTGGCTAGGTCGGAAGAGTTAGCTACCCGAAAAATGCTGGATCGAATTCGCTACTTCCGCTTTGATATCACGAGGTTGCGCGCCGCAAACGACTTCAAGATCACGGACTCCATTCCTTTGGAGGCTGCTGCAACGATTACCTCCTCGGCCAGAGTGATGCTCCGATCGTCTGGGACCACCTCTCTTCGAGAGCGCGGAGAGATCGGTAACAACTATTCACGCCGAGGCGATAAAGTCGTTGAAAATGCCCGGATGGGGCACACTGAGAATGGTTCCTTCATTATTCCCGTGCTTGTCGAGCTGCCTGAGGTTCAGGAGCCGGAGGATGTTCAAGAGCCTCTAGTGACTGTGGAGCGTAGTGCGCCGGAGCCCTTCGAGCGTCGGGTGATGCGTACCTTTGCGCAGTCGATCGAGGCTATCCAGCGCCTGATTGTTGAACCTGCTCGAGAGCCGCAGATTGACACGCTCATAGCGATCGTGGAGCGGGGGGTGAGTCGAGAATTTTGTTCTGCGCTGAGTAGGGTTCTTTCTGAGGATGCGGTGGGTGAATTTGAAACGCAGTTTAGTTGGGCGGAGGCTGTAAAGCACTCTCAAACTCTGCCGCATTCCGTTTCTATTGATGCGGACGCTCATGAGCTGATTGAGAGAACGGCGGAAAAACTCCGCGTGAACAAGGTCGAGCCCCAGCAGACCTTCTCTGGGAAGATTGTGGAGCTTAGGCACAGCATCGGAGACGCGTGGGGGTGGATCAAGGTCTCCACTATCCGCAATGGTCGGTATAGCGAGGTTGCCGTCCGCCTACCTTTCGAGCACTACGCCGAGGCCGTTTCCTGGCACAGGGACGCTCGTCCCGTTCTGGTGGAAGGCCAGGTCCAAAGTGGCGTAAACCGTCCCCTCACCGTGAGAATGCCCAAACGCTGCCACCCAGTAGATGAAACGTTCCTGCACTAATCGGACGCCCTCTCGGCGACCCGGGCTACGACAACCACCTGAGATCGGTGCGCAGCGGCGGCTGCGACCCGGGAAGTCAGGCGGCAAATCGATGGCAAAGGTCAGGCGCGGCCGGACGTTACTGCAGGTGGGAGCGGTTCAGGCGGTGGTCTTGAAAACCGGCAGGGCAGCGGTGCCGGGCCATTGGCGGGCCATTACCCCTGTTCAGCGGAGGCCACTCCAGGCCACTCAACGTCTCGCTGAGCTAGCCGCAACACCGGTCATCGGTGGATCTTGTACGGTTCCCAAGCTGACAGTGCGGGTTCGATTCCCGTCACCCGCTCCACAGAGAAGCCCAGGCTCGGATGATTTCCGACCTGGGCTTCACTCATGTGGACCGCTTTTTCTGCTAGTCAGGCCCGCTACGTGCCCGATTTCGGCTCTCCTCGATCTGGGTCGCTGTGCCCTTTGCGTCGCCGCACTACGCGTGCCGGGTCTAGTCAGGCATCTGCGCTGCCTGGATCGTGCTCCACGGGACGGGCAACTCGGAGGGCAAGAGCCGTGTGGGGTCGGTTGCTCCCACGAAGAAGGCGAGGGCGCTGGGATCATGGTTCTCCTGGTCGTCTTCCTGCCAACCGACGGCCATCGCGACGACATAGTCCGGCAACCCACCCGACTCGATGATGAAGACCCTGTTGTGGGCGGCCGACCGGCCGGTCTCGCGCAGGATGTGCTCGTCTTCCTCGACGGTGGCGCACCGCAACACGAGGCCGTCGTAGTGCATCCGCGTCTTCATCGCATCGACCGGTTTGAACAGAATATCGATACGGGATTGTCTGTACCTGTCATGAGACGCCTGTTCTGCACGCAGGAGCAGTTGGCTGTGGCTCAGAGCGTAAGCCCAGACCACGAAGCGACGTTCCGACCGGAACAGTTCCTTGCCCGGTGCGAATTGATGATCCTGTTTTAGCCACGCTCTTGACTGCATGCGGGCCAGCATTACAGCGCGCATGGGGGCTCTGGCAAGCGATTGGGCTACGGATGCCAAGACGTCTCCCGTGCCGGCGATGGTTGAGGTCAGACTGGAGACAGGTGACGACGGGCGGAGCGGCATGGGCGAGGGACTGACCCGGGATCAGGCGGTCATGCTGGTGGAACGGATCATGAACGGGGAGTATGCGGACGACGAGGAACTGGACCGCTGGCTCGACCGGCTCGCCCGCGATCTCGTCTGCCCCGGCGTCGCCGACCTGATCTTCTGGCCGCCCACGCCCTTGTCGGCGGCCGAGGTTGTCGACCGGGCCCTGGCCTACCAGCCCATCCGGACGCAACCTCCACAGTGATCAGAGGCCGCTGCCCAGGGCGATGATGGTCAGCCGTCGAGGTGGTGAGCCTGGAGGAGGGTGCGTAGGCCGAGATCGCGGGCGAGTTCGGTCGGGCAGTCGGCCACGATGGCGGCCGTACCGATGAGCGTGGCGCCGCGCCGGTCGACGATCTCGTGGATGGCGCGTACCTGGGCTCCGGTGGCCACCCAGTCGTCGACGACGAGCACCCGGTCGGCGCGGCCCAGGTGCCGGTCGCGTACGCCGAGACGCAGCGTCCGGTCGCGGTAGTCCGGTGGGGTGTGTGCCCAGGTCACCGGCTCGGCCACCTGTCGGCCCTCGGCCTGTTTGACGGCGGGTAGGAAGCCGGCCCCGACGGCGGTGGCGACGAGTGGCCCGACGAGGTATCCGGTGACCTCGGGCGAGATGATCACGGTTGGCCGGTCGGCGGGGAAGAGGGCGGCGAGCGCCGGGCCGATTCCGGCCAGGATCTCGGGGTCGTGCCACCAGCCGGACATGTCGCTGACCAGGTGGGTGCTGTGCGGGCCGGGGTCGAGCCACCGGAATCCGGTGACCAGGCGTTTCCTCAGGTCAGCGTGCACGTCACCATCCTGCCGAGCCGGGGGGCCGCCCGGGTCGGACGTTCGGACAGACGTTTCACCACAAAGCAGGGCCAAAGCCAATGATCATATTGACTTCGGATGTGCCGGTCTGGCTACGGTTCGCGGCGTACGAGATCTGCGTTTGGGGAGGTCAGCGGCGTGGCGGGACGGCATTCGCGGAAACCCGACCGGCGACCGTGGATCGCGGGAGCGGCGATCCTGGCGGGCGTCCTGCTGGTCGGTGGCGGGATCGCCGGCGTACGGCAGGTGACCGGCCCGGCCACGCCGACGGCGGTCGACGTACCGGCGCCGTTCCGGGCGCCCGCGCCGGCCGACGCGCCGATGCCGGGCAGCGGCTCTCCGCTCGCCGTACCCACACCGCCCGGGACGCGGACCACCGACCCGGCCCCGACCACCGCCCCGCCGACCACCGTGGTCCCGGCCCCCGCTCCGACGACCGCGGCCCCCGGGACCACGACCCGGGCATCGGAGTCGACCCGGCCCCCGGCGCCCAGGACCTCGACAGCTCCGGCGCCGAGTCGGTCGCCCGCGCGGCCCTCGTCCAACAGCCCGCGACCGACGCCGTCGGCCACCCGGCCCGCTGCTGACGACAAGGTCACGGACAGCGGATCGTGCGGTGCCTCGTTCTACGCCGAGGGGCAACTCACGGCCAACGGCGAGCAGTTCGATCCGGACGCCCTCACCGCCGCCCACCGGACCTGGGCGTTCGGCACCCGGGTACGGGTGACCAACCCGGCCACCGGCGCATCCGTCGTCGTACGGATCAACGATCGTGGGCCGTTCGTCGAGGGGCGCTGCATCGATCTGTCGCGGGCGGCGTTCGGTGCGATCGCGCCGCTGGAACAGGGCGAGGTCGAGGTCCGGTACGAGGTTCTGGCCGGCTGAACCGCGCCCGATGGTGCCCGTGCGTGGCTCGGGCACGGCTGGTGGGCGGCCGGGTGGCCAAAACCAGATAGCCGAGGGGACAACTTCGTTCAGTCGCGCCCGTCGATCAGGCATGCTGTTCGGCGTACCCATGCCACTTTTCTCGTCGGGCCGCCGCCCGCTCAGCCCAGGATCCCGCGCCGGTCTCGGCGCGGCCCTTGTGCTGCTCGCGCTCGTGTCCGCGGTGGAGCTGGCCGACGGCGGAATGGTCAACTACGTCGGTCTGGTGGCGGCGGCACCGTTCCTGGCGGCGGCGTTCGCGTCGTGGCGGATGGTGCTGGCCGTCGGTGTGCTGTCGACCGTCGTCGCGGGTGGGTTCGCCCTGACCGGCCAGGTGGTCTCGTTGGCCGCGGTGGTCAACGTGATCGGTATCGGGCTGGCCACCGCGATCGCGGCCGGGGTGGCGGCGATCCGTCAGCGGCAGGCCGAGCAGATCGCCGAGTTGTCCAAGCTCGCTGCCGTCGCCCAGCAGGCCGTGCTGCGCCCCATCGGCCCGCAGGTCGGCAGCCTGGCGGTTGCCGGCCGCTACATCTCGGCGACGGCCACGGCCGACATCGGCGGCGACATCTACGAGGCGCTCGACACCCCGTACGGCGTCCGGATGATCATCGGAGACGTCCGGGGCAAGGGCCTGGACGCGGTACGGCTGGCCAGCATCGTGCTCGGTTCCTACCGGCACGTCGCGTACGAGCGGTCGGACCTGCGGGCGATCGTCGCCGACCTGGACCGGGCGGTGGCCCGCAGCGTGGGCGACGAGGACTTCGTCACCGCGGCGCTGGTCGAGGAGCGGGGCGGCACGCTGACCATCGTGAACTGCGGTCACCCGCCGCCGCTGCTGTTGCGTCGTGGGCAGGTGATCCCGCTGGAGCCGCCGGCGCCGGCGCCGCCGCTCGGGTTCATGCCGGTCGTCCGGCCCCGGGTGGAACGTCTCGAACCCGGTGACCGGCTGCTGCTCTTCACCGACGGGTTGGGCGAGGCGCGCCGGGACGGCGAGTTCTTTCCGACCGCCGACCGGGCCTGGCGGCTGCTGGGGCACGGCACGGTCGGCGACGGGCTGGCGTCCCTGGAGACGGCGCTGGTCGAGTGGGTGCACGGCCGTCTCGACGACGACATCGCGCTGGTGCTGATGGAGTACGCGGGTCCGCGACCGGTCAGCACCACCGCGGTCCCGAGCTGGGAAGTCGGCGCGGCCGACCACTGAGGCCGGCACTCTGGCCTTCGAGTGTGGCGTCCGTCACTTTAGCCATTACCTTGTCGCTTCCTACCCGCGGGTAATACAGTCGGGGTTACTGACCGGTAACACTGCCCGAGAAAACCGGGGGCCAGCGAGCATGACGCACTACAAGAGCAACATCCGAGACCTCGAGTTCAACCTCTTCGAGGTGTTCGGCGCGGAGCAGGTGTTCGGCCAGGAGCCGTACACCGATCTGGACGTCGAAACGGCTCGCAGCTTCATCGCCGAGGTCGACCGGCTCGCCCGCGAGGACCTCGCGGCCAGCTACACCGACAGCGACCGCAATCCGCCGGTCTTCGACCCGGCGACCCACACGGCACCGGTTCCCGAGTCGTTCCGGAAGTCCTACCAGGCGTTCATGGACGCCGAG
This sequence comes from Polymorphospora sp. NPDC051019, assembly GCF_040683055.1. Lineage (NCBI taxonomy): Bacteria > Bacillati > Actinomycetota > Actinomycetes > Micromonosporales > Micromonosporaceae > Polymorphospora > Polymorphospora sp. NPDC051019. The sequence goes on along the minus strand of NZ_JBFBCH010000007.1, from coordinate 37,770 downwards.
TTCTGGCGGCTCGACCTGCCCCCGGAGCTCGACGGCACCAACGCGCCGCGGGCGCTGTGGTGGGCACTCGCCGAGCTGGTCCTCGGCTCCAACGCGCCGGTCTGGATGTACGCCTCCGGCCCGTCCTTCGCGCACACGCTGCAGCGGGAGGGCACCGAGCGGCAGAAGAAGTGGGCGAAGCTCTTCGTCGAGAAGCGGTGGGGCTCGACCATGGTGCTGACCGAGCCGGACGCCGGCTCCGACGTCGGTGCCGGTCGTACCCGGGCCATCCCCCAGGAGGACGGCTCGTGGCACATCGAGGGCGTGAAGCGGTTCATCACCTCGGGTGAGCACGACCTGACCGAGAACATCATCCACTACGTGCTCGCCCGCCCGGTCGGCGTCGAGGGCGTCGGCGGCCCCGGCACGAAGGGGCTTTCGCTCTTCGTCGTACCGAAGTTCCACTTCGACGAGGAGACCGGCGAACTCGGCGAGCGCAACGGCGTCTACGCCACCAACGTCGAGCACAAGATGGGCCTGAAGGTCTCCAACACGTGCGAGCTGACGTTCGGCGAGGGCGGCGTGCCGGCCAAGGGCTGGCTGCTCGGTGACGTGCACGAGGGCATCCGGCAGATGTTCCTGATCATCGAGTACGCCCGGATGATGGTCGGCACCAAGGCGATCGCCACCCTGTCGACCGGCTACCTCAACGCACTCGAGTACGCCAAGAGCCGCGAGCAGGGCGCCGACCTGCTGCACATGGCCGACAAGACCGCGCCCCGGGTCACCATCACCCATCACCCGGACGTGCGCCGCTCGCTGATGCTGCAGAAGGCGTACGCCGAAGGGCTGCGCGCCCTGGTGCTCTACACCGCCAGCTGGCAGGACAAAATCAACATTGCCGAGGCGGCCGGCGACGAGCAGGGCGCGAAGGTCGCCAAGCGGGTCAACGACCTGCTGCTGCCCCTGGTGAAGGGGGTGGGCTCGGAGCGGGCGTACGAACTGCTCGGTCACGAGTCGCTGCAGACCTTCGGTGGTTCCGGCTTCCTCCAGGACTACCCGCTCGAGCAGTACGTCCGCGATGCGAAGATCGACACCCTGTACGAGGGCACCACCGCGATCCAGAGCCTCGACCTGTTCTTCCGCAAGATCGTGCGGGACAACGGCAAGTCCCTGCTGGCCGTCGCCGGCGAGATCCAGGCGTTCATCGAGGCCGAGGGCGGCAACGGTCAGCTCAAGGAGGAGCGGCTCGCGCTCGGCCGGGCGCTGTCCGAGGTGCAGAACATCATGGGCGTCATGACCGGTTGGCTCGGCGAGGCGCAGGCCGGTGATCCGCGGGCGCTCTACAAGGTCGGCCTGAGCAGCCGGCGTTTCCTGCTCGCCCTCGGCGACGTCGTCGTCGGCTGGCTGCTCCAGCGTCAGGCGGACGTGGCGCTGCGTGCCCTGGCGGCCGAGGTCTCCGGCAGTGACCAGGCGTTCTACCAGGGCAAGGTGGCCGCCGCCCGGTTCTTCGCCCGCGAGGTGCTGCCCCGCGTCGGTGCCGACCGGCGGATCATCGCGGCCACCGACCTCGACGTGATGGACCTTCCGGAGGAAGCGTTCTGACCCGATCCCCCCGATGATCTTGCCTCCGTCAGGATGACGGGGGCAAGATCATTTGCGGCTCCGGTGGCGTTTGGTCCCATGCCCCGGGGGTAGCCACGCTGGAACGCGAATCTGTCCCAGACAGCGCGAGGAGTTGTGGCGCAAATGGGCATTGGTGGCGGAATCTTCCTGATCTCTATTGGTGCGATCCTCGCTTTCGCCGTACGCGCGGACGTGTGGTGGATCGACATTCGCGCAGTCGGCTGGGTACTCGTCCTCGCCGGGGTAACCATGATCACGGTCACCCTCTGGTACTGGGCGGACCGCAGGCGCCGTACCCGGCGGTTGATCGTCGAAGAGAACCGCCTCTCCCACTCGACCTCGATCCACCAGGCTCCGGCCGAGCTGCCCTCCGCGTCTCCGCCGCCGGCCAACCCGCTGCCACCGGAGAAGAAGTAGGAGTCAGCCCCGGGCCGTGTGGCTGTCGGTCACCGCCGCCGAATCGGCTGCCAGGTCACCCCACGAACCCGTGAACCGGTGTACGGCGATACCGCTGGTCCGCAACCCTTCGTCGGCACCGCTGTTCGGGTCGAGCAGCACCGACAGATCAGAGATCGCCGGATTGTGTCCGACGACGAGCACCGTCTCGTAGGCGTCCCCGGCATCGCGGAGCACGGCCAGCAGATCCCCGACCGAGCCGGTGTAAAGCGCCTGTTCGTAACGCACCTCAGGGGCGCCCGCGCCCGGGCCGGACTCGCCCGCCGTACCGGCGATCGCGACCGCGACCCCGTGCCAGGTCTGGCGGGTGCGTTTCGCCGGTGAACAGAGCACCAGGTCGGGCAGGTTGTCGCTGCCGGTGAGCCAGGCGCCGGCGGCGGCCGCGTCGGCGTGCCCCCGATCGGTCAGCGGCCGCTCGACGTCGGCGACCCCGTCCGGCTGCTCCGCCTTCGAGTGCCGCAACAGCACGATGCTCCGCTCGGTCATGTGCCCTCCTCGCTCCCGCTGCGCTCGGTCGGCGCATGCCCAGGGCCGACTATCCCGTCTCACAGCTTGCCTGATTCGGTTCTGAAGCACGTGGGTAAGTGGATGGGTGCCGCAACCTCACACGCGGCCCGGGACGGCGGCCCGCCGGATCGGGGTCGCGCCGTATGCCAAGGAGGGCGACAACAGTGGGTATCGGTGGAAGCATCCTTCTCATCGCAATCGGCGCGATCTTCGCGTTCGCGCTCGACGTCAACCTCGGTTGGCTGAACATCAACGTGGTCGGCTGGGTACTGATGGTCGCCGGTGTCGTCGGCCTCATCCTGACCACCTGGTTCTGGCAGAGCCGCCGCCGTACCGTCGTGCAGACCGCGCCGGCCGAGCGTCAGGTGGCGCCCATCCCGCAGGACCGGGTCGTGCACGAGTACCGCGAGGTGCGCAATCCCGGCCCGACCGTCTGACCGTCCCCCGTCCAGAGATCCGCGTGATCAGGGGCTGGGTAGCGCGCCACGCCGGCGCCACGCCCGAACAACTCCCTGATCACGCGGATCTTGCGGGTCAGGCGAAGAGGGCGAAGTAGATGGCTATGTGGTGGCAGAGCGCGGCCACCAGGGTGCAGGCGTGGAAGAACTCGTGGTGGCCGAAGACGGTCGGCCACGGGTTGGGCCGGCGCAGGGCGTAGAAGACCGCGCCGACGCTGTACGCCGCCCCGCCGACGATCAACAGCACCAGGGTGGTCACCCCGCCGTTGCCCAGGATGTCGGGCAGCACCGCGATCGCGACCCAGCCCAGCGCCAGGTAGAGCGGCGCGGAGACCCAGCGCGGGGCGTGCGGCCAGACCATCTTGAGCGCCACCCCGAGCAGGGCACCCGCCCACACCACGGCGAGCAGCACCGTCGACTTGGTGCCGGTGAGCAGCAGTACGCAGAACGGCGTGTACGTGCCGGCGATGAAGACGAAGATCATGCAGTGGTCCAGCCGCCGCATCACCTGGTAGCCGCGTTCCGACCACACCCGACGGTGGTACAGCGCGCTGGTGCCGAACAGCCCGCAGACGGTGAGGCTGTAGATCGCGCAGCTCACCAGCGGCGCCCATCCCGGGCGGCCCGCGGCGAGCGCGCAGAGGACGATGCCGCACACGAGTGCGACGAAGAACGCGTACGTGTGCAGCCAGCCGCGCATCCGGGGTTTGCCGATGTCGACCGGCTTCATCCGCAACGGGGTGGAAGTGGTCACGGGCATCAGGTTACGGCACCGTAGGTTACTTGTAGGTAGTGAAACGACTCACTCCACCGTCTGCCAGGATGGCGCGATGCGGATCCGGCGGGTGGGCGCGGGCGCGCTGCTCCTCGAATGCGACGACGGTGCCCAGGTGGAAGCCTGGCGCGCCGAACTCTGGCGGCAGCGCGACGCCGGCCGGCTCGCCGTCACCGAAATCGTGCCGGCCGCCCGGACCGTACTCCTCGACGGGCTCGCCGACCCCGCCGCCACGGCGGCACTGATCGCCGGCTGGCCACCGCCGCCAGCCGCCACCGGCCCGACCGGCCCCCTCGTCGAGATACCCACCCGGTACGACGGCCCCGACCTCGCCGCCGTCGCCGGCCACTGGGGCATACCGCCCGCCGACGCCGTACTACGCCTGATCGACACCGAGTTCCAGGTCGCCTTCGCCGGCTTCGCCCCCGGGTTCGCCTACCTGCGCGGGCTGCCCGAAGGCTGCGAGGTGCCCCGGCTCCCCACGCCCCGTGCCGCCGTACCCGCCGGATCGGTCGCCCTCGCCGGACCGTACGCCGGGATCTATCCGACCGCCTCACCGGGCGGCTGGCAACTCGTCGGACACACCGACGCCACGCTGTTCGACGTACACCGGGAGCCGCCGGCGCTGCTCGTGCCCGGCACCCGGGTACGCCTGGTCGCCAGATGATCCAGGTGCTGCGCGCCGGGGCACTCACCACCGTGCAGGACCTCGGCCGGCCCGGCTGGGCCCACCTCGGCGTACCCCGCTCCGGTGCGCTCGACGGCCCGGCGCTGCGGCTGGCCAACCGGCTCGTCGGCAACCCCGAGACCGCCGCCGGGCTGGAGACCACCCTCACCGGCTGCCGGCTGCGGATCACCCGGGCCACGAACGTGGCGGTGACCGGGGCGTACGGGCCACTGCGGGTCGACGGGCGCCCGGCCGGCCTCGGACAGCCGGTCGCCGTACCGGCCGGGGCGACCGTCGACATCGGACCCGCCAGCCACGGCGTACGCCGCTACCTGGCCGTCGGCGGCGGCATCGCCGTACCGCCCGTGCTCGGCAGCCGCAGCACCGACACCCTGTCCGGGCTCGGCCCGCCCCCGCTCGCCGACGGGGACGAACTGCCGGTCGGCGCCGCCGTGCCAGCCCCGTCGACCGTGCACTTCACACCCGGGCAGCCACCCCTGGACGTGCTACACCTCGCGGTCCGGCTCGGCCCCCGCGACGACTGGTTCACCGCCGCCGCCGTGGCGAACCTGCTCTCCACGCCGTACACGGTCAGCCCGTTGAGCAACCGGGTCGGCGCGCGGCTGGCCGGCGCCGGCCTGGCCCGCGCGCGGGCCGGCGAACTACCCAGCGAGGGCATCGTGCTCGGCGCCGTCCAGGTGCCCGCCGACGGCCAGCCACTGATCTTCCTCGCCGACCATCCGACCACCGGCGGATACCCGGTGATCGCGGTCGTTGCCGACGTCGCACCGCTGGCCCAGGCCCGGCCGGGGACTACCGTGCTGTTCCATGGACCTCAACGCTGACCTCGGCGAAGGCTTCGGCATCTGGCGGCTCGGCGACGACCTGGCCCTGCTCGACGTGGTCACCTCGGCGAACGTGGCCTGCGGCTTCCATGCCGGCGATCCGACCACGATGCGCCGGGTCTGCGCCGCCGCGGCGGACCGCGGGGTCGCCGTCGGCGCCCAGGTCGGCTACCGCGACCTCGCCGGCTTCGGGCGCCGCCGGATCGACTACGACCCCGGCGAACTCCGCGACGAAGTGATCTACCAGATCGCCGCCCTCGACGGCATGTGCCGGATCGCCGGGACCCGGGTCCGGTACGTCAAACCGCACGGCGCCCTCTACAACACCGCCGCCGTCGACGAACCGCAGGCGGCGGCGGTCGTGTCGGCGGTGACCGACTACGACCCGGCGCTGCCGGTGCTCTGCCAGCCCGGATCGGTGCTCGCCCAGATCGCGGCCGGCGCCGGCCTACGGGTGGTCGGCGAGGGCTTCGCCGACCGCGGCTACCTGCCGGCCGGCACCCTGGTGCCCCGGTCGGCACCCGGCGCGCTGGTGACGGCCGAGGCCGAGGCGGCCGACCGGGCGCTGCGGATGGCGGTCGAGCAGGTGGTGGTCGCGGTGGACGGCGGTACGGTCGCGTGCCCGGTCGAGTCGATCTGCCTGCACGGCGACACCCCGGCCGCCGTCGCCCTGGCCCGCCGGGTCCGCACGACCCTGACCGAAGCCGGCCTGGAGCTGGCCCCGTTCACCTGACCGCCGGGCCGGCCTTCGGCCGGCGCTGCCGCCGGTGCCCGCCATGATCCGCGTGATCAGGGAGTTTGGCGGGCGCCGCGCCGGCGACACGCCAGACTTACTCCCTGATCACGCGGATCATGAGCAGAGCGGGTCAGGTGTCCAAACCGCGGAGGATCAACGGCAGGCGGGCGGCGGCGTCGGCGGCGATGGTGACCGGAACTCCCCAGTCCTGGCGGGTCAGGTGGCAGGCGGCGTGCTCGGCGTCCGCGTCGCAGGTCGCGGCCTGCGCCACCACCTGCAGTACCCCACCGGGTACGGCCGGATCGATCACCAGCCGGCGGCTCAGGTCGGTGCCGACCCCGGCCCCCTCGACCAGCAGCTCCGGCGGCGAGGCCGACACCTCCAGCCGGGTCGACGGCCCGAACGAGTCGTCCAGCTTCTGCCCCGGCGCCGGCGTGAAGATGACGTCCAGAACGACCTCGCCGCCCCGCAGCCGGGTCGGCGGCCGCTCGGCCCGCCGTCGCGGCCCGTCGACCGTGCTCGCACCAGCCGCCGACAAAGTGCCGGGCGCCAGCCGGGTCAGCCGGTGCGCCGCCGACTCCACCACCAGCACGTCACCGCCGCCGGTCACCACGACGTCACTCGGCTCGGCCAGCCCGTCGGCCACCGTCGACATCACGCCGGCCACCGGGTCGAACCGGCGTACGGCCCCGTTGTAGGTGTCGGCGACCAGCACCGAACCGTCCGGCAGCGCACACACACCCAGCGGGTGCTGCATCAGTGCCTCGCCGGCCGGACCATCGACGTGGCCGAAGTCGAAGAGCCCCTGACCGACCGCGGTGTGCAGCGCCCCGTCCTCGACGTAGCGCAGCGCGCTGGTCTCACTGTCGGCGAGCCACAGCCGGGCCCCGTCGGCCGAGGCCGACAGACCGGACGGCTGCGCCAGCCACACGTCCGGCAGCGGCCCGTCGCGCAGCGCCTCGACGGTCGTACCCGCGTAGACACCGGTCGTGCGCTTGATCGGGTCGTACCACCACAGCTGGTGGATGCCGGCCATCGCGACCACCACCCGGCCGTCGTACCAGGCGACGTCCCACGGCGAGGAGAGGTCGGCGGACACGGCGTCGTGCGGGAGGTCGTCGACCGTCGACCGCCACTGCCGGCCGGTGCCGGCGACCGTGACCACCTCGCCGGTGTCGAGCCGTACGCCGCGCAGCAGGTGGTTGACGGTGTCCGCCACCACCACGTCGAAGCCGGCCACCTCCGCGACCTGCGGCGGCAGCAGGCACAGCCCCTGCGGCTCGGCGAACGAGGCGGTCGCCGGCGTGCCGTCGGCCCGACCCCGGGACCCGGAACCGATCTCACCGACCACCGTCTCGCCGTCGGGCGCGAACCGCACCAGCCGGTGCCGTGCCGAGTCGGAGACGAGCAGGTCGCCGCCGGGCAGCTCGACCGCCTTGCCGGGGAACCGCAGCGTCGTCGCGGGTTCGGCGGGCGGCACGTACGGCCCGTCGCCGCGGTGCAGGGTGCCCTTGGCGTCGTGGGTGGCGATCAACTCCTCGATCAGCCGGGTCAGCCCTTCGGCGTGCCCCTCGCCGGCCATCGAGGCGACGACGTAACCCTCCGGGTCGACGACCGACAGGGTCGGCCACGCCTTGGCCGCGTACTGCTGCCACATGTCCAGGTCCGGGTCGTCGAGCACCGGGTGCGCGACCCCGTACCGTTCGACCGCCGCGGCCAGTGCCACCGGGTCACGCTCGTGCTCGAACTTCGGCGAGTGGACGCCGACGACCACGAGCACGTCGCCGTACTTGTCCTCGAGCGGCCGCAGCTCGTCGAGTACGTGCAGGCAGTTGATGCAGCAGAAGGTCCAGAAGTCGAGGATTACGATCTTGCCGCGCAGGTCGGCGAGGGTGAGCTCGCGCCCACCCGTGTTGAGCCATCCCCGACCCCGCAGCTGTGGAGCCCGGACCCGGTCGGTGCGTGCCTTCGTCATACCGACGATCCTGCCCCAACCGGGTTCCGGGCTCGGCGGCTACCCGCTGGTCGCCGGCTCCAGACACAGCACCTGCTGCCCCTGGTCACCGGCCGCCGGTACGTCGATCCACTGCTGCTGGTTGGCGCACTCCTGGAGGGTGCCGACCTTCGACACCACCTTGAAGGCACCGGCGTCACCGCAGTTCGCCGACGTCGGCCGGTCGCCGGACTGCACGACGCAGTCGCCGACGTTGGGGTTGAACGCCTCGTCGCTGGGCTTGAGCAACCAGACCAGGCCCAGCGGGATCGCGACCAGCAGCACGGCGGCGGCGAGTACGGCGATAAGCACCCGTCCGTTGCGTACCTGCGGCACGGGCTCGGCGGCCGGTTCGGCCGCGGGCTGCTGCGGCTTCGCCTCGGCGCCGGCGTCCGGCCGGAAAGAGTTGAAGCGGTCCTGCTCCTGCCAGTCCTGCGGTGCCCCCGGGCCGGGCTGCCCGGCTGCCGCGAGCGGCTGGCCGTAAGGTCCGGGCTGGTCGAGGCCGCCAGGTTGGTGGCCGTGCGGACCGGCCGGCTGGCCGTAGCCGCCGCCGAACGGCTGCCCGTACGGATCGGGTGCGCCGAAACCACCGGGGCCGCCCGAGGCGGGCGCACCGGACACCGGGCCGCCGGACACCGGACCCCCGGATACCGGGCCGCCCGAGGTCGGGCCGCCCGAGACCGGGCTGGCGGGGAAACCGTTGCCGGGCGTCTCGGTCGGGGCGCCCGGGTGCGCGAGCGGTGCCGAGGCCGCTCCCGCGAATCCGGACGGGAACTGGTTGGCCGGGCCGCCGAAGGGACCGGGCTGGCCACCGGGACCGTCGTGCTGGCCGCCGTCCGGGCCGGAGCCGATCAGATCGCCGTACGGCGCCCCGTTCGTCCCCAGGAACTGCCCGGTCGGTTCGGCGTACGGGTCGGGCTGGGCCGACGGGGGCGGCGTGACCCGGGCTGATCCGGCGCTGGCGGCCGGACCGTGGTGGGAGAAGCCGTTGGCGTGCTCCCGGGCCGGCGGCGTGCCGGGCCAGCGTGGTTCGTCGGACCAGGCCTGGTTGGGGCCGGGCCACGGGGCACCGGCGGGGGCACCGCCGTCGCCCTGGCCCGGGTCGTCGTCCGTGGCGGCACCCGCCGGGGTGCCGAACGGCGTGCCGGCGGACGGAGCCGGCTCCTCCTCGACGGGATCGGCGCTGACCGGCCGACCGTAGACACGTGGCGTCGACGGCCGGGCCGGGCCGGGCGTGACGCCGTGGTCCGGCGGCGTGACCAGGCTCGACATCGGCACCGACGCACTCGCCGACACGGCCCGGCCCGGCTGCGCCGGTTCGTCGGCCGGCGGCTCCTCGGCGACCGGCTGGGGCACCGACACGCGGCCGGACGGCGGGTTGTCGATGGCGCCGCGCGGATGCGGCACCGGGGCGACGACCTGCGGGTCCTCGGCGGGGTGCTGGGCGGGCTCGCCCGGACCGGGCTGGGCCGCCGGGGGCGGCTGCCCGTACGGCGACGGCTGGTCGTAGCTGGGTGGCTGACCGTAGACGGGCGGCTGCCCGTACGCCGACGGGGATTCGAAGTCGGCGGGCGGCGACGCGGCCAGCGTGGCGCCGGGAACCCGGACCTCCTGTGGCGGCAGCGGCACCACGCCGGACGGGGCGAAGCCGGGCACCGGACCGCCCGGCTGGAAGCCGGGGTCGCGCTGCGCGGGGGCGTCGGGCCCGACCGGCTCCGGCTCGGCGGGCCGCCAGCCAGCGCCGCTCGTCGGCGCGGACTGCGGTTGCCAGGCACTTTCGGCCGGGGCCGGGGGCGGTGGCTGCCAGCCGGGATCCGGGCCGGCGGCCGGCGGAGGCTGCCAGCCACCGTTCGCGGCCGGCGCGGACTGCCAGCCGTCGCCGGACTCCAGGGGCTGGGAGAACCGGTCCGACCCGGCGGACGGCGCCGGGTAGCCGCCGGACTCCGGGCGGCCGAGTGGTTGGGCGTGCTGGCTGGCCCCGGCCGGTGGCATCGGGGCACCGGAAACCGGCCCGGCCGGGGGAACCTGGCCGAGCGGGGGAACCTGCCCGGGTGGGGGAACCTGCCCGGGTGGGGGAACCTGCCCGGGTGGGGGGAACTGCCCGGACGGTGGAAGATCGCGGGCCGCCTCGGCCGGCGCCGGCTGGTGCCAGGCGACCTGCGGCTGGGTGGACTGCGGGGGAGCGGACTGCGGCCGGACCGATCCGGGGGGCGGCCAGGGTGAGCCGGACTCCGGTGCCGGCCACGGCTGACGGCCCGGCTCGGCCGGTGCCCACGCCGAGGCGGGCTGGCCCGGCTCGCCGACGCGGGGGTCCTGCTCGCGGGCGTCCTCGCGCCAGGCGGCCCGGACGGCCTCGAAGCGGCCCGGCTCGCGCTGGCCGGTGTCCCACTCGGCGGGCGGCTGCTCCTGCGCGGCCCACGTCCGGGTGGCCGGCTCGGGGGCCGGGGCGAACGGGGTGCCGGCGGGCGGCTCGTCGAGCGGACGCTGGTGGGGCGACTGCTCGGCGGGCCGGCCGGGTGCACCCCGGGAACCGGTGCCCCACGCCTCCTCCGGCGTCCACGGCTCGGGCTCGGGATGCGCGGAGCGCGGTCCCGGCGGGATGTGTGCGGGCGGCGCTCCGGGGGTCGCGCCGGGCGGCGGGTATGCCGCCGGCCGGTCGCTCCACTCGCCGCGGTAGCCGGCGGCGGGAGGCGCCTGTTCGGCGCCGGTGTGCGGGGTGCCGGGTACGGGTGGGGCGGCGGGCGGCGCCCAGGGGGCGGACTGCTCCGGCCGTACGCCGGGGGCGAACGTGGCCCAACTGTTGCCCGGCGCTGACTGGCGCTCGCCGGGGTAGCCGGTCGACTGCTCGTCCGTACGTGCTCCGTGACCGGTGCCCGGCGCAGCCTCCTGCGGCTCACGACCGGGGTGCTGCTGACCCTCGGACGTCATGTGCGCCTCCTCCATCACATGTCGGCCGTGCCGGCCCCACACGGGTCACCCGCAGGGTCGGCGGTGACTCGGTGGGATCGGCCGTGCAAGCTCCCCGCACGGTAGCCGGTCGGGACCGGTGCTGCCGGGAGCACCTGACCGTCACCAGCCGCACGGGTAGACCCGGGTCGATAGTGCCCGGGCACCTCGTGGCCGGAACGACGGCCGTTCCCAACCGTACCGGGCGCTGCGGCGGTGAGGAATGGCGGTGTCCGGGCACCCGGATACAACGATGCCCCGTCCGGGCGGTCCGGACGGGGCACGGGTTTCGTCAGACGACGAGAAAAGTGTGTGGTCAGCCGTAGTAGCGCTGGGCGATCGCGAGGATCTCCTTGCGGACGGCCGGCGAGTTGGCGGACCGCAGCGCGTGCTCGATGGCCCGTGCGCGGCGGTTGGCGTCGCGGCGGCTGCGGAAGCGTTCGATCATGGACATTTCAGCTCTCCCCTGGCTATTCGGTTGTCAGCCCGTCGATGAGTCCATTGAAGCGCATCGCGGGCCGCGTGACCATCGATTATTAGGTGAGGTGCGACACCTGCCTAAGAATCGAAGGTGTCAGGATGCCCCTGGTTAACTTTCCAGTCGTCAAAGCGACACGGCCGGCGTGCTCCCGGTCACTTCCGGAAGTACGCCGGCCGCATTGCCGGACGGGTCGGACCGTCAGGTCCAGGCCAGCAGGGTCGCCTCGGGATCGGCCAGGAACGCGCCCACGTCACGAATGAACAACGCGCCCAGTTCCCCGTCGATGATCCGGTGGTCGAACGACAGGCCGAGGGTGGTGACCTGCCGCGGCCGGATCTTGCCCTTGTGCATCCAGGGCGTCTCCCGCACCGCGCCGAAGGCCAGGATGGCGGATTCACCCGGAGGCAGGATCGGGGTGCCGGTGTCCACCCCGAACACCCCCACGTTCGTGATCGTGAAGGTGCCCCCGGTCATGTCCGCCGGGCTGGTCTTTCCCGCCTTGGCGGTCCGTACCAGCCCGGTCATCGCCTCGGCCAACTCGTGCAGGGTCAGCCGCCCGGCGTCCTTGATGTTGGGCACGATCAGGCCACGGTCGGTGGCCGCCGCGATGCCGAGGTTGACGTACTCCTTGACCACGATCTCGTCGCCCGCCCAGGTCGAGTTGACCATCGGGTGCCGGGCGGTGGCGAGCAGTACCGCCTTGGCCACCAGGAGCAGTGGCGAGACCCGGGTGTCCCGCCACTGCGGCAGGGCCCGCAGCCGGTCCAGTGCCTTGATCGAGCGGGTCATGTCGACGGTGTGGAAGAGCGTGACGTGCGGCGCGGTGAACGCCGACGCGACCATGTTGGCCGCTGTGATCTTCCGCACGCCCTTGACCGGGATCCGCTGTTCGCGGTCCGGCCCGAAGGACGGCGCAGCCCCGACGGCCGCGGCCGGAGCCTCCGCCGCCCCGGCCGCCGCCAGGTGTACGTCGTCCCGCGTGATCGAGCCCTGCGGCCCGGTCCCGGTCAGCGTGGCCAGGTCGACCCCGAGATCACGGGCCAGCTTGCGTACCGGCGGCTTGGCGAGCGCGCCGGGGGCGCGGGCCGGCGCCGTGACCGACGCCCCGTTCGGCGCCGGCGGTGCGGTCGGCATCGCCGGCATGGCAGGCATCGTCGGCATGGTCGGCATGGTCGGGGCGGCGGCCGGGGCCGCCTTCGCCGCGGCCGCCGCCGGGGCCTCCGTCGCCTTGCGCGGGCGCCGCTTGGCCGCCGACGTACGCGGCCCGTAGCCGACCAGGACGGCGGTGCGCTCACCCGGCCCGTGGCCGCCGGTCATCCCCGGCTCCACCATGCCCTCGGCCGGTGCCACCTGCACCGCCGCGAGCGAGGCGGCGGACGGCGCCGGCAGCCCGTCGGGCGGCAACTCGCCGGCACCCGGGTCGGTGTCGATCGAGATGATCGGCGTGCCGACCTCGACCACGGTGCCCTCGCCGTGGAAGATCGCCCGCACCTGGCCGGCCCACTTGGCCGGGATCTCGACGGCCGCCTTCGCCGTCTCGACCTCGACGATCGGCTGGTTCAGCTCGATCGTGTCGCCGACCGCGACCAGCCACTTGAGGATCTCGCCCTCGGTCAGCCCCTCGCCCAGGTCGGGCAGGTTGAACTCCTTGACCCTGGTCATCGCGGTCACCAGCCGAAGGTGCGGTCGACGGCGTCGAGCACCCGGTCCAGGTCGGGCAGGTAGTCCTCCTCCACCCGGCTCGCCGGGTAGGGGGTGTCGAAACCGGCCACCCGCAGCACCGGCGCCTCCAGGGAGTAGAAGCACTTCTCGGTGACCCGGGCGGCGATCTCCGCGCCGAGGCCGACGTTGGACGGCGCCTCGTGCACCACCACACAGCGGCCGGTGCGCCGTACCGAGTCGTAGACCGCGGCCAGGTCGAGCGGCGACAGCGTGCGCAGGTCGACGACCTCCAGGTCGCGACCGTCCTCGGCGGCCGCGGCGGCGGCGTCGAGCGCGGTACGCACCATCGGGCCGTACGCCAGGATCGTGGCGTCGGTGCCGGGCCGCACCACCCGGGAGGCGTGCAGCGGGTAGTCGGCCTCGGTGTCGACCGGCCCCTTCTCCCAGTAGCGCCGCTTCGGCTCCAGGAAGACGACCGGGTCGTCGGAGGCGATCGACTGCCGGATCATCGTGTACGCGTCCTGCGGTGACGAGCAGGAGACGACCTTCAGGCCGGCGGTGTGGGCGAAGTATGCCTCCGGGGACTCGGAGTGGTGCTCGACCGCGCCGATACCGCCACCGAACGGGATCCGGATGACGATCGGTAGGGAGAGCTTGCCCCGCGACCGGTAGTGCATCTTCGCGACCTGCGACACGATCTGGTCGTACGCGGGGTAGACGAAGCCGTCGAACTGGATCTCGCACACCGGCCGGTAGCCGCGGATCGCCAGGCCGACGGCGGTGCCGATGATGCCGGACTCGGCGAGCGGGGTGTCGATGACCCGGTCGCCGCCGAAGTCCTTCTGCAACCCGTCGGTGATCCGGAAGACGCCGCCGAGCTTGCCGACGTCCTCGCCCATGATGACGACCTTGGGGTCGTCGTCGAGGGCCCGCCGCAGGCCGGCGTTGAGTGCCTTGCCCATGCTGAGGGTCTCGGTGGCCATCAGTGCACACTCCCCTCGAACGACTCCAGGTAACGGCCGAACTCCGCACGCTGCTCGTCCAGTTCCGGGGAACCGCCCGGATAGACGTGGTCGAAGAGCGACAGCGGCTGTGGATCGGGCATCGAGAGCACCCGTTCGCGCAGGTGCACCGCCTCGCGCCGGGCCGCCTCGTCGACCTCGGCGAAGAAGTCGGCGTCGGCGATCTGCTGGCGCTCCAGGAACGCGCGTACCCGGGCGATCGGGTCCTTGGCCTGCCACGCCTCGACCTCGCTGGCGATCCGGTAGCGGGTCGGGTCGTCGGAGGTGGTGTGGGCACCCATCCGGTAGGTGTACGCCTCGATCAGGGTCGGCCCCTGTCCGTGCCGGGCGTTGTCGAGCGCCGCCCGGGTCACCGCATAGCTGGCCAGGACGTCGTTGCCGTCGACCCGGATGCCGGGGAACCCGAAGCCGGAGGCCCGCTTGTAGAGCGGGATACGGGTCTGCCGTTCCAGCGGCTGCGAGATCGCGTACTGGTTGTTCTGGCAGAAGAAGACCAGCGGGGCGTTGAACACGCTGGCCCAGACGAACGCCTCGTTGACGTCGCCCTGCGAGCTGGCGCCGTCGCCGAAGTACGCGATGACCGCCTCGCCGTCGTCGCCGCCGGTCTTGCCGTCCATCGTCACGCCCATGGCGTAGCCGGTGGCGTGCAGCGTCTGGGCGCCGATCACGATCGTGTACATGTTGAACTTGAACTCGTTGGGGTCCCAGCCGCCCTGGTCGACCCCGCGGAACAGGCCCAGCGGCATGATCGGGTCGATGCCGCGGCAGTAGAGCACGCCGTGCTCGCGGTAGGTCGGGAAGGCCATGTCCTGCGGGCGCAGCGCCCGCCCCGAGCCGACCTGTGCGGCCTCCTGCCCCAGCAGGCTCGCCCACAGGCCCAGCTCGCCCTGGCGCTGCAGCGCCGTGGCCTCGGCGTCGAGCTTGCGTACGACAACCAGGTCCCGATAGATGTCGCGGTATTCGGCGTCGGTGAAGTCGACCGTGTATTCGACCCCGTCCGGGCCGGTCACCGACTCGATCCGTTCCCCCTCGGGGGTGAGCAACTGGATCAGCTCAGGATCCGGCCGAGCAGCCGTAGAACCGGACCGCCGGGAGGCGGCCTGTCTGCCGCGGGTGGTGGTCCCGCGGGTGGTGGTCCCGCGTTCGCCCTTCGCCATCGGTCTCTCCCTGTCATAAGTGCGTCGGCAACGGGGGTGACCCGACCGCGCAGCCGTGGCGCCTGCCGACTTGTGCCGGAACAGACTCTCGTGCCGCGCCTAGCCCCGGTGGGGGTTGCCGCGCGGCGTGGGCCGGGTTCTGGCGAACCCGGCCCGGGAGTGCCGACACCGGGCCGCGCCCACCGCTGGTGTGCGGGAGGCCACGGCCGCGTTGCCGTCGGGTCCATATTCGCAGAGAAGGTGAGCGTGATTACAGTACGGCCTCGATGACCTTGACTATCCGGGCCTGTTCGGGGGAGATGCACACATTTCCCGTCGTGAGTAGGTAACCGACCCGGAACTTGGCACGTTGACACACCGTGCAGGGCTGGCGGACAGTGCGTGACTTCGTCACTCTGCTTGGCAAGGCCGTCCCGGGCGACCTCCCTCGCCCGCTCGGTGGATGTCGCCTACGGACGAGGAGTTCGGCTGTGCCGGACCACCATGACGAACCGCCGCCCGTGCCACAGCGCCACCGTCGCCTCGACGGGATACCCGGAAACCACCGATGGCTGCGGGGCGCGCACCGGGCCGAAGGACTCTCCGGTCCCACCCGCCGCTACGTGCTCATCGTCGCCTCGCTCGGGGTGATGGCCTCGCTCCCGATCATCGCCGCGCTCGGCGCCGGCCCCACCACCGTCGGGGGGACCACACAGCCCGGTGGCGGCCCGTTCCTCGGCCACCCGTCCGTCGGCCCGGTCGTGGTCGTACCGCTGCCGACCCCCACCCTCGACCCGGGCCGGCCGCCGCTGGTCGGGGTCGGCGACCCGGTCGCCCCGACCAGCCGTCACCGGGCGTCCGGCCCGCACCGCACGGGCAAGGCGAAGCCCCGCCGTACGGCGTCCGAACGGGTCCGGCCCCGCCCGACGGTGCGCCCGACACCGGAGAAGACCAGCTTCTTCCCCCGGCCGACGGTGCCCCGGCCGACGACGCGTCCGACGACCCGCCCCACCACGCCCGGTCCCACGCCGTCGGTGGCGCCGACCGGGTGCCCGAGCCCGACGCCCACCGCGAGTCCCGACCCGACCGGTACGCCGGGCCCGACCCCGTCGCCGACGGTCGGGCCGACGTCGAGCCCGTCGCCGACGACCGAGCCGACGCGGACCGGGCGGCCGACGACCCGACCCACGCCGACCGCGTCGTCCGGTTCGTCCGGTGGCCCTGGCCGGCCGCCGGCGCCGGCCCGCACCACCGGCACCGGGTCGCGGGACACCGAGGCCCGTACCCCCGGCCACCGGCCCACCGGCAGCCGCGACGAGACCGGCCGCCGGTCGTCCCGTACCGGATCGGGGGCGACCTCCTGGGCGCCGGCCGGACGGCCCACCACCTGGCCGGGCGGGCGCTGACCCGCGGTCCAGGGCTTGCACCGGTTGGTTAGCGTCGATCCGATCGCCGACCGCCAGCCCCGCGTGCAGGAGGGACCATGAGCATCCCCCCGATGGCCCCGGCCACCCGACGACGTCCGCCCTACGCCATCTTCGCGGTCGGCTGGGAGGCCGTACTGCTGCTCGTCACGGTCATCGCCGTCGGCGTCATCGCCCTCCAGGTGCCGCTGCTGCGCGGCGGCAACTACTGGTACGGCGTCGCGACGCTGGGGCTGCTCGCGTCCGGCTTCGCCCTCTCGCTGCGGACGGCCACCCCCAACCTGGCGGTCGTCGGCCAGGCCACCCTGGCCGGGGTGGTCTACGCGAAACTGGTGGCCGACAGCGGGTGGGCGGCGGTCCCCGCCGGGCTGGTCGCCGTACTCGTGCTGCTCGTCTCCGGTGCCTTTCTCGGCCTGGTCGCCGGCCTGACCACCGCACCCGGGTGGGCGGTCTCGCTCGGCGGGCTGATCTTCGTGCAGGCGATCGCTCTGGCCATGATCGACGGAAGGTCGCTCGCGATCCCCACCAGCGGGCGGCCCGGCACCGGTACGACGATCCTCTGGGCGGTGCTGTTTCTCGTCATCTCGATCGGTGGCGGCCTGCTCTGGCTGGTGCCGAAGGTGCGTACCCTGCTCGCCGCCAACCGGTTCCCCGGCGACCCGGTGCCCGGCTGGCGACTGACCCGCCTGCTCGGTGCCGTCGTCGGCTTCACCGGATCGAGCGTCCTCGCCGCCCTCGCCGGGATCGTGGCCGCCAACCAGCTCCGGGTCGTCAGCGGCCTCGTCGACCTGAGCCAGCTCGCCCTGGTCGTGGGTGCGGTGCTGCTCGGCGGCGTCAGCGTCTTCGGCCGGCGCGGCGGGGTGGCCGGCACCGCCCTCGCGGTCGTCCTCCTCGTCGCGATCAACTTCTATCTCACGCTGGAGGGCGCGCCGCGGTGGATCGCGTACGGCGTGGTGCCGGCGCTGGCGGTCCTGGGCGGCATCGGCATCGGTCGCGGTCTGGAGGCGTTGGCCGGCCCCGAGTCCGACGAGCCGTCCGCACCCACCCCACCCGGGTACGCCCCGGCGTCCGCCGCGTACTCGCCAACGCCGGCGAACTACGTGCCACCGCAGGCTGCCGGCAGCTTCGGACCCAATCCGTAACAGGCCCGGTTGACCCTCGGCCGCTCGTAGGCGCAAGAAACGAAAGTGGCTACGATACTTGCGAAAGGGGGAGCCGTGCGAGGAGTTGCTGTCCGACGAGAGACGTATCTGCCGGACCCGGACGGTGGGATCGCGCAGATCTACGACTTCATGGAGGCCCACGAGTCGGCGGACCTGAGCCGAGATGCCCCTTCCTCCTACTACCTGGCGGGGCCGGCCCTGGCTGACCGGGTCGAACTCCCGGTCGAGGTCTACCAGGTGCTTCGTCAGGTGGTGGCCGCGCTGCGGGAGGGGCTCGCGGTTACCGTCGCACCGTTCACCCAGACCCTCACCACGCAGCAGGCGGCGGATCTGCTCGGAGTCAGTCGGCCGACCGTGATCAAGCTGCTCGACGAGGGACGGATCCAGTTCGAGAGGGTGGGTACTCACCGCCGCGTTTCCCTCCAGGACGTGCTCGCATACCGGGAACGGCGTAGGCAGGAGCAGTACGCGGCGCTCGAAGCGACAAGTGTCGGTCTCGAGGATGAAGAAGATCTTGAGACCACGCTGCGGGAATTGCGGGAGGCGCGCCGGGCGGTGGCAAAATTGAACCGGGGTTCCAAACGCGATTAGTCTGTTACACCGTTTGATGTCAGAATTCCGCGGTGTTCCTGGTGCTGCTGGATACCTGTGTTTTGTGGCCAAGTTTGCAGCGCGACTTCCTGCTTTCACTGGCGGTCGAAGGCGTATATCGGCCGGCCTGGAGTTCCACGATCCTTGCTGAGCTCGAGTTTCATGAGACGCGTAAGTTGATGCGGCGCGGTACGGACCGCCGGACAGCGGCGCGCCGTGCGCGCTGGCTCGTCGAGCAGATGCGCAAGGCGTTTCTGGATGCCGAGGTCCAGGGATGGGAAGCGCTGGTCGGCACGTACGGCCTGCCGGATCCCGACGATGAGCATGTCGTGGCGGCGGCGGTTGTCGCGGGTGCCGGCGCGATCGTCACCCACAACATCAAGGACTTTCCGGCTGAGCGGCTGCCTACGGGGTTGCAGGTGCTCGACCCGGTGGAATTCGCGGAGGCCACCGTCTCGCTCGACCCGGTGAGCGCGCGTCGAGCGGTGTCCGCAATCGCCCGGCGCTCGGGCAGGATGGGTGTCGAGATGGCCGAGGGCGAGATTCTGGATTTGTTGGCGCGTCGGTACGGGATGACGCACTTGGTGCAATGGATCAGATTCGGAGAATGAAAGCCTCGGGTCGTTTTGATCCCAACTGATTCAGGAATCAGCGGTCCGGGGTGGGGCGGATTATCGGGGGATGCAGGGCGGTTGCCGGGCCGCGGCGGAAGACCTGGGCGGGCCGGCCACGTTCGCCCTCCGTCGCCCGGCCGGCCGGCACGAGGAATCCGGGCGTACCGGTGACCTTGCGGTGGAAGTTGCGCGGGTCGAGGCGGGTCTCCCAGACCGTCTCGTAGACCGTCCGCAGTTGCGCCACGGTGAACTCCGGCGGGCAGAAGGCCGTGGCGAGCGGGGTGTATTCGAGCTTGGCGCGGGCCCGTTCGAGGCCGTCGGCGAGGATCCGGTCGTGGTCGAAGGCGAGGTTGCGGGCCCGGGCCACCGGCAGCCATTCCGCTCCCGCGGCGTCGGTGCCGGCGACCGGGGCGGGCAGGTCGGGTAGCAGGGCCAGGTAGGCGACGGTGACGACCCGGCCGCGCGGGTCGCGGTCCGGGGTGCCGTACGTGCCGAGCTGCTCCAGGTGGGCGGCGGCACCGGTCAGCCCGGTCTCCTCGGCGAGTTCGCGTTCGGCGGCCCGGGGCAGGTCCTCGTCGACACGTACGAAGCCGCCGGGCAGGGCAGGTGCGTCCTCGTACGGCGGCACGCCGCGCCGGATCAGCAGCACGGCCAGTCCGTCGGCGCGGATGGTCAGGACGACGAGGTCGACGGTCACGGCGAACGGCGGGTACTCGCTCATGTGATTTATCACCACCTTGACGAGAATCTATCATCGAGATTATCGTCAGTGCGACGAAAAGAGGTTCGAGATGGCCGACGTGACTGCCCGTCTGTTCCTGCGTCACCTGCGTGGCGCCCCCACCTCCTGGGTCCGGCATCTCGTCAACGGCAAGATCCGGCACGAGGGCGTCGGCCAGTCCTACTGGTACCGCCCGCTCGTGTCGGTGCTGAGCGAGGTGCCGATCGACGACCGCGAACTGCCTCTGCTCTTCCACGCCCGGACCGGCGACTTCGCCGACGTGACCGTGCAGGCGACCGTCACGTACCGGGTCGCCGACCCGGCGGTGGCCGCCAGCCGGCTCGACTTCTCGGTCGACCCGCGCAACGGGACCGCGCGGGCGCGACCGCTCGACCAGGTCGCCACCCTGCTCGCCGAACTCGCCCAGCAGCCCGCGCTCGACCTGCTCGCCCGGGTGCCGCTCGCCGAGGCGCTGACCAACATCGCCCCGGTCCGCGAGGCGGTCTCGGCCGCCCTGCGCGCCGAACCCCGGCTCGCCGACATCGGGGTGACCGTGGTCAGCGCCCGGGTCGTCGCGGTCCGGCCCGAGCCGGAGATGGAACGTGCCCTGCAGACCCCGACCCGCGAGGCGGTGCAGGTCGAGTCGGACCGGGCCACGTACGCCCGGCGGGCGCAGGCGGTCGAGCAGGAGCGGGCCATCGCCGAGAACGAGATGCAGAACAAGATCGAGCTGGCCCGCCGGGAGCAGCAGCTCGTCGAGCAGCGGGGCGCCAACGACCGCCGCAAGATCGAGTTGGCCGCCGACGCCGAACTCGCCGCCGCGCAGGGCAAGGCCGAGCGGGAGAAGGTCGCCAACACCGCCGCCGCGGAGCGGGCCCGGGTGCTCGCCGCCGCCGAGGCCGACAAGGAACGTACCCTCGCCGCCGCCCGGGCGGACGGCGTACGGGCGGTCGGGCTCGCCGAGGCCGAGGCCGAGTCGGCGAAGCTGGCCGCGTACGCCGACCTGCCGCCCGGTGTGCTCCAGGCGCTCGCGGTCAAGGAACTCGCCGGCCAGTTGCCGGCGATCAACCAGCTCACCGTGACTCCCGACATGCTCACCGACCTGCTCGCCCGTCTCGGCGGCCAACGATGAAGGCGCCCGGGTGTCCCCGGGTGAAGGCGCCCGGCCGACCCGAGGAGGGGCGGGCCGGCCGGGGCGGGGCGGACCGGTGAGCGGCACGCTCGCCCCCAGGGTGGTCGTGGTCAGCCGGCGCAGCGAACTGGACGAGCTGCTGGTCCGGCACGGCACCCGGGCGGCGGCCGGCTTCTACCTGCGGCAGCGGGGGCGGGACCTGGACGAGGTCGCCGCCCGGCACGACGCGCTCCAGGCGGCGCTGACCACGGTCGGCGCCGCCGTCCCGGCCGACTGGCGGCGCGGTCACGTCGACCGCGACGACCTGGCCCGGTTCCTGTTCGCGCCGGAGGACATCGTGGTCGCGGTCGGGCAGGACGGACTGGTCGCCAACGTCGCCAAGTACCTCGACCGGCAGCCGGTCGTCGGCGTCGACCCGGAGCCGGGCCGCAACGCCGGCGTACTCGTGCGGTTCGCCCCGGCCGCCGTCGCCCGGCTGCTGCCGGCGGTCGCCGCCGGCCGTGCCGCCGTGCAGGCCCGGACCATGGTCCGGGCCGTCCTCGACGACGGTCAGGACCTGGTCGGCCTCAACGAGGTGTACGTCGGGCATCCGTCGCACCAGTCCGCCCGGTACGTCGTCGGCGTCCCCGGCGGCCGGCGGGAGCGGCAGTCGTCGTCGGGGGTGGTGGTCGGCACCGGCACCGGGGCGACCGGCTGGTGTGCCTCGATCGTCCGGGACCGGCCGGAAGCGCCGGCGCTGCCCGGCCCGGTGGACGAGGCGCTGTGCTGGTTCGTGCGGGAGGCGTGGCCGTCGCCGGCGACCGGGGTCGAACTGACCGGCGGCCGGCTCGCGGCCGGCGAGTCGATCGAGCTGACCGCCGAGGGGGAACGCCTGGTCGTCTTCGCCGACGGGGTCGAGACCGACCACCTGACGATGGCCTGGGGCCAGCGGGTGACCGTGGGCACGGCCGACCGCCGCCTCCGTCTGGTCGTACCGTCCTGAGGTGCGGGGTCGCACGCCGGCTGGCGGACGTCGATCAAGGAGTAGTTGCGTGATCGCTGTGCCGGTTCGGGTGATACATCCTCTTGATCAACGAGCGGTCAGCGGCAGGTCCCGGGAATGTGTCGGGCGTGCTCGATAGCGTCCGGGTATGACTGTGGGCTACCAGATCTCCTTCGACGCCGAGGATCCGCACCGGCTGGCCGCCTTCTGGGCCGAGGCGCTCGAATACGTGGTCGAGGACAACTCCGCCATGATCCGTGGACTGCTCGACGGCGGCCTGGTCACCGACGCCGACACCACCACCGTCGACGGGGTGCTGAGCTGGCGTGGTGCCGCCGCCATCCGCGACCCGGCAGCGCCCGTCGACGAGAAGAGCGGGATCGGCCTCGGTGGCCGGCTCCTCTTCCAGACCGTTCCCGAGGCCAAGACCGCGAAGAACCGGGTGCACCTCGACCTGCGCCCCGGCCCGGACCGCCGGGAGGAGGTCGTGGAGCGGCTGATCCAGCTCGGTGCCCGCCGGCTGTGGGACGGCCGGCAGGGGCCGAACACCTGGATCACCCTCGCCGACCCGGAGGGCAACGAGTTCTGCGTCGGCTGACCCGAGCCGGAACGGCAGCCGGGCGGCTGCCGGACCGGTCAGGCCGGTTCGTCGCCGCCGAGCCGCTGCCGGTTCGCCTCGATCCAGGCGTCGAGCGCGTCCGGGTCGTCGGGATCGATGCCTTCGGCCATCAGCTGCGCGACCGCGGCGGTGGCCGGGCTGCGCCGCTCGCCGGTGGTGTAGAGCCGGACGAACTCCGGAATCATGTCGTCGATCGCGGTGTCGGTCTGCGCCGCCGCCTGCGCCGGCAGGGCCCGCCGCCGGGTCGCGTACGCCGCCCATGCACGCACCACCCGGGGCAGCATCGCCGCGTCGTCCATGTCGAGCACGGCCCGCCGATGCACCCAGTCGAGCAGGAAGAGGCCGGCGACCGCCGGGCTCCACCGCATCGGGTCGGCGTCGGGGAACGACGCACCGTGGTCGAGCACCAGGCTGATGCAGAAGTGCAGGGACGCCAGGTCGGCCTCGGGCACCTCGTGCAGCCCGAAGCGGGCCGCCTCAGGTGAGTTCAGAAAGTCGCGTACGAGCGTGGTGCGCTCGTCGGCGGACATCTCCGGAATCTCCTCGACCGCCGCGAGCGCGGGCGTGGGCAGCAGCGCCAGCCGGGCGCCGACCAGTGCCCGGTCGGTGGCCAGTGAGCCCTCCTCGGGCAGGTTGCCCAGCTCGTCGGTGATCACCAGGTGCCGGGCGACCTCGCCGCGCAGCCGGCGCGGATCCTCGTCGCGGAACCAGGTCAACTCGTCGTCGGCACACATCTGCCGGACCTGGCCGAGGATCCGTTCCGCCGGGCCGCCGACGAACACGTCCTTGGTGATCCCGATGTTGTGGTCGACGAGGGCGACGACGGCGTGCTCCGGGCCGCCCGCCTCGGCGTCGTCGTAGGCGAAGGTGGCCAGGTAGGACGTCTGGTCGCCGTACACGTCGCCGTAGGCGTAGCTGCCGGTGAGCCGTACCTTGCCGAGGTGCGGCGACCACGACGGCGCCTGCGTGCCCGGCTTCACCGTCGCCGCGCCGGCGGCGTCGGGCACCAGGGTGGCGAAGACGTTGCGGATGGTGGTGGCCGCGGCGGTCCGGCGGCGGGAGGTGGCTGCGAGGAATCCGGTGACGAAGTCGCGGATCGCGGTGGCGCGGTCCTCCTCGGCGACCGCGTAGACGCTGCCGAGCAGTGCCGTGCCGAGCATCTCGGCGTCGAGGGCGCAGTCGAGCTTGGTCACGTCGCGGGCCGCGGCGAGCACCGCGTCGTAGGGGGTCTTTGGCGTGGCCATGGATCGACCCTACGCCCGCGGACGCCCGCCGGGTATCAGGAGCTACGGCTCGGCGGACCGTCGATGTCCCCCGTACGGGGGTCAGCGCGGCGGCGTCGCGGCGGCCAGCGCCTCCCGGGCCTGGGCGTACGCCTGGAGCACCGACCGGACCGGCGCGACGACGTGCTCCCGGCCGACCTCGGCCACGGCGGCCCGCAGCCGGTTTTCCGCCCTGGCCCGGGCCCGCCGGGCGGCGAACGAGGTCAGCGGCCGGACGGCCAGCGCGAGGAGCAGCCCGAGCAGCAACCCGCCGAGCAGCAGTGCGGTCGGCAGCGGCACCGCGCCGATCATCGGGTGTTCGAGGGCGGGCAGTTGCAGGGCGCGTAAGGCGTAGCCCAGCAGGAGCCAGCCGAGGCCGGCGACGGCGGCGAGGGTGACCAGCCACTGGAGCCCGCCGACGATCCGCCACCACACCGGGCGACCGCCGACGCCGAGGTCGGTGCCGGCCACCGCCCGGTCGAGCGCGTCGGGCAGGTCGCCGAGCCGGGACCGGGCGGCAACGGTGACCGCCGCCGGCCACGGCGCCGGAAGGGCCGCGCTGGACTTCGCGGCGACGGCACGTACGGCGAGCCCGACCGCGGACCGCTGCGCGGCCGTGGGGTCGGGTACCGAGGTCAGCGGGGTCGGTGCGGCCTCGTCGTCGGCCGTCTTCGGCGCGTCGGGGCCGGGCAGGTGCAGGCGGCGCAACGGGTCGGGCCGTAGCCGGCGCCAGCCCCGGACGATCGGCCAGCCGGTGGAGGCGGCGGCCCGGTGCCGGTATGCCCGCTCGGTGGCCTCGGCGACCGCCGGCACGCCGGCCGTCGCCGCGAGCGCGTCGGTCAGTTCCCGGACCGTCGTACGGTCGACGTCGTCCTCGGCGGCCGGCGGACCGATCAGGTCGGCCAGCCCGGCGGTCACCGCGTCGACGTCACCGGCGAGCCGGCGCAGGGCGGCCTGCCGCTCGGCGACGGTGTTCTCCAGGATTCCGCGCAGTTCGGTCATCGCCGCCGGGTCGACCGCCGACGTGGCGAGGACCGGCACCCCGTCGAGGCCGTCGGCGTCGAGGAGCCGGCGCAGGTCGTCGAGGACCAGGGGGAGGTCCGCCGCGGGCAGCCGGTCGGCCTGGTTGAGCACCACGAGTGTGACGTCGCGGTGCTGCTGGAAGCCGCGCAGGTAGCCGGTGTGCACCACCCGGTCGGCGTACTTCTGCGGGTCGACGACCCAGATCACCAGGTCGACCAGGCCGAGCAGGCGTTCGACCTCCAGCCGGTGCGCCCGTTCGACGGAGTCGAAGTCGGGCAGGTCGAGCAGGATCAGGCCGTGCAGGGCGGCCTCGTCGTCGCCGTCGAGCGCGCTCTCCCGGACGAACCGGTGGCGGGGCAGCACCCCGATCCAGTCCAGCAGCCGGTTGGCGCCGTCGAGCGGACCCCAGACGCAGGCGTGCGCGACGCCGGTGGTCGGCCGGCGTACGCCGACCGGCGACAGGTCGAGCCGGGCCAGGGCGTTGAAGAGGCTGGACTTGCCGCTGCCGGTCGCGCCGGCCAGGGCCACCACCGTGTGGTCGCGGGACAGCGCGAGCCGGGCCCCGGCGCGTTCGATCAGGGTGTGGGCGGCGCCGAGCCGGTCCTCGGGCACGTGGTCGGTGGTGGCCCGGACGAACCGTTCGACCGCACCGACCCGGGCCAGCAGGGCGTCGGGGTCGACCCGCCGGTCACCGCGGAGCCGGTCCCGTACCTTTCCGACGAGGTCGCCGACCGACCGGCCCGTCGCTGCGCTCACCGGGCGGCCCCGGGCAGCGTGAACGGTGCGTCGGTGGTCAGGTCGGCGGCGGTGCGGGCGGCCTCGACGTCGGCCGCCGCCCGGCGCAGTTCCTGGCCGGGGTCGGGGCCGACCGCGCGGATCCGGACGAGGTAGCGGGCCGCCTCCTCGTCGAGCAGCTTCTCCAGCCGCTCCAGAAGGTCCTCGCGGGACCGGCTGGCCATGTTGCGGACGGCCTGGTCGCCGAAGATCGCCTCGAGCACCTTCTGGGCGGCGACGGTGGTGCCGGCGCCGGCGGCCACCTCCAGCCCGGTCGGGATGAAGGCGGTCGACGCGAACACGGCGATCATGACGGCGAGCCCGGTGGCGTTGACCGCGTACGCCGCGCTACGGGCGACGAACCGCTTGTCGCCGCCCTCGGCGCGGACCAGTTCGAGCACGCCGCGCTGCCAGTCACGGATCAGCCGCTCGGCGCGCTGCGGCAGATCGGCCGAGGGGCGTCCCAGTTCGGGTTCGAGCAGCGCCGCCCCGGCCGGGTGCGACTGCCAGCCGCCGTACGCGTGCTCGGCGGCGTCGGCCGCCACCCCGCGTACGAGGGTCACCAGCTGCGACTCGATCGCGGTCTGCAGTTGGGTCGCCGGGGCGGGGCGCCCGGTCAGCGCGGCGACCAGCCGGTCCCGGACCCGCCCGACGCGCGCCTCCAGGGTGCGGAAGAACTCGCCGGTGCCGATGTACTCCTGCCAGCGGGCGAGTACCTCGCCGCGGAGCAGCCGGCCGTCCTGGAGACCTTCCTCGAAGGTGCGCCGGGCGGCGCGGTAGGAGGTGCGTACCCGTTCGTCGAGGACCCCGGCGGCGGCCGCCTGGTCGTCGGCGGCACCGGCCAGCGTGGCGACCGCCGGCGCGAGGGCGGCGAGGGCGCCGTCGAGGGTCTGCCGGACCACCGCGGCGCGGGCGGCGGCGTCGCCGGCGAGCTGCTGGAACCAGTCCCGCAACGGCTCGGTGACCTGGTACGGCAGCAGGCCCTGGCCGTCGACGTCGGTCTCCGGCAGCACGAACAGCGGTGCCGCCGCGAGGTCGTGGGCGGCGAGCATCTCGGACAGGTGGTCGGCCACCTCGTCACTTGCCTCCGGTGGCACCCGGTCGAGGACGAGGGCGATCACGGTGCCGCGCAGCCGCGCGGTGCGCAGCAGCTCCCAGGGGACGGCGTCGGCGTAGCGGGCCGCGGTGGTGACGAACAGCCACAGGTCGGCGGCGGCGAGAAGCTGGCCGGCGAGGGCCCGGTTGGCGTCGACGACGGAGTCGATGTCGGGGGCGTCGAGGAACGCGAGGCCGGGGGGCAGCGCGGGCGCGGCGACCAGTTGCAGGGTGCCGGGGTCGTCGCCGGGCTCGGTGGTACGCGTCAGGCCGGGCAGCAGGTCGCCCTGGCGGAACCAGCCGATGTCGGCCGGGTTGGCGACGAGCACCGGCGACCGGGTGGTGGGCCGCAGCACCCCGGAGGCCGTGACCCGGGCCTGGACGATGCTGTTGACCAGGGTCGACTTGCCGGCGCCGGTGGAGCCGCCGACGACGACGAGCAACGGCGCGTCGAGCCGGGCCAGCCGGGGCAGCAGGTAGTCGTCGAGTTGCGCGACGAGGGCGGCACCGACCCGTCGTGCGTCGTCGGCGGAGGGCAGCACCAGCGGGTAGGCCGACGAATCGATCACGGTCCGGAGTCGGTGCAGGGCGTCCGGGAGGGCCGACGTGTCCTCGGTCACGTCCGCCTCGGCGGGCTCGGCGGCGCCGGCATCCGGGTCGTCGGTCGAGGGCTTCTCAGCCGGCGAGTCGGATTTTTCGGGACTATTCACGCTGGAATCGTCGGCGGGCGTCTCGACGACATCCTCGGGCGGCTCGGGAACGACGGACACGCCGGGATCGGTGGTCGGGTCACCCTGCGTCGTCACGGGTAAAAGGGTGCCTGATCCGTGCACCAGTCACAACATGAACCGCCCTGGGGGCTCCCTGCCCGCGATCGGTGTACGGGGTGGTCAGGGTGGGTCCGTCGACCCAGAGTTGCGTGTACCCGACTCAATGCCAACTTGACGCTGCCGATGATCGTGGCACTATTGAGTCCGGTCCACTCAACTTGTGACAACCAGTGAAGCGAGGAAGCGAAGATGGCACGTGCGGTCGGCATCGACCTCGGCACGACGAACTCCTGCGTCAGCGTTCTCGAGGGTGGTGAGCCCACCGTCATCGCCAACGCCGAGGGCTCCCGTACCACGCCCTCGATCGTGGCGTTCGCGCGTAACGGCGAGGTGCTCGTCGGTGAGGTCGCGAAGCGCCAGGCGGTGACCAACCCGGACCGGACCATTCGTTCGGTCAAGCGTGAGATCGGCTCCAGCTGGTCCGTCGACATCGACGGCAAGAAGTACACCCCGCAGGAGATCTCGGCGCGCACGCTGATGAAGCTCAAGCGGGACGCCGAGGCGTACATGGGCGAGCAGATCACCGACGCGGTGATCACCGTTCCGGCGTACTTCAACGACGCGCAGCGCCAGGCCACCAAGGAGGCCGGTGAGATCGCCGGCTTCAACGTCCTGCGGATCGTCAACGAGCCGACCGCGGCGGCGCTGGCGTACGGCCTGGACAAGGGCTCCAAGGAGCAGACCGTCCTGGTCTTCGACCTCGGCGGCGGCACGTTCGACGTCTCGCTGCTGGAGCTGGCCGAGGGCGTCATCGAGGTCAAGTCGACCAGCGGTGACAACCACCTCGGTGGCGACGACTGGGACGAGCGGATCATCGACCACCTGGTCAAGACGTTCCGTGGCCAGCACGGCGTCGACCTGTCGCAGGACAAGATGGCCATGCAGCGGCTGCGCGAGGCCGCCGAGAAGGCCAAGATCGAGCTGTCCGCGGCGTCGACCAGCAACATCAACCTGCCGTACATCACGGCCGGCCCGGCCGGCGCCGACGGTGCCCCGTCCGCGCCGCTGCACCTCGACGTCACCCTGACCCGCGCCGAGTTCCAGCGCATGACGCAGGACCTGCTCGACCGCACCAAGGGCCCGTTCGAGCAGGCCGTCAAGGACGCCGGCGTCAAGGTGTCCGACATCGACCACGTCATCCTGGTCGGCGGCTCGACCCGGATGCCGGCCGTCACCGATCTGGTCAAGCAGCTCATCGGCCGCGACCCCAACAAGGGCGTCAACCCCGACGAGGTCGTCGCCGTCGGTGCCGCGCTGCAGGCCGGCGTGCTCAAGGGCGAGGTCAAGGACGTCCTGCTGCTCGACGTGACCCCGCTGAGCCTGGGCATCGAGACCAAGGGCGGCATCTTCACCAAGCTCATCGAGCGCAACACCACCATCCCGACCAAGCGCTCCGAGGTCTTCACCACGGCCGACGACAACCAGCCGTCGGTGCTGATCCAGGTCTTCCAGGGTGAGCGCGACATCGCCGCCTACAACAAGAAGCTCGGCACCTTCGAGCTGACCGGCCTCCCGCCGGCGCCGCGCGGCGTGCCGCAGGTCGAGGTGACGTTCGACATCGACGCCAACGGCATCGTCCACGTCAACGCCAAGGACCTCGGTACCGGCAAGGAACAGTCGATGACGATCACCGGCGGCTCGGCGCTGCCGAAGGACGACATCGAGCGGATGATGCGCGACGCCCAGGACCACGCCGACGAGGACAAGCGGCGGCGCGAGGAGGCGGAGACCCGCAACCTGGCCGAGCAGCTCCAGTGGCAGACCGAGAAGTTCCTCGCCGAGAGCGGCGACAAGCTTCCGGCCGAGTCCCGCGACCAGATCAACGACGCGCTCGGCGACCTGCGCGGCGCCCTCGGCGGCTCCGACCTGGAGAAGATCAAGTCGGCGCACGAGAAGCTGGCCCAGGTCTCGCAGCAGGCCGGCTCGCTGCTCTACGCGCAGCAGGCCGAGCAGGGCGCGTCGGCGGGTGCCGGCGAGGCTCCGGGCGGTGCCGGTGCGACCGGTGCGACCGGTGGCCCCTCGGCGGGGGCCGACGACGTGCTCGACGCCGAGATCGTCGACGAGGACAAGGGCAAGAAGTGACCCGTCGTCCCGATGTCGAACGGAGTGAGGTAACCGAATGACGGACCAGCCACGAGCCGCCGCCCCGGCATCCGGGTCGGCGCCGGGTGGCTCCGCGTCCGGCGACGCGGCCGACGGCCGTCCCGCCGAGCGCGTCGTCATCCGCGACAAGCGCAAGATCGACCCCACCGGTGGCGCGGGGCAACCCGCCGCCACCGGCGGCAAGGAGACCGCCGCCGGGCAGCCGGCGGACGGCGAGCCGAAGCCGGCGGCCAAGGCCGGGCCGGCGGGCGACGACGGCACCCGGGCAGCCGAGGAATCGGTCGTCGAGGACACCGCGAGCGGTGAGGTCTCGGCGAGCGAGGAGCCGGCTCCCGGCGACGACGCCGAGCGCCCGGCCGCCGAGGGCGAGGTCCTGGTCGGCGAGGTGGAGGAGACCGTCGAGGAGGCCACCGCCCCCGTCGTCGACGCGCCCACGCCGGCCGCCGGGGCCAAGCCGCTCGGGGCCGAGCTGGAGGCACTGCGGGCCGAGCTCGACGAGCGGACCCGTGACGTCCAGCGGGTGTCGGCGGAATACGCCAACTACCGCAAGCGGGTCGACCGGGACCGCGGGGTGGCCGCCGAGCAGACGACCGGCACGGTGCTCACCGAGCTGCTGCCGGTGCTCGACGACCTCGACCGGGCCCGCGACCACGGTGACCTGGTCGGGCCGTTCGGCTCCGTCGCCGAGAAGCTCACCGCGGCACTCGGGAAGTTCGGGCTGACCGGCTTCGGGGAGAAGGGCGACCCGTTCGACCCGACCCGGCACGAGGCGGTCGCGCACCTGACCTCGGCCGAGGTCACCGAGCCGACCTGTGTCGAGGTGATGCGTCGGGGCTACCTGCTCGGCGAGCGTCTGCTCCGGCCGGCGCTGGTAGCGGTGGCCGATCCCGAGTGACCAGGTGACGACGGGCGTACGAGGGGAGGTGGACTAGATGGGTTCCAAGGACTGGCTGGAGAAGGACTTCTACTCGGTACTCGGTGTCTCGAAGTCCGCCTCCCCGGACGAGATCAAGAAGGCGTACCGGAAGATCGCCCGGGAGTCGCACCCGGACCACAACCCGGGCGACGCGCAGGCCGAGGAGCGGTTCAAGTCCGCGTCCGAGGCGTACGACGTGCTCTCCGACGAGCGCAAGCGCGGCGAGTACGACGAGATGCGCTCGTTGTTCGGTTCGGGGGCGTTCCGGCGCGGTGCACGGGCCGGTGGGCCGGGCGGCTACCCGTTCGACCCCTCCGATCTCTTCGGCGGGGCGGCGCAGGGCGGCGACCGGCGCTTCGGTGGCGCCGGGTTCTCCGACCTGTTCAGCTCGATCTTCTCCGGTGGCGGCGGACCCGGTCCGGGCCGCGGCACGGGGCCGAGCCGGGGCCGCGACGTCGAGACCGAGGTCGTGCTCGACTTCGGTGACGCCGTACGCGGCATCACCCTGCCGCTGTCGCTGCGGGCGCCCGGCGTCTGCGACACCTGCCACGGCAACGGCGCCCGGCCGGGCACCCAGCCCCGCACCTGTCAGCAGTGCCAGGGCTCCGGGCTGGTGACCCGCAACCAGGGGGCGTTCAGCTTCTCGGAGCCGTGCCGGGAGTGCCAGGGCGTCGGGACGATCGTCGAGGACAAGTGCCCGGAGTGCCACGGCACCGGCGGGGTCACCAAGACCCGTACGTTGAACGTCCGGTTCCCCGCCGGGGTGGCCGACGGGCAGCGGATCAGGCTGGCCGGGCGCGGTGAGCCCGGTGAGCGCGGTGGGCCGGCCGGCGACCTGTTCGTGCTGGTCAAGGTCCGTGGCGACGACCTGTTCGGGCGTACGGGCGACGACCTGACCCTGACCGTGCCGATCTCGTACGCCGAGGCGGTGGCCGGCACCGACCTGCGGGTCCCGACCCTGGACGGGGCGGTGACGCTGCGGGTGCCGCCGGGCACGCCGAGCGGGCGGAAGCTGCGGGCCCGGGGCAAGGGGGTCGTCCGGCGGGACGGCCAGCCGGGCGACCTGCTGGTGACGCTCGAAGTCGTCATACCGAAGGACCTGTCCGAGGAGGCCCGGGAGGCGCTGGAGAACTTCGCCAAGCTGGCACCGGCCCCTGATCGGGAACATATCGACGCCCGCGTGCGTCGGTCTGAGTGACGGTTTCCGGGAGGGGACGGGCATGAGGGAGGGGTTGTCATGACGGAGGAGTTCGTGATCTCGGTCACCGAGGCGTCCGACGCCAAGGTCTTGATGATCTCTGTGGCGGCGCGGATGGCCGGCATGCACCCGCAGACCCTGCGGCAGTACGACCGCCTGGGGCTGGTGCAGGCCGGCCGGGCCTCCGGCGGCGGCCGGCGCTACAGCGTGCGCGACGTGGTGCTGCTGCGCGAGGTGCAGCGGCTGAGCCAGGACGACGGGGTCAACCTGGCCGGCATCAAGCGGATCATCGGCTTGGAGCAGCTCGTCGAGCAGTTGCAGGAGCGGGTCGCGGCGATGGAGGCCGAGTTGGCCGCCGCCTACCGGCGGATCGCCGAACTGGAGGCGGTCGGGCCCTACCCGCGCCGTGACCTGGTGCCGACGAACCGTACGACGACGGCGCTGGTGGTCTGGCGGCCGGGCAGGTCGGGTGGCACGGACTGAGCCGTTCGGTCACCTGATCTGATCTTCTGGACTAATCTCCCTAATAGTTCGGAGGGCACAATCCGGACTAAAGGTCGACTAGGGAGGGGGTTGCGATGGGGATCGCCGACTCGTTCAAGGAGATGGCGGACAAGGCCGTCGACAAGCTCGGTGGCAGCGACAAGGCCAAGGAGGCCGTCGAGACCGCCGGCGACAAGGTGGACGAGCGGACCGGCGGCAAGTACGCCGGCCACGTCGACAAGGGCCAGGAGATGGCCCGCGACTACCTGGAGCGGAACCGGGACGACCGCACCGCCTGAACCGGGCGCACCCAGGGCGACACGGGGCCGGGACCCACGGGGGGTCCCGGCTCTGTCGTTTCCGCCCCGCTCGCCCCACCGGGGGGCCAGCCCTCAGGCCAGCCGGCGGCCGCTGCGGACCAGGCCGCCCTCGCACCAGTCGGGGTAGGCGAACAGGTGCGGTTTGGCCAGCAGCATCCGGCAGTTGTGCGCCCAGTTGACCATCAGTTCGTCACCGGCCCGTTCGGCCTGCTCGACCAGCTTGCGCAGCCGCCGCTTCGGGTGGGCGCGGAAGTTGGTGCGGATGCCGTCGGCGGCATAGATGTAGAGGCAGTGCAGGGCGAACCGGCGGGCCGGGCAGTTGCGGTCCATCGCCAGCTCGAAGAGGGTGCCGACCAGCCGGTCACCGGAGACCAGCAGATCCCAGTCCTGTGGCATCGACTGCAACGGGACCGAGTCGGGCCGGTAGGCCCAGGCCCGCAACTCGGCCGGGGACGGGTCGACCGGATTGCCGAAACCGGTGAAGCCCGACTGCTCCACGCCCACGGGTCGACCCTCCGCTCGCGACCGGGGAGCATGCCCCGCGGACAGCACAGTGGTTGCGGCGCAACGGTAACGCGCCGCACGGAGACTGCGGTAGCGCCGCGCGGGCCGGGCGGCCGGCCGTGCGCGGCGATCGAAGATCAGTCGGGTGCGGCCAGCGCCGTCCGGCGGCGGGCGGCACTGCGCTCGGCCAGCCACTTCTTGAACCACGGATAGTCGGGGATGCGGGCCAGCATCGGTCCACTGACGACGGTGATCAGGACGTACGCCGTGGCGAGGGCGGCCAGTTGCGGTTCGATGCCCGGTGTGGCGACCGCCAGTCCGGCGATGACGATCGAGAACTCGCCGCGCGGCATCAGCCCGAGCCCGGCCCGCCACCGGCCGGGTATGGCGATCCCGACCCGTTTCGCGGCCACGTAGCCGGTGACCACCTTGGTCGCCATGGTGATGACGGCCAGCGCGAGCGCGGGCAGCAGGACCGGCGGGATGTCGCGCGGATCGGTGGCCAGGCCGAAGAAGACGAAGAACACGGCGGCGAACAGGTCACGCAGCGGGGACAGCAGTTCGGTCGCGTTGTGGGCGACCGGGCCGGACAGGGCGATCCCGACCAGGAACGCGCCGACCGCCGCCGAGACGTTGAGCTGCGCGGCGATGCCGGCGACCAGCAGGGTCAGCCCGAGCACGCCGAGCAGCAGCGCCTCGGGGTCCTTGGCCGAGAACATGGTGGAGATGAGGTTGCCGTACCGGATCGCCACCACGAGCACGACGACGACGGTGAAGACCGCGACGGCGAGCGCGATCCCGCCGCCGATCAGGCCGGTGCCGGCCAGTACGGCGGTCAGCAGCGGCAGGTAGAGCGCCATCGCCAGGTCCTCGATGACCAGGACGGAGAGGATGACCGGCGTTTCCCGGTTGCCGAGCCGGCCGAGGTCGGCGAGCACCTTGGCGATCACGCCGGACGAGGAGACCCAGGTGATTCCGGCCAGTACGACGGCGGCCACCCAGCCCCAGCCGAGCAGCAACGCGAAGGCGGCGCCGGGCAGCGCGTTGAGTGCGCCGTCGACGAGCCCGGCCGGGGCGGCCGCGCGCAGGTTGCCGACCAGTTCGCTCGCCGTGTATTCGAGGCCGAGCATGACCAGCAGCAGGATCACGCCGATCTCGGCGCCGACGGCGAAGAACTCCTCGCTCGCCGACAGCGGCAGCAGGCCGCCGTGCCCGAAGGCGAGCCCGGCGAAGAGGTAGAGGGGGATGGGGGAGATGCCGAACCGGCGGCTGATCCGGCCGAGCAGGCCGAGCAGCAGGAGGAGGGCGCCGACCTCGATCAGAAGGGTGGTGGTGTGGTGCATCCGGTCAGCCGTCCGGGTCGCCGTCGGCGAGGATCGCGGTGACGCCGTCGAGCCCCTTGCGGGTGCCGACGACCACGACCACGTCACCGGCCTCGAACCGGAACTGCGGGCCGGGCGACGCGATGACCTCCCGGTCGCGCAGGATCGCGACGATCGACGCGCTGGTCCTGGTCCGGGCCTTGGTGTCACCGAGCGAGCGGCCGACGTACGTCGATCCGGCCGGGATGGCGATCTGTTCGGTCAGCAGCCCGGCGGCCTGCTGCCGGAGCCCGGCGAGCTGTCCCAGCATCAGCGACGCGCCCAGGATGTCGGCCAGCGCCTCGGCCTCGTCGTCGGTGAGCGGGATGTCCTCGGTCGAGGCGTCGGGATCGTCCTCGTCGTAGATGACCAGGTCACGCCGGCCGGTGCGGTGTGAGACCACACCCACCCGGCGGCCGGATTCGGTCACCACGTCGTGGCGTACCCCGATTCCGGGCAGGGTCGTCTGTTCCACGCGTACTCGCACGCCGCTCACCGTACTCGCGGGCGCAACGGTCTCCGGGGCGGTGAAATACGGGCGAAATGTGATCGGCGTCACTGCTCTAGAGTTGAGTGGAATAGACTCAAGTCTGGTTGTGTCGTGATCAGTGGACACGCCTGACAGGGGAGCCCATGAACGCCGAACGTCTTACCACGAAGAGCCGTGAAGTAATCACCGGCGCCGTCGCCATCGCCAGCCAGCGCGGGCACGCCACCGTCGAGCCGTGGCACCTGCTGCTGTCGCTGCTCGACACCGCGGGCTCGACCGCCGGTGGACTGCTGCGGGCGGTCGGCGCCAACCCCGTAGAACTGCGCCGGGCCGCCGCCCGGGCGGTGGAGAACATGCCGGCCGCGCGCGGCTCCAGCGTCGCCGAACCGAGCCTCGCCCGCGAGTTCGCCAACGCCATCGTCGCCGCCGAGCAGATCGCCCGCCCGCTCGGCGACGAGTACACCTCCACCGAACACCTCCTGGCCGGGCTGGCCCAGGTCGGTGGAGCCGTCGCCCAGGCGCTCAAGGCCGCCGGCGCCACCGAAGAGAACCTCGTCGCCGCTTTCCCGGCCGTCCGTGGCGGGGACCGCCGGGTCACCACCGCCGATCCGGAGCAGACCTACCAGGCCCTGGAGAAGTACGGCGTCGACCTGACCGCGAGTGCCCGGGACGGCAAGATCGACCCGGTGATCGGCCGCGACTCCGAGATCCGCCGGGTGATCCAGGTGCTGTCCCGGCGTACGAAGAACAACCCGGTGCTGATCGGCGAGCCCGGCGTCGGCAAGACCGCGATCGTGGAGGGCCTGGCCCAGCGGATCGTCGCCGGGGACGTACCCGAGTCGCTGCGCGACAAGAAACTGGTCTCCCTCGACCTCGGCGCGATGGTCGCCGGCGCGCAGTACCGCGGCCAGTTCGAGGAACGGCTCAAGTCGGTGCTGGAGGAGATCCGGGGAAGCGACGGCCAGGTGATCACCTTCCTGGACGAGCTGCACACCGTGGTCGGCGCCGGCAAGGGCGAGGGCTCGATGGACGCCGGCAACATGCTCAAGCCGATGCTGGCCCGCGGCGAACTGCGCATGGTCGGCGCCACCACCCTCGACGAATACCGCGCGCACATCGAGAAGGACCCGGCGCTGGAGCGGCGCTTCCAGCCGGTGCTGGTCGGCGAGCCGACCGTCGAGGACACCATCGGCATCCTGCGCGGCCTCAAGGAGCGCTACGAGGTGCACCACGGCGTACGGATCACCGACGCCGCGCTGGTCGCGGCCGCGTCGCTGTCCGACCGCTACATCACCGACCGCTTCCTGCCGGACAAGGCGATCGACCTGGTCGACGAGTCCGCCTCCCGGCTGCGGATGGAGATCGACTCGCGGCCGGTCGAGGTCGACGAGATCGAGCGGGCCGTCCGCCGGCTGGAGATCGAGGAGATGGCGCTGGCCAAGGAGCCCGACATCGCCTCCGCCGAGCGGCTCGAACGGCTGCGCAAGGAGCTGGCCGACCGGCGCGAGCAGCTGACCGCGCTCAGCGACCGCTGGCACCTGGAGAAGGACCACATCACCCGGATCTCCACCGCCAAGGAGGAGCTGGAACGCCTCGGCGGCGAGGCCGAACGCGCCGAACGCGACGGCGAGCTGGAACGCGCCGCCGAGCTGCGCTACGGCCGTATCCCGACCCTGCAGGGCGAACTGAAGCGGGCCGAGACCGAACTGGTCGGCCTGCAGGCCGACGGCGCGATGCTCAAGGAGGAGGTCGGCGCCGACGACATCGCCGCCGTCGTCGCCTCCTGGACCGGCATCCCCGCCGGCCGGCTGCTTGAGGGCGAGACCGCCAAGCTGCTGCGGATGGAGGATTCGCTCGGCGAACGGGTGATCGGCCAGCGGGAGGCCGTCACCGCGGTCTCCGACGCGGTCCGCCGGGCCCGCACCGGCATCGCCGACCCGGACCGGCCGACCGGTAGCTTCCTCTTCCTCGGCCCGACCGGCGTCGGCAAGACCGAGCTGGGCAAGGCGCTCGCCGAGTTCCTTTTCGACGACGAGCGGGCCATGGTTCGCATCGACATGAGCGAGTACGGCGAGAAGCACTCGGTGGCCCGGCTGGTCGGTGCCCCACCCGGCTACGTCGGCTACGAGGAGGGCGGCCAGCTCACCGAGGCGGTGCGCCGCCGGCCGTACTCGGTGGTGCTGCTGGACGAGGTGGAGAAGGCCCACCCGGACGTCTTCGACGTGCTGCTCCAGGTGCTCGACGACGGCCGGCTCACCGACGGCCAGGGCCGTACGGTCGACTTCCGCAACGCCATCCTGATCCTGACCTCCAACCTCGGCTCGGCCATGATCGCCGATCCGACTTTGACGGAGGAACAGCGGCGCGAAGAGGTGCTCGCGGTCGTCCGCACGCACTTCAAGCCGGAGTTCCTCAACCGGCTGGACGACATCGTGGTCTTCTCCTCGCTGACCGGCGAGGAACTGCGGTCGATCGTCGACATCCAGTTGGCCCGGATGCGGCGGCGGCTGGCCGACCGCCGGCTCACCCTGGATGTCAGCGACACCGCCCGGACCTGGCTGGCCGACCACGGATACGACCCGATCTACGGCGCCCGCCCGCTGCGCCGACTGGTCCAGGCGGCGATCGGCGACCGGCTGGCCAAGGCGCTGCTTGCCGGCGAGGTCCGCGACGGCGACACCGTCCGGGTGGACCTCGCCGAGGACAAGGACGGCCTCACGGTCGCCGCGGGCTGACCCGCGCACAGGGACGACGGCGCGGCCGGACCGTCGACGGTCCGGCCGCGCCGACGTTCCCCAAACCACAAGGTAAAACCCCAACCGGGGGGCCCATCCGACACATTTTTAACTAGGTTGGCAACCCCCGGTGGGGGGAGA
>NZ_JBFBCH010000006.1:0-358239 GCF_040683055.1 Polymorphospora sp. NPDC051019 | reverse complement strand
TGTAGTAACACGACCGACTTCGAGGGACCAAGGCTCTGACCTGCTCAAGCGCATGATCAATGCCTCCGTGTGACCACCAACTGCGGAACCCGGGGAGAGCGGACACGCAGTTTCGGACCGCCTTGACCGAGGTGGCCGGTGGTCGCTCGTCCCAGATCGCCTCCACCAGTCGGGACACCGGCACCACCCGGTTCGTGTCGAGCAACAGCGCGGCGAGGGTGCGCTGCTCCCGAGATCCGGCAAGATCCAGCCGTCCGTGTTCAAGCTGGATCGTCAGCGGACCCAACGCCTGGAACCTCACGGCGGCCACCCCGTTCCACGCATCGACGGGTCCTCCTGTTGGAGGGCCCCGTCGTCGGCTCGGCGGCCGGTCCACCTGGTGTCAGGCAGCCGTGCCGCTTCGCAGTGTGGCACCGTCAGCCATTCGCGGATGTCTAAATTACCGATGCATCGGTAATGCCAGTTCTTGCGCTCACCCTGCTGCCACCGGCGTCCGACGGGGGACGGTGTGGACGCGGTGCCACGCCTTACCGGCGGCCTTCGTTCTGGCCGGAGAATCGCTGGAAAACGTCGGGGTACCCCGGCCGCGGTCAGCGGCCGGAGTACCCTCCGTGCGACTTTTCGGGAGCGAGTCTGCCCGTCGGACTGTTTCGCCCCCCACCAGCCACGCGTGCGGGCTCATTTGCCTACCAGGACGCGAACGACGAGGCGCGGTCGTTCCAACCGAGATCGGTGAGGTTGACCCGTCCCATTCCACCCGGAGTCCACAGTGCCGATCCGGTCCACCCGGCGTGCTCCCAGATCGTCTGGCCGTTGTGGTTGTCGGCCGCTACCGATGACGCCTGGTCGTTCCAGTCGATGCACCACAGATGGCAGTACATGCTCACCCTGCTCAGATCGCGATACCCCCAACCGCTCGCGGTCGCCAACAGGTTCCCGCGGAAGTGCGAGTGCTCATAGATCGCCGTGCTGTTGGTGAAGTTGATCGACGGTCCGGTCGTACCCGCGGATGATTCTCCGGTCGCTCCTTTCGCGTCCTCCGTCATCTCCTTTGCGGGCTGGGCCAACGCGTTCGCCGGCCCGCCGTTCTTGCGTACGAACTGTTCGAACTCGGCCGGGCTGGTGAACGCGACAAGTTCCGCTGCCGCGCCACGGTCCAGCATCGCCGCCATGTAGAGCGGCCGTCCGTTGTACCTGGTTATGCCGTCGGGGCTCGCCGGCTTGCCGTCGATGGTGAGGGGGACACGCGGCACCTGATGCACGATCGGTCCGCCGGTGGCACGGTCAGATCCCTGATGGCTGGGAGCGGGGGCGGCCGGGGCCGAACCCGCGCCGGTGGGGAGCGTCGCGGCGGTCAGACCCACGATCGACCGATCGCCGGCCAACTGCGCGGCGCTTCCGTCCTGCGGAACCGCAGCACCGGCGGGGCTGGCCATGAACGCCCCCGAGGTCAGGATCAGGGCAGCCGCCAGCGAGAGCAGCTTCTTCACGGGACTCCTCCTCTTTCGCTCGTCACGCGCCACCTGTCGTGGCTCGTGCACCAGAGTCGGACCGGCGGTCCTCAGGCAGTCCACGGGTTGTCCACGACTGGTCCACGCCGGGCGACGGGATCGCAGGGGAGGTGTTGGATCGTGTGGGAGCGGCGTGTACCCGGGGCGGCACCGTCGCGATCACGATCAGGTGCCGCCGCCAAGCGGTACGCCTCGGAGAGCGCGGCCGGGACCGGCGGTCACCACCCGCGTCCCGCGACGGCGATGCGACGTGGGTGGAAGCGGAGCCGGATCGTCGTCAGACGACCTGCCGGTAGCCGGTGTTGACGATGCGTTCGGACGCCTTCGTGTACCACTCGGGACCGGTTGCCGGTTGGGTGCCGAGGCCGTCGACGTACCGGTTGAACATGCAGAACGCCGCCGCGATGAGCACCGTGTCGTGGATCTCCAGGTCGGTGGCGCCCTCGGCGCGGGCGGCCTTGACCAGTTCGGGGGTGACCTCGCGCCCACTGACCTGGACGGCGCCGGCGATGTGCAGCAGGGCGCGCAGTTTCGCGGAGATCGGGGCGTTGTCGAGGTCGGAGCGCACCTGGTCGACCAGGGTCATGCCCTCGTCGAGCTGCGCCGCCGCGTACGCGGAGTGCGCCGAGCAGCAGTAGTTGCACTCGTTGCGGCCGGAGACGTACGCGGCGATCAGTTCCCGTTCGCCGGGGGAGAGCGGATGCGGCCCGCGCAGCAGCACCTCGACCAGCTCAAGTAACGGTTGGCCGGTTTCCGGCCGGAAGCGCAGCGGCCCACGCACGCCGGGCAGCTCCGTCTCGTCCACCCCTAGGTCGATGTATGCGATGGGGTCACTCTCCTAGAATCACGAAGCCGATCCAGAGCGTGTCTGGTGATCGAATCTAGTCGATCACCCACGTCATCTCAAGGGTCGTCTGGCTATGTCCAACAAGGACTGTCGTACGACCGTTTGTGGTGGCGGATCGGGCGGCATCTGCGATGGGCGTGCGCCCAGCGAGGTCAGCCCCGCTTCATGAGGCGACCGACGGCGGCCATCATCTCGGTCGCCATCTCGTCGGCCCGGCCCTCCGCCGCTCCCTCGTGCATGCAGTGCCGGGCGTGCCCGTCGAGCAGGCCGAGGGCCACCTTGTCGAGCGCGGCCTGGATCGCGGAGATCTGGGTGAGTACGTCGATGCAGTAGCGGTCGTCGTCGACCATCTTCTCGATGCCCCGGACCTGCCCCTCGACGCGCCGCAGCCGCGCGAGCAGCTGGTCCTTGGTGGCGGTGTAGCCCCGGGTCGGGGTCGGGTTCGGTGTGGTCATGGAACCGAGGATAACGTACCCCTCCCGGGTATGCTACGGTTGTACACGGCGATACCCCTCCCCGGTATTGGTTCACATGGGCGATCGCGGGCGTCCGCCCGCCAAATACCCCCGGGGAGTATGGGTGAGATGTGAGAGGAGCATTCCATGACCAGCACGACGTACCAGGTGAAGGGCATGACCTGCGGTCACTGCGTCAACTCGGTCAGCACCGAGATCGGCGCGATCGCGGGCGTCAGCGACGTCCAGGTCGACCTCGCCGCCGGGCGGGTGACCGTGACCAGTGAGGCGCCGCTGGACCTGGCCACCGTGCGGGCCGCCGTCGACGAGGCCGGCTACGACCTCGTCGCCGCCTGAAGTTCCCACCACCCCGAAGGAACCGAGGTGCCAGTCACATGAACACGGCGACGAAGCTGAGCGGATTCGCCCTCGGCCTCGCGGCGGTGTTCGGCGCGGCGTACGGGGTCGGCCATGTCGTCGACCCCGTCGCCCCGGCCGCCGACACCCGCCCCGAGAGCACCACCGGCCACGAGGCCGGCGGCCACGACGACGACGGCGGCGGCCACGACAGCGACCCGGGAGCGGCCAACCCGATTCCCGGCGGACTGCTGGTCTCCGACCGTGGCTACACCCTCGTCCCGGTCCCGGCACCGGTGGACGAATTCGCCTTCCGGATCACCGGCCCGGACGCCCACACCGTCACCGCCTTCGACGAGGCACACGAGAAGCGGATGCATCTCATCGTGACCCGCCGGGACCTCTCCGGCTTCCGGCACGTACACCCGGAGATGGCGCCGGACGGCACCTGGCGGGTCGCGTCCCCGGTCGGCGAGCCCGGCACCTGGCGGGCCTTCGCCGACTTCACCCCCAGCGGCGGCCCGCCGCTGACCCTCGGCGTGGACGTATCCGTTCCCGGCCCGTTCACCCCACGACCGTTGCCGGCACCGGCGACCAGCAGTTCGGTCGACGGATACACGGTGACGATCGACGGCACTCTCCAGCCCGGCCGCACCGCCGAGCTGAGCCTCACCGTCAGCCACGACGGTGCTCCGGTGACCGACCTGCAGCCCTACCTGGGCGCCTACGGGCACCTGGTCGCCCTGCGCGAGGGCGACCTGGCGTACCTGCACGTGCACCCGGAAGGCGAGCCCGGAGACGGACGGACCAGCCCGGGACCGCAGGTCACCTTCTTCGCCGAGGTCCCTTCGGCCGGCACGTATCGGCTCTTCCTCGACTTCCAGCACCAGGGCACCGTGCACACCGCCGAATTCACCCTGACCGCCGGCCAGGCCCCCACGGTCGGTGGCACCGCCCCGACCGGTCCCGCGACGCCGAGCCCATCAGCCGCTGGCGGGCACGGCGAGCCCGGCCACCCCCACAACTGAAAGCGGAGCACGTCATGACCTCACCCGCCAGGCCGCTGCGCGTCGCGCGCAACCAGCTCGAACTCGAAATCGGCGGGATGACCTGCGCCTCCTGCGCTGCCCGGATCGAGAAGAAACTCAACCGCCTCGACGGCGTCACCGCCACCGTCAACTACGCCACCGAGAAGGCCACCGTCCGCTACGACGACACCGTCACGCCGCAGGATCTGATCACCGCAGTCGAGAAGACCGGCTACACCGCCGTCCTGCCACCCCCGCCCGCGCCGGCCGGCTCGCAACCGGCCGCCGAGCCGGTGGACGAAACGCGCGGTACGCGGACCCGGCTGTGGGTCTCGGTCGTGCTGACCCTGCCGGTGATCCTGCTGGCCATGGTGCCCGCCTGGCAGTTCACCTACTGGCAGTGGCTGTCGCTGACGTTGGCCGCCCCGGTCGTGGTCTGGGGTGGCCTGCCGTTCCACCGGGCCGCCTGGATCAACCTGCGCCACGGCGCGGCCACCATGGACACCCTCGTCTCGCTCGGCACCCTCGCCGCGTTCGGCTGGTCGTTGTGGGCACTGTTCCTCGGCGACGCCGGAACGCCCGGCATGACGCACCCGTTCAGCTTCGACATCAGCCGTACGGGCGGCGCCGGCAACATCTACCTGGAGGCCGCCGCCGGGGTGACCACCTTCATCCTCGCCGGGCGCTACTTCGAGGCCCGCTCGAAGCGCACCGCCGGCGCGGCCCTGCGCGCCCTGCTCGAACTCGGCGCCAAGGACGTCGCGGTACTCCGCGACGGTGTGGAGACCCGGATCCCGGTCGAACAGCTTGCCGCCGGCGACCGGTTCGTGGTCCGGCCGGGCGAGAAGATCGCCACCGACGGGGTGGTCGACGAGGGCACCTCGGCCGTCGACGCCAGCATGCTCACCGGCGAGTCCGTTCCGGTCGAGGTCGGCGCGGGCGA
This sequence comes from Polymorphospora sp. NPDC051019, assembly GCF_040683055.1. Classification (NCBI taxonomy): domain Bacteria; kingdom Bacillati; phylum Actinomycetota; class Actinomycetes; order Micromonosporales; family Micromonosporaceae; genus Polymorphospora; species Polymorphospora sp. NPDC051019. The sequence continues at coordinate 353,098 of NZ_JBFBCH010000006.1, read as the reverse complement.
CACCGTCGTCGGCGCCACCGTGAACGCCGGTGGCCGCCTCGTGGTCACCGCCACCCGGATCGGCGCCGACACCCAACTGGCGCAGATGGCGAAGCTGGTCGAGCAGGCCCAGGCAGGCAAAGCCGCCGTGCAGCGCCTCGCCGACCGGATCTCCGGTGTGTTCGTCCCGATCGTGATCGCCCTTGCCGCCGCCACCCTGGGCTTCTGGATCGGCAACGACAGCGGCCTGACCGCGGCGTTCACCGCCGCCGTGGCGGTGCTCATCATCGCCTGCCCGTGCGCCCTCGGCCTGGCCACACCGACCGCCCTGCTGGTCGGCACCGGCCGCGGCGCCCAGCTCGGCATCCTGATCAAGGGCCCGGAGGTGCTGGAGAGCACGAAGAGGGTCGACACCGTACTGCTGGACAAGACCGGCACCGTCACCGCCGGGAAGATGGCCCTGGTCGACGTGCTGCCCGCCGACGGTCAGGACCGCGGTGAACTGCTTCGGCTGGTCGGCGCGCTGGAGGCCGCCAGTGAACACCCCATCGCCCGGGCGATCGCCGCCGAGGCGTCGCGAACCGGCACACCGGCACCGGTGACCGGCTTCGCGAACGCCGAAGGTCTCGGCGTGACCGGTACCGTGCACGGCCGGGAGGTGGTGGTCGGCCGGCTGCGGCTGCTGCGCGAGCGCGGGCTCGACGTACCGCGGGAGGTCGAACAGGCCGCGAGCGCGGCCGAGGCCGCCGGCCGAACCGCGGTGCTGGCCGGCTGGGACGGCCGGGCGCGCGGCGTCCTCACCGTCGCCGACACGGTCAAGCCGACCAGCCGGGCGGCCGTCACCGGGCTGCGCGCACTCGGCCTGACTCCGGTCCTGCTCACCGGCGACAACGCCACCGTCGCCGCGGCCGTCGCCGCCGAGGTCGGCATCGACCAGGTGATCGCCGAGGTGCTGCCGGCCGACAAGGCCGAAGTGGTCAAGCGCCTCCAAGCCGAGGGCAAGACGGTCGCGATGGTCGGAGACGGGGTCAACGACGCCGCCGCGCTCGCCCAGGCCGACCTGGGGCTGGCCATGGGTACCGGGACCGACGTGGCGATCGAGGCGTCGGACCTGACCCTGGTCCGCGGCGACCTGACCGCCGCCGTGGACGCCATACGGCTTGCCCGCCGGACGCTACGCATCATCAAGAGCAACCTGTTCTGGGCCTTCGCCTACAACGTCGCCGCCCTACCGCTGGCCGCCGCCGGCCTGCTCAACCCGATGATCGCCGGCGCCGCGATGGCCTTCTCCTCGGTCTTCGTGGTGGCGAACAGCCTCCGCCTGCGCGGCTTCCGAAGCACCAGCTAGCGGCCGCGCGCGCGACGCGCACCTGTCACCGCCAGGTGCGCGTCGAGATCGGCGGCGGCGGCGGGCCGGCCCCGGTGCGCCGGGACGGCTCCGCGCGTCGGAGCCGTCCCGGCCACTGGTTCAGAGGCGGTAGACCGAACCGATCGCGGCGCCGGCGTCGACCCGCCAACGGTCCATCACCGACACCGTGCCGCCCGGCCGCTCGACCGCGTTGCCCAGCACGAACGCCGCCGTCCACGAGATCGAATCAGCCGTACAGTCGAGATAGCCGCGGTACGAGCTGAGGGACCCCGGGTCCCCGTAGGCGTACTGGGCGCGGAACGCGCCCGGGTCGAGGTACGCCTCGAAGTCGGTGCCGCTGTTGCTGGTCATCGGGGGCCCGACGAACTCCGTCGCCACCAGCGCGGAGTTCTCGTTCTGCCGCTGCCGCACCGAGGTGACGATCGCGCGGTGGGTGTCGCCGCTGACCACGACGGGGTTGAACGCGCGGCGTTTGCGGGCGGCGAGACGGGCGCCGAGCGCATCGGTCAGCGCGGAGCGGTCGGCCTCGTAGCCGGTCCACTTGTCCATCGTGCCTGGGAACCCGGGGAACCAGGAGACGGGAACTCCGGAGCCGATCGCCGTCCAGGTCGCGTGCGAGCTGGCGACCTTGCCCAGCAACCAGGACATCTGCTCCTTGCCGAGGATCGTGCCGGTCGGCGTGCGCCACTGCCGGTCGTCCACGAGCAGCAGGTCGAGGTTCCGCCCCCACCGCACCTGTCGGTGCAGGCGGAGGTGCTTGCGGCCCGACGCGGCGTCGTAGACCGGCGGCCCGCCGCGCAGCGGCATGTTCTCCCAGTACGCCTGCAACGCGTTGCTGAACCGCTCACGTGCCGCCTCGGTCATGTCCGGGTCCCCACCGGCGACGTTGTCGAAGAACTCGTGGTCGTCGGGAACGACGTACACCGGGTGGCGGGCGTGCAGCGCCAGCATCGCGTCGCGGGACTTGTACTGCCCGTACCGGCGCCGGTAGTCGTCCAGCGAGACCACCGCCCGGTTGGGGATGTGGCCCGGGCGGCCGAACTCGTAGATGTAGTCGCCGAGGAAGACGACGAAGTCGAGATCGTCACGCCGCCCGAGGTCCGCGGCCCCGTTGAAGTAGAACAGACCACTGCCGGGCCTGGCCATGTTCTGGCAGCTGATTACCGCGAACCTGGCGGCCCGGTCGGCCGACGGAACGGGCGTGGTGCGGGTCAACCCGACGGGACTGACCCAGTCGCCGACGACGAACCGGTACGCGTAGGCGGTGTCGGGACGCAGATCCGTGACGTCGACATGCACCGACCAGCCGTGTTCCGGGTCCGCCGTCGTGGTACCGGCGGCGACGAGATCGCCGGACTCAAGGGCGGCCGGCGTCCGCGCCACCTGCCACCCGACCGGTACGCTACCGACTCCGTCCATGCCCTGGCCCACGGCGGTCGGCGCGGGCGCGAGGCGGGTCCAGATGACGACCGCCCCCGGAATCGCGTCACCGGAGGCGACGCCGACGGTGAACGGAGTCGTCGCGAAGTCCGGCACGGCGCCGGCGAAAGCGCGCGGGGCAACGGCGAGGCCGCTCGCGATCGTCGCGGTGGCCACGCCTGCGGTCCGCAGGATGGTACGGCGGCTGAGGAGGTATCGGCTGGTCATGGAACTGGGGGCCACCTTTGTCATCGATTGCTGGCCCGCACGAGATTTCAGGGGAAAGCAGACCGTACGGCGACCCGCAGGCAAACCCCGGGGGCGGGTTTGGAAACGTTTCCCCGCCGTCCGAGGCGCGACCAGACGGGCGCACAGGGCTGTTATGCAGCCTCTTTGGTTCACGGGCCGACGACCGGTGGGCGGCGGGCGACCAGGCAGCGGCCCGGGCGGACTGGGTCAGTTCGATGCGGATACTGGAGGGCTGCGCCACCCACAGGCAGCGGTGGTGCGGCAGCGGATCGACCAGGGCGGCTAGCTGGACAGAGTGATGTGTTGGGTTCCGATGACGGAGAGAAGCTGCATCTTCTCGTAGCTTTCGCTGCCGGGGACGGCGGTGTAGACGAGAAGGGAGTGTGCCTGGTCGGGGTCGAGAAGGATCTGGCAGGTCAGCTCGAGGGCGCCGATCTCGGGGTGCATGAAGCGTTTGACGCCGTTGTAGCGGACTCCGATCTCGTGTTCGCTCCAGACGGTGCGGAATTCTTCGCTGCGGTCGAGCAGGAGGCGTTGAAGGTGAGCCGCCCATGAGTCAGGTCCGCGGAGGGTGACCGTCCTGCGGAGCCCGGAGGCGAACACGCGGGAGTGCAGCGCGTGGTCGTCGGGGTGGTACAGGGCCCGGATGGCCGGGTCGGTGAACCATCGGTAACCGATGCTGCGGGCCGGGCCCTGGTATCGGGTGAGGTCGCCGGTGAGAGCGACGCCGAGCGGGGTCTGCCGCAGTGTCTCGCCGAGTTCGGTGACGATCTCGGCCGGGGTGTCGGTGAGCCGGTCGAAGATGCGGAGCAGGCCGGGACTGATGTGTTCGCTGGTCGCGCCCCTCGTGGGAGGGTTGTGCCCGGCGAGGCGGAAGAGGTGGTCGCGCTCGTCGAGAGACAGATGCAGGCCCTGCGCGATCGAGGCGATCATCTGCTCGGAGGGGTGCGGCCCGCGCTCCCGTTCGAGCCGGCTGTAGTAGTCGGTGGAGATGTGGCAGAGCGTCGCGACCTCTTCGCGGCGCAGGCCGGTGGTCCGGCGCCGCTGCCCGCGCGGAAGGCCGACGTCTTCGGGCTGCAACGACTCCCGGCGGCGACGGAGGAACTCGGCGAGCCCGGCTCGGTCGATCATGGCTGCTTCCTTCCTGTTTGCCGTTCCTCTGTTCTACCAGCGGCGCCTTACCGCAGCCTCGGATCGTCGATCCCCCCTTCACGCGGCGGTCCGTCGATACGAGCGGCGGTGATGGTCCGCCGTAAGGTGTGATGCGTGACGACCGATGGCGGGATCTACGAGCTGATGCGGCGGCAGTGGTCGCAGGGGCGGCTGGTGTGCGTCGGCCTGGACCCGGATCTGTTGAGGCTGCCGGTGGGTCTGGGTGCTGATGACGCGGGACGGGTGACGGTCTTCTGCCGGGAGATCGCTGACGCGACGGCGGAGTTCGCCGCGGCGTTCAAGCTCAACAGCGCGTTCTTCGAGCGGATGGGCGTGCCGGGGGTCCAGGCGCTGGAGCACACGATCACCTACATCAAGCAGGCACATCCGGACCGTGTCGTCATCGTCGACGCCAAACGCGGGGACATCGACAACACGAACCTGTACTACGCCGAGGCTGTCTTCGACACCTGGGGCGCCGATGTGGTCACCGTGCATCCGTACATGGGCCGTGAGTCCCTGGAGCCGTTCCTGCGGCGCCGGGACAAAGGGGTGATCGTGATGGGGGCGAACTCCTGCGCCGGTGTCGGGGAGTTCCAGGACCTGCCCGTCGGCCCCGAGGGCATCCCGCTGTACGAGTACGTGTGCCGCAGGGTGGCAGGCAACTGGAACCATCTCGGCAACTGCGCGGTGACCGCCGGCGCCACCGAACCGGCCAAGCTCGCCCGGATCAGGGAAGCCGTCGGCGACATGCCCATTCTGCTGCTCGGCCTGGGCGCGCAGGGCGGCGATATCGATGAGTGCCTGCGGGTGGGCAAGGCGCAGGGCTCGTTCGGGCTCATCGCGAACTCCTCCCGCGCGATTCTCTACGCCTCGTCCGGTTCCGACTTCGCCCAGGCGGCCCACCTTGCTGCGGCGCGCTTCAACCAGCGGCTTTCCGAATGACGCGATGGCCGAACGTGCTCCGGTCAGGTCAGCAGGAGGTAATCGATGTCTGAAGTGGGGCGGCCGGCGGACGATGTTCCCGGCGCTGGAACGGGTGGCGCGGATGCTGCCATGGTCGAGGCACTGCGCGTTGCCGAACGGCGTCTACAGCGGGCCCAACTGGCCTCCGATGTCGCGGAGCTGGATCGGTTGATCGATGATCGGCTCGTGTTCACCGGACCCGATGGCGATCTGTATTCAAAGCAGGACGACCTGCGGGTTCATCGATCCGGACGGCAGTCGATGACCCGGGTGGACGAGGAGGACCTGGCTGTTCTCGTGGCCGGCGACACCGGCGTGACCTAGTTCCTCGGCACGCTGGAAGGCACCCTTGACGGCGAACCGTTCGCCGCCCGGGTCCGCTACACCCGCACCTGGATCCTCGACGAGGACGAGGGATGGCGCCTGATCGCGGCACACGTCAGCCCCACCGGCCGGGACACCGCCACGGACGGTTGACCGGAGGGCGTATCGCAGCGGTTGCCGCCGGTTGGAGCGACGATCCGGCTGCCGATGCGACTCTTCGCCAGTTACCTCCCCGTGACCATTCTTCTGTGGAGGCTCGATGGGAGCGCTCCCTACACTCGTCGCGATGATCACCTCACCTGAAGGAGGTTCGTGATGGGTGGAGCACTCGATCTGTCCGATCTGGACGCGGCCGACATCTCGTGGGCAGACGGCGACGAGCAGTCGACCGGCCTGTACACGGTGGCGCCGGTGGGCAGCGTCGCCGTGACCGAGGGCGCGAGCGACGGCAAGAGCTGCTGCGGCGGCGGCTGCGGCGGTCGGCCCATCCAGTGGTGCTGCATCAACTGCCACTGATCGGGTAGCGGTCGCCGGCACACCGCGACGCGGTGTGCCGGCGACCGGTCGGGGCGTCGGCACCGGCGCCCCGACCCCTGACCACACACGAGGATCCGGGAGGGATTCAGGGATGGCTTCCGACGTGAACGGCGGTGTCGAACTCAGCGTGGTGATTCCCACGCACGAGGACGCCCAGTGCCTGGAACTGACGCTGCGGTCGTTGCGCCGGCAGAGCCTGGCACCGGAGCGGTTCGAGGTGATCGTCGTACGCGACGGCGGTGACGGCGGCGACTACACCGACGTCGCCGACGCCGGCAAGGGACTGAACCTGCGGCTGGTCGAACTGGCCGAGCGTCAGGGCCGGGCGGCGGCGCGAAACGCGGGGGTACGACACGCCTCGGCCGGCCTGCTCCTGTTCCTCGACTCCGACTCGTACGCCACGCCCCAACTGTTGGAACGACACCTGGCCCACCATCTGGACACCGACCGGCCCGCGGTCCTGATCGGGCGGCGGGACGAACTGGGGCTGCCACACGTCAACGCCGCGCTGGCCGGCGAGCCGACCATCCCGGTACCGAACCGGCGCGCCGACGGCGGCGGTGACCTGCGGTTTCCGGCCGGGCACCCGGCCGGCGAGGAATGGTTGCAGGCGGGCTGGCTGTTCGCGTTCACCCACAACGTCTCGGTCTCCCGCAAGCTGTTCGACGAGGTCGGCGGGTTCGACGAGCGGTTCGGGCTGCGCTGGGGGCTGGAGGACATCGAGCTGTTCTACCGGGTGCACAGGCATCTCGGGCTGCTCGAACGCAACTTCGCCTACGACGACGCGGCGGCCGCCTACCACCTGCCGCATCACCGCAACATCGACCGGAACTGGCAGGACTTCGCGGCCAACCGCGGTCTGGTCGCCGAGAAGTACCTCGTCGTCGAGTGGGAGTTCGTCGGCATGCTGGAGGTCTACGACTCGGCGGAGCGGGTGGTGCACTACCGCGCGTCGATCGCCGACTGCCTGGCCCGGTCGGCCTGCCGGATCGGGCCCGCCGTCGAGCTTCTTCAGCCGCACCTGCCCGGCCACCGGGTGCTCTGGATCGGCACCGGCAGTGACCGGACGACCCTGCCCGAGGGGGCCCTGACCTTCGACTACGCCGCCCCGGCCGGCCCCACCAACCACCACCTGATCGGCATGAGCCCGCCGATCGCCCCGGGCAGCCTCGACGCCGTGGTCAGCGTCGACTTCTGGCGCTACCTGCGGTGGGACGACCTCTGCCAGTTCATCAACGTCGCCGGCGTCCTCGCCGGGGAGGTCCATCTGGTCAGCACCGGAGCCGAACTCTCCGGAGCGGTCGACCCGGACGCGTCGACCTTCGGCTACCTCACCCGTGTCCTGCGGACCGCGTTCGAGACCGCCGTCAGCGACGTCGACGGCCTGGGTACGGTGCTGCGTCTGCGCCCGTACCTCCCGCCGGCCGCCGCGACCGAGTGACCCCGGGCCGACCACGCTGATGACGCACACCCCTGTGATCGAGGCTCGCGGCCTGACCAAGACCTTCCGGATGCCCGACAAACGGCCGGGTCTGACCGGATCGCTGAGCCACCTCGTCCGGCCCCGGCACCGTTCGCACACCGCCGTGGACGGCATCGACCTGACCATCGCGGCCGGGGAGGCCGTCGCCTACGTGGGGCCCAACGGCGCCGGCAAGTCGACCACCGTCAAGCTGCTCACCGGCATCCTCCAACCGACGGCGGGGCAGGTCGAGGTCTGCGGCATCGTCCCGCACCGCAACCGGTACGCCAACGCGCGCAACATCGGGGTCCTGTTCGGCCAGCGCAGCCAGCTCTGGTGGGACCTCCAGGTCCGCGACTCACTGTCGCTGCTGCGCGACATCCACCGCATTCCACGCCGCCGGTACGAGGAACGGCTCGCCGAGTTCGACGCGTTGCTCGGCCTGGGCGAGCTGCTGCCGGTGGTGGCCCGCCGGCTCTCCCTCGGCCAGCGGATGCGGGCCGACCTGGCCGCCGCCCTGCTGCACTCGCCGTCCGTGGTGTTCCTCGACGAGCCCACCATCGGATTGGACATCATCGCCCGCCAGGCGGTCCGGGACTTCCTGCGGGCCCAGTGCCGCGCCGGCACGACGGTGCTGCTGACGACACACGACATCGGAGACATCGAGCAGGTGTGCCAGCGCCTGGTCATCATCGACGGTGGCCGGATCATCTTCGACGGGCCGATCGACGTCGTACGCGAGCAGGTCGCCCGGCAGCGCACGCTGCACCTGACGCTGGACGCCGACTGGAGCGGAAACCTCGACGCCGACCTGCCGGGCACCCACCTGTCCCCGGGGACGTCGCCCCGGCACATCTCGATCGCCTTCGACCACGCGACCTACGGCGCGGGCGAGATCGTGGCGGCGGTGGCCGCCCGGGTCCCGGTCGTCGACCTGCGGATCGACGAACCGTCGATCGAGGACGTGGTACGCCGGGCGTACGCGGGCGAACTCGGTCGGCCGACCTTGGCGACGCCGGCATGAGACCGTACCGGAGTCTGGCCCGGATGGCCTGGTCGACCGTCCTGGTCTACCGGGGTGAGTTCCTGCTCCAGCTCGCCGGGGTCGCGGTGCAGACCGTGGCGCTGTTCGCGGTGTGGCGGGCGTTGTTCGCCGCCGAACCCGGAGGCGAGCTGGCCGGACTGTCCTGGGAGCAGATGAAGGCGTATCTGTTCATCGCCTTTCTGACCGGCACCCTGCTGTCCAGCTTCACCGACGGGCAGATCGCCGTCCGGGTGCTGGACGGTTCGGTGGCCCTCGACCTGGTCCGGCCGATCGACTACCAGTTGGCGCGGTTCGCCGAGTCGGTCGGCTATCTCGTCGGTGAGCTGTTCGTGGTCGCGGTGATGGGCTCGGTCCTCCTGGTGGCGTTCGGGGGGATGCCGCTTCCCGACCCCGCCCAGGCCGGGGTGTTCCTGCTCAGTCTGGCCGCGATGGTGCCGCTGAAGTTCGCGCTGGTGTATCTGGTCGGGCTGGCCTGTTTCTGGACGGGCAACTTCCACGGCCTGAGCCTGTCCCGGGTCGCGATCACCAACATCCTGTCCGGCGCGCTGGTGCCGATCGCCCTGTATCCCGGATGGCTGCAGACGATCTGTGCCTGGTCGCCGTTTCCCGGCATCGTCTCCACGCCGGCGCTGATCTTCCTCGGCCAGGTTCGGGGCGCCGAATCGATGTACCTGATCGGCACCCAGTTGCTGTGGGTCGCGGTGCTCTGGATCGGCGCCCGACTGCTCTGGCGCGTCGCGGTACGTCGGCTCGTGGTGCACGGGGGCTGACATGAGCGGGCCGATCGAGGCGGTACGGATCTACCGCAGGCTGCTCGGGGCGCACCTGCGTGCCGTCCTGGAATACCGGGCCGACGCGTTGCTCACCATCGGCGCCGCCGTGCTGGGCCAACTGGCCGGGCTGGTCTTCGTGGCAACGATCTTCCGGCAGGTGCCCGTGCTGCAGGGCTGGACGCAGTGGGAGGTCCTCTGCGTCTGCGCGATGGTGATGCTCGCCGAGGGGATCGGCTCGCTGTTCTTCGAAGGTGCCTGGCATCTCAGCGGCATGGTGAACCTCGGCGCCCTGGACTACCAGTTGGTCCGCCCGTACCCGGTGGTGCTCCAGGTGACCGGCGCGGCGGTCGGCGTCAACGGCCTGGGCAACGTCGTGTTCGGCACGTTGCTGCTGGCCGCGGCGGTCGGCCGGATCGACGTGGCCTGGTCACCGGTCACCGTGCTGTGGGCCGGGCTCCTGCTGGCCAGCGGACTGCTGGTGAAGATCGCCGTCAACCTGGCCACCAACGCGGTGGCGTTCTGGCTGCTGAGCCCCTCGAACTCGATCGCGGTCAGCGTGCACATGCTCGGCGACCTGGCCCGGTATCCGCTGACCGTCTACGGCACGGGCGTGCGGTCGCTGCTGACCGTCGTCCCGGTCGCCTTCGTCGGCTACTTCCCCGCCGCGGCACTGCTGGACAAGGGCGTCCCGGCCACGGTCGGCACGCTGACCCCGGTCGTCGCGCTGGCCTGCGCCTTCGGTGCCTGGCGGGTCTTCGAGGCCGGGCTGCGTCGCTACGAGAGCGCGGGAAACTGAGATGGCTGACGAACCGCAGGGCCGGCCGGGGCAGGAGAGCGTCGTCGAACGCTATCTGAGCGCGGTGCGCGCCCAGACCGCCGCCGCACCCTCCTCCTACCCGCCGCCGCGGAGTAAACGCTATCCGGGCAGCCCGCGTACACCGCTGCCCTGGCCGGGACCGGGGGCAGCACCGCTGACCGGTGCCGGCCTCGACCGGATCAGCGCACTGCTGCTGGGCTACGGACCCCGCCGGGTGGAGACGCTGACCTCCGCAGGGCTGTCGGCGTTGACCGGCACCCCGTCGAGCGGGCCGGTCTTCGCCCGCGCCCTGCCCGCCTGGTTCACCCTGCGCTGGTCCGTACCGTCCGGGGGTGCCTACTATCCCGGCGAGATCTACGTCGCCTGGACCGGGTCCGGTGAACTGCCCGCCGGCGTCTACCACTACGACCACGTACATCACTGCCTGGAACTGCTCCGCGCGGGAAATCCGGTCGCCGAACTCGACCGGCTGCTGGGCCCGACGACAAACCCGGCGGACCGATCACGGTGCAGCGCCCTGCTGCTGGCCTGCCGGCCGTGGAAGAACAGCGGCAAATACCGCGCGTTCGGCTACCAGCTCGGCACCATCGACATCGGTGTCCTGCTCGGGCAGCTGCTCACGTCGACACAGGCCGGCACCGTCCACCTGGCTCCCGACCCGCGGGCCGCCGACGACCTGCTGGGCCTCGACGGCCTGGTGGAGAGCGTCTACGCGGTGATCGAGCTCCCCACCTCCGCGACGGTCGGGACCGGCACCCCGCCGGACCTGACCCCGCCGCCGGACCCGGTCGGCCTGGCCAACGACCGGCTCGCCCTGGCCGACGCCGACCCCAGCGCGGTCGCCCTGCACCGGGCCATCTCGACCGGGGGCGACGCGGCGGTCCGCGCGGATCCCCACCCGCCGGACAACGGGGCGGCGGCACCGCCGCCGCCCACCACGGCACCGGTCCGGCTGCCCGAGGTCACGCCCCTGGACCTGGTCGGCGCCGCCGCCGGCCGGGTCTCGGCCAGCGACCTCGCCCCCGGCCTGCGCCTCGGGCAACTCGCCGACATCCTCGCGTACGCCGGCGGCCACCGGGCCACCACCACCGCACTGGACACCCTGTCCCGGCACCCGCTCCACCCGTCGCTGTGGTGCCTGGTCAACCAGGTGGACGGGCTGCCGCCCGGCGCCTACCGGTACGACCCGCGACAGCACCTGCTGTGGCCATCGGCCGGCACCGGGCCGCAGGCCCCGACCACCAACGTGGTCGACCGCCGGATGGCGACCGCCGGCGTCACCGTCTTCGTCGTCGCCGGGGGAGACCCGCCGGTGGCCGACCTGACACCCGCGGCGTTCCGCCAGCTCCACCTGCTCACCGGTGCCGTCGTACAACTGACCGCCCTGGCCTGCCAGGCGGTCGGCGCGGCGGCCCGCCCGATCGGCGGGTTCTCGGCCCGCGACGCCGCCGAACAACTGGGACTGCCCCACGGACACACCCCCGTGGTGCAACTCCTGCTCGGTGCGCCGAAACCGCGCGCCGGACTGCTGGCCGTGGCACTCACGGAAGGAACCTCGGATGCATGACGACCAGATACCGGTGCTGACCGGCCAACCGGCACCGGACACGGTCCTGGCGACCCTGGCCCGACACGGCGCGGCACTGCTGCGCGACGGCGGCTGGCGGCGCGAGACGTTCGTACGGCTCGGCGACGCGTTGATGACGCCACTGCCGTACGACGGTGCGTTCCACGACGAGCGGGACGTCGTCGGTGACGACCCGACCACGACCACGGTCACCCGGGGCACCCGGGGAATGCCGCTGCACCGCGAGGCGTCGTACGCCCCGGGCTCACCCGACCTGCTGACCTTCCTGTGTGAACGACCGGCGGCCGACGGCGGCGGCACGACGCTCTGCGACGGGGTCGCGCTGCTGGCCGCCCTGCCCGAGCCGGTGCGTGAGCGGTTCGAACAGATGGAGATCACCTGGGAGAGCCGGATGTCGACCGCCGCCTGGCAACAGATGTTCGGAACCACCGACCGGGCCACGGCGCAAGGCTTGCTGCGGCGGTGGGAGCCGTACCTGCGGCCGTGGGAGTCGATCCACGTCGACTTCACCGACGAGGTGATGACGACCGGCTTCGGCACCCGCTGCACCCCGCCGACCAGGTTCGGCGCCGTCCCCGCCTTCTGCAACTCCCTGTTCATCAGCCGGCCGCGCGACGACGAGTACCGGGACCAGCGGCTGCGGGTGCGGACCCCGGCCGGGACACCCGTCGACGACGATCTCGTCGCCACCGCCGCCGCGGCGGCCGCGGACCTCACCGTCACCGTGCCCTGGCAGGCGGGCGACATCCTGCTCGTCGACAACTCCCGGTACCTGCACGGCCGCCAGGCATTCCAGGACACCGGACGCGCCGTCCTCGTCCGGATGGGCATGCTCGACCGGGCGGCGGTGACGGCATGAGAGCCAAGCTGCGCGACGACCTGATGTACGTGGCGACCGACGCCGGCGTCTACCTCGAGACGGGCACGACCAGCACCGAGATCAGCGGCGGGGCCGCGTACGGACTGATCCGACGGATCGCCCCGCACCTGGACGGCAGCCGGACCGTCGCGGAACTGACCGAAAGCCTGCCCGCCAACCAACAGCGGCTGGTCACCGACCTGGTCGCCATGCTCGTCCACCGTGGCATCGCCCGTGACCTGGACCGGGAGCCGCCACACCGGCTACAGGACTGGGAACTGAGCCGATACCGGCAGGCGATCTCCTTCGCCGAACACACTGCCGACGCCCCGCTGCACCGCTTCGAATCCTTCCGCAACAGCCGGGTCCTGCTCATCGGCGCCGGACCGGGCCTGGCCGCACTGGTCCAGACCCTCTTCGACCTCGGACTGCGGACGGCCACCCTGGTCGAAACCGCCGAGTCGCCGACCGAACAGGCGGCCTGCCAGCGGATCCTCGACCGCTGCCGGGCCGATGACCCGACCGTCGAGCTGAGTCTGCGCCCGGAACTCGCCGACGGCGCCGCGCTCGCCGCCGTGGTCGGTGAATACGACGCCGTACTGCACTGCACCGACCGGCTGATGGCCGGCCGGGCGCTGACCCTGAACCGGGTGGCCCGCGCACACGGGGTACCGGTGCTGCACGCCCTCGCCACCGCCGGCAGCGCCTGGGTCGGCCCCACCGGCGGTGGAGCTGTCGGCGGCTGCTGGGAATGCGCGGTCCGGAGCCTGCACGGCACCAGCCCGTCCGGCGAGGCACCGTTGGAAACGGACCACCCGGACGCCGTCGCGGAATACCTCACCGCTCCGGTGGGCGCACTCATCGGAACGGCGCTCGGATTCGGCTACTTCCGGCACGCCGTCGGCGCCGAGACCACCGCCACCAACCGCATGACCCACATCGACCTGGAATCGGCGGTCACCAGCGAACACCTGCTCGGCGTCCATCCCCGCTGCCGCGCCTGCCGCGGTTCCGTACCGGCGGAACCGCTTGCCGAGCGGATCGCGGTGATGGCCCGCCGGACCCCGGTCGACGCCGAGACGTTCGCGACCCGGGTGGCCACGCTGATCGATCCTCGGCTGGGGCCGATCCTCGACATCGGTACCGGCCGGCAGTCACAGATGTCGGTGAGCTGCATCGAGGCGACCGTCGCCGACGTGGCCGGCACCGGGACCGGACCGACGACCGTCACCGCCATCGGTAACAGTCGCCGGCAGGCTCTGAGCCGTGCGGCGGTGGCCGCGGTGGAGTCGCTCGCCGAGCGGGCCCCCACGGTGACCGACACCGCGCCGGCCGGCACCACCGACCTGCCCCACTGGTGGGACCCGGCCACCGGCGAGGTCGTCCCGGCGGAGCCCACGGGACCGCTGGTGGCCGCCGGGTTCACCTGGGCGGAGGCCCAGGGCCGGGCGCTGCTCAGGCTACGCCGTTCGGCGGCGACGGCACCGGACGCCGGCCACCTGCCCGGCCCTCCCGACCCGGCCGGCTCCACACCCGACCCGGCGGTTTCGGTCGGCTCCACACTCGACCCGGCCCACTGGCCCGAACCGGTCCGGACCATGGCGGCGGACATGAGCGTCCTCGGGCACGACCTGCACGCCTGGCGCGACGCGTCCAGCACCCCGACGGTCTTCGTCGGAACCGCCTCCGGCTGGCTCGCCCACACCACCGCCCCGGACACCGACACCGCCCTCGGACAGGCGATGCAGGCGGCGGTAGCCGGCCTCACCGGTCGCAGCCCGGCCGGCGCGGACGTCGGTCCGGATCTCGGCGCGGGAGACTGGGACAGCTGGCTCGCCCCACTGCTGAAGGAGCTGACCGACTCCGGGCAGCGGCTGCTCCTGCGGCCGGTCGACCATCTCCCCGACACCCACGTGCTCCCGTTCCTTGTCGAAGCCATGCTGGCACCCGGACCCGGGAGTATCGGATGACCGAGACGATGACCGCGCCGACACCGGCCGTTCAGGTCCACGGGGACGGCCTCCTGTTCCAGGCCGTGGCGGCGGCGACGGACCGGTTCCGGACCGACCACGGCCGCGCCGTCGACCTGTTCGTCGTCGACGGCGTCGACCAGGCCGACCAGGTGTTGGACGCGGCCCGCGCGGCCTATCAGGGCGGGCGGGACTTCCTGCCGGTCTACCCGACCCCGCGTGGCGTCCGGATCGGTCCGCACACCGTCGCCGGGCAACCCGGATGCCACCACTGCGTACGGGTCCGCGAAGGCCGGGCGCGGGTCACCGGAACACTTCAGCGGTCGGCTCTCTGGCAGGGCCTGTACGAGGGATCCGTCACCGCGCCGGCTCCCGTTCTCGGCCCGCCGGTGCTCACCACCGTGGCCGCGTTGGTGACCGATGAGCTGGCGCGCGTGGCGCGCGGTGCCACACCCCGCTGCGCCGACGCGGTACTTGAGGTCACCACCGCCACCCTCGCGGTCAGCCGGCACCGGTTCATCGCCGACCCCGAATGTCCGATGTGTTCGACCCTGCCCGACGACGGTCCCGAGGCCGGCACCTTCACCCTGATGTCCCGGCCGAAACAGGCTCCCGACAACTACCGCGCCCGCAGTCTCGCCGCCGAGCACGAGCGGCTGCTGGAAACCATGGTCGACGTCGAGACCGGACTGATCTCGTCGATGACCATCCACCACAACCACCCCATGATCCTGGCCGCGGCCATCGGCGGACCGGCGTGCTGCACCGACCTGTCCGGCTACGGGCGCACGTTCAGCTATCCCGCCAGTGTGTCGGTCGCCATCGCCGAGGCGCTGGAGCGGCTGGGCGGCACCCTGCCCCGGTCCCGCCGGACCCGGGTAACCGCCACATTCGCCGAACTCGGCCCCGAGCGTGCGGTCGAACCGCCGACCCTGGGACTACCCGACGCCCCGCCGCACGAACACGCCGTGCGCTACCACCCAAACCTGCCGGTGGAGTGGGTGTACGGCTACTCCTTCCGCCGGGGCGGCCCGGTCCTGGTCCCGGAGAGTTCGGCCTACTACGGCTCCCATGCGACGGCCTTCGGGCTGGAGAGCTCCAACGGCTGCGCGCTCGGCGGAAACCTGGAAGAGGCCATCCTGCACGGCATCTTCGAGGTGGCCGAACGCGACGCCTTCCTGGCCACCTGGTTCGCCCGGCTGCCGGTCCCACGGGTCGACCCGCTGACCTCCGCGGACCCGATGACCCGGCTGCTGGTGCGCTGGCTGGAACGGTCCACCGGAAGTCGGCTGCACGTCTTCGATATCACGATGCCGGAGGGGGTTCCCGCGCTCTGGTTGATGCTGGTGGACGAGACAGGCCGTCCGGGTCAACCCAAGGCGTTCTGTGGCGCGGGTGCGCACCTCGACCCCGAGCGGGCGCTGTGGTCCGGGCTGATCGAACTGGCCAGTGTCGCCGACGCCACGAAGGAGATGGTGGCCGGCGACACCACGGCACCGGGGTTGGTCGCCGACTCCGACCTGGTCCGGTCGATGGAGGACCACGCGCTGGTCGCCGCCTCTCCGGACAGTTGGGACCGGTTCGGCTTCCTCTACCGACGCGACGAGATCGTCTCGATGGAGACCGCGTTCCCGCACTCGAAGCGTTACCGGCCGGCCACCGATCTGCTCGCGGATCTGCGTTGGATCGTGGACCGGTATCTCGACAGCGGTCTGGACGTGGTCGTCGTCGAGCAGACAGCCCGGGAACAGGCCGCCGTCGACCTCACCTGCGTCAAGGTCATCATTCCGGGCACGCTGCCGATGGTCTTCGGGCACCGGAACCGGCGGGTCGACCTGCCCCGGCTGCGGGAGCTTCCGGTACGGCTGGGGTACCGGTCCACACCACTGCCCCCCGAAGAGATCAACCCCTATCCGCATCCATTCCCCTGACTTCCGTCCTGAACCCAGGGTGGGTGCGTCGCCGGCTGGACCACGACGTCGCACCCACCCTGCCGGGGATCGTTTCTGGGTCGGCGTCAGAAGAGCGGTCCCGCACAGGCCGCCATACTGTCGCTCATGAGCCTGGCCGTGCGCACCGACGACAACTGCCGGCTGTGGGTCGAACAGGCCGGCACCGGGCGGCGACCTCGCCGTATGGCGCCCAAGGCCATGACTCGAACAGCCTGGGCGGGGCCACGCAGGCTTTGCGCGGCCCCGTCGGAACCTACGCCAGCGGGGTGGTGCGGGTGCCGTGGCGACGGCGGCGGGTGAGCACCAGCAGGGTGGCGCCGACCAGGACCACACCGGCGCCGGCACCGGTCAGCAGGGCGGTGTTCCCGCCGGTCACCGGCAGGCCGCCACCGCCACCGGAATCCACCGCGGTGAACACGGTGAACGTGTCGGTGTTGTCGCTCGGATCCCGGTCCGGCGCAGCCTCCGGGTCGGCACGTACCGGGCTCGCCTGCTGAGGCAGTTCGGCGGGGACGTTCCGGGGGGTCTCCTCGTCGACCAGCGCCCGCACCTCCAGCCGTCCGCCTGGCAGGTGCGCCGGGGCGGGCGCGGACTTCGCCACCCGTACCGGGAACCGGAACCGCAGCCCCGAATACCGGTCGTCGTTCGGGTCGGTGTCGTCCTTGGCCGGGATGAGTGACAGGCCACGGTAGACGCAGGTGGCCTCGCGGCGGCCGGCGCCGTAGTCGCACCCGGACACGTCGCCCTCGAAACTGACGTGCTCGGGCAGCCGGACTGTCAACTCGATCTCGCGGACCACTGTCCTGCCCTGGTTGCCGATCTCGAACCGCAGGTCCCCCCGCCCACCCGGGACGACCGTGCCGACCCGCCCGGAGGCGTCGGCTGGTACGTCCCGGGCCAACGCGTACAGATCCGCGCCGACGACCGCGTCGCTGCCGGTGAGCCGGCTGAACACGCTGTTGTTGGCCGGCACCGGATCGGTCCCCGCGTGCCAGACGTATGTGGTGAACTCACCGAACGTGGCGATCACACCCCCGCCGAAGATCGGGAACGCCATGTCGAGGGTCAGCGACCGGCCCGGCCCCAGGTCCGGCAGGTCGCACTCCGTGCCGACGGGCACCAGACGGTGGCCGGGCGGGATCGTCGGCATCGGCGACGTCACCGGCCCGGGCCGGTCACACCAGGTGATCTCGCCCGCGTCGGTGGATTCGCCGTCGACCCAGCCGACCAGCCGCAGCCGGATGCCGGTGGCGGTGGCCGGGCCGTGGTTGGTGACCTTCAGAGTGGCGATCTTGCGTTTCACGGGGTTGGTGACCGTAAGGCCGCGGGCGGTGACCGACAGGTCGGCCGAACCGCTCGACACGGCGGTCGCGGTGCCGGCCGTTCCAGCCGGGGGCGCGGTGTCCGTCGTCGCGGTGTCGGCCGTCCCGCCCGGCGTGGGGTCGGCCGGTGCGCCCGGTGGGGACCCGGGGGCCGCCGAGGCGGCGCTCGCGGCTCCGGCGACCAGGCCGGCGAGGAGCAGCATCGCGGCTCCGGCGCGGTGGAACAGGGGACGGGTGTCACTCATGAATACGCACTGTAACCAAGATCGTACGGTGGCGTTGTCCCGTGCCGGCCGCTGCGTAATCTCCCATCTGCGGGCGTCGGCTTGCCGATGGTTGCCGAGGCCCGGCAACGAGCGGACCTGGTTGTTGACCGGGAGTCGCCCCTGTCGACCGGGGTGACTCCCGGCGCACGCTGGTGGTTCCATGCGCTGTTCCCGACTCCGTCAGGAGGCGGTGGACACCCGCCGTCCGGTGGTCCAGCGTTCGCACAAGGAGAGATGAGATGCCCGCCACCACGTCCGGCAACCCCGCACCGCGACACGTTGCCGTCATCGGCGCGGGAATGGTCGGCCTGGCCACCGCATGGTTCCTGCAGGAGCGGGGGATCGAGGTCACCGTTCTCGATCGGGACGACGTGGCCGCCGGCGCCTCGTGGGGCAATGCCGGCTGGCTGACACCCGGCATCACCACTCCGCTACCGGAACCGGCGGTGCTCCGTTACGGTCTGCGCGCCCTGCTGAGCCCGGCATCGCCGGTTTACGTTCCGCCCCGTGCGGATCCGCACCTGCTGCGTTTCCTGGCCGGGTTCGCGCGGCACAGCACCGCCGGCCGGTGGAAAACCGCGATGCGCGCCTACATCCCGATCAACCGACGCGCGTTCGAGGGCTTCGACGCCCTGGAGGCCGGCGGGGTCGCGTCGACGGTCAACGAGGCGAAGTCCTTCATCGCCGCATACCGGACCGAGACCGAACGGTCGAACCTGCTGGACGAGTTGGAACACATCCGCTCCGCCGGACAGGAGATCGAATTCGACGTCCTGACCGGCGCCGGGGCACGCGAGCTGGAGCCGGCACTGTCCGATGACATCGGCGCCGCCATCCGCCTCCACGGCCAGCGATTCGTCGACCCGGGGCACTACGTTCACGCGCTCGCGGCCTCGGTCCGGGCCCGGGGCGGCTCGCTGATGCCGAAGACGGACGTCGTGGAGATTCGCGATGACAGGCCGGGGGTGCGGGTCGTGACCGGGGCCGGCCCATCTGACAGATATGACGCGGTGGTACTGGCCGGTGGTGCGTGGATCGGCAAGCTGGCACGCCGTTTCGGGGTCCGGACGACCGTACAGGCCGGTCGTGGATACAGCTTCAGCGTCGGGATCGAACATCTCCCGGCCGGCCCGGTCTACTTTCCCGCGCAACGGGTGGCGTGCACTCCGCTGGGAGACCGCCTCCGGGTAGCCGGGATGATGGAATTCCGTTCGGCCGACGCGCCCCTCGATCCGCGACGCATCGCGGCCATCGCCGACGCGGCACGCCCGCTGCTGAGGAACGCCGACCTGAACGCCCGCACCGACGAGTGGGTCGGCGCCCGTCCCTGCACCCCTGACGGAATGCCCCTGATCGGTCCGACCAGGTCACCGCGGGTCTACCTGGCGGGCGGCCACGGCATGTGGGGTATCACCCTCGGCCCGATCACCGGCAAGCTGCTGGCCGAGCAGATCGCCACCGGCAGACAACCCGCCGAGACCCGCCCTTTCACCCCGCTCCGGTGAGGCCTGTCCCGTCGAGGCCACCTGTTCGAGTTGCCGGCCGTCGACAATGCGCACGGTGGTTCGCGGACGGATCCGGCGATGGCCGGACGGGGGGCGTGGGCGGTTACCGACCGCTGGTCGTCGCGGACGTCACCGGAGCAGAAAGGTTCAGGCATTCGAGTACGAACCGCAGTCGGTTGCGCGGGTCGACGCGAGGCAGTTCGATCAGCTGGTAGCCGCGCCGGCTGTAGGCCTCGACGATCGCCTCGGAGGTCTGCCGCGCCTCCACGAGGGTCTGGCGTCGCTCGGCATCGTTGCGGTAGATCTCGGGCCACCACGGCGCGAGGAAGACCTGAGGCCGGTACCGGAAGGCCGCGATCGCGGCCTCGACGTGTGGGGGTACCGGGCCTGAGGCCAGCCGGTAGTGGGCCGCCAGGCTCGGCAGCGCGTGGTCGAAGAACACCGGCTCCGGCTGGTTGAGCGCCCAGCGGTAGGAGCGCAGATCCCAGCACAGGTTCAGTTCGGCGCGTAGCGCCGGGTCGGCCACGGCCGGCCCACCGATTGCGGTCTGATCTTGGATGATCGCCCGCCCGGCCTCCGGTGCGGTGGCGAACCCAGCCTCGTGCAGCAGGCTGATCAGAGTGGTCTTGCCGGATCCGGGACCGCCGGTGATGACGACCAGGCCGTTCTGGGGAGAGGTCACGATGCTTCCGTTCTCGCGGGTGGGATCCGCGCGGCGGCATGCCAGCGGGAGGGGCGACGTTCGCGGCAGGGAGGAAACGCCAGCGGGGGACGGGTCCACAGAGAGCTGACCGGCCGATCTGCGCGGCGATGAAGGTCGATCGCCAGCGTGAGGCAGAGGCCCAAGTCCCGACGGCGACGAGCACACGCCGTCATTCACCAACTTGCCATACCCGGAGAATTCTACCGCCACCGACGGATGGCACTCGTCGCGGTCATCGCAAGGTATGGATGGGGTTGTATATTTCCGCCATGGCTTCTCGGGTGCGCCTCGTGGTCCTTGCCGTACTTGGTGTGATGGCGGTGGTGTTCGGTGCCGCACCGGCGAGCGCGGTGCCGGCGGACGAGCCGCCACTGTTGTGCCTCGTCACGACCTCGACGGTCGCGTGGGACGGCGGCTACCAGGTGGACGTCACGATCAAGAACATCAGCTCCGGCCGGATCACGTGGCGGGGCAAGGTCGCGCCGCCGACCGGGACCATCACCGGGTGGGGCGCCACGTTCAACGGGGTCGGCGGCCAGCACACCATCGACCCACCCGCCCACGCCCCCGTACTCGGATCCAATGCCATCTCCAAGTTCGGCTACACCGGTACGGGCAGCAGCGTGGCCCTGCCCACGATCACCTGCAAGACGTCCGCCTGAGACCAGCGGTTCAACTGCCCGGACTTCGCCCACCCCGGTCGCGATGGACCGATGTTGTCGCTGGCATCGACCGATGTCAAGGTGATCCCGGGGCGTCATCCCGCGTCTGCGCGGCAGGCAAAAGTGGCGACGGCCCGTGGCAGCCCCCTCGTCGGGTGCCGCCACGGGCCGTGTGCGGGCGTCGGATCAGCCGGCGTTCGCCGCGCTCTCCGATGCGTTGTACAGGCTGTCGCCCTGGTAGCGGGCGGTCACCGGCTGGTCGAGGCCGCCGCTGACCGTGCCCTTGAACTGGGCGACCCCGTTACGGACCGGCGCGGAGCCGAGGTACGTGTCGCCGGCGTAGAAGTCGACCTTGCCGGACGGCGCGCGGTCACTGACCGTCACAGAGTCGACCTCGGCGGTCGCGGTGACCTTGGTACGGTGCGAGTTGCCGGCCGGGGTGCTGTCGACGTCCAGGCTCGTGGTGGTGGTACGGAACGCCACGGTACGCAGGTAGTCGTTGAGCATCTGCCGCCAGATGTCCCAGACGTGCACACCGTCGACGTTGTGCTCGGTTACCTCGATGCCGGCCGCGCGCCAGGCCTCGGTCCGGGCGACCGAGTTCGGGGCGATGTTCGCCAGCCAGTCCTGCAGGCCGGTGCCGACGTGGATGCCGCCGGGCACCGCCTTCAGCCGGTCGACCTGCTCCTGCGTCGGCGTCACCGCGCCGCCGGCGGCACCCCAGGCGGCGTGGTAGCCGACCAGGTCGGTGTTGTCGTAGAGGAGCGTGAGGGCGCGGGCGCCGCCCGCCGAGAGTCCACCGAAGGCGCGGTCGACGGCGCGGGTGGAGACGTTGTAGTTCTGCTCGACGAAGGGGATGACGTTGTCGCGCAGCTCGTCGACGTAGCCCTGGTTGCCGTTCGGCAGGCCGTTGAAGTCGGTGGAGACGATGACCATCTGCTGGGCCGCGCCGTCCCGTACGGCGTTCTCCAGGATCTGGTGGGCCACGCCCTCGACGGTCCAGTCGGTGGCGTTACCGCCGCCGCCGTGGCTGAGGTACAGCGTCGGGTACGGGGTCGAGCGCTTCGGGTCGTAGCCGTGCGGCAGGTAGACGACGACGTCGTGCTTGCCCGCCGGGCTGGTCGACAGCGGGGAGTCGTACCAGCGCTGCTCCAGCTTGCCCGCCTTGTTGGCGGCGACCGGTGCCTGGTAGTCGTTGTCGTAGCTGGGGAAACGCTTGCTGTTCGGGACGTAGACGCGGCTGAGCAGTGCGCCGGTGGCCTCGTCGTGGGGCAGCACCTCGAGCGGGTTGGCCGGGTCGGGGTGCAGGGTGCAGCCGCTGGCGGTGGGGCTGCTGCAGTCGTGCGTGAACGCGTACCGGAAGGTGCCGGACGGCAGCGGCGTGGTGAACGTCCACACGCCGTCCGCGCCCTTCTCCATCGGCAGGGTGCGCCACGGGTCGGCCACGATGTCACCCGGCTGCCACTGGGCGCCGGGCCGGGCGTCACCGCAACCCTGGCAGGTGACGCTCTCCGCCTTGGAGAACCACCACTCGCCGTAGATCTGGACCGACTCGACGCCGGCCGGGGCCTGGTATCTGAAGGTGACCGAGTTGCCGGTCGGTGCCTGGTTGGTCTGGACGACCTTCGGCCCGAGATCCGAGGCCGGTGCGGCGGTCGCGGCGGGGGCGGCGAGGGCGCCGGCGGCGGCCGTCAGGCCGGCGGCGAGCGACACGGTCAGTCCTCGCCGGAGTCGGCGTGCCGGCGCTGGTTGTGGGTGTGTAACGGGCATGTGCCTTCCCTTCATCGGCTGGTCGACCGAAGCGTTCGGGGGATGCCGCTCCGGGGACCGGTGGTGGACGTGGCGAGGTGACGGTTCGCCCCGGCCGCGGGTGAGCCCGTCCACATCGTTCGGTGTGGGCGTGGGCGGCCATGGCCGTCGGACCCGTCGCGGTGCGCGGTCGCGTCGGGTCGTCGGGCGTCGTCCACCTGGTGGTTGGCATGATCGTCACACAAAGGTGTTACCTTTGTAAATAGAAAGGTAACACCTTTGAGAAGGCTGGGGCCGGTCGCCGGACCGGGCCGCGGCGGCCGCCCGCTAACCTCTTCGCAGGACGGAGTGATCGGGGATCCCTTGATGGCCGAGGCGAGTCGCGACGCGGCGCGGGCCGCGGCGCCGGTGATGCACGGCGCTGTGCTCGATGCCCTCGGGCTGGAAATCACCGGCGGGCAGCACGCCCCCGGTACCGCACTCACCCTGGAACACCTGCAACAGCGCTTCGGCGTCTCGCGCACCGTGATGCGGGAGGTGATGCGCATCCTCGAATCGCTGAACCTGGTCGCATCCCGCCGCCGTGTCGGCCTGGTGGTGCAGCCGATGCACCGGTGGCGGGTGCTCGACCCACGGGTCATCCGCTGGCGTCTCGACGGCCCCGGCCGCGCCGACCAGCTACGTACCCTCACCGACCTGCGGGTGGCCGTCGAGCCACTCGCCGCCGCGGGCGCCGCCCGGCACGCCACCGCCGACGTGCGCGAGCGGCTGTGCACGTTGGCCACACGGATGCGGCAACTCGGCGAGGCGGGCGAACTCGACGCGTTCCTGGCCGCCGATGTCGAGTTCCACGCGCTGCTGCTGCAGGCGTGCCTCAACGAGATGTTCACCGCGCTGACCGGCGTGATCGCCGAGGTGCTCGCCGGACGGACCGAGCACGGCCTGATGCCGAAATGTCCCCGGCCGGTGGCGCTCGACCTGCACGACCGGGTCGCGGACTGCGTTGCGGCCGGCGACGCCTGGGGCGCCGAGACCGCGATGCGCGAGCTGGTCGAAGAGGTGCGCGACGCGATCAGCACCACCCCGGAAGCCGCCGCCGGCTGACCGGTCGGCTTCCTACGGGCTCATCCCGGACGCGGACCAGTCACCCGCCTCACCGGCCTTCGTCGAGCGTCTGCCGCAGGGTCACGGCGAACGCGTCCGGCTCGCCCGCCCAGCCGAACTCCCCGCCGAGGAAACCGCCGTGGTGGCTGGGGAAGACCACCGCCTTCGTGCCGAGCCGGTCGGCGACGGCGAGCCCGCTGCGGTGGGCCATCTCGCCCTCCGACTCGGCCCCGACGCCGACCACGATCCGGGTCGACGCCGCCCGCAGCGCCTCGAAGTCGTGTTCGTGGTGCGTGCAGGTGACGAGGTTCTGCCGGAACATCACGTCGTCACGGGAGCCGTCGTCGTCGGTGGGCAGGCCGAACGCGGCCGGATCGGGCGCCGGCCGGCCGGTGTAGTCGGCCGGGATCTCGCCCCGGAAGCCGCTGAGCGCCATGAACCTCGCCATTCCCGCACCGAAGCCGTCCTGTTCGTATGCCCGACGGACGTCGGTGATCGCGGCCAGCGCCGGCTCCCGATCCGGCAGCACCTGGGCGGCGGGAGGCTCGTGCGCCACCAGGAGGCGCACCTGCTCCGGGTGCCGGGCCACCAGCACGAGCGCGTTGACGGCACCGCCGCTGCTGGCGAAGATGTCGACCGGGCCGCCACCGAGGGCCTCGATCACCCGGTGCAGGTCGTCTGCGTGCTGCTCGGGTGTGGACTCGCCGCCGGTTTCGACGCGCGTGCTGCGTCCGGCCCCGCGCGGGTCGACGGTCACCACCGTACGGTCCGGGAAGTGGGCGGCGAGGCTGGTGAAGCCGGTGGCGTCCATCGGGGACCCGATCATCAGCAGCGTCGGTGCCGCAGCCGCCGTGCCCTCGCGGACGTCGTAGTGCAGAGTCGCCCCCGGCACGTCCAGGGTGTGGGTGCTTGCCTCGGTCATGGTGCGGCCTTCCATATACGTGAAGATGATGGGACGGTCGGCTTGGCCCGCGACGGGACCCGCAGGACGCGGTCGAGCGATTCGACGCGAAGCTATCACCCGCCACCGACGGAAACCGCGCTGTTCGACGGCTTCCACCCACGGGGCGACCCCTTCCCGGGCCGCCGGGGCGGGCCGCCGTCGGCATCCGGTGGGTTACGACGAGCCAGTCGGCTGGGGCTGCTTCGCCGCGTCGGGGGCGGTCGTCGCCGGTGCGGTGCAGCGCCGGAACTCGGGCAGCGCGAGCGCGATCAGGGCGGTTCCGGCGACGACCGCCGACCCGCCGATGAAGGCACTGGCGGCGGGGGAGACGAGCGAGGCGACCGCGCCGGCCCGGAAGTTGCCCAAATGCGGCACGCCGGCGCCGACGACGAACTCGGCCGCGCCGACCCGGCCGCGGTAGTTGTCCGGGGTGGCGAGTTGGACCAGCGCGGTCTGCATGATGACACTGAGTACGTCGGCCACCCCGGCGACGACGAGCAGGGCGAGCGCCAGCCACAGGTAAGTCGTCAGCCCGAAGCAGGCCAGGCTCGCCCCCCACACCGCGGCGGCGACGAGGATGCCCCGGCCCGGCCGTCTGATCCGGCCGATCGGCCCGGACAACAGCGCCCCGATGACGCCGCCGACCGCTGGCGCCGCGGTGAGCAGTCCGAGCGTCTGCGGGCTGCCCCCGAAGTGGGCGGCGTTGATCGCCGGGAACAGGGCGAACGGCATGCCGAGCAGGGTGGCGTTGATGTCGGTGAGGAACGCGCCGGCAATCACCCGGCTGCGGCGGATGAAGGTCAGCCCTTCCCCGATGGCGCGCAGGTTCGGTCGCGCGGTCTCGCCCTCCGGCTGCATCGGCGGCAGCCGGAGCAGGCCGTCGAACGCGGCCACGAACGTCAGCAGGTGGACGAGGTAGGCGACCGTGATGCCCCACCCGGCGACCAGCGCGCCCGCGACCATCGGGCCGGTGGTGAGGCTGGCGTGCATGGCGAGCATGTTGAGGGCCGCGCCGGCGGGGACCAGGCGGGGGGCGAGCAGCCGGGCCAGGAACGTTCGCCGGACCGGTCCGCCGACCGCGTTGACCGTCGCGCCGGCCGCCACCAGCAGGTACAACAACCAGAGCTGCTCCAGGCCGGCGATCGCCTGCGCGACGAGCCCGGCGGCGATGACCGCCTGGGCCACGCAGGCGACGAGCGCCAGCCGCCGGCGGTCCATGCTGTCGGCGATCGCCCCGCCGACAAGACCGAACAGGATCGCCGGCCCGGCGACGGCGAGGCCGACGGCACCGACCGCGAGCGAGGATTCGGTGAGGGTCCAGACCTGGAACGCGACCGTGAAGCTGGTCATCTGGCTGCCGAAAGCCGACAGCGTCGACCCGATCCACAGCCGGCGGAAGGCCGGTGCCTCCCGCAGCGGCGCCAGGTCGATCATGATCCGTCGCCACGTCATCGATCGCTACCGCCAGTTCCCGATCGTCGGGCCGCGGCCCGGGGAGATGTCCGGGAGACATGGTGGCGGTCGGACGGACCGAGATCCACGGATTTTCCGCCGCCGGAGCGGGAGCGGCCGGCGGCGATCGCCCTGCGTGCGGTCGCCGCGCGGTCCGATGTCGACGGTTCCGATCCCGGCGCGGTGGCGTCGACGAAGTGGCGCACAGGGCACGAAGATATTGATAAACTTGCATGTATTGCCGCTCCTCGTGTAGTAAGGCGGGAAGCACGTCTGGGTGCTGGTTTCCTGGAGAGGAGCGACGATGAACCTTGCCTTACGCCGCCTGCGAACGGCATCGGTGGCGCTCGCCGCCTGCACGCTCGGGCTGAGTCTGCTGCCGGTATCCGCCGCCGCCGAGGAGTACCCGGCCGCACCTCTTGCGCCGCAGTCACAGCGGGCACCCGAATCGGACCAGTTCTCGGCCGAGGGTGTCACCACGATCGGTGAACTACGCATCGTCGACGGCACACTGTCCGCCGCCGGGGACAGCCGGACACAGCTCATCCAGCACCCCGGCGCGACGTACATCAAGGTGCACTTCAGCTCTCTGCAACTGGCTGACGGCGACTACGTCACCGTGTCGAGCCCCGATGGCAAGGAGAGCTACCGGTACGACCGCCACCTGAACCGGGCGACCGGCTCGGACTACACCACCGACGGGCAGCCGGGCTTCTGGGCGATGTCGGTGGAGGGTGACACCGCGGTGGTGACGCTGCACAGCAGCCGCCCCTCCCGTGGCAACGTGGCGACCGTCGACCGGTTCTGGCGCGGCTACGACCGCGCGGAGATCGCCCGGCACAACCCTTCCACGCAGTCTGTGTGCAGCACCGACGCCCGCCGCGACGCGGTCTGCTACCAGAGCAGTCACCCCACCGAATACGCTCGCGGCCGGGCGGTGGCGCGACTGCTGATCAGCGGCGGTGGGCTGTGCACCACCTGGCGGATCGGCAACACCAACCGCATGCTGACCAACAAGCACTGCTTCTCGACGCAGGCCCAGGTCAGCGGCAGTGAAATGCAGTTCAACTACCAGTGCGCCACCTGCGGCGGCGCGAACCCGGGCGCCGGCACCAAGGTGAGTGGCGCCACCCTCTACAAGGTGAGCAGCGGCGGATCGAACCAGCTGGACTACACCCTGTACTCCGTGAACAACTTCGCCAGCATCCAGAGCTTCGGCACGCTCTACCTGGCGACGACCGCCACCACCACCGGCACGCGGATCTACATCCCCGGGCACGGCGACGGCAGCCCGAAGCGGCTGTCGATCTACGAGGACAGCCAGGGCGGCCCGACGTGCACCGTGCGGAACGCGAACTACAACACCTGGAACATCAGCTACAGCTGTGACACCTCCGGCGGAAACTCCGGCTCGCCGGTGCTGAACGCCAACCACCAGGTCATCGCCCTGCACCACCTCGGCGGTTGCCCGTCGAACCAGGGCGCGAAGGCACACCTGATCTACAACGAGATCGCCAGCCTGATCGACAACGGCTGACGCCGGCCGGCCGCCACGCCTTCCGTGTCGGCGTGACGCCCCGCCACCCTTGCCGGGGTGGCGGGGCTGTCGCCGGCCGGGCTCAGCCCGCGTCGGCCACCTCGTCCCAGAATCCGCACTGGTGCGCGGCCCGGACGTCGATCGGAACGACGCCGCCCGGCCCGGGGGCCAGCCGCAGCGCGTTGGCCCGGGCCGGGTCGTGGCGTGACCAGCGCGGGGCGTCCCGGTGGTTCGGGTCGCCCCGCTGGGCGTACCCGGTCCAGTAGTCGACCATCAGCGTGGAGAGCGCCTTCTGCTGCGGCGTGAAGGCTGCGGGGAGGCCGAAGCTGGCATCCGTCATCCGCAGGTACGGCAGCTCCGCGCCGTAGGTGGGGCCGGCCGGCGTGACTGGACCACCTACGGCGAGGAGATCGACCTCGACACGGCCGCGCACGAACTCGTCGTCGCCTTCCACCTCGCCACCCGGCGCGACCCCGGCGACCACTGGGCTTGCCCGCCACCCACGGTGCCGGTCGGGCGTCTGTCCCAGACGGTTCTGTCGGTGGCGGGCCATGCGGCGGCGGGGATGCTCAGAGGACCGCGCCGGTGACGATCAGCAGACCGAGGACGCCCACGACGGCATTCCCGACCAGCACGGTGACCCGCTGCGCGCCCTGTCCGGTGTGCGTCTTGAGAGTGCTCCCGACGGCGACGAGCAGGATCTGCCAGGCGACGGACGCGAGGCCGACACCGACGATGAACGCCGTGGACGTCGCGCGCGTCTGCGACACGGTGCCGAGCCCGGTGGTGATCGCCGCGAAGTAGACGAGGGTTGCCGGGTTGATCATCGTCAGGGCGAGGAACGCCGTGAACCTCCGTCGCGGACCCGGGGAACGGTCGGGCGCCGCGGGCGCTGCCGTGCTGGAGAGTCCACGGACGAGTCCACGGGCGGCGATGCCGACGAGGGCGAGGCCGCCCACGACGGCGGGCCAGGGCGCGAGCCCGGTGACGACAGGGGCGGTGACCGCTCCGAAGAGGACCGCGACGGTGCAGTAGACGACGTCGGCGGCGGCGACCCCCGCTGCCGCGGTCCAGGCCCGGCGGATGCCGTGCTGGACACCCTCCTTGAGCAGCAGGACGCCGATGGCGCCCAGGGGGACGGCGACGGCGAGGCCGGCGAGGATGCCGCCGAGGAACGCCTTACTGATCTCCATACCGGGCAACGATCGGCCATCCCGCCGGAAGCGGCAGAGATTTTCGCGGTGTGACGGCTAGATTTGTGGTGTGGATGCGGTGGACGAGCAGATTCTCAGTATCTTGCGGGCAGACGGTCGCGCATCGTTCACCGCGATCGGTCGCGAGGTGGGGCTGAGCACGAATGCCGTCGCGGCCCGGGTCCGCCGCCTGCGAACGGTGGGGGTGATCGCCGGATTCACGGTCGTGCTCGCCGACGCGCAGCCGGATCCGGCAGTGGGGATGGAGGCGTTCATCGACGTACGGCTGCATCAGGACCGGGACTCCGAGGAGTTCCTGACCTGGGTGAGACGTGTCTCGAGCGTGGTGGACGCCGTCCACGTGACCGGCCCCTACGACTACCTGCTGCGCGTCCGGGTGCGGGACATGCCCGCGCTGGACCGGCTGTTACGCGCGCTCAAGCGCGACGGCGGCGTCATGCAGACACAGACGAGGATGGCGCTGCGCTGACGTCGGTCGGTGCTGCCGACCCGCCCGGGGCCCCCTTCACCGGCTGACCGCCATGGGGATGGCGTCCGACAGCGCACCGGGGCACACTGCGTACGTGCCCGGTGCGCGGCACCGTGGAACCACTCCCGTCCGTGGTGCCACACCGCCCGCTTCACGTGCGGGCACCGACCGTCCCGCCAGGCCCGGTACCGCCGCCGAGGAGTTACCGTGAACGAGCCCCGTACCCCCGCCCGGTACAGCGAGATCTTCCGCCTCGACGGCGTCGCCGACCCGTTCCCCGCTTACGCCGACCTGCGGCAGCGGGCACCGGTGCACCGGCTCGTCCAGCCCGACGGGGTGGAAACCTGGTTCGTGTGCCGGTACGAGGAGGCACGGGCGGCGCTGACCGACCCCCGGTTGGCCCATCACCTGAGCCACGCCCGTACGGCCCTCGAGTCCGCCGGTATCGAACTGACCGAGGAGCGGATCGAGTTCGGCGCCGCGCACCTGCTGCACAGCGATCCGCCGGACCATACGCGACTGCGCGGCGTGGTGAAACGCGCCTTCACCCCCGCGGCCATCGAGCGGCTGCGCCCCCGTGTCCAGCAGATCACGGACGATCTCCTCGACGGCATCGCCGACCGGGCCGGCGCCGATCTCGTGGAAACGCTGGCCCATCCGCTGCCGGTCCTGGTCATCTGCGAACTGCTCGGGGTGCCGGTAGCCGACCGGGACAGGTTCCGGGTCTGGGCGGAGGCGGCACTGACCCCGTCGTACGTCGAAAACCGGCCGATGACCAGGGCCGCGGGAGACGCGGCACTACGCGAATACCTCACCGAACTGGTCGAGCGAACCCGCCGCGACGCGACCGTGGACGACGCCGCCTTCGATGACCGTCCGGACCTTCTCCGGACGTTGATCACCGCCCGGGACGAGCAGGGCCTGCTCGCCGAGCGAGAGGTCGTCGCGATGCTCTACCTGCTGCTGGTCGCCGGCTTCGAAAGCACCACCAATTTTCTCGGCAACACCATTCTGCGCCTGCTCCTGGAGCGGGTCAGCCTGGACCGTCTCCGTGACGATCCGGCGCTGCTGCACGCCGCGGTCGAGGAGTCGCTGCGGCTGGACGGACCGGTCCAGCGCAGCACCCTGCGGACAGCCGTCCAGGATCTGACCATCGGCGGGGTGGCCGTACCCGAGGGGAGCGTCGTCAGTATCGGTCTGGCGTCGGCCAACCGGGACCGGACCCGCTTCGCCGACGCGGACGCCTTCCACCCCGACCGGTCCGACCAGGCACATCTGGCGTTCGGTCACGGTCGGCACTTCTGCCTCGGCGCGCCGCTGGCCAGACTGGAGGGCGAGATCGCGCTCAGCTCGCTGCTGCGCCGCTACACCACCATTCGGCTGGCCGTCCGACCGGAAGAACTCAGGTGGCGACATACGTTCCTCCGGGGGCTCACCACACTGCCCGTCGTGTTCACGGCGGATTGACGGGCACGGCAACCGCGTTCGCTCCATGGCTGGCCGCTGCCGACGTCACGACATGGCGGCCTCGATGCCCTCGGGTTTCGGATGACATCGCGCCGGCTCGTCGTCGTTTCCGTACAAGACCGCCACGGTGGGCGCCGCCTAACCTGCCGTCAGTGCTGCGCCACGCCAGGTCAGGGTGGGGCAGCGGCCGATTGCCGATCTACCCGGCGACCCCGTCGCCCGGTTGCGAGGAGTACAACCATGCGTGATCTCGTTTATACCGCGTTCGTCTCGCTCGACGGCGTTGTGGACTCCCCGGGCGGTGGGCCGGGCGAGGAACACCGCAGCGGAGGCTGGGTGGTCAAGGACATCGAATTCCTGCCCGAGGCGTTCTCGCTCAAGGGCGAGGAACTGGAGCAGACCACGGCACTGATGTTCGGCCGCCGAAGCTACGAGGCGTTCGCGCCGATCTGGCGTGACTCGGACGACCACCTCGCCTACAAGGAACTGCCCAAGTTCGTGGTTTCGACCACGCTGCCCGAGGAAGCCCTCGTCGAGGGATGGGGTCGGACGACGATTCTGCGCTCGGTCGATGACGTCGCCGCGCTCAAGCGAAGCGAGGGCGGCGCGATATTCATTCACGGCAGCGCGGAACTCGCCCGCCGACTGTCGGAGGCGAAACTCATCGACCGGTACCACCTTCTCCTTTTCCCCGTGCTGCTCGGATCCGGCAAGTAGGTCCGACCGGGACAAGCAGATGCTGACCCTCCGGTCGTCCGCCGCCTATCCCAACGGCGTCATGAAGCTCATCTACGACGTCGTCGGATGATCCAGATCCAAGGCGATCGCACCACCGGTGCCCGTACGCAGATCTCGGGCCGTACGCCCGACGTACCGGCGTAGCGCACGGGCCAGGTGGGGCTCGTCGAAGTATCCGAGCCTGACGACGACATCGGCGACCGGGACGCCGGCGGCCAGGATCGCCGCCGCCCGGCGTGCGCGCTCGATCTGTCGCACGGCGCCCCGGGTGAGCCCGGTCGCCGCCCGGAACCGGCGTTCGACCGTGCGCCCCGAGACCGCTGGACGGTGGGCCCGGCGGACCTCGGCGACGAGTGGGTCACGGACCACGGACCCGGAGCGGACCAGACGGTCGACCAAGGTCTCGGCGTCGTCGGCGCGGGGCGTCTCCCAGCGGACGCCGTCGAGCCGAAAGGTCCCGCGCGTGACCTCCGGAAGTTCGACGCCGCCGTCGACCAGGGCCGCCGTGGGCACGGCCCGCAGCGACGTGCCCACGGCGAATTCGATGCCGACGAACGTCGCGCCCTCCGGTACCGGTGCGGGCGCGGCAATGTCGCGCACCGATGAGAAGATCGCAGCACCGCCTACGGCGACGGCGCACGAGGCACGACGACCGGCGCTGCAAGCCTGTCGGATCGCGAACGCCGGTGGAACGCATGGAACCTCCCGGTTCGGGAACAGACGGACACGACGTTCGGGACTGAGAAGCCGGAAGCGGGTGGCAAACGTGACGACAAATGTCAAGCACGACGTGGTCGATCTCCTGGTCGACCAGCACGGTCAGATCAAGAGCCTGTTCGGCCAACTCGCGCGCGCCGGGGGAACACAGAAGCGTGAACTGTTCGAGGACCTCGTCCGGCTGCTCGCGGTGCACGAGAGCGCCGAGGAGATCGTCGTACATCCGAGCGCCCGGCGCCGGATCGACGGGGGCGACTCGGTCACCGAGCGGCTCCGCCACGAGGAAGACCAGGCCAAGCACGAACTCCACGCCCTATACGAACTTGGGGTCGACCACCCCGACTTCGACGCGCGGCTGGCGAAACTCTCCGACGCGGTCATCGCGCACGCGACGCGGGAGGAGACCGAGGAGTTCCCGTCGCTACGGAAGAGCCTGTCCTCGGCCCAGTTGAGCCGGATGGCCGGCGCGTTGCGCGTGGCCGAGGCGACGGCCCCGACCCGGCCCCACCCGCATACGGGTGAATCCGCCGCGGCGAACCTGGTGGCCGGCCCGCCGCTGGCCGTCTTCGACCGGGTCCGGGACGCCGTACGCGACTGGCGCGAGAAGCACCGCGACCAGGAGGACTGACGCTCGCACCGGCAAGGCGGTGCCCCGGGGTAGGGCTAGAGCAGGCCGGCGCTGCCGGCGAGTGCCGCGGCCTCGGCACGGCTGGAGACCCTGAGCTTGCGCAACAGCGCGGCGGTCAACCGTTTCACGCTCCGTTCGGAGATGTGCAGCGTGTCGGCGATCTGCAACGTGCCGCTGCCCTGTGCGATCAGCCGCAGCAGCGCCCGCTCCTGGTCGTCGAGGATCGCCGCGACCGGACGGCCGGTCCGCGCCGGCGCGACGACCGCCGCCAACAGGTCCATGGGCAGCACCGACCATCCTTCGAGGGCGGCGAGAAGAGGCGGTAGAAGATCTTCGGGCTCGCTGCTCTTGGGCAGGTAGCCCTCGGCCCCCGCCCGCAGCGCCGCCACCGCGGTGTCGGTGTCGTCGATGCCGGACATCGCGAGGATCCGCAGGCCGGGACTGGTACGCCGGATCGCCATGATGGCACGGACCCCGCCGGGAGCAGGCATGTGCAGATCGACCAGGGCCAGATCGGGCAGGCATCCCCGGACGAGTGCGGCCGCCGTCGCGGCGTCGCTCGTCGTGCCCGCCACCTGGATCCGGCCGTTGCTGGTGGTGGGCAGCAGCAGTTCGAGTCCTCGGACGAACAGGGCGTGGTCGTCGACGAGCGCGATACGGATCGTCGCCGGGCCCGACATCCCGCGACGTTACCCCGGACGGGACTGACCATGCCGTCACGGCGGGCGGTCGGCGCCGTTGTCGCTCGGCTGCGGGGCCTCCGGGGCGCGAGCGTCGACGCCCGGCCCACCGACGGTGCGGACGCGCTGATGCTACGGGCGCTGTGCCACGAGTTACGAACCCCCATCAGCGCCCTCACGTCGTTGACGCGGGCACTCACCGACGATTCGCGACGGTTCACTGCCCAGGACCGGCAGGCGCTCCTGCGCTTGGCCAGAGATCAGGCCGCGCATCTCGACGGCGTGTGGCAACAGGCAGCTGCCCTGGCACGGGACGCCACGACCGGCGACGACGGCGCTCGGATCCCGCTGACCCAGGTCCTGCACGCGGTCCTCGCCACCGTGCCGTCAGAACGGGCCCGGCTGCATCTCAGCCCGCGCGCAGCAGACCGGCTGGTCGACGGCCAGCGCGTACGCCAGATCCTGATCAATCTTGTCGACAACGCCCTGCGGCACGGACCGGCGGGCGGACAGGTGTCGATCTCCGCCCGGATCCCCGCCGACGACCTGGTGATCGTGGTCGCCGACGAAGGTACGTCCTGCGCGGCCGTGCGCGCGATGCTGCGCCGGCGCGAGCCCTCGGCCGGCATGTCCGGTCTGGGGCTGTGGATCGTCGGGTGCCTGGTGGCCGCGCAGGGTGGACGTGTCCGGGCCTATCCACTGCGGCCGCGGGGCGTGGCGGTCGAGGTGGTCCTGCGTCACGGTCCCCGGGGCGGGCGGGTCCGACGATGGCCCCGGTGGGCCGCCGGTTGGCCCCGCCGGGCCAGCGAGATGGGAATGAGCCTGGTGTCTGCGATCCGTCACCGAGGAGGACACCATGTTCAGTCACGTCAAGGACCTGCAGTTCGAGGCCAAGCCGGACGCCCCTGACGCCGAATTCGCCAACCGTCTCCAGGAGGTGCTGGGGGGCAAATGGGGTGAGATGACGGTGGCCAACCAGTACCTGTTCCAGGGCTGGAGCTGCCGGTTGCCGGGCAAGTACAAGGACCTGCTGCTCGACGTGGGCACCGAGGAGATGGGGCACGTCGAGATGATCTGCACGATGATCGCCAGACTGCTGGACAGCGCGCCGCTGTCGGCCCAGGAGGCGGCGGCCGAGGACAACCCGATGCTCACCGCGATCTACAGCGGCTCGAACCCAGCGCACTTCATCCACGCCGGTGGCGGACCGCTGCCGGTCGACAGCAACGGCGTGCCGTGGAACGGCGCCTTCATCACCGCCAGCGGCAATCTGCTCGCCGATTTCCAGCTCAACGTCACCGCAGAGGCCCAGGGCCGGCTTCAGGTCGCGCGACTGTTCAACATGACCGACGACCCCGGCGTGAAGCAGATGCTGCGCTTCCTCCTGGCCCGCGACACCATGCACCAAAACATGTGGCTCGCCGCGATCGAGCAGCTCAAGCAGGACGGACTGGAAGAGATGCCGGTACCGGAGGCGTTCCCCGACGCCGAACAGGAGAACCGGTTCTCCTACCAGTACATCAATTTCTCCGAAGGGGAGGAAGCGGCCGAGGGCCGCTGGGCTTCCGGCCCCAGCCCGGACGGCAAGGGCGAGTTCAGCTACCAGGCGACGCCGACCGCGCACGCCCCCGCGCCGGTGCTCGCCCCGGCGGATCCGCGGCTGCACGGGACTCCGCCGCCCGCCCCCGTCGGTTCGTCCGGCGGTCGCCACTGACGCCGGCCGTGCCCGGCCCGGTGGACCACCGGGCCCGGCACGGCCCCGACCGGAGGGGGGCCGATGATGGTCGAGCTTGTGGTCCGCCCGCTCGCGGACGCGTTCATGCAGGTCGGCGTGTACGTCGCCGTCCTGGTGGCGGTGTTCGGATGGCTGCGGTGGCGGTACGGCGATCGTGTCACCGACGGCCTCACCCGCCGTCCCCGAATCGGGCCGCTGGTCGGCGCGCTGCTCGGGGTCAGCCCCGGCTGCGGCGGCGCGATCATCCTGATGCCCCTCTACGCCCGGGGCAAGGTCTCGTTCGGTACGGTCGTCGCGGCCCTGACAGCGACGATGGGCGACTCGTCCTGGGTGGTCATCGCGGCGAACCCCGTCTTCGCACTGAAGATCCACGCACTGCTGTTCGTCGTGGGTCTGGCCACCGGATACGTGGTCGACCTGCTCGGAATCGATCCGGCGAAGGCTCTCGACGACCGTCCCGCCAAACACCCGATCAAGGAAACTCCCGCTCCGGCACAGCCGACGGGCGCGCTCGCCGTCCTGGCCGACACGGTTCCCAGGCGGACCCGCCTGATGTCGGCCGCGTTCTGGGCGCTGACGATCCCGGGGTTCGTCGTGTCCGTACCCGTGGTCTTCCATGCCGTCGACCCGTCGCTCCTGGCCACCGCACTGGCTGGGATCGACCCGTACCTCGTCATCGGCTGCTGCGGAACCCTCGCCGCCGCGTTGATCTTTATGGCTGGCCGGGGACGCTTCGCCGACGACACCGTGGAGACCGCCGAGCCGCGCAGTGCCCGTGCCGCCCTGCGGCACAGTGCCCACGAAGCCTCCTTCATCACGGTCTGGGTCGCCGTCGCCTACCTCGGTTGGCAGGTGCTGAGCACGACGACCGGCTTCGACGGGACCCAGTTGGCCCTCACCGGAGTCCTCGGCGTGCTGCTCGGCGCCGTTGTAGGACTCATTCCCGGGTGCGCGGTACAGATCGTCTTCACCGGGCTGTACGTCAGCGGTGGGCTACCACTGCCGACCCTGGTCGCGAACGCGGTCAGCCAGGACGGGGACGCGCTCATCCCACTGGCCGTACTCCGCCGCAGATCCGCGGTGATGGCCACCCTCATCACCACCGTTCCGGCCGTCACCGTCGGCCTCGCCGTCCTGTGGCTCCTGTGAGGCGGCCTTGTGGTGGCTGCGGCGATGAACGAGAAGAGGTGCCCGATGCCCAGAACCGGCCCAACGACCGACGGTGGATCGATCCCGGTGGCCAAGCTCAGGTTCAAGCTCTGCGTACCGGTCGTCCTGTCGATCATGACGGCGCTTGCCGGATTCCCGTTGTGGTGGCAGGTCGGACTGCTGACGTCCGCGGCGATGATTGCCGCGGTGGCGGCGGCGCAGGGCGGACGTTCCCTGCTACGTCGCCTGCTGATGGGAGGGCTCGGGCCGATCCGCTCCACGAGCCGCGCCGGCGCCGTCCCGGCGCCGGTGTTCGGTGCTCGGCCCACGCGTCGTCCGCCCGAACCCAGCCCTGATCCCTTGGCCCGGTCGGAAGAACAGGTCAGGCCTTGACGGCCGCCATCGCCCGCTGCAACGCCCGCGGCGCCGTCGGCTTGCGGGGAGCCTTCTTCTTCAGCTCGACCATCCGGGCGCCGATGTCCTGCAACTGCTCGCGGCTGAGACCCTCACGAACCGTCGGGAACCATTCCTGCTCCTCCTCATCAAGGTGGTGGGTCACCGACTCGATGAGGACCATCGTCTTGGCCTCGAAGTTCTCGTCGTCGGGGTCCATCATGGCCAGTTCGAAGCTGAGGACGTCCGCCACGTGGTGTTCCTCGTACGACTCCAGGATCTCCTCGTCGAGGTCGGGCAGAAGCCGGCGCGTCTCCGGGTACATGCACTCGTTCTCGATGTAGGTGTGCACCGTGAGCGCCTCGAGAATCTGACCGACCAGCTTCACCTTCTTCGTCATGTCGTCCCCGGCGGCCTGGAACTCCTGGAACATGCGCCGCATCTGCTGGTGGTCGTTGGTCAGCAACTCGATGGCGTCGGTAGACACTGATATACACCTCTGACTGGTTGGTCGGTCCAGATCGTCATGCCGGCAGGATGAGGCGGCGAGGCCGGTAGTGCCCGGAAAGGCCTCGACCTCGCCCCCGTGCCTGCCCCACAGCTCCCGCCCGTCACGTTTTCCGAGGATGAGCGAACCATGGCCGACGGTCAGTCGTCAGGCGTATTCGGTGCTGTCGACGTGGAAAGGCACCCGGCTGCGCGGTGTGCCGGCCGGCCCTAGTGTCGGAGATCGGTCCGGCTCTGTCGCACCTCGTCCTGGAGGTGGTGGGCCGCCGTCGTGCCCTGGTCGCGTACCGTCGAGGCGCCGCGTGTAGCCGCGCCCTTAACCGCGTCGGCTGCCTGCTGCGCGGGCTGGCGCAGGTTCTCCTGCACCTGGTGTGCCATCCCACCGACCTGCTGTTTGACCTCGTCCGCGTGCTCCGAAGCCTTCCGCTTCGCCTGACCGGCCACATGCTGTTCCTGTTGGCTGGGTGGGATGAGCGCCGAGACGAGCAGCCCGACGCCGAAGGCGATAAGGCCGGCGGCCAGCGGGCTGCCCTCAGCGCGGTGCAACGTCTCCGCCGGGACCCGCCGAGCCTGGCCGGCGGCCGAGGACGCGGCATGGGACGCCTGGTGGGCCAGGTTGGAGGCGAGGTCGGACGTGTCGTGCGCCGCTTCACCCGCCATGCCCGACGCATGGTGCGCCGCACCGGAGACCCGGTGGGCGGCGTCCTGTGCCGCGCCCGAGACGCGCTGTGTCGCCGCGGAGGCCCGGTGACCGGCAGAGTCCTGGGCGTGGCCGGCGGTGCCCATCACCTTCTCCCTGATCATGGCGAGCCGGCCGCGGGCGCGGTGTACCGGTTCCGCCGCCATTCGTTTCGGGTTCACCTTGTAGGTGAGCGCGTCGACATCGCTGCTCAGTTCGTCCCTGGTGGTTTCGATGTCCCGGCGAATACGGTCCGGATCATTGGACATGTCGATCCCTCTCTGCTGGTCAGCGGCCCCTGACCGCGTCCGGTATCTCCCGGGCGGTCTGCTTCGTGCGCGGCAGGGTGTGCATCTTCCTCATCCGGTCGCGGGCTCTGCTGAGCAGGACGCTTCCGATCAGCGCCCAGATCACCGCGACGATCAGCGCCGCCCACCCCTGGTCCATGACGTTGGAAAGGCCCCACCACAGCGCGCAGGACAGGAAGAACAGGGTCAGCAGTACCGCCAGTGCCGCGCCGCCGAACATCGCACCGACCGTGCCGGCGGAACGTACCTCTTCGCGGAGTTCGGCCTTGGCCAGGTCGGCCTCCTGCCGCAGCAACGTCGAGAAGTCCCGGCTGACCTCGCCGATCAACTCGCCGATCGACGCTTCGGACCGTTCGGCGGTGTGGCTGGAACCCTGGCGAGCAGAGTCGCTCATCAACCCGCCTCCCCGCCGGTGACGCCGGTGGTCGTCTGCGCTCCGCCGGTCACCCGCGGTCGCGCGTGCGGGCCCTCGGTCCGCTGCCCGACGGGTGGCTGGTGGTCCGGGGAGGGTTGCCGGCCGGCGCCGTCGTCACCGGAGGTGAGTGCCCGACCGAACCGGCCGACGATCAACCCCGCCACCGTGGCGCCGGCGAGAAAGACGCCGGGATGCCGTCGCGCGTAGTCGCGTACCTCCTGTACCAGGGCACCGGGCTCACGGTCCTCCAGCCAACCCGCGGCCTGGTTCGCGGCATCGGCTCCCCGACGGACCACCTCGCTGGCCACGCCGTCCTGCCCGCTGCTGTTCGCCATCGACTCGAGTTGTGTCCCGAGCGCCCGGAGCCCTCCCGCGGCCCTCTTCTGCTGCTGTTCCGCCTGCTCCCGCATCTGTTCGGTGGCTTCCCGGGCGAGGTTGCGGGTCTGCCGTCGGGTCTCGGCGACAACCTGCCCGCCCTGATCCGCCGCCTGCTGGGCGACCTCCCGCCCGGTGTGCGCCGCCTCGTGGCCGACCTGGGTGGCCTCGTCCTGGGCCTGGTGGTATTTCTGGGTCGCCGGACCGGGCGGCGATCCCGAGCCACTTCGCGTCGTCATCCAAACTCCTCCATGTCGGGTCCGTTCAGGCGTCGCCGCGGCGACGGCAGCGTCTACCCGAACGCACCGGAGGCATTCACCCCGCCGAGGAGCCGGAATCGGGCACCACCGACAGGACGGGACAGGAGATGCCAAGAAGCAGTACGAGGGCGGCATTCCGCGGAATGACCGCCATGCCGTTCCGCGACGCTGTTACTGATCAGCCTGGTCGGTGCGGTGCAGTGGGCCCCACTCGTCGGAGTGCTGCTCCTGGATGACCAGTTCCGCCTCGTGCAGTGCCTTCTCGCCGACGCGGGCGATCGGCCGGCGGCATTGCACCAGCGGCTCGTTGTCGGGCCCGCGCCCGCACCGTTCTCCGACGAAGACCCAGGGGAAGGTGCCGGCTCCGCGAAGTTCCCGCATGTGGCAGTAGTCGTACAGGCGGCGGGCGACCCACAGGCGGATGGACCGATCGCCCCACCACGGCTCGGGTCGCAGCGGATTGGCCGACAGACCGGGCAGCGGCACCCCGGTCAGCCCGTCCCGGCTGGTCTGCGTCTGCTCCCCACCACCGACACCGTCCGCGACCGGCCCGTGCGACCACCGCACGTACAACTCCTGATCCTGGCGTCGAACCAACTCGGCCAACTGGTCGAGATCATCAAGGCGGTCCATGCCCACTTCTTCGGCCCCGTGATCCATTCCGTCATCTTCCCCCGGCCCGACCGGCCTCAATCCCCGTTCGCCGACCCGGATCCGGCCGGCGTACGCGGCCCCGACGGTGTTTCGCGGCGCTCTGACCAGGGCACATTCGCCGGGAGGAGACTGCTGTCCGGCCCGTGACGTCACGGCGGGACGAAGAAGGTGAGCAGCATGACACGTTAAGTGCCGGCGAAGGAGCCGGTGTTACCAGGTGGACCACGCTCCGGCGGTCATCGTCGCGGCCCGGTGGACGGCGGACCGCCGTTCCGCAAGCCCCGCTGGTCGAAGGCGTACGCGTTCGGGCTCGTCACCGGGGCGATGTTCCTGTTCGCATGGGCCGGCCAGTTCGTCTTCCAGTTGATGGCCGAGACCAGTCAGGCGGAGCAGCACGGCCAGTCGTTCTCCTGGGGTGACTTCCTGGCACAGTTCCTGGCGTCCACCTTCGAGAACTGGCAGTCCGAATTCCTGCAACTGGTCTGGCAGGCTGCCGGCCTCGCCATCTTCTACTACTGGGGCTCGTCGCAGTCGCGGGAATCCGACGAGCGGATCGAGGCCAAACTCGACGCGTTGCTACGAGACCGGAACATCGACCCGGCTCGACCTTGACCACACCGCACCGCACGCTGGTACACCCAGTTGTTCCGGTAAGCGGCCCGTCCCCGTAGGACGGGCAGGACGGGCAGGACGGGCCGCCGCGCAAAAGGGTGGACCGGCGAGGAACGGTCAGATGTTGAAGCCGCCGTCGACGTTGACGGTCGCGCCGGTGATGTAACGGCCGTCCGGGCTGGCGAGGAACGCCACCGTGGCGGCCACGTCGGCCGGCCTCGCGTAGTGGCCGAGGGCGGTGAAGCCGTTGATCGTATCGGCGTTGGGGCCGTCGGCCGGGTTCAGTTCGGTGTCGGTGGCCCCCGGATTCACCAGATTCACGGTGATCGCCCTGCCACCGAGTTCGCGTCCGAGTGCCTTGGTCAGGCCGATCAGCGCGGCCTTGCTCATCGCGTACAGCGAGAAGCCGGGAAAGACCACCCGCTCGGCCATGTTGCTGCCGATGTTGATGATCCGCCCACCGGCCGACATGTGGCACACCGCTGCCTGTGCGGCGACGAACGGGGCCCGGACATTGACCGCGACGGTCTGCTCGAACTCTTCCAGGCTCAGTTGCTCCAGCGGCCCGAGCAGGAACGCCCCGGCGTTGTTGACCAGGATGTCCAGCCGGCCCAGCTCACCGGCGGCCCGATCGACCGCGGCAACCA
This sequence comes from Polymorphospora sp. NPDC051019, assembly GCF_040683055.1. Classification (NCBI taxonomy): domain Bacteria; kingdom Bacillati; phylum Actinomycetota; class Actinomycetes; order Micromonosporales; family Micromonosporaceae; genus Polymorphospora; species Polymorphospora sp. NPDC051019. The sequence continues at coordinate 311,747 of NZ_JBFBCH010000006.1, read as the reverse complement.
CCGCCGCCGGGTCGGCACTGTCCGCCTGTACGGCGACCGCCCGCCGCCCCGTGGCCTTGATCTGTTCCACCACGTCGTCGGCGCGTTGCTGGTTTCGCTGGAACGTGAACGCCACATCGGCGCCCTCCTGAGCCAGACGCAACGCCACCGCGGCGCCGATGCCGCGACCACCACCGGTGACCAGAGCCACCTTGCCATCAAGCACGTCGTTCATGACCGAAAGCCTGCTCGACAAGCGCCGGAGGGTCTGGCGGTAATCGGACGACGCATTCGCCACCGGCCACAGCGGTCCGCGAGCCCGGCAGCAAGGTGAGCCCGGCCACCCTGCACCGGCGCTTCCGGGCGCAACTGGGCACGACGCCGCTGGCGTGGCTGACCCGCGAACGCCTCTCTCTGGCAGCCCGACTGATCGAGCGAGGTGAGTCACGCTTCGAGATTGTCGCCCGGCATAGCGGCCTGGGCACCGCCGCCAACCTACGTGCCCTGCTGCGCCGCGAGACGGGGCTCGCCCCATCGGCGTACCGGCGCCGCTTCGGCCCCGGGCCGGCCGACGACCCGCGGAACACCGACTGACCGGTGGTGCCCGCACCGATCCGGGATGCGTCGGACAAGCGGCAGACTGCGGTAGCGTCCGCAACAGTCGGTCAAGATCGCCGACATGTATCCCAGCCCCACCGTTTCCTCCGCCGAAGTGCGCCCCGGCCGGATCTGGTACCTCGTCGCCGCCCTGATCGTCCTCATCGGACTGGTCGCCGGCCCGGTGTTCTTCCTGGTCGGCATCTACAGCGCCAACGAGCGGACCGATGGCCTGGCCGACAACCTCGTGGCCGACCAGGTCTTCCAAACCGGTGACACCGTACGGGTCGACCTCGACGACGCCGGGAAGCTCGTCTGGGTCGACGCCTCCGCCGCCGGAAGCGACCCGACCTGCGAGGCACACCCGGTGTCGGGCGTCGAACCGGCCCGGGTGATTGTGTCCGCGACCATATGGAACCTGACCAACGCGGCCGGCGAATGGCGGAGTGTCTACAACATCTCCACCGGCACCGCCGGCAGCTACGAGTTGACCTGCCGTGCGGACGGCGACGGAACACCGGTCGCGCTCGCGCTCGGCGACGCGCCCACGGCGGGCGATACGCTCGGATCTCTCGGCGCGATGGCCGCCGGGGTCGGTGCCCTGAACCTGTTGCCCTGCCTCGGTGTGGTCGCCGGAGCTGTCCTGGCCATGGCGGTCGCTCTCTACCGCAACTCGCACCGCAAGCGTCTTCTGCGGGAGCGGGCGGCGGCCCAGGGCTACGGGTACGGTCCGCTCCGGTAGCGATCATGCGGGTATCACCGCTCGCCCGGGGACGTCGGGGCGTGCGAGGCGGCAGCGGACGGCGCCGTGACCGGCGCCGCCGCTTCAGTTCGGCACCGGCTCGGGCTCCCCGCCCCGACTGATCTTCAGGGTCAGAACGTCGGTGCGGACCGTGATGTGCCCGTGGAAGAGAGCCGCGCCGCTCGCTCCGTAGCCGATCTGGGTCGCGGTGACCAGCGGATGCCCGACCGCCACGTCGAGCCGGGTGGTGGCCTCCTCGTCGGCGAGTACGGCGGCGAGTTCGATCTCCGCCCGCCGTACCGGCATGCCGGTCGCACTGGCCAGGAACTCGAACATGTCCAGGTCGATGCTGACCAGTCCGGACGGGTCGAGGTCGCGGCCGTCGAAGCGCAGCGGCAGGTGGTCGCGGATCCAGGCCGCCGCGACGCCGTCCACGGCGAAGAGCCGGTCGACCCGCCACACCAGCGAGTCGGGTTCCACCCCGAGCACCTTGGCGCAGTCAGCCGGGCATCTTGCCCGGCTGACCGCCGCGTCCTGGAGGGTCGGCCGGTGGCCGGAGGCGGTGATCCGGTCGCGCAGGGCGGTGACGTCACCGATCGACACCGGCACCCGCTCGGCGCCGCCGTGCACGAAGGTGCCGATGCCCCAGGTGCGGGTCACCACGCCCTCGACGGCGAGCCGGCCCAGCACCTCGCGTACGGTGGCCCGGCTGACCTCCAGCCGGTCGGCCAGGTCCCGTTCGTTGGGCAGCTTGTCGCCCGACCGGAACTCACTGCTGATCAGTTGCCGTAGCCGACCGTGTGCGGTCTGTAGCGCGGTTTCGCGCCGAGCCATCCGCCCTCACCTCATCGCTCCCGCCGCTGTCAGCGGCGTACGGAGTGTAGTTCGTCGGTGCCCGATCGGCCGATCGGCCGGAAGGGCATTACCAGACCTGCTCGAGCACCCGGATGGTGTTCCCGCCGATGACCTTGGCGATCTCGTCGTCCGAGTAGCCGTGCTTGACCAGCCAGCCGACGATGTTCCCGAACGCCTCGCCCGGGTTCTCCAGCCCGGACACGTACTCCACCCGGGGGTGCTCGGGCCGGTTGCCGGCGTCGTGGGCGTAGTTGCCGGCGTACGTGTTGTGCACCCCGACGTGGTCACCGAACATCGTGTCCGGACCGAACGTGACGTGGTCGATGCCGACCAGGTCGACGCAGTACTGGAAGTGGTCCATCACCGACTCGATCGAGTGGTGCTTGTGCGTCTCGGAGAGGGTGGTGTGCGGAGCGGCCTCGATACCGATGACGCCACCGCGTTCGGCGCAGGCCCGGATCACCTCGTCCGGCTTCATCCGGGAGGTGTCCCAGACCGAGCGGGCGCCGGCGTGGGTGATGAACACCGGTACCCGGCTGGCCTCGATCACGTCCAGCGAGGTCTGGTCGCCGGAGTGCGAGATGTCGATGGCGATGCCGAGCTTGTTCATCCGGTCCACCGCACGCCGGCCGAAGTGGGTCAGCCCACCGTCGTGCCGCTCGGAGAGACCACCGCCGAGCATGTTCGCCTGGCTGTACGCGATCCCGAGCTGGCGGACGCCGAAGCCGTAGAGGATGTCGATGCGGTCCAGCTCGTTCTCGATCGGGCTGCAGCACTCCAGCCCGGCGACCAGGGCCAGCCGGCCGTCCTGCTTGGCGGCGCGGATGTCGGCCAGTGACGTGGCCAGGAAGACGTGGTCCTGCTTGTAGAGGTCACTCATCCGCATCCCGAGGGCGTAGATGAGGTCGTTCCACTTCCAGCCGTTCTCACTGGTCACACAGGAGGCACCGGCCATGAAGTTGTCGAAGACCGCGGTCAGGCCGGAGCGGGCGAGCCCTTCGTAGCCGGTGCGCTGGCGCGCGGTGCGGTTGTAGGTCCGTAGCTCGCGGACGTCCTCGGGCAGGATCACCGGGTGCTCGTGCAGGGAGATCGCGGTGTGCTCGGTGAGCAGCCGGGTGACCCGCGCGCGCTGGTCGCCGGTCAGGCCGAGGTCGTGCTCCGGTACCCGGCCGACCTCCTTGGCCAGGTCGAACACCCGGTAGTCCGAGTGCGGCTCCAGGTACGAGTACGACCGGTGGCCCTTGTAGCGGGCAGCGGGTTCTTGCAGCAAGGCACCTTCTCCTTTTGGGGCGGATCGCCGGGCCCTATGCGGCCAGCGGGTAGTGGCAGGCGACCGGATGTTCACCGGCGGCCAGCGGCGGTTCGGTGGTGGCGCAGGTGTCGGTCGCCTGCCAGCAGCGGGTCCGGAACCGGCAGCCCGACGGCGGGTTGACCGGGCTGGGCGGGTCACCGGCGAGCAGGATCCGCTTGCGTTCCCGGCGTCCGACCGGATCGGGCACCGGTACGGCGGACAGCAGCGCGCTGGTGTACGGGTGTCGCGGCGACTCGTAGAGGCTCTGCTCGGGGCCGGTCTCCACCAGCTTGCCGAGGTACATCACGGCGACGCGGTCGGAGATGTGCCGCACCACGGACAGGTCGTGGGCGATGAAGACGTACGCCACGCCGAGCTCGTCCTGGAGCCGCTCCAGCAGGTTGACCACCTGCGCCTGGACCGACACGTCGAGCGCGGAGACCGGCTCGTCGCAGACGATCACGTCGGGGTTCAACGCGAGCGCCCGGGCGATGCCGATGCGCTGGCGCTGCCCGCCGGAGAACTGGTGCGGGTAGCGGTCCAGGTGCAGGCTGGCGTCGAGGCCGACCAGGTCGAGCAGTTCCTTCACCCGCTCGATCCGGCGCTTGCGGTCCAGCACGTCCGGGTGGATCTCGAAGGGCTGGAGCAGGATCTCCCGGATGGTGCGGCGCGGGTTCAGCGAGGTGTACGGGTCCTGCAGCACGATCTGGATCCGCCGGCGCAGCGCCCGCAGCTCCCGCCCCTTGGCCCGGTGCACCACCGACTCGCCGAAGCGCACCGCGCCGGAGGTCGGCTGTTCGAGGCCGACCAGCATGCGGGCCAGGGTGGTCTTGCCGCAGCCCGACTCGCCCACCACACCGAGCGTCTCGCCCCGGCGCAGGTCGAACGAGACCCCGTCGACGGCCTTGACCACGCCGCCGGAGGTGAACGGGATCCGCCCCTTGAGCGGGAAGTGCTTGACCAGGTTCTCGACCCGTAGCACCACGTCATCGTTGGGTGGCACCGAGCACCTCCTCGTAATGGTGGCAGGCGCTGCTCCGGTTGGCCGGAACGGCCCGCAGCGGCGGCAGGGTCACCAGGCATTCGTCGGTGGCCCGGGGACAACGCAGGTGGAACGGGCAGCCGGCGGGGAGCCGGGCCGGGTTGGGCGGGGCGCCCGGGATCGCGTAGAGCTGCTCGTCGCGCCGGTCCACCCGGGGCATCGAGGCGAGCAGCCCTTCGGTGTACGGGTGCGCCGGACCGGCGAAGATCTGCTCGACCGTGCCCCGCTCGACGATCCGGCCGGCGTACATCACCGCCACGTCGTCGGCGACCTCGGCCACCACGCCGAGGTCGTGGGTGATCAGCAGCAGACCCATCCCGCTGTCCCGCTGGATCTCCGCGAGCAGTTCCATCACCTGGGCCTGCACGGTCACGTCCAGGGCGGTGGTGGGCTCGTCGGCGATCAGCAGGTCCGGTTCCAGCGAGATGGCCAGCGCGATCATGATGCGCTGGCGCATACCGCCGGAGAACTGGTGCGGGTAGTCGCGGATCCGGTCCTTGGCGGCCGGGATCCGGACCCGGTCGACGAGTTCGATCGCGCGGCGGCGGGCATCGGCCTTGGACATGCCCCGACGGACCCGGAGCACCTCCGTGATCTGGTCCCCGACGGTGAAGACCGGGTTGAGCGCGGCCATCGCATCCTGGAACACCATGCCGATCTCTTCGCCGCTGACCCGGTCGCGCTGCTTACGCGGCAGGGTCAGCAGCTCCCGGCCGCGTAGCCGTACCGAACCCGTGATCTTCGCCGGCGGGACGTCGAGGATGCCCATCACCGCCTGCGCGGTGACGCTCTTGCCGGAGCCGGACTCGCCGAGGATGGCCAGGGTCTGCCCGGAGTCGACCTTGAGCGACACCCCGTTGACCGCGTTCACCGGCCCGGACGGGCCGGGGAACGCGACCCGCAGGTCGGCGATCTCCAGCAGTGTCATCGCAGCACTCCGGCTCTGCCGAGGAAGTCCCGCACGACCCGCTGGAACTTCTCCGGCTCCTCCAACTGCGGCGAGTGGCCGGACTTCTCGAAGACCACCAGCTCACCGTCGGGGACCAGGTCCGCGATCACCTGTGAGGCCTCGACCGGGGTACGCCAGTCGTGCCGGCCCACGGTGACCAGGGTCGGGCAGGTGATCGACGGCAGCTTCGGCTTGAGGTCGTACCTGGGCATGTTCTGGCCGAAGGCCGCGTTGTGGGTCCGGTAGTGGAAGCGGGTGGCGGCCAGCCGCGCCTCGTCCTTGGCCGGGTCGTGCTGGTGGTCGTACAGCGGCAGGATGGCCCGCCAGTAGTCCCGCAACTGCTCGTTGCTCTCGAACCGACCGGTGCCGATCCGGTCGATGACCCACTCCGGAATCACCGAACGGTCGGTGTTGCGCGCCCGCTCGACCGCGAGGTGGTCGTGTGCGGTGTCCGCCGCGGTGTCCCGCAGCACCAGCGCGGAGACCCGGTCCGGGTGCGCGATCGCGTACTCCAGGGCGATGAACCCGCCGTACGACCCGCCGGCCATGACGATCTTCTCGTAGCCGAAGTGCTCCCGGATCGCGTCCACGTCGGCCACCCACTGCTCGTGGGTGAACGGCTCGTCGTCGCTGGATTCGCCGGATCCGCGGGCGTCGAAGACGATGACCCGCATCCGGTCGGAGAACGGACCGAAGGAGCGCTTCGGCTCGCTGCGCGAGCCCAGGCCGGGCGCGCCGTGGTGCACGATCATCGCCGGCGCGTCGGTCGGGCCGAATGCCTCGACGACCAGTTCCGCTCCGTTGATCTTCATCGGACCCCCTCGATGACGTTGGATGCCAGGTCGCGTGGGTAGCCGGTGAGCCGGCGCGGGCCGGTCTCCTCCACCAGGACCGTGTCGGAAATGCGGTAGCCGGCGTGGCCGGGAACGTAGACACCGGGCTCGCTGGAGAGCAGCATCCCGGGGGCGAGCACGGTGTCGTCGCCGTCCTCGACCCACGGCGCCTCGTGGTTCTGCAGCCCGATGCCGTGCCCCTGCCGGTGCCGGATGTAGTCGCCCAGTCCCTGCTCCCGCAGCACGTCCAGGCAGATCTTGTTCACCTCGGCGCAGGTACGGCCGGCGGTCATCGCCCGGGTACCGACCTCCTGCGCCTCCCGGTCGGCCTCGTAGTAGCGCACCTGCTCGGCGGTGGGCTCACCGATGATGAAGGTGCGTTCGCTCTCCACGAACCGGCTGGCCACCGCGGCACCGAGGGAGAGGATCAGCGTGTCGCCCGCCTGGATCCGCCGACGCGTCGGCAGGCCGTGCGGCAGCGCCGAGTTCGGGCCGGCGTAGACCAGCCCGCCGGCCAGCTTGGTGGTGTAGACGACCATGTCGTACTCGGCGTACATCCGGTCGGTGCCGTAGCCGATCACGTGCCGGGCGATCTCGTCCTCGCGGGGGAGTGGCCCGCCGCTGGCCAGCGCCTCCTCGATCAGCGCCCGGCCGGCACCGAGCATCTCGTCGCAGATCCGGGCGGCGGCCTCGTGGAACGGGATCTCCTCGGGGAACTTGCGCAGCCGCAACTTCGCCACCGCGTCGGTGGTCTCCAGCGTCGCCCCGGCGATGGCCCGCGACAGCGCCTTGAACGCGCCGACCGACACCCCGGCGCCCACCCCGATCCGGCGGACCGGGCCGCCGGGACGGGACAGCGCCGAGGCGAGGGTCTGCTCGGCGGTGACCACGCCGGGGAACTCGAAGTAGCTGACCGTCGGGATGGTCACGCCCTGCTGGGCGGCGTACTCCTCGTCGAGGCGGGGGATGACCAGCAGCGGATCTCCCTCCCGCGGCATCCAGAGGTAGACCGGTCGCTCGGTGGCGATGTAGAAGAAGCCGCTGAGGAAGGCGACGTCCGCCGGGGACGTGGCCAGGAACCCGTCCAGGCCGCGCTCGTCGAGCGCCTCGCCGAGCCGGCTCCGGACGCTGGTGTAGAAGCTTTCGGGCAGTCGCATGGGTCAGCCTCCGTTGCGGCGGGGGTCACGGGAGTCGTTGAACCGCGTACCGGCCAGCGTCGCCGCCAGCACCAGGAACAAAATCGCCAGCGACGGGAAGAGCGTCTGCCACCAGGCGATCGCGATCGTGCCGCTGCGCTGGGCGTTGAGCAGGATGCGCCCCCAGGACCAGGCGTCCGGGTCGCCGAGGCCGAGGAAGCTCAGGCCGGCCTCGGAGATCACCGCCCGGGAGGCGGTGAGCAGCACGCTGACGACCATCAGCGCGACGACCGCGGGCAGGATCTCCCGGGTGACGATCCGCCAGCCGGTGGCGCCGAGCACCCGGGCCCCGTCGATGTAGGGCATCGCGCTGATCACCAGGCCCTGCGACCGGATCAGCCGGGCCACCTCGGGCCAGGCGAAGAACCCGATGATCAGGGTCAGCGTCCAGACGCTCGGGTTCACCACCGCGGCCAGCATGATCATCAACGGCAGGGTGGGCAGCGCCAGCATCACGTCGGTGATCACCGTGGCGACCGCGTCGATCGGGCGGAAGTACGCCGCGGCAAGTCCGATCGCGGTTCCCAGCACGATCGCGATCAGCGAGGCGGCCAGGCCGATCACCATGCTGGTCCGGGTGCCCCAGACCACCTGGGCGAAGATGTCCTGCCCGAGGTCGTCGGTGCCGAACCAGTGCGCCCCGGACGGCGGTTGCAGCACGTCCGGGCCGGCGCCGGCGGGCTCGTCGGCGATCAGTGGCGCGAAGATCGCCATCAGCGCCATCACGAGCAGCACCAGCAGCGACAAGGCCACGGTGGGCTGCCGCAGGTAGTTGGACCAGGAGGACCGCTTGGGCGCGGCCGGGACCGGCGGCAGTGCCTGCTCGGCCAGCACGGGGGCACTCACGGCGCCCTCCCTTCTGTCTTCACGAAGGCGGGGTTGCGCTCCGCCGCACTCCTCGCGCTCACGGTGACTTCTGAGTTCGCGACTGCGGGGCTTCGCTCCGCCGCACTCCTCGCGCTCGCGGTGATTCCTGAGTTCGCGACTGCGGGGCTTCGCTCCGCCGCACTCCTCGCGCTCACAGGCGGATCCTGGGATTGAGGACCGCGTAGAGCATGTCGGTCAGCGCGTTGGCGATCACCACGGTGACGGCGAGCATGATGAACGCGCCCTGGATCACCGGGTAGTCCTGCTGCCCGACCGCCTCGTAGATCAGCCGGCCGACCCCGGGATAGGCGAAGACCGTCTCGGTCAGCACCGCGCCGCCGACCAGGGTGCCCAGTTGCAGACCCATCAGGGTCAGCGCCGGCAGGATCGCGTTGCGCAGGCCGTGCTTCCAGACCCGACGCCGGGCCGAGAGACCACGGGCCTGCGCCGCGCGGATGTAGTCCTCACCGAGGACCTCGATCATGTTGGTACGCAGGGTCAGCGCGTACGGGCCGAGCTGGACCAGGACCAGGGACAGCACCGGTAGCGCCAGGTGGTGGAACAGGCTCAGGTAGGCGGCGGCGCCCCGGGTGTCGGGGTCGATCGCCCCGCCGATCGGGAACCAGCCGAGCTGGGCTCCGAGGAAGACCAGCAGCAGGATGGCGACGCTCGGCACGAACAGGGCGTTCGCGCTGATCCCGAAGCCCTGCAACGCGCGGTCGAGCCACTTGCCGCGGTTGACCGCGGCGGCGACACCGATCGGGATACCGACGGCGACGGTGAGGACGAACGCGCTGCCGGCCAGCAGCAACGTCCAGGGCAGCCGGTCGAGGATGATGTCGGTGACCGGCTGGATCTGCCGGAACGAGATGCCCAGGTTGCCCTGGACCAACTCGCGCAGGTACGACACGTACTGCTCCCACAACGGGCGGTCGAGGCCGTACGTCTTGAGCAGTGCCGCCTGCATCTCCGGCGTCATGTCGCCCTCGACCATGAGGGTCGTGGGGTCCCCCGGCAGGAGCCGGAGCAGGAAGAACGTCGAAGTGATTGCAATCCATATGGTCAGGACGGCCTTCAGTGCCCGGCTGAGCACGAAACGCGCCATGGGGGGACCCCTCCTTTCCCTCTGGTTCGGGTTACTTGACCGGGGTGACCTGGGCCAGCGAGTACGCGGTGACCATGCCGAGCAGGTCCGACGGCGACGGAACGAAGCCGGTGAACTTGCTGGCGTTGTAGGCGAACTGGAAGTTCTCCACGTACAGCGGGGTCAGGTACGCCTGCTCGTGCACGACCTTGTCAATGTTCTTGATCTTGGTCTTGAACGCCTCCGGGTCGGTGGTGCCGGCCGCGTCGTTGATCAGCGCGTCCATCTCCGCCGACTCGAGCAGGTTGTAGTTGATGCCACCCGGGTTGCTGGACAGGTAGGTGCTGCGCAGCTGGTCCATCGGGTTGTCGAACACGCCCCACTGCGAGGCGTCGATGTCGTACTCGCCGTTCTTGGTGCGGGTGAGGAACGTGTTCCGCTCCACGCACTCGTTCTCCAGCTTGATGCCGGCCTGGGCCGCGCTCTCGCGGAACAGCTGCACCACGCGGGTCATGTTCGCGTTGGACTGGTCGCACGCCACGCCGAAGTTCAGCTCGTCGAAGAAGCCGTCGTTGTTGGCGTCCTTGTAGCCGGCCGCGGTCAGCTTGGCCTTCGCGCCCGCCGGGTCGAACGCGTACGGCTGGATCTCGGTGTTGTCGTACTCGGAGAAGATCGGCGAGATGGGACCGGCCATCTGCTGGCCGTCACCCTGCAGCACCGCCGAGATGATCGCCTTGGTGTCGACCGCCATCGACAGCGCCTGCCGGACCTGCTGGTCGGCGAGGTACTCGTTCTTCATGTTGTAGGTCAGGTGCGCGAAGCCGAGCGCCCCGACCTTCTCGAGCTTGATCTTCTCGTCGTTCTCGAAGGTCTTCGCCGCCGAGACCGGCACCGGGGTGCCCATCATGTCGATGTCACCGTTGCGCAGCGCCAGCATCATCGTGTTCACGTCCGGGTAGACGCGGTACTCGACCTGGCTGACCGCCGCCTTGCCCTCCGGCGCCAGCGGGTAGTTGTCGTTGCGCTTCATCACGTAGCGCTGGCCCTTGGTCATGCTGTCCAGCACGAACGGACCGGCGCCGACCCAGTTCGAGTCGTTCGGGAACTTGGACAGGTCCCCGGCGTTCTCGAAGATGTGCTTCGGCACGATCGACATCCAGAACCCGACGCCCTCGGCGAACGGCGCGTACGGCTGGGAGAGCTTGAACTTGACCGTGGTCGCGTCCGGCGCCTCGATCGACTCGACCCAGGTCAGCTTCGCCGCGACGTTGCCGAGCTTGTACTTCATGATCATCTCGGCGCTGAACTTGACGTCCTCGGCGACCACCGGCTTGCCGTCGGTCCACTTGAAGTCGTCCCGCAGGTCGAAGACGGCCGTCTTGCCGTCGTCCTCGTAGCGGTACTCCTTGGCCAGTTCCGGCGCCTTCTTCGCGTTCTCGTCGATCCGCAGCAGGTGCGGGTACATCGCGTTGAGAATCCACGAGTCGGTCTTGCTGAGCGACTGGAGCGGGTTGAAGTTGCTCACGTCGGTGGTGGTGCCGATCCGCAGCACCGCGTCCGACGACGAGCCGCTGGAGGACCCGTTGTCCTCGTTCAGGCCGCAGCCGGAGATACCCAGCGTGGCCGCCACGCCGAGTGCGACAGCGAGCCGCCACCGACCCTTGACTGTCTTTTTCACCAAACCTCCTGAAGAACCCGGATGATGTTGCCGCCGATGACCTTGGCGATCTCGTCGTCGGAGTAACCGTGCGTGACAAGCCACCCGACGATGTTGCTGAAGCACTCCGCCGGGTTCTCCATGCCGCTCACGTAGGGCACCCGTGGGTGGTCCACCACGCCGTGGGCCTTCCCGATCGCCAGGTGCTGGGTAAAGCTGTCGTGCAGCCCGACGTGGTCACCGAAGTTGGTGTCCGGACCGAACGCCACGTGGTCGATGCCGACCAGCTCCACGCAGTAGGTGAAGTGGTCCATCACCGACTCGATCGAGTGGTGCGGGTGGTCCGCCGAGAGGGTGGTGTGCGGAGCGGCCTCGATGCCGATCACCCCACCCCGTTCGGCGCAGGCCCGGATCACCTCGTCCGGCTTCATCCGAGGGGTGTTCCAGACCGAGCGGGCGCCGGCGTGGGTGATGAACACCGGTACCCGGCTGGCCTCGATCACGTCCAGCGAGGTCTGGTCGCCGGAGTGCGAGATGTCGATGGCGATGCCGAGCTTGTTCATCCGGTCCACCGCGCGCCGGCCGAAGTGGGTCAGCCCACCGTCGCGGTCTTCGGAGAGGCCGGAACCGAGCATGTTCGCCTGGCTGTACGCGATGCCCATCTGGCGGACGCCGAAGCCGTAGAGGATGTCGAGCCGGTCCAGCTCGTTCTCGATCATCGTGGCCGCCTCCAGACCGGCCACCAGGGCGATCTGGCCGTTGCGCTTGGCCTCGAAGATCTGCTCCAGCGTGGTCGCCACGACCACGTGGTCCTGCTTGGCGACGTCGGCGAAACGCAGGCCGATGTCGTAGATGACGTCGTCCCACTTCCAGGCGTGCTCGCTGGTCACGCAGCCGGTGCCGTTCATGAAGTTGTCGAAGACCGCGGTCATGCCGGAGCGGGCCAGGCCCTCGAAGCCGAAGGAGTTGCGGCCGGTGCGGTTGTAGTCGCGCAGTTGCGACACGTCGGCCGGCAGGATCTTCGGGTGCTCGTGCAGCGAGATGGCCATGTGTTCACGGAGCAGCCGGGCCACCCGGGTTCGCTGGTCGTCGCTCAGGCCGAGGTCGTGTTCGGGCACCCGGCCGAGTTGCGGCGCGAGTTCGAACACCTTGTAGTCGGCGTGCGGCGTCAAGTAATCGAAGGACCGGTATCCGGCATAGCGGGGGGCAGATTCCTGCACTCGTCAACTCACCTCGTCAGAGTAGAGGCATGAGGAATGAGGTCTGACCTCATGCCTGCTGGGAACCTAGTCCAGGGGTGGCCGTCCTCGTAATAGCTGTGACCTGACTGTTATGGAGGGCAAGTGGCAAGGGTAAGTTAGACCTATTTGCGGAACTTTGTCATGCCGGATGAAGTTAAGTCAGCCTCGCGAGGGTCCAAGCCTCGACCCACCCTCCCTCGGGGAGTGGTCTGACCAATTTCGTCGGCGATCCGCTACGCCGTCCGCCAGTGGCCGCTCTCGGCACCCGTCCGGGGCCGCGGCGGTATCCTGACCCGGTCGGGCGCCCGCCCGCGGGTGACCATCCGACCGCGTCACGTCGGAGTGGGCACCGGGAGGACGGAGCGGGCATGGGTGGCGGGCGACGAGCCGGCGACGCGGACGTCGCCTGGCTCGACCGGGTCGCGCAGGCGGCCGCCCGGGACGCCGGTGACGTGCCGGTGGAACTGCTCGGCGACTACCTCGGGCTGCTGGTGGACGCGGCGGTGACCGGCCGACGCCCCAGGCGAGCCGAACTGGAGGCCGTCGGCCTGCTCGGCCGACGCGCCGCCGAGCAGGGCGTCTCCGCCGGCCGGGTGGTGCAGCTCTACCTGTCGGCCGCCCGCCGGATGTGGCAGGACCTGCCCCGGCTGACGCGTTCCGGTGACAGTGACGCGGTCCGCGCCGCCGCCGAGGCGGTGCTGCACGTGCTCGACGACGCGGTGGCGACCCTGGCCGAGGGGTACGCGGTCGCGCGCCGGGAACTGGTCCGGCGGGAAGAGGCGCTACGCCGTGAACTCGTCGACGACCTGCTGCGCGGCGAGTCGGACCTGGGCGGGTTGGTCCAGCGGGCCGAGCCGTTCGGCCTGGACCTGGCGCGGGTGCACCAGGTGGCGCTGGCCGCGCCGAGCCGCCGGCTTCCGGACACCGAGACGGCCATCAGCGCGCTCGAAGGGGTCATCTTCGACCGGTTGGGGGACCGGGACGTACTGGTGGCCACCAAGGAAGGGCTGCTCGTGGTGCTGGCACCGGCGCCGGGCGGGGCCGCCGAGAACGCCGGCGCCGGTCCGGGGACCGGGTTGGGGCGGCTGATGCTCGCCGAACTCGACCGCCTGCCCCGGGGAAGGCCGTGGCAGATCGCGGTCGGCCGGTCCTACCCCGGGGTGTACGGCATCGCCCGCTCCTACGAGGAGGCCCGGGACGCGCTCACGATGGCCCGGCGGCTGCGGGTGGAAACACCGGTGGTCGACGCCCGCGACCTGTTGATCTACCGCGTGCTGTTGCGCGACCAACCGGCGATCATCGACCTCATCCAGGCCGTACTCGTCCCGTTGAATCGGGCCCGCGGCGGCGCCGGCCCGCTGCTCGAGACGCTGGAGGCGTACTTCGCCAGTGGCGGCACCGCCACGGTGGCGGCCCGCCGCCTGCACGTGTCGGTCCGCGCGGTCACCTACCGGCTGGCCCGGATCAGGGCGCTGAGCGGTTACGACGCCGCCGACCCGACCGACCGGTTCACCCTCCAGGCGGCGGTGCTCGGCGCCCGGGCGCTGGACTGGCCGAACCAGCCGCTGCCCGCCGGCGCCTGAGTCCGCAGCACCCCGTCGAGACACCTGCTCACGACGCGACCTCGCCGGGCAGGTCGACGACATCCGGCAGACCCAGAAGCCCGGCGAGGGTGAGCGCCTCGGCCCGGGTCAACGCGAGACTCCACATCCGGTCCGGGTCGCCCGGATCGTCGTAGAGCAGGTCCCGTCGGCCACCGGCGAGGTGGGTGACCACACCGACCTGCCGGCCGTCGGCGGTCGTGATGACCTGACGCAGCCCGATCCCGGGCAACTCGGTCCGTTCGACGTGCATGGGAACTCCAATCGGTGGGGAAGGTGCCGCGGATCAGGCGGTGAGCAGCAGGCCGAGCCCCCGGATGGTGGCCAGCCAGGGGTTCTCGGGCACGGTCACCGACCGGCCGGTCAACGCCGCCAGCCGGCCGGCGACCCCGACGGTCGCGGCGCCGCCCCCGGTGACCAGTAGCCGGCGGCGTCCCCGTCGCCGGGGCGGACCGGCCAGACCCCGTACGGCCCGGGCGATCGCCGGGACCTGGTCGACGTGGTTGACCGTGTCGACCCGCAGGGCGGCCAGCACCTCGCCACCGTGGACCTGGACCACCTCGGTCCGCCCGTGTCCGATGTCGACGGTGACCAGTTCGTCGTCCGCGTCGAGACTCGGGCCGCAGGCGAGGCTGGCCGCCAGGGGTTCCTCCACCCAGGACACCCGCCCACCGGTGGCCCGCCCGGCCGTCGCGATCAGCATGTTGCGCTGCATCAGGGTGGCGGTGGCCGGCACCCCGACCAGCACCGGGGACGGCTTCGGATCCGGCCCGGCACCGAGCATGCTGCGCAGCAGATACGCGCAGGCCGGCAGATCGGCGATGACGCCGTCGCGGACCGGCCACACCAGCGGGGTACCGGTCCGCTCGGCGAGGTCCAGGGCGTCCCGCCCGGCCGCCAGGTACCGGCCGGCGGAGGCCCGGGCGACCACGGTCGGCGCGACCAGCGTGTCGTGACCGGCCAGCCAGATCCGTACGTTGAGGGTGCCCAGGTCGATGGCGATCGGGCAGCGGCCCCGCGCGCGGGCGTACGCCCCGGGAGCGAGCACTTTGTTCGGCCTCCGTTGTTCGACGACAGCACCGAACACGAGAGTCACCACCAGCAGGGGAGTGGGCCGGACCGCGCGCGGGCGCGATCCCGCCGGTCACCGGCCGGGGCGGCACGTATCGGTGGATGGGGAAGGCGGCCGGTAACCGGCCGAGGAAGACGTGGTCCGGTCCGGCGACCGCGGTCAGCCGGTGCGGGCGTACCCCGGTGGAGCCCGGTCGGCGGACCAGACCGGCCGGCGGCCGGCTGTCCACCGGTGCCGTGGTGACCCGACCCGACACCACGGCGCGCGGCCGGCCGGGGCGGCCGACACGAGCACGGACAGCACCCACAACATCGACAGCATCCGCTGCTCGTCGATGGTTGTCCGATGCTTCCGGCCAGGCATGGCGCCACCATAGCCCGGTTGCCGGACCCTGCCTACCGATCTCGGCGCGATGGGCGTCGGCCCGACCGATCGTTGCCGGACCCCGGCAACGAGCGGACCGGGTTGTTGGCCGGCGGCCACCCCTGTCGACCGGGGTGACCGCCGGCCACGCTGGTGGCTCCAGGTGCTGTTGCGACCCTGCCAGGAGGCGGTGATGACGACCCGTGTGGCGAAGCCGTGGCCCGCTACCCCCGGTCGCCCCGCCGGCGGTCCCGGACCGGGGCCGTCCCGCGCCCGCCGCCCGATAGGGCGCGCGGCAGGCGGTCCGCCCGGTCCGGGACCGCGTCACCGTCGGCGCGTCCGCCGCGCCGTCGTGTCCGGCAACTGATTCCAGCCGTTCCGGTTCGCGCCGACGGCCCGGCGGGCGTATCCGCCCGTGGCCCCGCGTTCCACCACCGCCGTCGTACCCGAAGTCGAGAGGGGATCGGCATGACGACACACCTCGGCACCCGCCGCCCGGCCGCCGCCCGGCGATCCGCGCCGCACGGCCCGGCAGCGGCCGTCATGACGTCGCCTACCCCGGTCGCGGTCGACCTCGGTAGCGCGTACCTGACGCTCTGGGCCGGAGAACGAGGGGTCACCGCGGCGCCGACGAACGAGGGCCGGACGCCCCTGATCCGCCGGGCCCGGATCATCGACGGACCCGGAAGCGTCGCGCTGCTGTCCCGCCTGCTGCTCGACTACCACGACCCGGTACCGGCCGGCGCGGTCGTCGTGGCCTGCCGCCCGGTGCTGGCGACCCCGGCCGACCAGCAGTTGACCCGCCGGGTGCTCACCCAGGTGTTCGCCCCGTCGCGGCTGCTGTTCATCGACACCCTGCGTGCGGCGGCGATCGGCGCCGGCGCGGCGACCGGCCGGTTGCTCATCGCCGACATCGGGGCGGAACTGACCGAGGTCGCGATGCTGGACGGCGGCCACGTCGTCGCCGCCCGCCGGGCCGACCTCGGCACCCGCGACCTGGCCCGGGGCGCCGGAGTGGACATGCTCGCCGACACCGTCGTGCGCGCACTGCGCGACGTGTGTCAGCAGGCCGACACGCACCGCTTCGCCTCACGGGCGCTGACCCGCGGCCTCGTTCTCGTCGGCGACGGAGCGACCCGGCCGGACCTCACCACCCAATTGGTGAGCCGGCTACGTACCTCGGTGCACCCTGCCGCGGCACCGCACACCGTGGCGCTCACCGGCGCCAGCCTCGCGGCGATGGCCGCGATCCGCCACCCGACCGCCGGCTGACCCACCTGGCCACCCGGCAACCCGAGGCTCCGGCCCCCGAGGCCGAAGACCACCAGTCCCATCCAAGGAGTACGCCGTGACCGACACCGTCCAGGACCCCGTCGAGCGCCTACGGGTCCGGCTCGAGGAACAGTTCCAGCAATACACCGAACAGCTCACCGAACTGACCGTGCACAGTCGACAGCCGGGGCGTGGGGGACACGACCCGGACACCCTCAACGGGCTGCTGACCACCGCCCGGGACGGGCTCGCCGGGACCGCCGAAGCGTTGCGCCGGATGTCGGAAGGCACCTACGGCCGCTGCGACCGGTGCGGTGGGGAGATCCCGATGGGACGCCTGGAGATCCTGCCGCACGCCCGGTACTGCGTCACCTGCCAGCGGGCGTAGCCCAGGAACTCCGGGGCATGATGGGAGCACCGCGTTCGTCTACCGGGGGAGCAGAGGATGGATCATCAGGCCGCGCTCGCGTCGCTGTTCCTGCCGGAGGGACGCCTCGACCCGTACCCGGCCTATGACGTGGTCCGGGCGCACGCGCCGGTCTTCCAGGCGTTCGACGGCCGCTGGTTCGTCACCACCCACGCGCTCACCAGCCGCCTGCTGCGCGAACCGAGTCTGCGGGTCGCGGACGCCGCCGACTACGACGCCTTCTGGCCGGACTGGCGGCATAACCGCGGCGTCGCCTCGATCGTGCTGTCCATGCTGCAGACGAATCCACCGGACCACACCCGGATGCGCCGGGCGGCCGCGGCCACCTTCACCGCCCGCCGGGTCGCCGCGATGCGCGACGTCATCGCCGGCCAGGCCGAGGATCTGATCAAGGCGATGCCGGGCAGCGCGGACTTCATGAGCGCGTTCGCGTACCCGCTGCCGGTCGGCGTGATCTGCGCGCTGCTCGGCGTCCCGGAGGCGGACCGGGCGTGGTTCCGGCAGCGGGCCGCCGACCTGACCGTGGTGCTGGAGCCGATCAGCACCGACGAGGAGATGCGGCTCGCCGACGTGGCCGGCCGCGAACTCGAGGCATACTTCACCGGCCTGATCGGGGAGCGCCGCCGGGCCCCACGGGAGGATCTGACCAGTGCGCTCGTCGCCGCGCGCGACGACGACACCGCCGGTGCCGCGCTGACCGGCGAGGAGTTGCTCGCCAATCTGGTGCTGCTGCTGGTCGCCGGTTTCGAGACCACCACCAACCTGCTCGGCACCGGCATCCGGATCCTGCTGGAGCATCCCGAGCAGGCCGACCGGTTGCGCGCCGACCCGGACCTCGCGCCCGCGTTCGTCGAGGAGATCCTCCGGTACGACTCCCCGGTGCAGCTGACCTCCCGGTTCACGACCAGCCCGCTGGATCTCGGCGACGGGCTGCGGGTCGACAGCGGCGCGGAGTTGACCATGCTGCTCGGATCCGCCAACCGGGACCCGGCACGCTACCCCGACCCGCACCGCTTCGACCCGGACCGGCCGAACATCCAGCCGGTCTCGTTCGGTGGCGGCGCCCACTACTGCCTCGGCGCGCCACTCGCCCGGCTGGAGGCCCAGGTCGCGTTTCCGCTGCTGCTGGCGATGCTGCCCCGGCTGAGCCTGGCCGGCCCGGCGAAGCGCCGTGACCGGCTGGTGCTACGCGGCTTCGCCGCGCTGCCGGTCACCACCGGCTGACCCGGCCGCACCGTCATTCCTCAAAGGCGGTCGGCCGGGTACGGCGTGCCGTTGTCCCACCACCTCGCCTCAAGTCCGAGGTCCTCGATCCGTGCGGCGGTGTCGTCGGCCAGGCCGGCTCCGACCGCCAGGAGGATTCCGCCGGTTCCCGGTTGCCGGCGGGCGAGTGCGCCGGTCAGGCGCTCCACCGGTTGCAGGTGGATCCCCCGGTGACCGAGGCTGGGATAGGTGTCGGCAATGGCGACCAGCGTCCCGCGCCGGCCACGGAGCAGACCCGCGGGCATCGCGAAGTGCCCGGTGCGCCACGGGTGTGGGGTCAGTGCGCTGTCGTCTCCCGCGTCGAGGTAGCGCTGAAGGCCGGCCGCATCGGTGCTCCCGGTCAGTTCGGCGGTGTCGAGGTTGGCGACGGGTGTCGCGGGCAGCCCGCTCGCCAACATCGCCAGCACGGCGGCGAGCCGGGGCACCGTCCACTGCCCGGTGACCGGGACCGCGGCCAGGGCGCCCCGGGACGCCGCGACGACGGCGGCGCCGACCCCCCGCGCCGAGGTGCCGGCGTGGCCGGACGAGCCCGCGCGGGGCAGGCCGGGCCAGGCCGACGTCGCCGGTGGCTCCCCGGACGGCCGGCTCCCCGGCAGGTCGTGGGGCCAGATCCTGGTGCCGGAGGCGAGCGCACAGGTCCGTACGTCGGTGCCGGTGGCGAGTGCCGCCCAGAACGGGCCGCAGAGTTGGTCGGGCTGGGGCAGCGCCCGGGCGTGGTGTTCGAGAACACCGGCCACGCCCGGGAACCACTCCACCTGTTCGATCAGTACTTCCACAGATGTGCCTCGACGACCTCTTCCGCCGAGCGTTCGGCGGCCCAGGCCCGGTCGGCGTCCCGCACCGCGCGGAACGCCCCGTAGGCGGCCGGGCCCAGCGCCGCCTGGAGCAGGGTGCTCCGCTCCAGTGCGGCCGCCTGTTCGGCAGGGGTGGCGGGAAGCCGGTGGACACCGGCGGCCGCCCGCTGCTCCTCCGACCAGGTGCCCGGGTTGTCCTGGACCGGTGCCGGCAACGAGAGCTTCTCCTCGACCCCGGCGAGACCCGCCGCGATCACGGCGGCCAGCGCCAGGTAGGGGTTGGCGGAGGCGTCCGACGGTTTGAGCTCGACGTTGGCCTGGTCGGCGCCGAGCAGCGGGGTGCCGGGGATGTAGCGCAGCGCGGCCTCCCTGTTCTGCAGACCCCAGATCGCGTACGCGCTGGACCAGTAGCCGGGCCGCAGCCGGGCGGACGACGGCACGCTGGGTGCGGTCAGCGCGGTCAGCGCGGGCAGCTCCCGGAGCAGGCCGGCCAGGTATCCCTCGCCTTCGGGCGAGAGGCCGTGGTCGCCCGTGCCGGGCAGGAGGTTCCGGCCGTCCCGCCACACCGAGGTGTGCAGGTGCCAGCCGTTACCCACGCCGGTCGTGGTGACCAGCGGCGCGAAGCTGGCGCGTAGTCCGTGCGCACGGGCGGCGGCATGGACGGTCTGGCGGGCCAGCAACTGTTCGTCGGCGGCCCGCAGCGGGTCGGCCGGCGCGAGGCTCAGCTCGAACTGGGCCGGACCGTACTCCGCGTGCAGTTGTCCGATGCGCAGACCGTTCGCCTCCAGATCCTTGAGGAGGTCGGCGGCGAACTCGTCGACCGACAGCAGCGCCACCGGGCCGTAGGCCGGACCGGTCGGCAGGGGCCGGCCGTCCGCCGGGGAGAGGACGAACTCCAGTTCCCAGCCGGCCTGGAACCGGAGCCCGCGCTGGGCCGCGGCTTCCACCTGCCTCGCCAGGATCGAACGCTGGTCGTAGGGCCACGGCGTGCCGTCGGCGGCCACGTGCTGCCCGATCGTCCAGGCGAAGGCCGGCTGGCCGCGCAGGGCGACGAGCCGTTCCATGACCGGCATCAGCCGGACGTCTCCGGACGGTGTGGACAGTCCTTCGTGGCCGAAGGTGATGCTGTCGTGGGAGTTGAACACCGAGAGGAGGGTGGTGACGCCGACACCGCGCTCGGCGACCTGTTCCAGCGCGGCGACGGGTACGGTTCGCGAGCGTGGGATGCCGTTGTTGTCGGCCCAGACGATCGTGACACCGACGATGCCCTGCCGGCGCAGTTCGCTGGCCCGGGCGGCGAGATCGGGCGGGTTGTCGGGCATACGGTTCGCTCCTTCGATCGTGTGCGTTCGTCAGCGGGCGGGAGGGCGGGGGAGCCGGGTCCCGGTGGAGGATGCGCCCGGTGCGGCGATGTGCGGATTCGGCCACCGCATGACCAACTTCTCCTATGGTTTTAGGAGGTTAGGGTAGAGATCTGAACTATCCGCGGCAAGGATGCGATCACCTTCGAACCGGATGATAGTCAGGATCGGCCCACCGCTCCCTCCCGGCATCATCCCGCCGGACCGACCCGCCGCTCCGTCCGGAGTGGACGGACATCTACCGGCCGGCGCCGGCCGCCGTGCGAGGTGGGACCGCGGGTCGGGTCCAACGACCGGGTCATCCGTCGGGTGATGCCGGCGTGGTTGGTCCCCGGATTGGGTAGGAGATGGTCATCGGGGGTGCCGGAGTTGGGAGGCGGCATGCGACGGCTCGTTGCGGTCCTGGTGGCCCTCCTGCTGCTGGCCACCGGATGTCGGGGCTGGCCGGCTGACGCCGGCGACACGTTGGCACACGTGCGTGACGGTGTGTTGCGGGTCGGCGTGACCGAGAACCCGCCGTGGACGACCGTGGCCGACGACGGCGTCGTGGCCGGTGCCGAGGCCCGACTGGTACGCCGGTTGGCGGGGCGCCTCGGGGCGCGGGTCGAGTGGTATCCGGGTTCGGAGTCGACGCTGATGGCCGCCGTCAAGGACCGGGTGCTCGACCTGGTCATCGGCGGGCTGGACGCGAAGGCGCCGTGGACCGGGTCCGCCTCGTTCACCCGCCCCTACGTGACGACGCGGACGGTCGTGGCGGCCCGGCCCGGGGTGGCCGTACCCGACGATCTCGACGACGTACGGGTAGCCGTCCCGGCCGGCACCGCCGAGGTCGCGGCGCTGGCCGGCGAGGGGGCGGTGGTCGTACCGGTTCCGGAGGTGACCGGCGCGGAGACGATTCCGGTCGTCGTCGGCGAGTGGCGGGTCGCCGCGCTCGGACTGGACGAATCCGGGCACGACCTGGGCGGGCAGGACCACGTGTGGGCGGTCCCGCCGGGGGAGAACGGCTGGCAGGTCGAGGTGGAGCGGTTCCTGCTTGGTTTGTCGCACGCCGAGGTGACGCGGCTGCTGGTCGAGGCGGAGCGGCCGGGGGCCGGCTCATGAGGGTCTACGACCGGTTCGAGATGCCCCCGGACCGGGCCGAGCTGCACCGCCGCGCGGTGCGGCTGGAGTGGGTGACGATCGCGTTCTTCGTCGTCGCGGTGTCGCTGCTCGCGGTGACGCTCGGGCAGTCGCAGGCGATGAAGGCGGCGTGGATCGAGGACATGCTGGGGCTGGTGCCGCCGGTCGTGTTCCTGATCGCCGCCCGGTACCGCAACCGCAGACCCAACCGGCGATTCCCGTACGGCTACCACCGGTCGGTCAGCGCCGCGTTCCTGGCCGGCTCCGTCGCCCTGCTCGGGCTCGGCGGGTACGTCGTCTACGATTCGCTGACCCGCCTGATCGCCCGCGAGCGGGCACCGATCGGTCTGGTCGAGGTGCTCGGGTTCCAGTTCTGGCTGGGCTGGCTGATGGTGGCGGTGCTGCTCGTCACGATGGTTCCGGCGATCGTGCTCGGCCGGATCAAGCAGCGGATCGCCCGCGAACTGCACGACAAGGTCCTCTACGCCGATGCCGAGATGAACCGGGCGGACTGGCTCACCGCCGGTGCCGCGATCCTGGGCGTGCTCGGCATCGGCGCCGGACTCTGGTGGGCCGACGCCGTAGCAGCCCTGGTCATCGGCGGGGACATCGTCCGCGACGGAATACGTACGACCCGCAGCGCGGTGGGGGACCTGATGGACGAACGTCCCAGGGTCGTCGACGGCAGCCGCCCCCATCCGCTGCCGGACCGGTTGCTGGCCGCGGTCCGCGACCACGACTGGATCAACGACGCCTGGCTGCGGGTCCGCGAGGAGGGTCACGTCTTCGTCGGTGAACTTCTCGTGGTCCCCCGGACCGACACCGACCGGCTGGTGCACCGCCTCGAGGAACTGTCGGCGTTCGTACGCGACTTCGACTGGCGTATGCACGACCTGGTGGTCGCCCCGGTCTCCCGCATCGAGCACGACTGAGCCGGTCTGAGGACAAAGCCGCTCCTGGGCGGGTCGGGACGCGGTGCGGCGGGATCGTGCGGTCCCGGTCCCGCGGTGAGGGCGGCACGGAGCGGTTTGCGATCGATCCGCCTCGGGCATCTGCCCAGGTGAGAGCCGGGTGAGCGGACGCTGCCCGGATGGACACCGGAGAAGGGGATCGACATGGACGGCATCGTGATGCTGCGTGAAGACCACAAGACGGTCGAGGACCTGTTCAAGAAGTTCGAGAAGACCCACAAGGATGCCACGCCGAAGGCGAAGCGTGCCCTGGTCGACAACATGATCAAGGAGTTGACGACACACGCGTTCATCGAGGAGACCATCTTCTACCCGGCGGTCCGCGAAGAGGCACCCGACACGACCGAGCACGTGCTGGAATCGGTGGAGGAACACCACGTGGTCGCCTGGCTGCTGTCGGAGTTGCGTGACCTCGACCCGGGTGACGAGACCTTCGACGCCAAGGTCACCGTGCTGATCGAGAACGTGCGGCACCACGTGGAGGAAGAGGAGAAGGAGTGGTTTCCGGAGGTTCGCAAGAACCTCGGTCGTAACCGCCTCGTCGAACTCGGCGAGCAGATGACCGCCGCCAGGTCGAAGGCGCCGGCCGACCCTCTGGCACTCACCTCGGCGAAGGCCTGACCGCCCGGCACCCGGCGTGCGTCACGGCCCCACCGGACGGCGGGAAGGAACCGTGACATGAGCGGGCAACAGCAGTTCGAGGACCGGCAACAGCCACCGGGCACCCTGGCCGCCATGCGGCACAAGCCCGACCACGGCGAGGACTCCTATCAGGGCTCGGGACGCCTGCGGGACAAGAGGGCGATCGTGACCGGCGGCGACAGCGGCATCGGCCGCGCGGTCGCGATCGCCTTCGCCCGCGAGGGCGCCGACGTGCTGATCTCCTACCTCGACGAACACGACGACGCCGAGAGCACCGCGAAGCTCGTCGAGCGGGCCGGCCGGCGGGCGGTGCCGGTGCCCGGCGACCTCGCCGACCCGGCACACTGCCGGAACGTCATCGCCCGGGCCGTCGAGGAACTGGGCGGCATCGACGTGCTGGTCAACAACGCGGCCTACCAGATGACCCACGAGACCATCGAGGAGATCACCGACCACGAGTGGCAGCACACCTTCGACGTCAACATCACCTCGATGTTCCGGCTGGTCCACGCCGCGCTTCCACACCTGGGCCCCGGCGCGTCGATCATCAACACGAGTTCGATCAACTCGGACATGCCCCGCCCCACCCTGCTGCCGTACGCCACGACCAAGGGCGCGATCGCCAACTTCACCGCAGGGCTGGCCCAGATGCTCGGTGAGCGGGGAATCCGGGTCAACAGCGTCGCCCCGGGCCCGATCTGGACCCCGCTCATCCCGTCCACGATGCCGCCGGAGCAGGTCGAACAGTTCGGCCGCAACGGTCCGCTCGGCCGCCCCGGACAGCCGAAGGAGGTCGCCCCGGCCTACGTGCTGCTCGCCTCCGACGAGGCCAGCTACATCTCCGGGGCGATGATCCCGGTGACCGGCGGCAAGCCCATCCTCTAGCTACGGCGCGAGCACGACCTTCACACAGCCGTCCGTCTTCTTCTGGAAGATCTCGTAGCCCTCGGCGGCGCGCTCCAGCGGCAGCCGGTGGGTCCGCAGGTCCGCCACCCCGAGCGGGTCGGCGTCCCGCGCGAGGACCGGCAGGATCTCCTCGGTCCACCGGCGGACGTGTGCCTGCCCCATCCGCACCTGGACGCCCCGGTCGAACATCTCCATCAGCGGCATCGGGTCGACCTCACCGCCGTAGACGCCGGAGAGCGAGACCGTGCCGCCCCGCCGGACCGCCTTCACCGCGGCGTGCAGGACGCTGAGCCGGTCGACCCCGAACCGGTCGGTCATCGACTGCGCCACCCGGTCCGGCAGCAGCCCGACCGCGGCCTGGGCGGCCTTGCCCCACGGCGAACCGTGCGCCTCCATGCCGACCGCGTCGATCACCGCGTCCGGGCCCCTTCCGTCGACCATGTCGATCAGTGCCCCGGGAACGTCGTCGAGGCCGGTCACGTCGACGACCTCGACACCATGGCGGCGGGCCATCGCCAACCGCTCCGGCACCAGATCCAGCCCGATGACCCGCCCGGCGCCGAGGTGCCGACCCACCCGGGCGCAGAACTGCCCGACCGGCCCGAGACCGAAGACGGCGAGGCTGCCGCCGGGCGGTACATCTGCGTACCGCACCGCCTGCCATGCCGTCGGCAGGATGTCGGACAGGTACAGGTAGCGCTCGTCCGCGCCGCCGGGCGGCACCTTCACCGGACCGAACTGTGCCTGCGGAACCCGGAGGTATTCGGCCTGCCCGCCGGGCACCGACCCGTACAAGGAGGTGTAGCCGAACAGCGCGGCTCCCTTGCCCGCGGACCGGACCTGGGTCGTCTCGCACTGGGCGAACAGTTGGCGCTCGCACATCCAGCACGAACCGCACGCGATGTTGAACGGTACGACGACCCGGTCGCCCGGCCGGAGCCGGTCCACCCCCGGCCCCACCTCCTCCACGATGCCCATCGCCTCGTGCCCGAGGATGTCGCCGGGCTTCAGATACGCCCCGAGCACCTCGTACAGGTGCAGGTCGGAGCCGCAGATCGCGGTGGACGTCACGCGTACGACGGCGTCGGTGGGCTCCTCGATACGCGGATCCGGGACGTCGCTCACCCGGACATCCCGCTTACCCTGCCAGGTCAGAGCCTTCATGCCGGTGCACCTCCGAGTCGCCGCCGTCGGAGATCTGCTACCCGGAATCACGTTCCCGAACCTCGCCGGCACCCCGACCTCGCCGGCACCCGCGCCGCGAGCCGGGCGGGGCCGCCTAGGTGAGACGGCCCCGGAGTTCACGCGCGAAGAAGTCGAGGAAGCCGTCCGGATCCGGGCCGGCGTTCTGCAACACGATGTGGTCGAAGCCCGCGTCGGTGAACTTCTTCACCGCCTCGACGTACGGCTCCGGGGCCGGCCCGACGGCGAACTGCGCGCGGATGTCGTCGGCGGTGACCGGCCGCGAGGCCGCGTCGAAGTTGACCGGATTGGGCAGCTCGCTCATCACCTTCCAGCCGAGCACCGCCCACCGCGAGGTCCGCAGCGCCTCCCGCACGGCCTCGTCCTCGGTGGCCGCCCACGCCATCGGCACCTCGGCGTAGCGCGGTCCGGCGCCGCCCGCGGCCGTGTACGTCCCGACCAGGTCGCCGCGTGGCTCGGTGGCGAACATCCCGCTGCCGTGGGTGGCGGCCAGCGTCGCGGCGTTCTTTCCGCCGGCGGCGACCGCGACGACGGGCAGCTGTTCGGGCAGGTCGAAGATGCGCGCGTCCTCCAGCCGCAGGTGCTTGCCCTCGTACGACCGGTAGCCGCCCTTCCAGAGCAGGTTGATGATGTCCAGCGCCTCGCCGAGCCGCTCGTGCCGGCCGTGCACGCTGGGGACGCCGGTGCCGACCACGTGCTCGTTTAGCCGCTCACCGGCGCCGATGCCGAGGGTGAACCGGTTGTCGGAGATGATCTGGAGGGTGGCCGCCGCCTGGGCCACGATGGCCGGGTGATATCGGATGCTGGGGCAGGTGACCCCGGTCGCCAGCCCCAGTGTCGTGGTCTGGGGCGCGATCGCGCTGAGGACGTTCCAGGCGAACGGCGAGTGCCCCTGCACGTCCAGCCAGGGGTGGTAGTGGTCGCTGATCTCGACGAAGTCGAAACCGGCCTGTTCGGCACGGATCGCCTGCCGGATGAGTTCCTTCGGGCCGAATCCCTCGGCCGCGAGCTTGTATCCGATCCGCATGGCGGCGGCTTCCCCGGCTGTAAGCCGGCAAACCTGGCGATCCCGCGACGCGTCTCCGGGACACCGCCGTGCGGCATTGATTGTTGCTGACCAGTTGTACGACCGTTCCCCATCTCGGCTTCACCCGGTGGCCGCCCAGGGCGCATAGCGTCCGCCCTGCCCGACCGCGACGGCACCTCGCCCGACAGTGCCGGACGGGCCCGACCTTGCATGCCTCGTCTTTCGAACTGATAGCGGGTCCGAAATGTCTTCTACACCTGACGTCAGCGTGGTCATCCCGACCCGGGGCCGGCCGGCACTGGTGACTCGCGCGGTCCACAGTGTACTCGCGCAGACCCTCGGGAACATCGAGGTCATCGTCGTGGTCGACGGGCCCGACGGGGAGACCGGTGCCGCGCTCGCGGCGATCACCGATGCCCGGCTCCGGGTGGTCGAACTGGCCGCACAGGGGGGTGCGCCGAACGCCCGCAACGAGGGCGTACGGGTGGCCCGGGCGCCCTGGACCGCCCTGCTCGACGACGACGACGAGTGGCTCGCCCACAAGCTCGCCGTGCAGTTCGACCTCGCCGGGCGGACGCGGGTTCCGCTGCCGATCGTCGCGAGCCGGCTGGTGAACCGCACACCTCGCGGGGAGTTCGTCATACCCCGCCGGCTGCCGGCGGACGGTGAGCCGTTGAGCGAGTACCTGACGGTGCGGCGCGGGTTGTTCCACGGCGACGGATTCATCCAGACGTCCACGATCATGGCTCCGACCGAACTGCTGCGCCGGGTACCGTTCGATCCCGCGGTGCCCCGGATGCAGGAACTCGACTGGACCCTGCGGGCGCTCGACCACGACGACGTCGACCTCGTGTTCGCCGACGAGCCGCTGGTCATCTGGCACCAGGACGAGAACCGGCCGCGGATCAGCCTGAGTTCACCGTGGAACGAGCAACTGGAATGGCTGCGGCGCAGCCGGCCGCTGCTCACGCCACGGGCGTACGCCGCCATCACGATGAGCGTGGTCAGTTCGATGGCGGCGCACACCCGCAGCCCGCGCGTGTTCCGGACGCTGCTGCGGGAGGCCCGCCGGCACGGGCGGCCCGGACCGCTCGACTACGTGACCTTCCTTCAGGTCTGGCTGATCCCGCCGCAGCTCCGGCGCAGCGTGCGGGACCTGATCCTCAAGCGGCGCGGCCGGTCGCCCGCCGGCCGGCCGGAGATGGCCGAGGGCGTCCCGGCGGCGTAGCCGTCGGGACGTCGGCCGCTCGGCCGGTCAGCCGTCGGCGCGTCGGCGGGTGGCCCGGACCGGGGCGCGCAGCACGGTCTTGAGCCGCCGCCCCGCCAGCCAGGCGACCACGACGGTTGCCCTGGCCAGCGACCGCACCCCCTCCACCTCGACGGTCGACGGCACCAGAACGGGCCGCCTGCCGGCGGTCGCACCGCCGGCACCGGGCTGCCCGGGCTCGGGACCAGACAGGTCGGTGACGCCGACCTCCGTGGCGGTGACGTCCCGGTGGCCGTACACCGAGTCGACCGCGTCGAACAGCGACTCACCGTCGGCCCGTACCCACCGCGCCCGCCCGAGCGCGGCGGTCCGCCACAGCATGACGGGCGCCCCCGGCCCGTCGCCCCGGGGTGGGCCGACGCGGACCAGACCGACCTGGTGGCGGTCGGCGAGATCGACCAGGTGCCGCAGGGCGTCCGGCGCCAGGCCGTACGCGGCCGGCAGTTCGAGGAGGTACGGCGCCGGGAACGCCGACGTGGGCCGTTCGGTGACCAGCCGGACGCGGGGTTCGCCGTGATAGGTGGCGGCGATCAGCCGCAGGTCGAGCAACGGGTCGGCCAGCACCCGCACCCGCGAGTCGTCGAGCCGGTCCCACGGGCCGACGAGGTTGACCCGGACATCGTGCTCCGCGCCGCGCAGAACGGAGTCGACGGCCGCCCGTACCCGCTCCAGCGGCTCGTCCTCGACCGCGACCACCACCTCGACCAGCGGAACGGTCCAGGTCGGTCCGCCGACCTTGCGCCAGTTGCGGGGGAACGGGATGCGGTCGGCCAGGAACGGACGGTTGTAGCGGGCGACCTGCTCGCGTGCCTTCATGACGTGCGTGCGCCCGAGATGCCAGCTGCGGGCCTGTGGTTCCGGTACGAACACCGCGCCGGCCTGGGCCAGCCGGTAGCCGAGTTCGGTGTCCTCGCCCAGGCGCAGCCGCGGGTCGAGGCCGCCCGCGGCGTCGTACAACTCGCGGCGCAGCGCGGCGGTGGCCCCGACATGGATCTTGAACGCGTGGTGGTCGGCGGTCCGGAGCTGGTCCGTCTGCGCGACGTAACGCTCGACGTAGACGTGCGGCTCGCCGGTGCGGCCACCGAACAGGTCCCCGAGCGCCCCCCGGCCCGCCGCCTCGTCGACCACCCGCGGCGACGGCCACGGCCCGTCCACGTCCGGGTCGACGAACCGTTTGTAGCCGAGTGTCACCGCGTAGGGCAGCACGTGCTGCCACCGGGCCTGGGCCGCGACGTGCTCCGGATACACCACCATGTCCGCGTCGAGCCAGTGGAGGATCTGCCCGCTGCTGTGCGCCGCGCCGAGGCGCAGCGCGTTCGCCCGCCCCCAGCCGGACTCGGCCCGCAACAGCACCGTCCGCTCGGGCCGGACCGGGGGCAGGGCCAGCGGTGGATCAGACCCGTCGTCCACGACGACGACCTCGAGCAGGTCGGCGGGGTAGGTCTGCCGGCTGAGCGACGCCAGGGTCAGGTCGAGCGTGGGCTGGCACTGGAAGGCGGGGATGACCACGCTCACCGTCAGCTCCGGCCGCCATCCGTCCAAACCGGGCGGGGTCACCGACGACCAGTCGTTACGGAGTACGCGGGGAGTACGACTCACTGGACACCAGACCCGACCTACGAGGGAATGCCGGCCGGTGAACCCATGGTCGACCGGGCCGACGCCGACAGGGCGGGCCGGGAACACCGCAGGCGCCGGGTGGACCCCGGCGGCCAGGATGCCGCGCCCTGCCCGCGCCGGCCGGACGCTAGCACCCCCACGTGTACGGAACCGGAACCCGGGATCAACAACACCCTCCGGCGGGGTCCGGTCGGGCTGTACCCGGCGGGCGGCCAGCGAGCCGGAGACCTCGTGGAACACCCTGACGGTTCCTGACCGACGTGCGGTGGGCCCGCACAGTGGTGGCATGCAGATCATCGAGGTGGGCATGCTCGGGGTCCGCGCCAGCGTGCTGCGGCTGACCCGGCGTGACACCCCGCTGCGGTTCGACGTGTTCCCGATGGTGCACATCGGCGAGCCGGCCTTCTACACCGCCGTCGCCGACCGGCTACGCCGCTGCGACCTGATCCTCGCCGAAAGCGTGGGCGGAGAACGCGCCAGGCTGCCGCTCAACCATTCGACCCGCAAACGCGTTGGCTGTATGTGGAGGATGAAGCGTTGCCTGACAGCTTCGAGGTGTTCGTCCGGACGAGTGGGCCAGGTCTGCTCCGGTACGCAACCCTGCTGTGCGGGAACGCCGCGAACGCCGAAGACCTGCTACAGGATGTACTGGCACGCGCGTATCCGCGGTGGGGTCGGGTGAGTACGGACAACCCGGAGGCCTATCTGCGACGTGCCCTGAGCAACAGTGTGATCAGCTGGTGGCGGTCGCCGTGGAGTCGACGCCGGGTGCCCTATCCGGGGGAGATGTCGGAGCCGGAAGATGCGGTCGCGCGCGCGGATGATCGACAAGTGATCCTCGCCGCGCTCAGTTCACTTCCGCCACGCATGCGGTCCGTGGTGGTGCTGCGGTACTGGCTGGGATTCAGTGAGCAGGACACGGCGGCCGAGTTGGGTTGTTCGACGGGCTCGGTCAAGAGCCAGGCCTCCAGAGGGCTGCAGCGACTCCGTGCCGCCCTACAGGTGGATCACCTGAAAACCGGCAGCAGGCGTGGCGAGGGGTGAATCGGATGAGCGAACGGGACATGTCGCACCTGCTTGATCGGGCCGCCGGGTCGGGCGAACTGCCGCCAGGATTCGTGGAGCGCGTCGTCACGCGCGGCGAAGCTCGGGCCCGACGCCGCTGGGCGCCGTCGGCCGCGGCTGCGACCGCAGCCATCATCGTCGCGGTCGGTGTCGGCTACGCGGTGCGGCCCACCGAACCGGGCGGGTTCCCGTCAGGTCACGGGGTGGCGGGGACCCCCACGGGTGATCTGACGGGTGACCTGGTGAGGCGCCTGCGGCAGAGTGTCGGTGCGGAGTTCGCGACCGATCGGCTACTCGTGGTCGGCGCTGCGGGCGACGAGACGGTCGCCGTCCTTCGACGGGACGCGCGGCCAGACGAAGCACACGTCGGCGGACGCGCCGCCGAGGTGTGGATGGCCCGCGGCCCTGGGATGTTCCACCGCGCGGTCGACTACATCTCCTACGACCTCGGCTGTACGGCAGATGACTCCGTGTGCCCGGGCATGAGGCCGGCTGGCCTCGGATTCGCCGCGATCAGACGGCAGCCGAGCGGTCGCACCTTCGTCGTCGTCGCGGCGACGGGAAGCCACGAGGTCACCATTCGAACCGCCGAAGGCGAAACGAAAAACGTGGGGCCGATCCCCACGGGCGGCATAGTCGAGGTGGCCACGAAGCATCCGTGGCAGATCCGGCTTGAGATCGCCACAGCCCCCGGCCAGGCGTACGTGTTGCCGATCCCGCCGGGAGGCGTCATCGAAGGCTAGGGCCACCGTCGACGCACGGTGACCCTAACGATCCGACGCCGAGAGGCTGGCGTCGCTGGCGCTGGCGGCCCAGGAGGCGAGGAGCGTGAGCGCGTGCGCGGTCGACGAGTCGGGTTCGGCGGCGTAGATGGTCATGGTGAGGTCCGGTTCGGCACGCAGTTCCATGCTCTCGTAGGCCAGCGCGAGGTCGCCCACGATGTGGTGGTGGAAGTGCTTGACGCCGGTGCCGTGGATGCGCACGTTGTGCGCGCCCCAGCGGCGGCGGAAGTCGTCGCTGCGGGTGGACAACTCGCCGACCAGGTCGTGCAGGCCCTTGTCATGGGGGTCTATCCCGGCCGCGGTGCGCAGGTTGGCCACCGTCATGTCGGCGAACAGGTCCCAGTCGGGGTAGAAGCGCCGGGCGGCGCTGTCGAGGAACGTGAACCGGGCGAAGTTCGGCGCCGCGGTGGGGTCGGTGTAGAAGTCGCTGTGCATGGCCCGGCCGAGCAGGTTCGCGGCGAGCAGATCCGACCGGTTGTTCACCACGATCGCCGGAGTGGTGATGGCGTCCAGCGACCACTGCAGGCTGGGCCGCACGGTCCGCCGCTTCGGGCGTCGACTCGTCCGCAGCAGCGCGTTGCTGCCGTTGGCCTCCTGCGCCAGGCGCGACAGGTGGGCGCGTTCGGCGTCGTCGAGTTGCAGGGCGCGGGCGATCGCCTCGAGCACACCGGCCGAGACCCCGGCCAGCGAGCCGCGCTCGAGCTTGGCGTAGTACTCCACGCTCACCCCGGCCAGCGCGGCGACCTCGCCGCGGCGCAGCCCGGGTACGCGGCGCCGCCCGGTGTCCGGGATCCCGGCCCGTTCCGGAGTGATCTTGGCGCGGCGCGAGGTGAGGAACTCGTGCACTTCGACTCGGTTGTTCACATCCCCGACCGTACGACGCACCTCGCTGAACTGGGATGTACTGCCGGTACACCTCTCAACAGAGACTCCCGCCCGAACGCCCGGCGCGGTTTCCTTGGATGAGGATCCGGGTCCCCACTGAACTCGCCGCACCACCGCACCTGTGATCAGCTAAGACCGACCGGTCATCACCATGTAACTGGAGGAACACCATTTCCACCGTCAACACCCGCCTCGTCAACGCCATCGCCGCGACCTCGGCCACCGAACCGCTCGTGCGCACCACGATCGAGCGGCGCGACGTCGGGCCGCGCGACGTCCTCATCGAGATCCGCTACGCCGGCATCTGCCACTCCGACATCCACACCGTCCGCGGAGAGTGGGGCGCCGTGCCGTACCCGCTCACCGTCGGCCACGAGATCGTCGGGCGGGTCGCGCAGGTCGGCGCCGAGGTCACCCGGCATGCCGTCGGCGACCGGGTCGGCGTCGGCTGCATGGTCAACTCCTGCCGGGAGTGCGACAACTGCCGCGCCGGGCAGGAGCAGTACTGCCTGAAGGGCAACACCCAGACGTACGCCGGCGTCGACCGCGACGGCACCGTCACCCAGGGCGGGTACTCCACGCACGTCGTCGTCGACGAGGACTTCGTGCTGCGGGTGCCGGAGAACATCCCGTACGAGACCGCCGCCCCGCTGCTGTGCGCGGGCATCACCACCTACTCGCCGCTGGCGCACTGGAACGCCGGTCCGGGCAAGAAGGTCGCCGTGGTCGGCCTTGGCGGCCTGGGTCACCTGGCCGTCAAGATCGCCGCCGCGATGGGCGCCGAGGTCACCGTGCTGTCGCAGACGCTGGGCAAGAAGGACGACGGCCTCGCCTTCGGCGCCGGGCACTACCACGCCACCAACGACCCGGCGACCTTCGAGGCGCTGAGGAACAGCTTCGACCTGATCATCAACACCGTCAGCGCGCCGATCGACATGGCCGCCTACCTGAGCCTGCTCCGCCTGGACGGCACCCTGGTCAGCGTGGGCGCCCCGCCGCAGCCGCTGCCGGTGCCCGTGTTCACGCTGTTCGCCAACCGCCGCTCGTTCGCCGGCTCCAGCATCGGCAGCATCGCCGAGACCCAGGAGATGCTCGACTTCTGCGCCGAGCGCGGCATCGCGCCCGAGGTCGAGATCGTCAGCGCCGACGCGGTGAACGAGGCGTACGAGCGGGTGCTCGCCTCGGACGTGCGGTACCGGTTCGTCATCGACATCGACACCCTGCGCTGACCCGGCACCGGCACAAGGGAACATCCGGGGCCGCGCAGGCCCCCGCCCGCCCAAAGGGGTCGGCCGTCCGGTGCACCGTCACGGCGGCCGGCCCCGCGAGGACGTCCCACGGCGACCTCGCCGCGGGGCCTAGTCGTGCCGGGTCTGCTCCAGGGCGGCGAGGACCGTGCCCAGCCGGCCGTCGAGCGGTCCGCTCAGCTCCAGCACCGGGGTGTCCTCCCAGGCGTTCAGCGGGTCGTCGTAGGCCAGTTCCAGCAGCGCGTCGTTCATCCGGCTACGAAGGCCGGGCAGCTCCGCCGCCGGCATGACCCGCTCCGTCTCGGGCGTGATCACCGTGACGACGAGCAGATCGAGACTCGCGAACGCCGGGCGGAGCAGCGCGGCGTCGCCCTCCTCCGTGGGGTCCGCGCCGGTCGCGGCCAGGTATGCGACTCGTCCGCCGCGACGTGACCCGGCAGGTGCGCGCACAGCGCCTCGACCAGCGTCGTCTTCCCGGTCCCGTGCGTCCCGGAGATCCCGACCCGCATCCGCGCTCCTGCCCTTCGGACGATTTCGCGCGATCATAACCATGGTCGGTGGCCCGGAAGCCGCCGTGCATCAGTCGTCCGCGCCCGCCGGCCGGCCCCGCCGGGTGTACGCCTCGGCCTGCATCCGGTAGAGCGTGGCGTACCGGCCGTCGGGGATGGCCGTCAGCTCCCGGTGGCTGCCCGCCTCGACGAGCCGGCCGTGGTGCAGGGTGAGGATGAGGTCCGCACCGGTGACGGTGGAGAACCGGTGCGAGACGATGACCGTGACGGCACCGGTCTCGGCGGCGCGGCGGCGGGAGCGTTCCATCTGCCGGTCGAAGATCTCCTGCTCGCTCGGGGCGTCGAGGGACGCGGTCGGTTCGTCGAGCAGGAACAGCAGCGGTCGCGGGCGCATCGCGGCCCGGGCCAGGGCAATCTTCTGCCACTGCCCCTCGGACAGGTCGGTGCCGCCGAAGGACGCGTCGAGTTCGGTGTCGAGACCGTCCGGCAGCCGGTCGACCAGACCGGTCGCGTCGGCCTCCCGTACCGCCGCCGCGATCCGTTCCCGGTCGGTGCGGTGCGGCAGGTCGCCGACGCCGACGTTCTCGCCGAACCGGGTCGGGAACCGGCCGAAGTCCTGGAACGTGGCGCTGATCCGGGTGCGCCAGGCCGCGGTCTCCAACTCGTCGAGCGGTATCCCGTCGACGAGGATCCGTCCGCTGTCCGGCCGGTAGAGCTTGCCGAGGAGCTTGACGAGGGTGGTCTTGCCGGAGCCGTACTCGCCGACCAGGGCGACCACCGACCCGGCCGGCAGGTGCACGCTGACCTCGGCCAGCGCCGGGCCGGTCGCGCCCGGATAGCGGTAGCCGACCCGGTCGAGGGTGATCCCGTGGGCCAGCCGGGCCGGTGCGGGCGTCGTCGCCCCGGTCCGGTCCCGGTTGGCGCGTACGTAGTCACGCAGCCACAGGTACGGTTCGATCACGCGGCCGGCGCTGGCGACGTTGGTGGTGTAGTGGACCCCGGTCGACACCGACTGCCGCAGCGCGGCGGCGACGGTGACGGCGAGCACGAGGTCGCCGGCGGAACCGGTGCCGTTGGCGGCCTGGTGCACGACCAGGGCCAGGGCGGCGCCGAAGCCGGCGGTGAACAGCAGCCAGCCGGTCGTCCGCCAGCCGGCGGCGACCAGCCGGGCCCGGAACCGTTGGCGCATCGCCTCGTCCCAGGCGCCGGCCTGGCGGCGGGCAATCTCGTCGCCCGTACCCGCGACGCGGATCTCCTTGCCGCTGGCGGGGTCGGTGGCCAGGTCGAACAGGTGCCGCTGGCGACGGATCGGTTCGGCGGTGGCGAGGTCGGCCCGGATGACGGCGTTGTTGCCGCGCTGGTCGAACCACAGCGGTACGGCGGCGAACGCCAGCAGGCACAGCAGCCACGGGTTCACCGTGCCGAGCAGGAGCAGCATGACGGTGAGTTCGAGTACGGCGAACAGGACGCCGTTGGCGGACCACAGGCTCAGGACGATCTCCCAGCCGGCGTTGCGGAGCAGGGTGAGCCGGTCCTGGAAGTCGGTCCGTTCCAGGTGTTCGAGGCCGTCGAGGGTGGTGATGGCGCGGTGGATGCGCGGGTTGAGGTCGAGGACGGCGACCTTGCCGATGAGGATCCCGGCGGTGTGCGAGTCCAGTGCGCCGAGCACGATGCCCGCCGCGCCGGCCAGCCCCGCCGCGATGGCGGCGACGACGGCGGCGGGGGGATCCGCGGCGATCAGGGCATCGACGGCCGCCCGCAGGGCGAGTGCGCCGCCGGTGACCGCGGCCGCCATCCCGGCGGGGATGACGAACTGCATGGCGGTCAACACCGGGGCGCGGCGCCAGGAGTCCACCAGCAGTTCGGCCCACAGGAGCAGGTAGCGGCGGATGGACCCGGTGCGGTCCGTCCCCGGCCGGCCGGTCATCCGTGGCCGCCGCTCGTGGTGGCGGTCGGTGCGCCGGATCCGGCCGTCGTCGTCGCCGGCCCGGTCGCCGGTTCGGTCGCCGGTTCGGTGGCGAACCGGCGGGCCTGGATCGCGAACAGTTCGGCGTACCGGCCCCGCCGGGCGACCAGTTCGTCGTGGCTGCCGCTCTCGGTGATCCGGCCGCCGTCGAGGAGCACGATCCGGTCGGCCTGGCGGACCGTGGACAGGCGGTGCGAGATCAGCACCACGCTCGCTCCGCCCCGGTTCGTGGCCAGCCGGTTGAAGACCTCGAACTCGGTGCGGACGTCGAGGTGCGCGGTCGGCTCGTCGAGGACCAGCAGGTCGGCACCCATCCGTACGGCGTAGCGGGCGCGGGCGAGCACGACCTGCTGCCACTGGCCGCCGGAGAGGTCGACCCCGCCGGTCGCTGTGCGGGCCAGCGGGGTGTCCCAGCCGGCGGGGAGCCGGGCCAGCACCGGGGCGAGGCCGGCGTCGCCGGCGGCGGCGTCGAGCACGGCCGGATCGGGCGGCTGGTCGCCGCGACCGAGTACGACGTTGTCGCGGGCCGGCAGGTGGTAGCGGACGAAGTCCTGGAAGACGATGGCCAGCCGGCGCCGCCAGGCGGCCGCGCCGATGGTGGCGATGTCGACACCGTCGGCGGTGATCCGGCCCTCGTCGGGCTCGTACAGCCCGGCCAGGAGCTTGATCAGGGTCGACTTGCCGGCACCGTTCAGGCCGACCACGGCGAGCAGTTCACCGGGCCGGATCTCCAGGTCCAGATGGTCGAGCACCGGCCGCCGGGCGTTCGGGTAGCCGAACGAGACCCCTTCGAAGCGGACGAGTGCCGGCCCGTCGGGGCGTACCGGGGTGGCGGGATCCGCGCCCGCCGCCGGGAGCGGGGCCGGGGCGGGCAGCCGCTCGGCGAGGTCCACGGTGGCGCGCAGGCATCCGGCCGCCGAGACCGCCACCCGCAGGTCCTCGCTCCAGCCCAGCGCCTGGAAGATCGCCACGCCGGCGGCCAGTACCGCGGTGGCGGCGACGACCCGGTCCGGTCCCGCCGGTGCACCGGCCGCGCCGGCGGCGACCACCGCGTAGCCGGTCACCAGGGGTACGCCGACCAGCAGCAGTTGGCCGGCCTCGCGCGGGATCGCCCGGGCCAGCGATGCCCAGACCGGAGCGTCGCCGGCCAGGGCGTGCCGCCGGATCCGCCGGGTCAGCCAGTCGCCGAGGCCGTAGATCCGGATGTCCTTGCCCTCGGCCGGCGACGTCGCCGCGTCCTGCCACCGCTGCTGGCGGGCCCCGGCGACGGCCCCCTCCCGCCAGACCGCGACCGCCCGGGCCGCGTCCCGCTGCCGGAAGAACCCGTTCACCACGGCGGGAAGCAACAGCAGCGGCACCAGCCAGCCGGCGTAGCGGGCCAGGACCAGGCAGCCACCGGCGACGCCGACGAGGTTGCCGGCCAGCCGCAGGCCGGCGACCGCGCCCGCGCCCGGGGTGTGTTCGGTCCAGTTCTCCGGATCGGCGCGGGCCGCCCGGATCAGCGCCTGGACCTGCGGATCCTCGAGCGGGGCAATGGTTTCGCCGGCGGCGGCGAGGCCGGCGACCCGGGCCCGGTGGGCGCCGTCGACGCGGGCCGTGGCCAGGAACGCCAGCGGCGCCACCGCGGTGTCCACGACGTGGCCGAGCAGCAGCACCAGGACGAACGCGAGCAGCGGCAGCGCCAGCACCGACAGCGCCGCGCCGGTGGGTACGGCGGCCTGGATGCGGCCGACGAGGTGGGCCATCGCGACCGCGCTCGCCGGCGGCAACAGGGCGCCGAGGACGAGGAGCAGCACCAGTACGGCGGTCAGCGGCGCCCGGGCGGCGCGCAGGGCGCCGGCCAGGAGCCGGGCGTCGGTCAGGATCGTCACCGGGTGCCTCCTCCTCCTTCGCCGGCCGGGGCCGGGGGCTGCCCGCGACGGCGGGGTGTCGGGGTCATGGCCGGGGCGGTTCCTGGCCGGCCCACGACCAGGCCTGCCGGGGATCGCGGCGCCACGGGTCGAAGGACTCCAGCCACCAGGTGGCGCCGGCGTCCCGGTAGCCGGCGGCCAGGGCCCGGGCGCGGGGCCGGTCGTCGGGCGGCAGCCGGCCGGGCACCGCCACCGTCCATCCGGGCGGGTGGTCGGGCACCGCGGCCAGGATGGCGGCGAGTTCGGCGCGGTCCGGTCCACGCAGCCCGCCGCCGGGCTCGCGGACCATCGGGACGACGCCGTCCCGGCGGGCCGCCCGCGCCAGCGGACCCGGGCCGTGGGCCGGCCAGGTGGCGGCGACCCAGACCGGGATCCGGGGCCGCTGCACGGG
This sequence comes from Polymorphospora sp. NPDC051019, assembly GCF_040683055.1. Taxonomy (NCBI): domain Bacteria; kingdom Bacillati; phylum Actinomycetota; class Actinomycetes; order Micromonosporales; family Micromonosporaceae; genus Polymorphospora; species Polymorphospora sp. NPDC051019. Next base: position 273,751 of record NZ_JBFBCH010000006.1, on the reverse strand, counting down.
GCGGGGCAGGAACGTGACCCGGTCCAGCCGGAACCGGTCGCCGTGGTGGCTGACCTCCTGCCCGCTCCACAACCGGTCCAGCAGCGCCAGCGACTCGTCGACCCGCCGGGCCCGTACGGCCGGGGCCGGGTCGAGGCCGAAGGCGGCGAAGTCCGTGTCGGCGCTGGCGCCGAGGCCGACACCGAGGACGAGCCGGCCACCGGAGAGGTGGTCGAGGGTGACCGTCTCCCGGGCGACCTTCCACGGCTGCCGCTGGGCGAGTGGGACGACCAGGGGGCCGCCGCGGATCCGCCGGGTGCCGGCCAGGATCGCGGTGACGGCCGTCCAGGAGTCGGCCAGCGGCAGCCGGGTGGCCCGGTCGAGCAGCAGGTGGTCCCAGAGGAACACGCCGTCCCACCCGGAATCGTCGGCGGCCCGGGCGAGCTGGAGCAGCCGGCCCGGGGCGGCGTAGTAGCCGGCGTTCGGCAGCAGCAGACCGAACCGCAGCCCGTCGGCCACCGGCGGCGGGACGTCCCGGGTCACCGGACCACCCGGCCGGTGGCCGCGTCGGCGGCGACGATCTGCCGGGCCGCCCGCTGCCCGGACCGGACCGCACCCTCCAGGTGGCCGTAGAACTCGGGGCTGCGCTCGGTGCCGGCCCAGAGCACCGGCCCGTCCGGCGCGGTCGCCGACCACGGTGGCCGGCCGGCCGTCGTCCACCAGCCCGGCTCGGGTACGGCCGCGTAGCAGCCCTCGACCGTCGGCTCGGCCTGCCAGTCCCGTTCGAGCAGGGCCAGTGGCCGCCGGGCCGCGGGACCGAACCAGCCGGCGAGCCGGTCGAGCACCGCCGCCCGGCGGACGGCCGGGGCCTGGGCGGCGTACCGGTGGGCGTCCGGGCCGGTGACGAAGCCGACGAGCACTCCGAGCCCGGCGCGGCCGGCCGAGTCGTCCACGACGTACCGCAGCGGGCCGGTGCCGGCGGTCACCCAGCCGGACAGGCCGGCGTCGGTCCAGAACGGACGGTCGTAGACCAGGTGCAGCTTGACCGTGGCGCCCATGGTCCGGGCCGGGGCCGGTGGCTGCCGGACACCGGGCGGAAGCGACCGGATCCGGGCCGCCGGGCCGGGTGGCACCGCGACGACCACCCACGCGCAGCGGACGGCGAGGCCGGGGCCGACGACCCGGACCGGGTGGGAACCGTCGCCGGGGCGCAGGTCGGTGACCGGGGTGCCGAGCCGGACCGGTCGGGCCAGCGCCGCCGCCATCCGGTCGGCGAGCAGGTGGGCGCCGCCGGCGATCCGGTCCTGTTGGGCGCCGCCGGAGAACGCGGTCAGGTAGTGCAGCCCGCCGCCGGAGGACAGGTAGAACAGCAGGTGCAGCAGGCTGACGTCGGCCGGGTCGGCGGCGAGCATCTGCCGGACCAGCAGGTCGACCAGGAGCCGGGCGTCGGGGTGGGCGAGTTCGCGGGCGGCCCATCCGGCGACGGTCAGCCGGTCGAGTTCGGCGGCGTCCGCGGCGGTCCGGGGATCGGTGGGCGGTACGTCGGCGGCGAGGTCGTCGAGCCGGTCGAGCGCGTCGCCGACGGCGAGTGCGTTGAACGCCGGGCGGCCGGCGTCGGACCGGACCGGTTCACCGCGCAGGTCGTAGAGGTTCGCCCCGGGGGCGGCGGTCGGGATCAGGGGCAGCCCGAACCGGCGGGCCAGCTCCCGTACCCGGGTGTGGCGGGTGCCGACGTAGGCGCCGCCGGCGTCGAGCGCCTGCCCGTGCCGGTGGTGGCTGGCGGTCCTCCCGCCGGCCCGCGGTAGTGCCTCGACGACCTGGACCCGCCGTCCGGCGGCTTCGAGTTCGGTGGCGGCGGCCAGGCCGGCGAGGCCGGCACCGACGACCACCACGTCCACTACGTCAACCACGTCCACCGTGGGCTCCACCGGGCCGGTGTCGGCCGGAAGGCCGCCGGTCACGGCGCCGGCTCCACGGTGGGTCCGGCCGGTGGCAGCGGCCCGCCGGTCCGGTACGCGGTGGCGACCCGGACGAGGAAGGTGTGCAGCAGGTCCTCGTGCGGGGCCAGCGGCCCGGGCCGGTAGCCGCCGCCGGAGATTCCGCGCTGCACCGATTCGCAGGCGGCCCAGTCCTGCCGGTTCGTGGTGTGCCAGAAGTCGACGGCGTAGCCGGGGTCGGTGCCGGCGGCGACCAGTTCGGCCGGGAGGAGCCATTCGCATTCGACCCGGGTCCGGTCCGTCGCCACCGGGACCAGCCGGTGGGTGACCAGGTGGTCCGGGGTCGCCGTGACGAACAGGTCGGGCGGCAGCAGGTGGTAGCGGACCTGGCGGGCGGCGTCCTCGTCGAGTCGCGGGAAGGTCCAGCCGGGGCCGGTCCCGTCCAGCGACATGGCGTTGGCCGAGTTACGCAGGTCGAGGTGCCCGCCGAGCCAGCCACCGGTCGGGGTGAAGCTCTCCCCGCCCTCGGTGCGCTGCACCCGGCTGAGCTGCGGGTGGGTGCTCGGGCAGTGGTAGCACTCCAGGTAGTTCTCCACGACCAGTTTCCAGTTCGCGGCGACGTCGTAGCTCCGGCTGGCGACGACCCGAAGCTCCTCCGGCCGGTACGGGGCGAGCACGCTGTCGAGATCGCCGACCACGTCGGGCAGCGGTGGCGCGTCGCCGGACAGGTCGGCGAACAGCCAGCCCCGCCACTGTGCCGACCGGACCGGCAGCAGGTCGAGGTCGGCGTCCGGCGGCGGGTCGTACCGGGGTGCGTTGCGCAGAGTGCCGTCGAGCCGGTAGACCCAGGCGTGGTAGGCGCACCAGACGGTCGGACGGCGGACCACGCAGTCGCGGGCGACGAGTTCGTGACCCCGGTGCCGGCAGGTGTTGCGGAAGGTGCGCAGCCGCCCGGCGGCGTCGCGTACGACGAGCACGCCGGCGCCGGCGACGTCGAGGCCGGCCTGGTCGCCGGGCTCGGCGAGCCGGTCGGCCCGGCCGAGGCAGGTCCAGCCGCCGCGCCAGAACCGGTCGCGCTCGAAGGCGAACACCCGGTCGCTGGTGTAGGCGGCGGCGGGCAGCCCGCGCGCCCGGCCGGACGGGCGCAGCGTCGCCGCCAGCTCCTCCGGTGGCAGCAGCGGCGGCCCCGCGGATCCGCCCGATGTGGATCCCGCCGGCACCGTCCTGTCAGGACCGTCGGCGGCAGCCGCGCCGGCCGTCACCGTCGGCTCCCCGTCGCCGGCCGTGGCATCATCGTCCGGTGGCCGGAGGCGTGGAGGTTCGGCGGGCACCGCTCGGCGGTGCCCAGCAGTTCGAGTGGTGGAAGCTGCTCACCGGAAGCTGCAACGCCATCACCGTCTCCTACCGGCCCGATCCGCCGATCCCGCACCGGCACGCGGTGGCGGTGCTGCGCGACCTGGTCGCCGCGCACGAGGCGCTGCGCACCACGTTCCGGCTCGACGACGCCGGCTCGCCGGTCCAGGTCGTGCACGCCGCCGCCGAGCCGGCGGTCCGGTTCTGCGACGACGACTCCGACGCCGCCCGGGACGCGTTCCGCAGGGCGCTGGCCGAGCCGCCGTTCACCGCCGCCGACACCGAACTGGTCCGGTTCGGCGTGGTCCGCTCCGGCGGTCGCGCCGTGGAACTGCTGGTGGTGGTCAGCCACGCCGTCTTCGACGGGCACAGCGAACGGCTCGTGCTCACCGGGCTGGCGGCGGCGTGCCGGGCGGTGCCCGCCGACCCGGCCGGCCGGGACCGGCCGGACACCGGCACCGCCGGTGCGGACGCCGACCCGCCGCCGGCCGGCGCCGTACGCCCCGGCGGCCACCAGCCCGCCGACTCGGCACTGGACGAGCGGTCCGGCGAGCTGGTGCCCGGCCGCGAGGCCGCGGAACGGTTCTGGCGCGACGAGGTACGCCGGATCCCGGCCCGCCTGTTCGTGCCGCTGCGCCCCGACGTGTTGCAGCGGTACGGCGCCAGCTACCGCTCCGCCGCCCTGCCGGCGGCCCTGGTCCTCGCCGCCCGCCGGCACCGCACCAGTCCGGCGGTGGTCTACTCGGCGCTGGTGCACGCCCTGCTGGCGATCATGTCCGGTGCCCCGTCGACCGTCGTACGCGACCACTTCGGCGGGCGGACCGGCCGGGAGCGCGAGGTGGTCGGCTGCTACCACTGCATCCTGCCGACCACGGTCGATGTCTCCGACCGGCCGACGGTGGGCACGCTGATCGAGCGGCTGCGCCTGCGGATGCTGCGGGTGCAGAGCCGGTACCGGCTGGGGCAGTTGACGCTGCGCGAGATCCTGGCCACGGAGGAGCGGCGGCGCGGTGTCGCGTTCGCGTCCGGGACGACGGTCAACTTCGACCACGGCCCCGAGCTGACCGAGCTCCAGCGGCGCGACGACCGGGAGCTGACCGGCCTGCTGGCCACGGCCGGCGAGCTGGAGCTGGGGATGGGCCGCAACGAGACGAGGATCGACCGGGAGGGTTTCGACTCCTACCTGATGACCACCGTCGAGTCGGGTGCGATGTGGGTCCTGGCCAGCTTCAACGGCATGGTCTTCGACCCGGCGCAGATGCGGGCCCTGCTGGCCGGCCCGGAACGGATCCTGCGGACCCATCTCGACGGCCCGGACCTGACCCTGGACCAGGTCGCGGCCCGGCTCGGCGCGGACATCGGCGATCCGGTGCGGGCCGACCTGCGCCCCGGGGAGGAGCCGGCGGACGCCCGGGTCGACGGCGACCCGGGCCGGCCGGCGCTGGCGGCGCTGCGCGGCGCGGTGGCCCGGTTCAACGGGCTCGACGACGCCGATCCGCGGCACTGCTACCTGGCGGCCGGTGGCCGGCTGCTGCTGGTGCCGGCGGTCCTCGACCGGCTCGCCGCCGACGGCTGGTCCGGCCTGGTACCGGACGACTTCGCCACGCCGCAACCACTGACCCGGCTCGCGGGGCGGCTGCGTCGGGTCGGCTGACCCGGTCATGCCGGCGTACCGGGCCCGGACCCGTCCACCGCCGGCGTGGTGGATCCGGCCAGCCGGGACGCCAGGTCGCGGAAGTCGGCGGCCTCGAAGAACACGGTGACGTCGAGTTCGACGCCGAGCCGGGCCTCCAGCCGCAGGAACAGGTCCGTGGCCTGCGCCGAGTCGCCGCCGAGGTCGAAGAAGTTCTCCCCGGCGGCGACGTCGCGGCCGAACACGTCGGCGCAGATGGCGAGGAGCTCCGCCAGGTGGCGGTCCGGTGCCGGCTCACCCATGACGGGGCTCCGTCCGACCGTCGGCGGGACCGGTGGGGCCGGAACCGGTAGGGCCGGCGGCCGCCGAGCCGGCGGGCCGCAGCAGGTCGGCCAGGCCGCGCGGCGTACGCCACTCGAACAGGTCGACGAAGGTGAGTTCGACGTCGAAGCGGCGGTAGAGGCGGGAGATGAGCCGGGCGGCGAGGATCGAGTCGCCACCGGCGTCGAAGAAGTCGTCGTCCGGGCCGTGGGAGCGGTCGAGGACCCGGCTGAAGATCGCCGTGACGTCGGCGACGACGGGGTCGCCGACCACCTCCGGCCCGCCGCCGTCACCAGCGTCGTCGGGAGCGAGCGCCGCGTGGTCGACCTTGCCGTTCGGCAGCATCGGCAGCGCGGTACGCACCGACCAGCGGGTCGGCACCAGATGGGCGGGCAGCCGGTCGTGCAGCCAGGCGGCCAGCTCCGGCCCGGTCACGGCCGTCCCCGACCGGGGCACGACGGCGGCCGCGAGTCGCCGGCCGCCGGTGGCCGCGTCGATCCCGTACGCCGCGACGGCGACCAGTCCCGGATGGCCGAGCAGGGTCCGTTCCACCGCCTCCGGCTCCACCCGGTGGCCGCGTATCTTGAGCTGCCGGTCGACCCGGCCGACGTAGGCGAGCTGGCCGTCGGCGCCGGCCGTCACCAGGTCACCGGTGCGGAACAGTCGGTCACCGCCGGCGCCCGGTACGGGGCCGAACCGCCGCGCGGTGGCCCCCGGCCGGGCCCGGTATCCGAGGCTGAGCCCCGGCCCGCCGACGTACAGTTCGGCGACCGGGGAGCCGGGTGCCGTCGGGACGAGTACCTGACGTACGTGCGGCAGGGGCCGGCCGATCGGCACCGGCACGTCGTCGGGCAGCCGGCGGCCGGTGGCGCCGCCGAGTTCGGCCTGGTGGGTGACCAGGACGGTTTCGGTCTGGCCGTACGTGTTGACCAGCCGGACCCGGTCGGGCACCAGTTCGCACCAGGCGCGGACCGGTCCGGCGGCCACCTCCTCGCCGCCGATGACGACCAGACGCAGCGACGGCGGCAGCGGTCGACCGGTCGTCCGGAGGAAGTCCACCACCTCGTACCAGAACGAGGTGGGCAGGTCGACGACGGTGACGCCGTTCCGCTCGACCGCCGTGAGCAGCCCGGTCACGGTGCCGTCGGTGGCCCGCCGGTCGATGACGAGGGCCGCCCCGCCGAGCAGCGTCGGGTAGGTCTCCTCGCCGCTGGTGTCCCAGGTCGGTGCCGCGAAGCTGAGGAACCGGTCGCCGGGCCCGATCCGCCAGGACTCGAGCAGGGCGGTGGCGGCCGTCGCCAGGGCCCGGTGCCCGACCAGGACGCCTTTGGCGGGGCCGGTGGACCCGGAGGTGTGGATGATGTACGCCAGCCCGCCGGTCGCCGGCCGGAGGGGTGCCGCGGCGGTGCCCGGTCCGGGGGCCGGCGCGGGTTCGACGATCCGCAGCGGCAGGCCGGCGGTGACGGCCGGGGGGAGTGGCGCGGCGGGCACGATCCGCCGCAGGCCGCAGGTCCGCACGATGTCGCGCAGCCGGTCCGGCGGGTCGGCGGGATCCAGCGGCACGTACGCGCCACCGGCCCGCAGCACCGCGAGCAGTGCGCCGATCCCGGTGGCCGAGCGTTGTACGGCCACTCCGACCGGTTCGCCGGCCGCGACGCCGTCGTCGAGCAGCGCCGACGCCGTCGCCGTGACGTCGCGCCACAGGGTGCGGTAGTCGATGACCGTCCCGTTCTCGACCAGCGCGACGGCGTCCGGGGTCCGGGCCACCACCTCTTCCAGCAGGTCGATGACGACCGCCGCGGCCGGGCCGACCGACGGCGCCTCCTCGTGGACCGGCGCCTGGTTCGTGGGCATCGGACTCCTTCCCGGCCGCCGGGGCGACGGGGCGGGGTGTGGCCGTGCGGGCCGGGACGCGCGGGCGCGCCTCTTCGCGCGCTGCCCGCCCGGATGGGGAGTCGAAGCGTTTCGACCAGCGAGAAAGTAGCCGGTCGCCGGCCGGCCGGTCAATGGCGTCCGGTCATCCTCCGGTGTGGACAGCGGCGTCGATCTGCTCGACCATCCGCCGCTCGGCGGCGGCGATCAGCCGCAACAGCTTCGGCACCTGGTGCAGGCCCCTGGCGACCAGGTCGGCGGCGGCCGGATCGACCACCTGACCCGACCGGGCACCGGCGAGCCACAGCGAGGCGGCGACGTCCCACTGCCGCGACACCGCGCGGACCCGGTCGGCGCACTCGCCCAGCGCCGGACGGCCGAGCCCGGCGACCCGGGACAGCCAGAGCGCGTGCCCGCGACGCATCGCGCCGAGGTCGGTGAAGCTGCTCACCGCCAGCTCCCGGCGGCGGCCGGCGTCGGGCTGGAAGTCCGGACCGGCCAGCCAGTCCGCCAGCCGGTCGGCGACCAGGCCGATCGCGGCGACCCCGTGCCGGTCGGACGGGTCGAGCATCGCGGCGACGTTGCGCCGGATCCGGTCCCGCCAGTTGCGGGCCAGCCAGCCGGCCGCTTCCTCGGCCGCGCCGGGCCGCACCGCCAGTTCCACGGTCGCGTACCGGGCCGCGCCGAGATGTGGCGAGTCGGCCCACCGGGCGAACCGGGACGGCTCGACGGTGCCGGCGAACCGGGACGCGGGGAAACTGTCCAGCACGTCGAGCCCGCTGCCGGTGGCGGAGGTGACCACCAGGTCGTGTGGCACGTGGGCGACGCGGTGGAACGGGGCGGGTTCGTAGTCGTACTGGTCGACGGTCACCGCGACCGGCCGCCCGTCGCGGGTCCGGTCGCGCAGGTGCCGGCACAGGTCCGGCAGGTCCGTGGCCCGCCACCGGGTCGGCGTGATTCCGGTGCCGGCCGGGCCGGTGGCCGGGGGCAGGGCGGGCCCGCTGCGGTACGACAGGGACAGCCCGTCGGCGACGCCCCGGTCGACGGTGACACCGAACGCCAGCTCGCCGAGGATCAGGTCCTCGGGATGGGCGACGCCGGCCAGGCCCAGCAGGGTGCCGAGTGCGGTGTCGTGGCAGTCACCGTGCCCGAACCCCGGTGCGGTGACGCGGTCGCCGTCGGCGGGCGGCCCGGGCGGTTGCCGCATCGGATCTCCTCGCTGCACCGTGGCCGGGCACCCGGACCCGGGCGACGATGACGGCCGTGGTGACGACGGCGCGACCGTACCGGACCCGCTGTCCCGGCCGTTTCACCGGCGTGCCGGCGGGTACGGGGCTCGCGGCAACCGAGGACGCGGAGGGACGGTGGGCGTGGTGAACGTGAGCAAGCTCGGGGACACGGTGGTCGACGCCGTGGCGGACGCCGCCGGGACGGTGGCCGACCCGCGTGCGGGGCTCGACCGGCTCCGTACCAACTTCCCCTCGCGGATGTTGGCCGTCCTGGCGGTCGGGGTGGCGATCGGATACCTGGTCGCCCGCTCCCGCCGCCACGCCTGACCCGCCCACCGGCCGGCCCGCCCGGCCGCTCGACGGGGTACGTGTCAACGGCGTGCGCGCGGGTCGTTCCTGGTCCCGGCTACGGAAGACGACGTACCGCTCACGTCCCGGCGACGCCCGCCCCGCAACGTGTCGCAGCCGGTGCACACCCGGAGCCTGTGCCCGCCGGCGTTCCCGCCGGGGCGGGTGGAGGACTCCCGGCGCCGGCCGGCCGGCGGCAGTGGTAGACCAGGGCCGGCGGCAGGTTGCCCCAGACGGTCCGGCCCACGGTCACCTCCTCGAACGCCCCGTCGAGCAGCCGGCGGAAGCGGCGCGCGGGCCGGGCCGGCAGCGCGTGCCGGTACGCGAAGGTGGTGAAGACACCGCCGGCGTCGAGCGCTCCCACCACGGCGTCGAGGATCGCCCGCTGGCGTCCGGCGGGAAAGGCGGCCCAGGGGAGTCCGCTGACCACCACGTCGACGGACGGCAGCCGGCGGTCCAGCAGCACCCGGCCGAGCGCGGCGGCGTCGGCGCGTACCACCTCGACCGCCGGGTGCCGGCGGGCCAGTCCGGCCGCGAAGGCCGGATTGACCTCGACCGCCACGTGGCGTCCCCGGCCGGCCAGCCGCCGCTGGATCGCCCGGGTGAACACCCCGGTCCCCGGGCCGAGTTCGACCACGACCGGATGTCCCGTACGGGGCACCGCCGCCGTGATGTCCGCGGCGAGCCCGGGCCCGCTGGGCAGCACCGCGCCGGTGGTGAACGGGTGCCGGACGAACTGGGCGAGGAAGGTCGGGGCGTCGCTGATCACAGCGGTCGACGCTAGGCGCGCGGCCGGGGCGCCACCGTCGTGCCGGTGGTCGGTGTCCCGGCCACCCGGAGGAGGCGAGGTGGCCGGTGGGAGGGCCGGTGGCCGGCGCCGGCCGCCGTATGGTGGGCCGGTGACGGAGGCGCGACGCCGCTGGTGGCCGGACGTCCTGCTCGGGCTGGTCACCGCCGGGCTGGGGCTGGCCGGCACCTGGATCGTCCAGCCCGGGGCGGCACGTGGGGACTGGGCGGGGATCGTCGTCGCGGTCCTCACCGGGCTCGCCCTGATCGCCGTACGGCGGCGGCCCTGGCCGGTGCTGGTCGTGGAGTCGGCACTGCTGCTCGTCGCCGTGGCGGCGACCCCGGCCGGCGGCGGCACCTCGTTGCTCGCCGCCGCGGTCGCGCTGGGTTACGTCGCGTACCGGTCCGGCCGTGCGTCGACCGCGGCGGCGTACGCGCTGTTCCTCGGCGTGGCGCTGGCCAACGTCCTGCTCCAGGGCGACGCGGCGGTGCGGTTCAGCGTCACCGGGGTGCTCAGCCTGATCATGCTGGCCGGCGTCGCCGCGGCGCCGGTGGCGTTCGGCCGCTACCTGCGCGGGGTACGCCTCGCCGCGGCGGCGGCCGAGGAGCGGGCCCGGGAGATGAGGGAACGCCGCGCCGCGGAGACCCGGGCCGCCCGTCTCGCCGAACGGGCGGCCATCGCCCGGGACCTGCACGACATCGTGGCCCACCACATCGCGGCGATCGCCCTGCGGGCCGGCGCGGCGCGGTACGCCGTGCAGCACACCGGCCGGACCGAGCCGGCGGTGGCCGCCCTCGGTGAGCTGCGCGAAACGGCCGGCCAGGTGCTGGACGAGCTGCGGGAACTGCTGGAGGTGCTGCGGGACCCGGAGACGGTCGAGCGGGACGGCCCGCAGGTGGAGCTGGAGCAGATGATCGGGGACGCCGCCCGCCGGGTGGGCGAGGCCGGTGTCACGGTCCGGGTGAGCGTTCCCGAGACGCTGTCCCGGGTGCCGCTGTCGGTGGGGACGACGGCCGCCCGCGTGGTGCAGGAGGCGCTGACCAACACCCTCAAGCACGCCGGGCCCGGAGCCACCGCCACGGTCGACATCCGGGTGGCCGACGGCACGCTGCTGCTGGAGGTGGTGGACAGCGGGGCGGTGCGGGAGCGTCCCGTGCTGCCCGCGTCCGGGTACGGGCTGGCCGGGATGCGGGAGCGGGTCGGCCTGCTCGGCGGCACGCTCACCGCCGCGGCCGCGGACAGCGGTGGCTGGCGGGTGTCGGCCCGGCTGCCGATCAGGGAGAACGCGTGATCAGGGTGCTGGTGGTCGACGACCAGAGACTCGTCCGGGCCGGGGTCGGCCTGTTGTTGCAGACGGCCGGCGGCTTCGAGGTGGTGGGCGAGGCCGGCGACGGCCACGAGGCCGTACGCCTCGCCGAGCGGCTGCGGCCCGACGTGATCCTCATGGACCTCCGGATGCCCCGGACGGACGGCATCGAGGCGACCCGACGCATCCTGGACCGGCAGCCGTCCGCCCGGGTGCTGGTGCTGACCACCTTCGCCGACGACGTCAACATCTACGGGGCGATCGGCGCGGGCGCGATCGGCTACCTGGTGAAGGACGGCGCCCCGGAGGAACTGGTGGACGCGGTGCGCCGGGCGGCGCGGGGTGAGACGTTGCTGGCGCCGCCGGTGCTGGCCCGCGTCCTGCGCCGGGCGCTCGCCGCCCATGACCGGGAACGGGGGCCCGACCGGTCGTGGGCGGCGCTGCGGTCGCTCAGCGCCCGGGAGCGGGAGGTGCTGGCCCTGGTCGGCGCCGGGCTGTCGAACGCCGAGATCGGTGTGCGGCTGCACCTGGGGGTCACCACCGTCAAGACGCACGTGTCCGCCGTGATGGAGAAGCTGGAGTTGCGTAACCGGGTGCAGGCGGCGGTGCTGGCGCACCGGCTCGGCCTGGTCGACGACGAGTTCAACCCGGTGCCGGAAGCGGGCGCACCGTAGGGGTCCGGCTCCCGTTCACCCGTTGTCCGTCTGGCGCGTGGTCCGGCGTGGACGTGCCGTCGCCGGTCGTCCGTACGACCGTCTGGTGAAGCCAATCCGAGTCCTTCGCCTGTTCGTCCACGCCGTCCTGGCGGTTGGTGCGGCCGTGTATCCGGTCGCGCGGACCGCGCCGGACCAGACCGTGTTCCTGGGGACCGTCCGGCTCGACCCGGGCAGCGGGTCCGTCGACACCACTCCCGTCTTCGCCTCCGGTGTGACGTCGGCGTCCTGCCCGGCCGGGTACGGCTCCGACGCGTTGTTGCGCATCGGCCGGCCCGGTGGGCCGTACACCAATCTCGCCCGCCCTCTCACCTCCGGCGGCTACGACCGGGCGGCGGTGACCGCCACGCCGAACCGGTCCTTCACGACCGCCCTCGGCGGCACCGCTCCGCAGGCCGGCGAGTGGTGGGTGGTGGCGGAGTGCTTCAGCCAGACGCAGGGGCAGCATCCGGGCCGGTTCGTCACCTCGATCACCGTCGCCGGCAGCGGCTGGCGCCTCAGCCCGGGCGGCGGTACGGCGGCAGCGGCGGCCACCGCGAACCCGGCGGGGGCGGCGTCGCCGTCGGCCGGACCGCAACCGTCGGCGCCGGACGTCGTACCGGAAGCCGGCCCCGGCACGGAGGCGGCGCCGGGCGCTCCCACGCCGCTACCCGTGGCCCGCACCGGGTCGGCCTCCCTCGGGGTGAGCCTGTGGTGGCTGGCGGGTGTCGTCGGTGTGCTGGCGCTGGTGGGAGTCGGGTGGCTGGCGACCCGGCCGGCCGCGGCGGCCGCCCGGACGGGCGGTGCGAACCGCCCCCGTTCCCGATCCGGAGGTCATCCGTAAGCGGGGCATCGGTCATACGGATGGTTGATGTCCGCGTACTTTCTGTTCACCTTGCGCATGTCTGGCGTGAGTCCCGGTCTGCTGGTCCGGTCATCGAGCCTGCGCACGCTGACCGACGGCGGGGGCCGAGTTGGGGAGCCGGGCGATACGTGCCTCGGTACGGGCCAGGAAAGGCATCAGGATGCAGCGATCACGTTTCGTGTTCTTCGCCGTGCCGCCGCAGCGGGGGATCGACGGGGACGGTCCGCAGGCCGGCGTCTTCTGGATGCTGGTGTCGCCGAACAACCGCCCGCTCGGGCGGGGCAGCGGCTGTCATCCGACGTACGGCGAGTGCCGGGACGCCGTGGTGTGTCTCCAACAGGGACACGACCGGCTGCGGGTGAACGAGTCCACTGTAGAGCAAAACGGCCAGTGGTGCTGGTGGGCCGAACTCGACCGGGCCGTCGTCGCCGTCTCCAGCCGGTCGTACCTGCGCGGCCGGGAGTGCGCCTACAACGTCGAGCGGTTCCTCGAGGCCGTCCCGCAGGCCGCGATCGTCGACGGGACCCGCGGCACCGGACGGGACGGCCGGCGCGGCCGCGACGACGACCTCCGGCCGCAGTGGTCGGGACGTACCCCGCCGACGGGCATCCGCCCGGTGTCCCGCCCCGGGCAGCCGACCAGGACACCCCGGTGACGACCACGACGTTGCGCGGACCCGACGCCGCCCCGCCGCCGCCCACCGTCGCGGGCCCGCCCGCCGACCAGCCGGACGGCGCCCCCGGCCCCCGCCGCATCGTGCAGCGGCGCGGCCCGTCCGACCTGGTGTTCCGCGGCATCGCCCGGGCCGGGGGCGCGGCGGTGCTGTTCATCATGGTGCTCGTCGGGCTCTTCCTGACCATCCAGGCGTGGCCGGCGATCGAGGTGGCCGGCTGGCGGTTCCTGACCGTGCAGGACTGGGACCCGGCGGGCAACAACTTCGGCGTCGCCGGGGTGCTGACCGGCACGGTGCTCATCGCCCTGGTGGCGATCGCCATCTCGGTGCCGCTGGCGACCGGTGCCGCCCTCTACATCTCCGAGTACGCGCCCCGGCGGATCCGGCCGCTGCTGGTCAACCTGGTCGACCTGATGGCCGCCGTGCCGAGCGTCGTCTACGGCATCTGGGGCTTCTTCCTGCTCCAGCCACGGTTGCTGGTCGCCGGTGACCAGGGGGAGGGGCTGCCCCGCTGGCTGGCCACCTACCTCGGCTGGATACCACTGTTCAAGGTGGACGGTTACGACCCGCGTGACCCGGTGGCGAGCCCGACCGCGCTGACCTCGTCGACGTTCATCGCGGGCGTCGTCGTGGCGATGATGGTCGCCCCGATCATCACCTCGGTCATGCGCGAGGTGTTCTCCCAGGCACCGGTCGGCGAGCGGGAGGGCGCGTACGCCCTCGGCGCGACCCGCTGGGGCATGATCCGGTCGGTCGTGTTGCCGTTCGGCCGCGGCGGCATGATCGGCGGCACCATGCTCGGGCTCGGCCGGGCGCTGGGCGAGACGATCGCCGTCTACCTCATCGTGTCGATGGTCTTCGTCGTGCAGCCGCACATCCTGCAGAACGGTGCCGGCTCGATCTCCGCGCTGATCGCGCTGCGGTACGGCGACTCGACCGCCCTGGGGATCGCCGCCCTGATGGCCGCCGGTCTGGTGCTGTTCCTGATGACCCTCGTGGTCAACTTCGTGGCGTCGATCGTCATCAGCCGCAGCCGCTCCGGCGCCGCGAGCGAGGTGTGACGTGTCGACATCGCCTGATCTGACCAAGGCCGGACCGGCCGTGCCGGGGTCGACGGTGCTGCCGGCCGCCGAACCCCGCCCCGACGTCCCCGAGCGGCGCCGGGTGATCGGACGGCCGCGCCGCACCGACGGCTTCGCACTGGCCGGTGCCGCCGTCGCCGGCGTGAGCCTGACCGCCCTGCTGTTCACCCGGCTGGCGCCGTTCGACGGCGTACTCGGCTTCGTGGTCGTGTCCTACCTGGCGTTCCTCGGCTTCTACACCCTGCTCGTCTCGTTCGACGAGAGCGGGCCGACGGTCCGCGACCGGCTCGCGGCCGCCGTGGTGCACAGCCTCGCCGCCCTGATGCTGCTGGCGCTGGTCGTGGTCGTCGTGTTCACCCTGTGGCGGGGCCGCGAGGCCCTCGTCTACCTCAACTTCTTCGCCGACGACATGGGGCGGGCCGGGCCGTTGCAGCCGCTGAGCGTCGGCGGGATCCGGCACGCGATCATCGGCACCCTCATGCAGATCGCCATCGCGCTCGCGGTCACCGTACCGCTGGGCCTGGTCTGCGCGGTCTTCCTCAGCGAACTCCCCGGCCCGTTCAGCCGGCTGGTCCGCACGATCGCCGAGGCGATGACCGCGCTGCCGTCGGTCGTCGCCGGGCTGTTCGTCTACGCCACCGTCGTCCTCGCCCTCGGGATGGGCAAGTCCGGGTTCGCCGCGTCGCTCGCGCTCGGCGTGATGATGCTGCCGATCATGATCCGGGCCGCCGACGTGGTGATCAGGCTGGTGCCCGGCACCCTGCGGGAGGCGTCGCTCGCGCTGGGCGCCTCGCAGTGGCGGACCATCTGGCACGTGGTCGTGCCGACCGCCCGCTCCGGCCTGACCACGGCGGTCATCCTCGGCACCGCACGCGGCATCGGCGAGACGTCCCCGGTCCTGCTCACCGCCGGCTTCGCCGCCTACACCAACGCCAACCCCACCAGCGGCCCCCAGACGTCGCTGCCGCTGTTCGTCTTCGACGCCGTACGTCGCCCGGACGAGGCGATGATCGCGCGCGGCTTCGGGGCGGCCGCCGTACTGATGGGGCTGGTCCTGATCCTGTTCGCGATCGCCCGACTGGTCGGCGGGCGGGCGCCCGGCCAGCTCGGCCGCCGCGCGGCCCGCGCCCGGGCCCGGGCGTCCCGCCGCGACGCGGCCCGGTTCGCCGCCCGCGCCCGGGCCCGTCAGGCACCCGGAGTCCACGCAAGTGACAGCGAGGTAAGTGATGCGTAGCAGCCGTTCCCTCCTGGCCGCCCTCGCGGCGGTCATGGTCGTGCTGGCGGCGTCGCCGGTGCCCGCCCGGGCCGCCCCGACCCTGGTGCAGATCAGCGGCACCGGCTCGTCGTGGAGCGCCAACGCGCTCGACAACTGGCGGCGCAACGTCGAGCAGCGCGGCATCTACGTCAACTACGACGCGACCGGCTCGACCGACGGCCGCAACCAGTTCCGCAACGGGACCTCGGACTTCGGCGTCTCGGAGATCCCGTACGGCCTGCGGGACGTCTTCGGCGGTTCGGACCTGCGGCCGGACCGCGGGTTCGGGTACATGCCGATCGTCGCCGGCGGCACGGCGTTCATGTACAACCTGACCATCGGCGGCCGGCGGGTCACCAACCTGCGGCTGTCCGGCGAGGTCATCGCCAAGATCTTCACCGGGGCCGTCAAACGCTGGAACGACCCGCAGATCGCCGCGCACAACCCCGGACTGACCCTGCCGGCCCGCAACATCGTCCCGGTGGTGCGGCAGGACGGCTCGGGCACCAGCGCCCAACTGACCCTGTGGATGAGCAAGCAGCACCCGCAGATCTGGAACGCCTACTGCGCCAGGTTCGGCAAGCCCGCGCCGTGCGGCATCACCTCCACCTACCCGTTCCGGTCCGCCGACGGGTTCGTCGGGGCCACCGGCTCGACCGGCGTCTCCGGCTACGTCGGACAGGACAACGCCGAGGGCGCCATCACCTACGTCGAGTACTCGTACGCGCTCAACGCCCGGTTCCCGGTCGTCAAGATGCTCAACGCGGCGAACTACTACGTCGAACCGACGGCCGCGAACGTCGCCGTCGCGCTGACCCGGGCGACCATCAACGACAACCCGTCGTCGCCGGACTACCTGACCCAGATCCTCGACGGGGTCTACACCTACGACGACCCGCGCGTCTATCCGCTGTCGTCGTACTCGTACATGATCGTTCCACAGCGGATCGAGATGAACGTCACCGAGGACAAGGGCTTCACCCTCGCCTCCTTCGCGAACTACTTCCTGTGCGAGGGCCAGCAGCAGGCCGACGTCCTGGGCTACTCGCCGCTGCCGATCAACCTGGTCCGGGCCGGCATGGAGCAGGTCCGCAAGATCCCCGGGGCGCCGCAGCGGAACATCGGCATCGAGAACTGCAACAACCCGACGTTCTCCCGCGACGGCACCAACACGCTGGCCCGCAACGCGCCCCAACCGGCCGCCTGCGACCGGCAGGGGCCGACGCAGAGTCCCACCGGCACCGCCGGCGCCCGGCAGGAGACGCCGGTCAAGGCCGCCGCCCGGTGCGGCACGGGCGGCGCCAACCCACGCCCCGGCGGACCCACGCCGTCCGGCGGCCCGTCGGCCGCACCGTCGGCGACCGCGACCGGCGACCCGACCGGCGGCCTCGTCGACCCGGAGACCGGCGAGGTCGTCGACCCCGGCACCGGCGGCGGCGGCGAACAGGTCGCCGCCGTACCGGTGTCCCTCGACGGCGAGGGCGGCTGGCGGCTGCGGCACACGGTGATGCTGATCGCCGGCGTCCTGCTGGTCGGCGTACTGTTCGGCCCACCGCTGCTGGCACACACCCTCGCCGGGCGCCGCGACCGCGGAGACCGGCGATGACCGCCCGCCGGACCCGCGTCGCCACGCTCGTCCTCGGCCTGCTGGCCCTCGCACCGCTGCTGGCCGTACCGCCGGCGGCCGGGCCCGCGCGCGGCGGGGACGGCGCCGGCTCGGCCGTCACCGTCCCCGGCCGGGCCGACGGGTACGAGGACTTCTCCGCCCTCCGGATCACCGTCTCGCAGACCCGGGACCTGACCAACCAGGCGGTCCTGGTCACCTGGACCGGCGCCGAACCGACCCCGCGCAACCGGCCGGTCGGCGTCGACTACCTCCAGCTGATGCAGTGCTGGGGCGACCCGCAGGCCCCCGACGACCCGCTCGGCCTGGCGTTCCGGGAGACCTGCCAGTTCGGTCTCGGCCTGCCGCAGCCGGCGATGGCCCAGGGCTCGGACGCGCCGGCCGGCAAGAACGCCAGCCGGCGGCGGCTCGACGCTATCGCCGGCTACCCGCACCCCGACCCCGCCGAGCCGCTGCCCGCCGACGCGCAGATGGTGCCGTTCCGGACCGTCGGCGGCGCCCGGACCCCGGACGGCAGCCCACGGCAGCCGTTCGGCACCAAACCCAACCCCAACGTCCCCGGCGGCACGATGGACCAGACCGACGACGACGTGCTGCGGGCACACTTCAACGAGGCGTCGACGAACGAGTACCCCTACGCGCTCAGCGCCGCCGACGGCACCGGCCGGGTCGCCTTCGAGGTACAGAACGCGGCGCGCGCGCCCCACCTCGGCTGCGGCGCCCCGGCCGGCGCGGGACCCCGCCGCTGCCACCTCGTGATCGTGCCGCGCGGCCGCCACGACCCGTACGCCGGCACCGACGTCTCCACCACCGCCGCGGTCCACGGCTCACCGTTCAGCCTGCCGGTGTGGCGGCACCGGATCGTGGTCCCGCTGGACTTCCGGGCGGTCGGCGCCGCCTGCTCGCTGACCCAGGCCGAACGGCGTACCGCCGGCACCGAACTCGTCGCCGAGGCGATCACCTCCTGGCAGCCGGCCCTGTGCGCCAACTCGGGCCCGGTCATCGGCTACTCGGCGATCGGTGACTTCGAGGCGCAGAACCAGGTGCTGTCGCCGTCCGCCGGCGCACCCGGCGTGGTGTTCAGCTCCGCCCCCGTGCCCGGCAGCGAACCGCCGCTGGTGCACGCCCCGGTCGCCGCCAGCGGCGTCGTCGTCGCCTTCAACGTCGACGGCAACCTCGACCCGTACGCCTCCGGCGGGGAACAGGAGCGGCTGCGCGGCGCGGTGCTGTCCCAGCTCCGCCTGACTCCGCGGCTGGTCGCCAAACTCCTCACCCAGTCGTACCGCCGCGACGTGTCCGGCATCGGCGGCCCGGCCGACAACCCCAACAGCATCAAGTACGACAAGGAGTTCCTGGACCTCAACCCGGTCTTCCGGTTCTGGGACCAGACCCCCTCGGCGACCCTCAACGGGCTGATGACCCCGGTCGGCAACTCGATGGCGACCCGGGAACTGTGGCGGTGGGTCCTCGCCGACCCGGCGGCCCGCGCCTGGCTGGCCGGCACCGCCGACGACCAGGGCACCGGCAGACCCGGCATGGTGGTCAATCCGGCCTACCAGCGGCTGTTCGCCGCCGGAGCCGTCGACTACTTCCCGAAGGCCGACCAGACCTGCGCCAAGGAGTCCTTCCAGGACGTCGAGTACACCAACTGCACACTGGACTACCGGCCGTACGCCGGCTCCCTCGGCGAAGCCGCCCTGCTGACCCTGCGCGCCGACAGCAAGGGCACCGCCGTACCGCTGCAGACGATCAACCTGCCGGCCGGCGAAC
Organism: Polymorphospora sp. NPDC051019; assembly: GCF_040683055.1. NCBI lineage: Bacteria > Bacillati > Actinomycetota > Actinomycetes > Micromonosporales > Micromonosporaceae > Polymorphospora > Polymorphospora sp. NPDC051019. The sequence goes on along the minus strand of NZ_JBFBCH010000006.1, from coordinate 255,025 downwards.
AGCCGAAGTGGACCCGGATCGCGCGCCAGGAGCCCGGCTTCCGGCTGGCGATGTCGGTCACCGACTCCGCCTCCGCCGCCCGGTACGGCCTGCACACCGCCGAACTCTGCGCCGCCGCACCCGACGCGGCCGGCACGTACGTCGCCACCGACTGCCGAAGCGCGACCACCGCGCAGATGACGACCGCCCTGTCGGCCATGGCACCGACCGAGGTGCCGGGCGTGGTGGCCGTCGACCCGGAACGGGCCCGGGCCACCCCGGGCGCGTACCCGCTGACCATGGTCACCTACGCGATCGCGAACACGGCCGCCCCGGCCGACGCCCGACGCGACTACGCGGCGATGCTGCGGCACGCCGCCGGCCCCGGTCAGACCCCGGGGGTCGCACCCGGCAACCTGCCCGAAGGGTACGTGCCGTTGCCGCAGCCGATGCGCGACCTGACCCGCACCGCCGCCGACACCCTCGGAAAGGCGACCGCGCCGACGACCCCACCGCCCGGCGGGGAGGCCCCGGCCGGGCCGCCGCCGGCCGGCGGCCCGCCGACCGGCGTACCGGCCACCGGGACACCGCCGTCGCCCGGTCCGGTCGCACCGTCGCCGGCCCCGTCCGTCCGGCCCGCCGCCGGAACCACCCTCGGCAGCGCCGCCGGAGCGATCCGGTACGTACTCGTCGGCGCGCTCGTCGTCGGCCTGCTCGGCGGCGTGGCCGGCCCCGTACTGCGCCGCCTGGCCGTCCGCGCACCCCGGAACCGTCCATGAACGACGGTCTTGGGCCGGCCCACCGGTCCGCCAACAGTCGTTCATCCGGCCTACGTGTTGGCGGAAGACAGCGGCCCGAAACGTTCGCCCGCACGCGGTTTCGGCCACCGGCACGGCGACAGACGATTCTCCCGACTCACCTGTCACCAGAAAGGGAGCAAGCATGAAGGTCCACACCTTCGGCAAGGTGGCGGCGGCGGGCTTCGGCGCGGCACTCGCCGTCGTCATGGCCGCCACCCCGGCCGCCGCCGACCCGTCGCCGGCCACCGACTACCGCGTCCTGGCCGGTGTCGGCTCGGACACCACCCAGGACGTGATGAACGGCCTGGGCAACGTCATCACCTCCGGCGGTGGCAAGGTCGTCGCCTCCTGGGACGCCCGGGGCACCGACACCATCAAGGTCAAGTCGGCCGGCTGCACCCTCAACCGGCCGAACGGCTCCGGCAACGGCCGGCGCGCACTGCGGGCGTCGGGCGGCGAGAACCTGGGCGGCACCAACGGTGGCCCCGGCTTCTACGAGGGCGCCGACATCCGCAACTGCGTCGACTACGCCCGCTCGTCGTCGTACGGCGGCGGCAGCACCCCGTCGAGCACCGGCAACTACACGTACATCCCGTTCGGCGTCGACGCCGTCTCGCTGGCCGTCAACCAGAACGGCGACCTGCCGTTCAACATGTCGTTCGCCCAGATCCAGCGGGTCTACAAGTGCTTCGACACCACCATCGCCGGCAACCCGGTGCAGCCCCGGACCATCCAGGCCGGCTCCGGCACCTGGGAGTTCTGGATGAGCAAGATGCAGATCAACGAGACCGAGATCGGCCTCGGTGACTACCCGTGCCTCACCGGGCTGCCCCGGACCCAGGAGCACGACGGCTCGGCGCTGACCGGCAACCTGACCCACGTCGTGCCGTTCTCCTCCGGCCAGTTCGTGGCCCAGAGCAACGTCACCGCCATCGCCAACCTGACCGGCGTACCGGTCACCGACCGGCGCGGCGCCGCCCGCCTCGTCGGCATCAGCATGCCCGGCCAGTCGGTGCAGCAGCCGCTGGTCGGCGGCACCACCAACCCCAGCTTCGGGCTCCGGCGCGACGTCTACAACGTCGTACCGACCGCGAAGCTCACCGACCCGACGATCGCCGCCACGTTCGTCGGCGCCAACTCGGCGGTCTGCACCGCGACCGTCAACGACGGCGGCACCAACCGCAACGTCGTGCAGCTGTTCGGCTTCGGCCTGCGTACCACCACCCTCGACGACCTCAACGCCGCCTGCGGCTACACCAACCTGCGGTTCAACAGCTAGTTCCCCGCCGGTCCGGGCGGCCCGCCGGCCGCCCGGACCGGCGCATCCGTCACGCAAAGGAAGCAAACCGATGAGCAGGCGAATCCTGGCCGCGCTGGTGACCAGCGCCCTGAGCCTCTGCGCCGTCGTCGCCGGGGTGGTGCTCGTCGCCGCCGGTCCCGCGCAGGCGGCTTCGCTCGGCGAGGTGCGGCTGTCGCAGACCAGCGGCAACGTCGACGACACCCCGATGTTCGCCACCGCCGGCAGTGCGGCATGTCCCACCGGGTACGGGGAGAACGCCGGCCTGCGGGTCGGCCGTCCCGGTGGGCCGTACTCGAACCTGGGCCGTCCGCTGGGCGGCGGCGGCTTCGACACGGCCCCGGTCTCGATCGAGGCGAACCGGTCCTTCACCACCGCGCTCGGTGGTGCGGCCCCGGCCGCCGGCGAGTGGTGGGTGATCGTCGAGTGCTTCAGCCTCACCGAGGGCCGGCACCCCGACCAGTTCCAGACCACCATCCACGTCTGCGGCACCCAGTGGCGGGTCGGCACCAGCTGTTCGTCGGTCGCCGCCACCCAGACGACGCTGACCGTCGAACCCGCCGACCGGATCGCGGCCGGGACACCCGTCACCCTCACCGCGGCCGTCACCCCGGCCGTACCCGGCACCGTCGTCTTCCGCCGGGCCACCGAATCCACTTCCGGCAGCTCCGGCGAACTCGGTGCCGTCCCGGTGACCGAGACCGGCACCGCCGTCCTGGAGACCGGCGACCTGCCACTGGTCGGCGCGACCCAGGTCGACTACACCCTCACCGCCACCTTCAACCCCACCGACCCCGACGCCTACGCGGTCTCCACCGCCAGCCGCCCGCTCACCGTCTACGTCGGCGCCGAACCGGTCACCGTCGACCTCACCGTCGACCCGGCCAGCCCGGCGCCGAGCGGCGGCCAGCCCGTGCTCACCGCGACCGTCGACCCCGCCGCCGCGGCCGGCACCGTGACCTTCGAACGGCGCGACTCCGGCGAGGCCGCCTTCGCCCCGGTGCGGGACGTGCCGGTCGCCGACGGCCGGGCCACCCTCACCATGACCGGCCTCGCCGACGGCGCGTACGACCTCCAGGCGACCTTCCGGCCGGCCGACCCCGACCGCTACACGCAGGCGGTGTCGAACAGCGTCAACAGCTACCGGATCGGTGCCGACGGCCTGCCGGCCACCGACACGACCACCACCCTGACCGTCACCCCCGACGGCAGCCGGCCCGCCGACACCCCGCTGACCCTGACCGCGACGGTCGCCCCGAACAGCGCCACCGGAACCGTCCGCTTCCTCGACGGCCAGACCGAACTCGGCACCGCCGCCGTGGCACAGGGCACCGCGGCCTTCACCGCCACCCTGGCGGTCGGCACCCATTCGCTCAAGGCGGTGTTCACCCCGGCCGACGCCACCGCGTACCGGCCGTCGGAGTCGGCGGTCCGGACCGTGGAGATCACCGCCCACGACCCCGGCGGCGACCCGGACGACCCGGGTGACGACCCCGGCGGTGACCCCGACGGCGGGGGCGGCATGCTGCCCAGGACCGGTATCTCGCTGATCGCCTTCGGGATGGCCGGCCTGTCCCTGGTCGGTGCCGGCTCCGGCGCGATGCTGCTGACCCGGCGGCGGCGCCCGGAACCGGCCCCGGTCACCTGGCCGGACAGCCCGGCCGGCACCGGAGCACCGGACCCGTCCGTCGGGAACGGGCCGGACCGGTGACCACCGCAACGCCGACGACACCACCCGGTGCCGCCCCGTCCAGGACGGGGCGGCTCGGTTTCTACCTGCCGGGCACCGCCCTGACCATCCTGGCCATGCTCACGCTCGGCTTCGTCGTCCACCTCACCCTGGTCTCGCATCTCCAGTACGCCCGCGGCCAGCAGACGCTCTACTCCGACTACCGCGCCGAACTCGCCCGCGGCACCGCCCCCGTCGGCCAGACCCGGCTCGAGTTCACCGACGGCATCGCCGGCGACGAACGGATCGTCGAGACCGGCTCCCCGGTCGCGGTGCTGCGGATACCGGCCATCGGGCTGCGGGCCGTCGTCCTCGAGGGCAGCGACGCCGAGGTGCTGCGCGACGGCCCCGGCCACCGCCGCGACACCGTGCTGCCCGGCCAGCCCGGCACCAGCGTCGTCATGGGCCGCCAGGCCGCGTACGGCGGCCCGTTCCGGGACCTGGACCTGCTCATCCCCGGCGACCTGGTCACCGTCGTCACCGGGCAGGGCGAGCACAGCTACCGGGTCACCGGAACCCGCCGCCCCGGCGACCCGACCCCGCCGCGACTGGCGTCCGGCGCCGGACGGCTCACGCTGATCACCGCCGACGGCGACCGGTACCTGCCACAGGACCTGCTCCGGGTCGACGCCGACCTGGTGTCACCGGCCCAACCCGCCCCGGCCCGCAGGTTCGGCGCCGCCTCGCTGCCCGCCGCCGAGCAGCCGATGGCGACCGACCCGGACGCCTGGACCCCGCTGATGCTGTGGAGCCAGGCACTGCTGCTGGCCACCCTCGCCGTCGCCTACCTGCGCGGCCGGTGGGGCGGCTGGCCGGCGTGGACCGTCGGCGTGCCGCTGGTCGCCGCCCTCGGCGGCGCCGCCGCGGACCAGGTCGCCCGACTCCTGCCCAACCTGCTGTAACCACCCGACCGGAAGGCGCCGCGGTGACCCAGACCACCGACCCGACCCTCGTCGACCCCGTCCCGGCCCACGGACTGGCCACATTGGACGCACGTGACGTGTCCGCCTGGTTCGGCGACCACAAGGTCCTCGACCGGGTGTCGCTGACCATGCCCGCCGGCCGGGTCACCGCACTCATCGGCCCGTCCGGCTGCGGCAAGTCGACCTTCCTGCGCGTCCTCAACCGGATGCACGAACTCGTCCCCGGCGCGTCGCTGGCCGGCGAGGTGCTGCTCGACGGGCACGACCTCTACTCCCCGGACCGGCGGCTCACCGACGCCCGCCGCCAGGTCGGCATGGTCTTCCAGAAACCGAACCCGTTCCCCACCATGTCCATCTACGACAACGTCGTCGCCGGCCTGCGACTCACCGGCACCCGGGTCGGCCGCGCCGGCCGCGACGACCTGGTCGAGGAAAGTCTCACCAAGGCCGGCCTGTGGCGCGAGGTACGCGACCGGCTCCGCTCACCCGGCGGGGCCCTGTCCGGCGGGCAGCAGCAACGGCTCTGCATCGCCCGGTCCCTCGCCGTACGTCCCCGCGTGCTGCTGATGGACGAACCGTGCTCGGCACTCGACCCGACCTCGACCCGCCGCATCGAGGAGACGATCGCCGAACTCGCCGACGAGGTGACCATCGTCATCGTCACGCACAACATGCAACAGGCGGCCCGGGTGTCCCACCGGTGCGCCTTCTTCCTCGCCTCGCACGGCACCCCCGGCGTCATCGTCGAACATGGACCCACCGCGCTGATGTTCGACAGCCCGCAGGACCAGCGCACCGCCGACTACGTACACGGGCGGTTCGGGTGAACCGGCCACCTGCCCGGACGGCACCCAGAGTTCGCCTTCCGCACGTCCGGCGGAGACGTGGGCCTGCATGCCGGGTCACTGCCCGTGTAGAGCCTCATTGCCGGTCGGACCAGCAGGGTCCGGCCGGCACCATCACCCTCACGAGAGGAAGTGATTCATGAGCAAGCGTGTCTTGGCTCGGGCGGTCGCGCTGTTGGGGGCAGCCGCGCTCGCCGGCGGCGTCCTCGTCGGTGTCGCCGGTCCCGCGCAGGCGGCTTCGCTCGGCGAAGTGCAGTTGTCGCAGACCAGCGGCAACGTCAACGACACCCCGATGTTCGCCACCGCCGGCAGCGCCGCGTGCCCGACCGGGTACGGCGAGAACGCCGGCCTGCGGGTCGGTCGGCCGGGCGGGCCGTACTCGAACCTGGGTCGTCCGTTGGGTGGTGGCGGGTTCGACGCCGCTCCGGTGTCGATCGAGGCGAACCGGTCGTTCACCACGGCGCTGGGCGGCACGGCTCCGGCGGCCGGTGAGTGGTGGGTCATCGTCGAGTGCTTCAGCCTCACCGAGGGCCGGCACCCCGACGAGTACCGCACCGCGATCGTCGTCACCGGCGACACCTGGCGCATCCCGGTCGCCGAGGCGACCTCGACCGCGCTGGCCGTCGTGCCGGCGAGCCCGGTCGAGCAGGGCACCGAGGTCACCCTCACCGCCACCGTCACCCCGAACACCGCCACCGGCACCGTCGAGTTCCGCCGGGGTGCCTCGGTGATCGGCTCGGCCCCGGTCTCGGCCGGCACCGCCACCCTCACCACGACCGCGCTCCCGGTCGGCACCCACGCGCTGACCGCGGCGTTCGTGCCGTCGGACGCGACCGTCTTCGGCGCGTCCACCTCCTCGTCCACCTCGTTCACCATCCAGCCCGGCGACGATGTGATCACCAAGCAGCAGGAAATCATCGCCGATGTGGCCCCGGGTGCGTTCACCCTCGACCTCGCCGGTGACACCGCCATCCTGACCGGCGGCTCCGTCGGCGGCACCGCCACCGGCGCGCTCCAGGGCGCCACCGTCACCGACCTTCGGGGCAGCAACGCCGGTTGGGACCTGACCGGCCAGCTCGCCGACTTCGTCGGACCCGACGCGACCATCGCCGGCGGCAACCTGTCCTGGACGCCGTCGGCCAGCAAGACCAGCGGCTCCGGCGCGGTCACCGCGGGAACCGCGGCCGACCTCGGCGACACCCGCACACTGTGCTCGTCGGCGGCCGGTGCCAGCGCGGGCGTCTTCGCCTGCGGCGCCGACCTCGACCTCGCCATCCCCGACAACGTGGCGCCGGGGGAGTACAAGGCGACCCTGACCCTGACCCTGGCCTGACCTTTCCGCGACCGGGGGATGCCGGGCCCGCCGGGCCCGGCATCCCCACCACCGTTGCCGGATCGACTCCACGGAGCCGCTGACATGACCCACTCCCGTGCCACCCGCCTGGTCGTCCGGCTGCTCGTCGGGTCGGCCGTCATCCTCGGCGCCACCGGTCCGGCCGCCGCCGCGCCCGCCCCGCCACCGGCGCTGCCCGGGTACGCCCCGGCCGAGGAGTTCCGGTGGAGCGTGCAGCCGTCGAGCCCGCGCGGACCCAACGGCCGCAACGAGTTCGCGTACGAGCTCAACCCCGAGGAGAAGATCACCGACTGGGTCGCGGTCAGCAACCTCACCGGAAAGCCGCTGACCGTCAACGTGTACGCGACCGACGCGTTCACCGCCCCGGACGGCGGATTCGCCCTGCTGACCGCCGACGAGCCGGCCACCGGCGTCGGGAGCTGGGTCACCCTGCCGAAGAAGTCGTACACGCTGCCGGCCGGCAAGCGGGCCGACGTCCCGTTCGAACTGGCGGTACCGGCCAACGCGAGCCCCGGCGACCACATCGGCGGCCTGATCGCCTCGGTCAACACCGAGGAACGGCAGGAGGACGGGCAGACCGTCAACGTCGAGCGACGCATCGCCGCCCGGATCTACCTGCGGGTCGCCGGCCCGGTCGAACCGGCCGCCCTGATCTCCGCCCTGGACGTCGACTATGCCAACCCGCCGCTGTCGCTCGGCGGCGACATGACGGTGACGTACCGGATCGCCAACGACGGCAACGTCCGCTTCTCCGGCAAGGCCCGGGTCCAGGTCACCGGACCGTTCGGGATACGCGTCGCCAACAGCGAGGTCATCGACATCCCCGAGCTGCTGCCCGACTCGGAACTGCGGCTGACGCAACGGTTCCCCGGCGTGTTCCCGGCCGGCCTGCTGACCACGACCGTCACCGTCAACCCGCAGGAGAGCGGCGGACCGCTGCCCTCGCTGAGCCGCGACTCGGCGCTGTGGGCGGTGCCGTGGCCGCTGGCGGCCGGGCTGCTGCTGGCCGGGGCGCTGCTGCTCGGCTGGTGGCTGCGGAACAGGCGCTGGCACCGCATCGTCGCCGCCGGCGGCTTCGACGCCGCGCCGGAGGCGGCGCCGACCGTCCGGCCGGTGGCGTCATGACACCGGCCGGCCGCGCCCCGCGTCCGGCCAACCGGGCGGCCGTCCCACGGGTCGCGGTGGGGCTCCTTCTCACCGCCGGGATGACCGGTGCGGCCACCTCCGCGCCGGCCGCGCCCGTGCCGCCGGCCGTGGTCTCGGCCGCCCTCGCGACACCGCTGGCCGGCGGATTGCGGGCCGGGTCGGCGGCGCCGGACTCCGGGACCGCGCGCCGGACGGAGGTCACGGTGTCGATCGCACCGGCGCCGACCACGCCCGGACCCACCCCCACCGGCCCTGAACCGACCCCCACCGGGACCCCCGGCCCTGTGCCGACCGGCACCCCCGCGCCGCCGACCCCGTCGGCGTCACCCGATCCCGGCGGCCGGCTCCCGCAGACCGGGCTCGCCATCGGCGGCATCCTGGTCCTCGGCGCGGCCCTGGTCGGCGCCGGCGCCGGACTGCGTACGCTCAGCCGCCGCAGGTGAATCCGCAGGGGCCGTTTCGGACGCCGTGCCGTGCGTCGAGGTCGCCGGCGCCCGGCCGGGCGGACCGGAGAGCCCGCCCGACCCGGTGCCGTCAGTTGCCGCGTACCTCGGCGGCGGCCGCGACCAGGTGCCGCAGCGACGCCTCGACCTCGGGATAGCCGCGGGTCTTCAGGCCGCAGTCCGGGTTGACCCACACCCGCCGGGCCGGTACGGCCGCGACGGCGCGGCGCAGCGCCTCGACCACCTCGGCGTGGGACGGCACCCGTGGCGAGTGGATGTCCCACACCCCGGGGCCGACACCCCGGCGGTAGCCGACCGCGGCGAGATCGTCGAGGACCTCCATCTTCGAACGGGACGCCTCGATGCTGGTCACGTCCGCGTCGAGGGCGTCGATCGCGGTGATCACCTCGCCGAACTCGGAGTAGCACAGGTGGGTGTGGATCTGGGTGTCGTCGGCGACGCCGCTGGTGGCCAGGCGGAAGGCCGCCACCGCCCAGTCCAGGTAGGTCCTCTGGTCGGCCCCGCGCAGGGGCAGGGTTTCCCGCAGCGCCGGCTCGTCGACCTGGATGACCCTGATCCCGGCCGCCTCCAGGTCGTGGCACTCGTCCCGCAGGGCGAGCGCGACCTGGTCGGCGGTGTCGGCCAGCGGCTGGTCGGCGCGGACGAACGACCAGGCGAGGATGGTGACCGGGCCGGTGAGCATGCCCTTGACCGGCCGGCTGGTCAGCGACTGGGCGTACGTGGACCACACCACGGTCATCGGCGCCTTGCGGGCGACATCGCCGTAGATGATGGGCGGACGTACGCAGCGGGAGCCGTAGGACTGCACCCAGCCGTGCTCGGTGGCGGCGAACCCGTCGAGTTGCTCGCCGAAGTACTGCACCATGTCGTTGCGTTCCGGCTCGCCGTGCACGAGCACGTCCAGACCGAGCCGCTCCTGGAGCCGGATGACGTGCTCGACCTCGGCACGCATCCGCCGGGTGTAGCCGGCCTCGTCGAGGGTGCCGGCCCGGTGGGCGGCGCGCGCCCTACGCAGCTCGACGGTCTGCGGGAACGACCCGATGGTGGTGGTCGGCAGCTCCGGCAGCCCCAGCCGCTCCTGCTGGCGGGCGGCCCGGTCGGCGTGGTCGCCGCGCCGCCGGTCGGCGGGACCGAGCGCGGCGAGCCGGGCCCGTACGTCGTCGTGCCGCCACGCCGCCGGCGCCGGGCGCGGCGGTGCCGGCAGGTGCCCGGTGCCGTCGCGCACCGCGCGGCCGAGCAGGACGACCTCGTCCACCTTCTGCCGGGCGAACGCGAGCCGCTCGTACAGGTGCGGGTCGAGGCGGGTCTCGACGGACAGGTCGACCGGGACGTGCAGCAACGAGCAGGACGTGGCGACGGCGACGTGGTCGGCGAGCCCGGCGACCGCCGCCCCGGCGGCCGCCGCGGCACGCAGGTCGGTACGCCAGATGTTCCGTCCGTCGACCAGGCCGGCGACGATGGTCCTGCCGCGCAGTGACCCCGCGACGGCGAGCCGGTCGAGGTTGCCCCGCCCGGCGACCAGGTCCACGCCGATCGCCTCGACCGGTGTGTCCAGCAGGGCCGGCAGGGCCTCGCCCAGCTCGCCGAAGTAGGTGGCCACGAAGATCCGTGGCCGGTGTTCGATCCCACCGAGCCGGGTGTAGGCGCGGCGCAGCGCGTCGATCTCCGCCGGGGCGCGGTCGGCGACGTACGCGGGCTCGTCCAGCTGCACCCAGGCCACCCCGGCGTCGGCCAGGGCGGTGAGGATCCCGGCGTACGCCTCGACCAGGTCGTCGAGGCGGGCGAACGGATCGTCGCCCTTGGCCAGCAGCAGGAACGTGGCCGGCCCGACCAGCACCGGCCGGGTGGTGATGCCCAATTCGCGGGCCTCGCCGTACTCGCGCAGCGCCTTGGCCGGGTCGGCGACGAAGGCGGTGTCCGGGCCGATCTCCGGCACCAGGTAGTGGTAGTTGGTGTCGAACCACTTGGTGAGTTCCAGCGCCGGCTCGGCGTCGACGCCACGGGCCATGGCGAAGTAGGTGTCCAGCTCGGACAGTCCGAGCCGGGCGAACCGGTCCGGAACCGCGCCGACGGCGACGGCGGTGTCGAGCACGTGGTCGTAGTAGGAGAAGGTGTTCGACGGGATCGCGTCGAGACGGGCGTCCCGCAGCGTCCGCCAGACCTCGGCGCGTAGCCCGGCGGCGGTGCGCTCCAGTTCGCCGGCGTCGACGGTGCCGGCCCAGTAGGCCTCGACGGCCCTCTTCAGCTCCCGGTTGGTGCCGATGCGCGGATAGCCGAGCACGGTGCTCTGGCCGAATGCGGTGCTCAACGGATGGGTCCTTCCCTCGAGGTGCCCGGCGGGGCACGGGAGGGGGAAGGCAGGGTACGGGTCGGTACCGGCTTCCGCCCTGGCCCTCCCGAGAGGCCGCCGGCGGCGCACACCGGCGGCGTGCGCGGCGCTGGCAGGTCTTCGGACTCGTGGGCGTGACCCGATGGTCGCCTACTGGCCGTCGCTTCCCAGACCTCGCGGTCCAGTGCTCTGATGACGGCGGTCGTTCCCACTCACCGCTGCGGGGCAGTCCCGGTCTCGCACCGGGTTCCCTCTTACGACGCCCCACCCTCACGGGTCGGGCGAACCAGCACCGTCCGCCATCGTACGGGCCTTCGGGCGGTGTCCGGGTGAGGGTGTCCGACGTACGGGACGGCGGGGTGCTACTTTGCGGTTTCCGCAAACTTCTTTGTCAACCCGTCCGGGGTGCGGCATGTTGGCGCCGGAGGCGGTCACCTCCGGCACCGACGAACCGAGGGTGGTAACCATGGACGCGAAGTTCTGGGACGACAGGTACCTCAGCCGGGAACAGCTCTTCAGCGGCAACCCCAACGGCGTCCTCGTCGCCGAGGTGGCCGACCTGCGGCCGGGGCGGGCCCTCGACCTCGGCTGCGGCGAGGGTGCCGACGCGCTCTGGCTGGCCCGGCGCGGCTGGCAGGTGACCGGAGTCGACATCTCGGACGTGGCCCTGCGCCGCGCCGCGGCCGGGGACGACACCGGCCGGGTGACGTGGACCCGGGTCGACCTGGCCACCGAGCCACCACCGGCCGGCCCGTTCGACCTGGTCTCGGCCCAGTACTTCCCGCTGCGCCGCGAACCGGGTCACGCCGTACTGCGCGGCCTGCTGGCCACGGTCGCACCCGGCGGAACCCTGCTCGTCGTCAGTCACGATCTGGCCGATCTTCCGCCGCGGCACGACCTCGACGTCGACCCGGCCGACTTCTACCAGCCCGGGGAGGTCGCCGGGCTGCTCGACGACGACTGGGCCGTCCTGGTCGACGAGATCCGGCCACGGACGGTTCCCGCGCCGCCGGGGACGCACCACCGCAACGACATCGTCCTGCGGGCGCGACGGGAGCCGTCACTGCCCTGACCGGCCGCCGGCCCGACGGGTGGCGCCGACCCGTCGGGCGCGCGGGTGAGGGCGCGCGGCGGTCCGGGCTGTTGCATCCGGTACCCGGGTACAGGCTTACCGTCGGATGGCCGGCGCCGACCCGGCACCGGAACCGCCCGTACGAGGAGGCTGTGATGCCGTTTGTCGTCCCGGACGTTTGTAGCCTGCCCACCGCCGACCGGCCGCCCCGGCTGGCCGAGTTCGACGCCCTGCTCACCACCGCCGTGCGCGCCGTCGAGTCGCTCACCCCGACCCACGCCCGACTTCGCCTGGCCGGCCCGCCCGACCTCGAAACGGCGGTAAGGGACCTCACCGCACGCGAAGCGAGCTGCTGCTCGTTCTTCACCTTCACCGTCAGCCCGGCCCACGACGGCAGCCCGCTGACCCTCGACGTGCGGGTGCCACCCGGCCACGCCGACGTACTGCGGTCCCTGGTCGGCCGGGCCGCCGCGGCCGCGCCCGGGCCGGCCCGGCGACCCCCGGGCTACGCAGCGGCGAGGTCGCCGAACAGGCCGGGGTGAACATCCAGACCCTGCGCTACTACGAGCGCCGGGGCCTGCTCGCCGAACCGGCCCGCTCCAACGGCGGCCACCGGCTCTACCCGCCGGACACCGTCGCCCTGCTCCAGGTGATCAAGGCGGCGCAGCGGCTCGGATTCACCCTCGACGAGGTGGCCGACCTTCTCGACACCGGCCGCCGCCGGCACCCGACCGCCGACCTGCGACAGCGCGCGATCGACAAGATCGCCGAGATCGACGCGCGGATCGCCGACCTGAACGCCATCCGGACGACCCTGGTCGAGGTCGTCGACGCCCGCTGCGACAGCCTCACCGACTGCACCTGCGCCGACTGCCCGATCCCGTTCCTGACCATCGGCAGCGCCGCCGACCCCGACGGAGACCCCGCGTGAACCAGACCGCCCCGCCGCCCGCCAATCGCCCCGGCACAAGCCGCACCGGACGGACGGCGACCCGCCCACCCGCAGCAAGATCACCGGCGGCCTCGCCGCCCTCGCCTGCGCCGCCTGCTGCCTGATCCCCCTGCTCATCGCGACCGGCGTGGTCACCGCCGCCGGCGCGGCCGTACTCAGGAATGCCCTTCTCGCCGTCTCCGCCGCGCTCACCGTGGCAGCTCTCGGCATGTGGTGGCTGCACCGGCGGCGCGGCACCCGGGCCGCCGCCGGGACCGGTGCCGCCGGCAACTGCGCCGGCAGCGGCTGCGGCTGCGGCTGCGGCTGCTGAACGTACGACCGGGTCACCGGCGGCCGCACCGGGTCGGCGCCGGTGACCGGGGCGCGCCCACCCGTGATCGACGGGACCACCCGCTCCGGGCCGGATCGCGGGCCACTAGGATCGGCGGCGATGAGATCCGGGGCGCCATGGCGGTTGCGGCAACACCTCCGGCGCCTGTGCCTGCTCACCGCCGTCCTCGTCGGCATGATCATCGTTCATCCCGGCATCTGCGGCACCTGCCCGGCCGATCACCATGGCTCCCATCCCGCCGGCTCGGTGACCGTCGTGCTGGAGGCACTCTCCAACCAGCACTGCGCCGCCGACTCGTCGGGCCACGACGTCCAGCGCTGCGCCGCCCTCCCGCCCGGCACCGCGGCACCCGAGACCGCGATCCCCGCCACCCGGTTGCTCCAGTCCGCCCCCGGGGGCACGTCCGGCAGGAGTGTCGGCGAGCCGGCGGTGGGTGCACATCTGCGTCCCAGCCTGATCCGGTTGGCCGTCAGTCGAACGTAGGCAGATCTCCACAAGAGGAGTCGCACCGGCGCGCCCCCCACGCGCCCGCCCCCGCCGGCCCGGCCGGAGATCCTTCTGGAGACCACGATGAACACTTCCAAGCACCCACCCGAACGGCTACGGCCGGTCCGGCCGCGCTGGCCGGTACGGGCGCTGGTCCGGGCGGTCGCCGCCGGGCTCGCGGTCGTCACCCTGGGCACGCCCGCCCTCGCGGTTCCCCCCGAGCCGCCGCCGTCCGGGCACGGAACCGACGGGCCGCCGCTGCTTCGGGACGTACTCGAATCCACCAACCGGGAGTTCGTGAAGGCCAAGGCGGCACTCGAGGAATCCCGCGCCCGGCAACTGCATCTCACCCTCGAGCTGAACAAGGCCGAACACGACCTGGAAGGTCTGAGCGGTCAGGTCCAGGTCATGGGTGCCCAGTCCTACCGGGACGGGCGCCTGCAGGCGGCGGCCGTCATGCTCAACAGCGCCACCCCGGACTCCTTCCTGTCCCGAATGATCATGCTCGAAGAACTGAACATGGTGAACGCGAGGAAGGTCCGCGACCTCAACGCCGCCAGGTCCCGCGCCGAGCAGGCCAAGCAGGCCATCGACGCCGAGGTCGCCCAGCAGCAGCGGCAGCACGCCCTCATGGGCAAGCAGAAACGCGACGCCGAGAAGGAACTCGCACTGCTCGGCGGATCGGGCCTGACCGCCGGCGGACTTGTCGCGGCCGACTCGCCGGTGGCCCGCCCGGCCCCGAACGGTGGCAACGGGAACTGGCCGTCCGAGGCCTGCAACCAGAAGGACCCGACGACCTCCGGCTGCCTGACCCGCCGCACCCTGCACGCGTACAACGAGGTCAAGCGGGCCGGCTTCAACCGGTTCGTCGGCTGTTTCCGCACCGGCGACCGCTGGGAGCATCCGAAGGGACGCGCCTGTGACTGGTCGCTCCAGTCCCGCGGATTCAGTCCCGCCCGCACCACCGACCAGCGGCTCTACGGCAACAACCTGGCCGCCTTCCTGGTCCGCAACGCCGACCAGCTCGGCATCTACTACGTCATCTGGTACAAGCAGATCTGGATGCCGGCGACCGGCTGGCAACCGTACGTCGGAGCCTCGGACCATACCGACCACGTCCACATGTCCATGCTGTGAACGACGACCGCCACGGGGACCCGCCCGGTCCCCGTGGCGGCCGGCCGCCGGGGTCGCCCTTACGGCCGTTGCGTGCAGCGCCCGGCGTCGATGAAGATGAGTGCTGACATGGAATCGCATCGCTGTCCATAGGAGATCGTCATGCGGGTACGAACCATGGTCAGGACCACCGCTGTTCTCCTGGTCGCCTTCGGGGTGGCCGCCGTCCTCGGGTTCACGCAGGCGCAGGAAGCCTGGAACCTGGCGGGATACACCTGGTCCAACTGAGCGCGGTTGGCCCGGCGGACCGTCAGCTGGCCCGCCGGGCCAGACCGCTCAGGGTGGAGATCTCCGCCGGGCCGAGACGGTAGGAGACCTTGCCGGCGTGCACCGTCGCCGAGAGCGAGCGGTAGAACTCCTGCGCGTCCCTGTTCTCCAGGCCGGTCGCCCACTCCATCCGGGTGCAGTCGTGCCGCACGGCGACGGCGGCGACGTGGCTCATCAGGAGAGTTCCCAGCCCGTGGCCACGATGACTCCGGGCGATGTAGAGCTCCTTGAGGTAGAGGGAACTCGTGACGCCGACCGCGGGCCACAGGAAGGTGTAGGACGCGAATCCCACCGGCTCGTCGGTATTCCTGACCAGCAGCACGTCGGCGACGGCGCGGGGGCCGAAGAGAGCCTGCTCGATCTGCGCGATCCGTCGCGCCAGCGGCTCGAACACCGTGTCGCCGTAGAAGCGGCCCATCTCCTCCATCAGGGCGGCGAGGGCCGGGACGTCCGCTGGCGTGGCTGCGCTCACCTGTGGCACGACGGTCCTGCCCTCCCATCGACGAGGTTGTCCAGGAAGCAGGTTACGAGACCCGGCGGGGCCGGGGGCGCCCGTGGCCGCATCGGGCCACGGCGACGTGGTCGGGGGCGGGGGCGTCGTCTCCGACGCCCCCGCCCCCGTGGTGGGCGGTCAGCCGTGGCCGGCGGTCACCGGGTCGGTGCTACCCGGCGTACGTCTCGAACTCGGCGACCCGCGGCGTACCGCTCGCGCTGGTGATCCGGAAGGTGATCTTCTTCAGCGAGGTCGGGGTGAAGCTGACGATGCCCGCCCGGCTGCCGGAGGCCAGGACGGCACCGGTGTCGTGGTTGATGACCTGCCAGTTTCCGATGACGCCCACGGCGCCGGAAGCCTCGCGGATCGAGATCCTGCCGACCCGGGTGGCGGAACCCCACTTCACCGAGATGTCACCGGTCGAACCGGACGGCGACCAGTAGCTGCTCATGTTGCCGTCGATCACGTTGCCGTAGCTCGTCCCGCTGCCCTTGCTGGAGCCGTCGGCGCCGGCGCCGAGGCTGAGGTTGGTTCCACCGGGCTGGGTCGGCCCGGGCGTGGGGGTGGTCGGGCCGGGGGTCGGGGTCGTCGGACCCGGCGTGGGGTTGGTCGGACCCGGGGTCGGGTTGGTCGGCGTGCAGTTGCCGTCCGACACCCGCATGCCCTTGTTGGCGCCGGCCGTCTGGCGGACGATGTCCGGCACGCAGTTCGCCCCGTCGAGGCGGTAGGAGTACGGGATGCTGACGGTGGTGTTGGACTGCGGGTTGGGGCCGGCCGGGTAGTTGTCGCTGCCCTGGCTGGACCAGGTCACGTTGTCGAAGATGTTGCCGGCGACCTGCCAGTAGCCGCGCTCGCTGGTGTAGAAGGTGCCGAGCACGTCCTTGGCGTTCTTGAAGTAGTTGTTCTCCACCTTGGCGCGGCCACCGGCCCGGGAGTTGATGCCGGACTCGTGGATGCCCACGTAGTGGTTGTTGTAGATGTGGGAGATGCCGCCCCGCAGCAGGGGCGTACGGGAGTCGATGTTCTCGTACAGGTTGTTGTGGTAGGTGACGTAGCCGTTCGAGCGGTCGCTCTCACTGGACCCGATCAGGCCACCCCGGCCGGAGTTGCGCAGGATGCTGTAGGACAGGGTCACGTACTGGGTGTTGTCCTTCATGTCGAAGAGGCCGTCGAAGCCCTCCGACTCGCCACCGGAGGCCTCCAGGGTGACGTGGTCGACCCAGACGTTGCGGACGTCGCTCTCCATGCCGATGGCGTCGCCGCCGTTGGACGTGGGGGAACCCGACTTCTTGACGTTCCGGACGGTCACGTTCTGGATGACGATGTTGCTGGCCTCGCGGATGTGGATGCCGATCTGGTCGAAGACGGCTCCGCCACCGACCCCGATGATCGAGACGTTGCTGATCTGCTTGAGTTCGATCACGCCGGCGGCCGTGTTGCAGCTCGAGCCGGACACCTTGGTGGTGTTGCCGTGGTTGATGGTCCCCTCGACCTGGATGATGATCGGGGTACTGCTGCTGGCCCGGTTGCACAGGGCGGCGTGGATCGCGGTTCCCGTGGTGGCCCGTACCGTCTGTCCGCCCCGCCCGCCGGTGGTCCCGCCGTTCTGGGTCGCGTAGCCGGTGACGGTGCCCGTCGCCGCCGACGCCTGCGGCGACGGCAGGGCGACGACGATCGCGCCTCCGACGGCCGCCGTGGACAGCGCCGCCAGGAGTCGCAGTGCGACTGGTCGTCTCATCTCGCCTCTCCTTTGTCTTCGAATGCTCGTTCGCTGATAGCTGCCGGTCAGGTCGGCGGGGCGTAGCGGTCGCCCCGGACCCCGGTGTTCCTGTCGATGAATCGGGTCGACGGCTCGTCGCGGGCACCGTGCCGGGTCCGCCGCTTCGCCGCCCGTGTCGCCGTACACGGTCGGCTCGTGGTTGCGGGCACGGAGTGCCACCCGCGCGGCGATCACCGTCGGGGTGGAGTGATTCGGGGGGTGCCGGCGGCGACGGCGGTCGCCGCTACCGGGACGTTGCGGGTGTCGATCGCGGTGGTGCGGATCGCGGCGGCCGGTCAGCCCCGTGCGGGGTCGTTGTGGCGGCCACCCCGGGCGACGGCGGGCCGAGGTCCGCGCCGACCGCGTCGGCGGGGTCCGCCGGGAACGGTTTGCGTCTCATCAGAATCTCCCATGCTGTGATGGCGGCGCGGACACCGCCGTACTGCCCGCGCCGCTGGTGGCATCGCCCGATATGCCCTCGCCCGGCTCCACAATGAAACATCAATGAAACGCAATCGTAGGAAAGCGGTTTCCATGAATGCAATAGTTACTGTTTGCAGGTTTTTTGCAGTCCGTCCCGGTCGGGACGTGCCGAACCGCGGGTGCGCTGGATCAACACGACGCAGGTCAGCACCACCAGCGCCGCCACGATCGAGGCCGGCGTGACGGCCTCCGCGAGCAGCAGCGCCGACCAGATCAGGGTGAGCACCGGCTGGGCCAGCTGGACCTGGCCGACGTACGCGATGCCGCCCCGGGCCAGGCCGGCGTACCAGGCGAAGAAGCCGAGGAACATGGAGACCACGGTGAGGTAACCGAACGCCGACCAGGCCGCGACGTCGGCGCGCGGGGGAGCGGCGATCGCGGCGACGGCGGTGACGGGAACGGTGACCGGCAGTGCGAGCAGCAGCGCCCAACAGATCGTGCGGGCGCCACCGAGTTCGCGGGCGAGCGCTCCGCCCTCGGCGTACCCGAGTCCACACAGGACGACCGCGGCGAGCAGGAACAGGTCGGCGGCGGACAGTGCGCCGTGGACGGCCCCGCCGGTGGTCAGGAAGGCGAGCACCGCCACCAGGCCGCCGGTGCTCGCGACCCAGAACAGCACCGGTGGCCGCTCGCCGGCCCGCAGCACCGCGAACACGGCGGTCGCCGCCGGCAGTACGGCGATGACGACCGCGCCGCGCGCGGACGGCTGGGTGGTCAGCGCCAGCGAGGTGAACAGCGGGAAGCCGGCGACAACGCCGACGGCGACGACCGACAGCCGCCGCCACTGGTCGCGGGTGGGGCGTGGCGCACCGGTGAGACGCAGGTACGCGAAGGCCAGCAGCGCCGCGCCGACGGCCCGGCCGAAGGCGACGAACCACGGGTCGAGTTGCTGCACGGCGACGCGGGTGGCGGGCAGCGACAGGCTGAACGCGAGCACGCCCAGCGCGCCGAGGGAGAGGCCGGCCGCCCGGTGTGCCGTTACCGTCGTCCGGTCGGTAGCGCTACTCTGTCCATTCATGAATAACGGTAACGCCGCCGATCGCGTTATCCAAGATCTGCGTGCCCTCGTGGCCGCCGCCGAGCCCGGCACCCGGCTGCCGTCGGTGCGCGAGCTGACCGCCCGGCACCGGGCCTCGCCGGTCACCGTCGCCGGAGCGATCCGGCAGGTGGTGGCGGAAGGACTGGTCGAGACACGGTCCGGCAGAGGCACCTTCGTGGCCGCCCCGCCGTACCGGCGCCCCGCTCCCGACCTGTCCTGGCAGACCGTCGCGCTCGGCCCCCGCCGGCCCGGCGAGGAGGAGATGCAGGCGTTACTGGCGTTACCATCCCCGGGGGCGATCCCGCTGTCCGGCGGTTACCCGGACGCCGATCTCCAGCCGGCCGCCGCGCTCGGCGCCGCCCTCGCCCGGGCCGCCCGGCAGCCCGCGTCGTGGCAGCGTGGACCGACCGAGGGACGGGCGGATCTGCGTGCCTGGTTCGCCCGGGAGGTCGGCGCCGGGCTGCGCGCCGACGACATGGTGATCTGCCCCGGCGGGCAGGCCGCCCTGTCGACGGCGCTGCGCGCGCTCGCCGGGCCCGGCGACACCCTGCTCGTCGAGTCCCCGACCTACCTGGGCGCGCTGGCCGCCGGCCGGGCGGCCGGCCTGCGGATCGTCCCCGTGCCCGCCGACGCCGACGGCGTACGACCGGACCAGCTCGCGGCCGCGTTCGCCCGTACCGGCGCCCGGCTGTTCTACTGCCAGCCGTTGCACGCCAACCCGCACGGCGCGACGCTGGCGGGTCACCGCCGGGACCAGGTGGCGCGTGCCGTCCGCGACGCCGAGGCGTTCCTGATCGAGGACGACTACGCCCGCGACCTGACCATCGACGGGCCGGCCCCGTCGCCACTGGCCGCCGACGACCCGGACGGGCACGTCGTCTACCTGCGCTCGCTGACCAAGTCGGCGGCTCCGGGGCTGCGGGTCGCCGCGATCGGCGCCCGTGGCCCGGCCGGAGCCCGGCTGCGGGCGGCCCGGCTGCTCGACGACCTCTACGTCGCCGGCCCGCTGCAGCAGGCCACGCTCGATTTCGTCACCGCGCCCGCCTGGACTCGGCACCGGAAGACCCTGCGCGCCGCGCTGCGCGACCGCCGCGACGCGCTGCTGGCCGCGCTGGACCGTCACGTGCCGGAACTCGCCGGCCAGCCGGTCCCGCGCGGCGGACTGCACCTGTGGGTCCGCCTGCCCGACGGCACCGACGACATCGCACTGGCCGCCGCCGCGGCCGGCGAGGGCGTCGTCGTCTTCCCCGGCCGCCCCTGGTATGCGGCCGAACCCCCGGCCCCGCACCTTCGCCTCACCTATGCCGCGGCGCCACCCGACCTGATCGACGAGGCCGTACGTCGCCTCGCCCGGGCCGTCCACGCGGGAGCGGCACCCTAGCCGTCGCCGCCGCCTACCGGCGCGGTACGGCGGTGGTGAAGTTGCCGACGAGCGCGGTGACCGCCTGCCGGACCGACGCGGGCAGGTCCGACCCGGTGTCGGCGGTGAGCGCGAGGCGGTGGAGCACGCCGACCACCGCCAGCGCGAGCGGGGCGGGCTGAACGGCCGCGGCGAGGCGCCCGAGCCGTTGCTCCTCGGTCAGGTACGCGGTCACCGCGCCCTCGATGGCGTCGATGCCGCTCGTGTCGTCCCCGAGCACCGCGTGGACACGCGCGATCAGGTCCGGTCGTGCGACGAGAAGCCTGGTCAGTGCCATGAGGGCCGCCGGCGGGGTCGCGAGGGCGGCGTCGCACAGGTTCGCGGCGATGTCGCCCGTGCCGGCCCGTTCGGGCAGCGCCGCCGCGTGGGCGGAGACCGAGAAGGTCCGGTCGACGGCGTATCCGGCCAGGAAGTCGTCGAGGTCGGCGAAGTGGGCGTACAGCAGTCCGGTCGCGACGGCGGCCTCGCCGGTGATGGCCCGGCCGTTGAGCCGGCCGGGTCCGTCGCGGACGATCACCCGCTCGACGGCGGCGAACAGGTGCTGCCTGATCTGCGGGATCGCGACACCTCTGGGCATGCCGTCCACCCTATGCGTTCCACGGCGCCCGCCGATCGCCTTGCGTCAAGTATGAGCGGATGCTCATACTGACTTTGAGCATCCGCTCATATCGGTCGAGAGGTGGGAGTGGCAGTGACGGGTGACGCGGACCGCGGCGTACGCGGGAAACGGGTGATCGTCGTGGGAGCCGGCATCGCCGGTCTGGCCACCGCGCTCCGGCTCGCCCGGTCGGGAGCCGACGTGCTCGTGATCGAGCGCGCCCCGCACCGTCGCGGTGGCGGTTACATGGTGAACCTGCTCGGACCGGGTTACACGGCGGCGGAGCGGCTGGGGCTGTTGCCCGCGCTGGCCGACAAGGACCTCGGGCCGTTCACCTCGATCCTGGTCAAGGCCGACGGTCGGGAGAAGTTCACGGTCCCGACCGCGATCGCGCAGGCGGCGCTCGGCCCACGGGCGATCTCGGTCTTCCGTGGCGACCTGGAATCCGTGCTGTACGAGGCGGTGCGTGACATCGCCGAGATCCGGTTCGGCACCACCGTGCGGGCCGTCGCCCAGGACCCCGGCGAGGTACGGGCCACGCTGAGCGACGGCACACCGGAGCGTGCCGACCTGCTCGTCGCCGCCGACGGCCTGCACTCCGGCGTCCGCGAGATCGTGTTCGGCCCCGAGGCGGATTTCCGGGTGGACTTCGGGCACCTGGTGGCCGCGTTCCCGCTCCAGCGGGTCCCGGGCGACGTCGCGGTCGGGAGCGGCACGACGTTCATCGGTCCGGGACGGACCGCGGCGGTGGTCAATTTGGGGCCGGGACGGTCGTCGGCGTTCTTCGCCTACCGCAGCCCCGATCCGTTGTCCGAACTGGCGAGCGGGCCGGTACGGGCCCTCACCGCGGCCTTCGCGGATCTCGGCGGGGGAGTGCCCGACGCCCTCGCCCAGCTCGAGGCCGAGTCGGCCCGCGCCTACTTCGACTCGGTCAGCCAGATCGTGATGGACCGGTGGAGCCACGGCCGGGTCGTCCTGCTCGGCGACGCCGCCTGGTGCGTGACCCTCTTCGCGGGTGCCGGAGCGGCCCTGGCTCTCGCCGGCGCCGACCAACTCGGCACCGCCCTGCGCGAGCACGGCGACGACATCCCGGCGGCGCTGGCCCGCTGGGAGGCGCCGCTGCGCCCCGAGGTGCACCAGCGGCAGGCGCTGGCCCGCAGAGGAATGGCGCAGTACGCCCCACCCAGCAGGGCGCACGTCTGGGTCCGCGATCTGACGATTCGGGCCATCCTTCTTCCCGGTATTCGCGGTTTGGTGCAGCGCCGTATCCAGCGGGCGAACCAATAGTCGCCCGCTAACCGTCCAACCCCTGACGATTTCTCCACCGCTAACACGGCTATATGTCCGGCAAGTTTCCGGATGGGCGCCCGGTGCTGAACATCGACCGGAGTTACGCGCTGTCATATGCTGATGAGTAGCGGCTACCGATGCGTACGGCCGGCGTAATGATCATTGTTTGAGGGCAGGTTCGCGGTGCCCCGGTAGACGATCCGGGCCCGCGGAACCCGGTGCGGAAACCCGCAGGAATGTTCCGGAAAGCCCTTCACCCACGAGGGCTTACACAAAAAGGGGATACCCAGTGAGTGCTGAGACCTTCGAGCGGTACGAGGCGGAGCTCGCCGGCCACCGGGCGGCCTTCGCCGCCGACGAAGCGGTGAACCTGCTGATGTCGCCGTCGTGCGACGAGCGCCTGCTCGTCCGCTGGATGCTGCGCTACAGCGTGCACGGGGTCGCGATGACCGCCCCCGTCGAGTCCTGGATCGCCGGTGCGGGGGAGCGGTGCGCGCAGCTCGGCAACGAGGCCCTGGGCAAGGCGCTGAAGGCGCACGCCCGCGCCGAGGCGGGCCACGACCAGATGATGGTCGACGACGCGCGCGCGATCGCCGCCCGGCTCAACGCGGAGGCGCCCGGCACGGTCGACGTCGAGGCGCTGCTCGCCGAGCCCGCCCTGGCCAGCACCGTTCCGTACATCGAGCTGCACGAGCGGGTGATCGCCGGACCGAACCCGCAGGGGCAGCTCGCCATCGAGTACGAGATCGAGCAGTTGTCGGTCACCATGGCCCCGCACATCCTGCGCAACTGCGAGCGCGTCTTCGGCGGAGACCCGAGCTTCTACAGCTTCCTCGCCGAACACGTCGAGTTGGACGCCGGCCACACCGCGTTCAACCGCCGGCAGTTGCAGGGCGTGCTGGCCGAGTCGCCGGAGGCGCTGCCCACCATGATCGAGGCCGGTCGGACCGCGCTGGCCTGCTACGGGGCCTTCATGGCGGAGTGCCTGCGGCTGGCGCAGGAGGACCTGGGCAAGGTCCCGGTCTCCGCATGAGCGCACCGGTCCGCACGCCCGCCCCCGTCGTCGGCCCGTTGTGGGACGTGGTCGTCGAGCAACAGGGCTGGCACCTGCGCATCCGCCAGCTACCGCTGGCCGCGTGCAACAACACGAGGCTGCTGCAGGAGCTGCGTGCCTTCCGCGCGGAAATCCTCTACGCCGGCGGCCGACGACCGGAGTTCCGCAACCCGGCGGGTCAGTACGTCGACGCCCAGTTGCTGGACTTCGGCGCGTACCACATCACGGCACACGCCACGCCGACCGCGCCAGCCAGCGGCTACATCCGGCTGGTTCCACCCGCTCTGAACGGCCAGTTCCAGAGCCGGGAACTGCTCGGCCCCGACCGGTTCGCCGCCGTTCTGGACCTCCACCGGATTGCCGGGGAGGGCGTCTACGAGCCCAGCCGGCTCGTGGTCGCCGGGTGGGCCCGTGGCCTGGGCCTCGGAGCCGTGCTGAACGCCGGCGCCATCGCCACCGCCCGGGCACTCGGCGCGGCCGGCATCGTCGCCATCTGTGGCATGGACGACGGGCAACACCGTTTCCACCAGCGGTTCGGCTACCGCGTCTGCGCGGGAACCGAGCACTACTCCACCCACTACCAGGACCACGTCTGCGCCATCGTCCATCCTGTCGACGGTCCCGGCGGGGAGTACGCCGACCTCATCGACCAGCTCCACGCAGGCATCGGCTCGGCCGCCGGGCGATGACCGATCCCGGCGGCGGGCGACGGGCCGGACGGTGCCGCCGTCCGGCCCGGGTCCTGATCCTGGTGGGCCGGTCCGGTGCCGGGAAAGTGTCCGCGGCGTCGATCGGTTTCGAGCTGATGAATCACTCAGGAAACCGTCCGCGTCGCTTCGAAATGATATTCGCGGGCGGGACGCGAATGATGTTCGCGACGAAGTTGACCTGTGTATATCCATTAACTGAGATCAATGCAATTGTTTCAAATGACGACTGCGATCGTGTGCGAAAGAATCTTTACTGATAGTGACTTGCCGCATCCCGGCCGGAACACTACGGAATCGCGGCGGCCGATCGACCGCCGCGATTCCGCAGTAGGAGGTCGCACAGATGATCGGATCACAGCCCGCGAACAGGCGCGCGATTCTGCATCGCGCGCTTGTCACGGCAGGCGTCGCCGTACTCGTCGCCGCGTCGCTCACCAGCCCGGCGTCGGCGGCGCCGAACGCCAAGCCGGTCACGCCCGGCGCGGGGCCGGTCGGCGCCGTACCGGGTGGCTTCGCCGACTGGTCGGAGCTGATCGCCGTCCAGAGCAAACTCAACGCCGCCGCCGAGAAGGTGGCAGCGGCCAAGAACGCCGGCTTCGCCGGGATCGTCGCCGCTCCGGAGAACCGCGAGGTGCGGGTCTACTGGAAGAACCCCGGCGCGAGCGTGCGTTCACTGGTCACCGACCTGAACCGCAACGTGCCCGTCAAGCTTTACCCGGCCCGGTTCTCCGAGGCCGAACTGGCTTCCGCGGCCCGCGGCCTCGCCGCCGTACCCAACGTCGTCAACGTCACCCCGGCGGTCGACGGAAGCGGCATCCAGCTCACCGTCGAGGGCAACAGCGCTCAGGTCAGCGCGGCTCCGGCCGTCCGCGACTCCGCCGTGCCGGTCACCATCGTGGCCGGTGGAAAGCCGGTCGCCACCTTCAGCCGGCAGGCCGACACCCCGAACTACTACGGCGGCGGCCGGTTCTGGTCGCCGGGCGGCGGGTGCAGCACCGGCTTCGCGATCCACGTGGGCGGCTCCCAGCAGATGCTCACCGCCGGACACTGCGGCGAGAACGGCCAGACCGTGACCACCGGCGCCAATGTCCCGATGGGCACCATCCACAGCAAGATCGCCTGCCAGGACATCGAGATCATCAACACCGGCTCCTGGGGCCGGGTCTTCACCGGCCCGAACAACTCGTCCACCAGCGTCGCCATCGGCGGCACCGCCGGCAGCTTCGTCGGCAACTGGGTCGTCACCAGCGGATCCACCAGCGGCGAGCACAACAACGTCCAGATCACCGCGGTCAACCTCTACCTGTCCGTCGGCGGCATCCCGTGCGGCTCCGTCGGACCGCTGGTCCAGGCTCGCCAGACCGCCGGCCTGTGCGCGGTCGCTCCCGGTGACAGCGGCGGCCCGGTGATCGCCTACCGCGCCGACGGCAAGGCCGACGCCCTGGGCACCATCACCGCCGGCTCCAACCCCGTTCCGGCCGCCAACTGCCCCGGCACCCTCTTCTCGCCGGGCTACAACTATGTGTACTACATCCCGATCAACGTCTCGCTGGGAAGCTACGGCGCCTCGATCGTCACGAGCTGACCGTCGCACCGACGCACCGGGCCTGTCGGTCCCGCCGACCGACAGGCCCGGTGCCGCGCGTCCGGGCCCGGTGCCGCGCCGACCGGGAGCCGGCGGCGGCGCGGCGCCCGCCCGGCCCGCCGGCCGGGCGACGGCTACGGTGACCGGATGCTGATCGTCGGGATGATGTCGGGAACCTCGTACGACGCCGTCGACGTCGCCGCCGCACGGTTCCGGCGCGACGGCGACACCCTGTGGATGGACCCGCTCGGCACGGTCAGCCAGCCGTTCGACGACGCGCTGCGCGCGGAGATCGCCGCCGTCCTGCCACCCCGGCCGACCACCATCGAGGCGGTCTGCCGGCTCGACACCCGGCTCGGCCAGGTCTTCGCCCGGGCCGCCGCCACCGGCGTCGAACTGGCCGGCGGCGCCGCCGAACTGGTCGTCTCACCCGGACAGACCGTCTTCCACTGGATCGCCGACGGCCGGGCGATGGGGACCCTGCAACTCGGCGCACCCGCCTGGGTCGCGGCCCGGACCGGGCTCCCGGTCCTGTCCGACCTGCGCGGCGCCGACATCGCCGCCGGCGGGCAGGGCGCCCCGCTGGTCCCGGCCTTCGACGCGCTGCTGCTGGCACCCGACCCGGACCGGCCGGCCCCGGCCGGCCCCCGGGCGGCGCTCAACCTCGGCGGCATCGCCAACCTCACCGTCGTCGCACCGGACCGGCCGGTGACCGGGTACGACGTCGGGCCGGCCAACGCGCTCATCGACGCCGCCACCCTCCGCTACCACGCGGCGCCGTACGACCACGACGGCCGATTCGCGGCGGCCGGCACCGTCGACCCGGAACTGCTCGCGCTGCTGCTCGCCGAGCCCTACCTGAGCCGGCCGGCGCCCAAGTCGACCGGCAAGGAACTCTTCCACGCCGGCTACCTCGACGACCGCCTGGCGGCCCACGGCCACCCGGTCCGGCCCGACGACGTCATCGCCACCCTCACCGAGCTGACCGCGTGTACGGTCGCCGCCGAATGCGACCGGCACGGCGTCGTCGAGGTGGTGGCGGCCGGCGGCGGGGTCCGCAACCCGGTGCTCATGCGCCGGCTGCGCGACCTCGGGGCCGGCCACCGGGTGCTGCGCACCACCGACGACTGGGGGATACCGGCCCAGGCGAAGGAGGCGTACGCGTTCGCGTTGCTGGGCTGGCTGTCCGCGCACGGGCTGCCGGGCGCGCTGCCGTCGGTCACCGGGGCCGGCGCCGCCGCCGTACTCGGCTCGTGGACGCCGGGGCCGCCGCCGGGCCGGCCGGTCCGGCCCGGCCCACCGCCGCGGCGGCTACGGATCGGGACCTGACCCCGGCGGCGGGACGGGCGTCTGGCGCGGCCGGCCCCGGACGCCGAGGATGGTGGTGACCGCGTGCGGTCGGAGGACGACGAGACCGTGGAGGCCGCCGTGCAGGTCGTCGACTCACACGTGCACTTCTGGGACCCGGCGCGGATGGACTACCCGTGGCTGGCCGCCGTACCGGCGCTGCACCGCCCCTACCGGCCATCGGACCTCGACACGGGCGGGCACGAACTGGCCGCCGCGGTCTTCGTCGAGGCCGGGCGCGCCGACGGCGACGCCGCCCGCGAGGTCGACTGGGTCGAGGAACTGGCCGCCGACTGGCCCGTGCTGCGGGCCGTCGTCGCGCACGCGCCACTCGAACAGGGTGCCGCCGCGGCACCGCGCCTCGCCGAACTGGCCGGACGCCCCCTGGTCCGCGGCGTACGCCGCAACGTGCAGGACGAGCCCGCCGGCTTCGCCACCACCGACGCCTTCGTCACCGGTGTCCGCTCCCTCGCCCGGTACGGCCTCACCTTCGACCTGTGCGTACGGCACCACCAACTGGCCGAGGTCACCACCCTGGCCCGCCGGGCGCCCGACGTCACGATCGTGCTGGACCACCTGGGCAAGCCGCCGGTCGCCGCCGCCCGACCCGGCCCGTGGCGGGCCGACCTGGCCCGGCTGGCGGCGGCACCCAACGTGGTGTGCAAGCTGTCCGGCCTGGCCACCGAGGCCGCACCCGGACACACCACCGCCGACCTCGTGCCCTACCTGGCACACGCGCTGGCCGTGTTCGGCGCCGACCGCTGCATGTTCGGCGGCGACTGGCCGGTGTCGACCCTCGCCGTCACCTATCCGGACTGGCTCGGCGTCGTGACCGCCGCGCTGGCCGGCCGCCCGGAGTCCGAGCGGTCCGCGGTGTTCGGCGGCACCGCCCGCCGCGTCTACCGCTTCGGAAGCTGACCGGGAAGCGTCAGTGGCCCGGGCCGGCGGAATCCGGGTCGAGTTCCCGCAGCCGGGCCGCGACCTCCGCCGCCTCCGGGGTGCCCAGCGCGGCATAGCCGTCGAGCGCCACCCTCCAGTGGGTACGGGCGGCCGCGGGCTCGCCGAGCGCGGCCCGGGCCCGGGCGATTCCGTCGTGGGCGCGCGCCCGCTCGAACGGCTCGCCGAGACCGGTGGCCAGCGTGAGCGCCCGCTCGTGGTGTGCGGCCGCCTCGACGGGGTTCCCCAACGCGCACAGGCTGTTCCCGACGCCGTTGAGCATCTCGGTCTCACCGTGCTGGTCGTCGAGGTCACGGGCGATCGCCAGCGCGGCACGGTAGGTCGTGAGCGCCTCGGTGTCGTTGCCCAGCGCGTGATAGGTGGAACCGAGGTTGCCCAGTGTCCGGCCCGCGCTGATCCGGTCGCCGGTCTCGTCGGCGATGGCGAGCGCCTGCCGGTGGTGGTCGATCGCCTCCTCGAACCGTCCCATCCGTTCGAAGGTCGCCCCCAGGTTCCCCAGCGTGAGCCCCTCACCCGCGCGGTCGCCCAGTTCGCGGGTGATGTCGAGATCCTGCCGGTAGTAGCCGATCGCCTCCTCGTAGCGGCCCAGCCGCCAGCAGACGTTGCCGAGGCCGCTCAGGTTCGCGCTCTCGGCGGGCCGGTCGTCGAGCGTCCGGCAGACCGCCACCGCCTGTTCGTGGCACTCCAGGGCCTCCTCGTAGCGGCCCAGCCACAGCAGGATGTTGCCGAGGTGACCGAGGGTCCGGCCCTCGACCCGTTCGTCGCCGGTGGCCCGGGCCCCGCTCAGGGCCTGCCGGAGGTGGTCGACGGCGTCGTCGTAGCGGCCGAGCCGGAAGCTCGTGACACCGAGGTCGCTCAGCGCCCGGGCCCGCCGGACCGGGTCCTCGCTCCGGCTCGCGAGCAGGTGGACGATCCCGGCGTCCTGGTGGTGCGCGCCGAGGTCCAGGTAGCGGAAGAGCAGCCCGGACAGGTCACTGGGGAACTCGGGTACATCATGGCCGTTCGGCTGCTCCACCGCGTACCGCGCCGCCGCGAGCAGGTTGGTGCGGGTCCGGTCCAGCCAGTCGCCGGCGGTCGACCGGTCGGCGAACGCGGGTACCGGCACGCCCGGGTCCGGTACCGCCGGTCGCCGGTGCCCCTCGTGCGGCGCGTACCGGTCCATGGCCCGCGCCGCCGCGTAGCGGTAGTGGCCGAGCAGCCTGGTCAGCGCGGCCCGCCGGGCACTGGCCGGGTCCCCGTCGCGGGCGCGCTGCCCGGCGTAGATCCGGACCAGGTCGTGAAGCTCGTACCGGCCGGCCGCCGGTCGACGCAGCACGGTGGCCGTGACCAGCGCGTCGAGCCGGCGGGTCGCGGTGGTCACGTCGGTGTCGGCGAGCGCCGCCGCGGCGTACTGGTCGAGATCGCGGCCGGGATGCAGCGCGACGAGCCGGAGCAGCCGCTGCTGCTCGGCCGGCAGCCCCTGATAGGACAGCGCCAGCGCGACGTCCACGCCACGGTCCAGGCGGAGCGTCCGGCGTTGCTCGACCAGCCGCTCCAGGTGGTCTTCGAGGGTCCACTCCGGGTCGACGCGGATCCGGCCCGCCAGCAGGCCGAGCGCGAGCGGCAGGTGGCCGAGCTGCTCGGCGATGCGGGCGGCGGTGTGCGGCGCGGCGTCGATCCGGTCGGGGCCGGCCGCCCGGCGCAGGAACGCCAGCGCCTCGTCCGCGGTGAACACGTCCAGCCGTACCCGGTGGGTGACCCGCAGGCCGGTCAGTTCGGCCCGGCTGGTGACCAGGGTGAGGCCGGCCGGGCGGTCGGGCAGCAGCGGCCGGACCTGTTCGGCGCTGGCGGCGTTGTCGAGCACCACCAGCGCCGGCCGGTCCGCCAGCATCCGCCGGAACTCCGCCGTCCGGCCGGCCAGATCGAGGCCGTGGATCCGGTCGCCGGGCACCCCGAGCCGGCGCAGGAATGTGTCCAGCACCGCCGCCGGGTCGGCCGGCGGCAGTTCGGGATCGTAGCCGCGCAGGTCCACGACCAGCTGCGGGTCGCCGTACCGGCCGGACCGGAGCAGCCGGTGCGCGGCATGGACGGCGAGCGCGGTCTTGCCCACTCCGGCCATGCCCTCGATCACCACGATTCCGGGACCGGGGTCACGCAGCCTGTCGAGTTCGTCGTCGCGTCCGCTGAACTCGGCGAGGTCGGCCGGAAGCGTCTCCATCGCGGGTACCACGACCGCGTCGCCGTCCCCGCCGGTGATCGCCCGGTATGCCTGCCGCCACCCGCCGGCCGCCGCGGCGTCGCCGACCTGGTCACGCAGCACCGCCGCGATCTCCTCGACCAGCTCCACGTCGAGCCGGCTGCGGCCGGGCTGCAGTGATCGGTAGACGGTGTTGTAGGCCGGCAGCTCCGGCACGCCGCGCCGGCGGCGGGACCGGACCACCCGGCGGTGCAGCTCCCGGTAGGACAGGCCCGACCAGGCGTGCAGCCGGCGCAGCCGCCGGACCAGCTCGTCGAGGGTACGCGCACCGGCGGGGCCGGGCGGGGGATCGGGGACCGGCTGAGCCTGATCGGCTTTCTGGACCGCCACCCCGCCATTGTCGGCGATCCCGCTGGAGCCGCGACAGCGGCCTCGGGGAAGTCCGGCGGCACGTCGTTGGTCGAGTTTGATCGAAGTTCTCGACCGTCACCGGACGGGCTGCCATCGTGCCGGGCATGGTCCGACGGGTTCCGGTCGACGACCGTCCACCGGAACGCCGCGGGCGACCGGTCGAGGAGAAGGGGCCGGGTGCGGTGAGCGGTGCGCCCGTCGAGGGCGGCGAGTCGGTCGTGTTCCTGTCCCGGTTCGGGCGGCGCTTCGCCGCCGGCGTACGGCTGGCGGTTCTCGGCCCGGTCGCCGTGCTCGGGCTGGTCCGGGCGACCGGTGAGCACCTGGTGCCGACCGCCGTCGTGGTCGGCGGCGTGACGGTGTGGAGCGCGGTCTACGTCTGGTGGCTGCTGCGCCGCTCGGGACTGTGGGCGACGGCGGTCGACGTCGCGGTGATGGTGACGGCGTGCCTCAGCATCCTCTGGACCGACTCGGCGGCGGAGGGCAACGTCGGCTGGATCCGGCTGCTGGTGAGTTTCGCGTGTGTGGCGTACCAGTGGCACACCCCGCTGGTCCACGGCGTGGTGGCGACCGCGGGGGCGGCCGGAACACTGCTCGCCGTCGTGCTGCTGACCGGCCCGGCGGCGGACGTGGTGAACGCGGCGATCTGGGTGCTGGCCATCGCGACGCTGTCGCGGACGGCGTGGACGCTGGTCGTGCGCGGGGCCGGGAGCGCGGACCGGCTGGCGCTGGAGGCGGAGGCGGGCCGCAAGGCGCAGCGGGTCGCCGCCGCCGTCCGGGCCGACGAACGCGACCTCGTGAACGCGCTGCACGACACGGCGGCGTCCACCCTGATGATGGTGGGTGGTGGCCAGGTCCGGGCGCACGACGACTGGCTGCGACCGCGGGCACGGCGGGACCTGGAGATGCTGCGCGCGTACGGCCGGCAGACACCGTCGCGGTCCGACCTGGTCGAGCTGCTGCGGGTGGAGGTGGCGGCGGTCAACCGGCTGCCGGTCCGCTTCTCCGCCCCGCCGGTCCTGCCGGTGCCGGGCCGGGTCGGGCGGGCGGTGGCCGACGCGGCCCGGGAGGCGATGAACAACGTCGTGCGGCACGCCGCCGCCGGCGAGATGCGGGTACTGGTGAGCGGGGGCGGCAGCCGGCTGCGGGTGGACGTGGTCGACGACGGCCGGGGGTTCGAGCCGGGCCGGGTGGCGCCGACCAGGCGCGGGCTGCGTGACTGCGTACGGGGCCGGGTCGCCGCGGTCGGCGGCACCGTACGGATCACCTCCCGGATCGGTGCGGGCACCACGGTGTCGCTGGAGTGGCGTGGTGAGTGACCAGCACCGGGCCGTCATCGAACGCACGACGCGGGCCCAGCTGATGGCCCGGCTGCGGATCGGGATCCTGGCCGCCGGTACCGGTGGCCTGCTGTTGCTGAGCCTGCCGAACATGCTGCGGGACTGGGAGCGCTACGAGTCGGCGTGGGCGCAGGCGTGCGCGTTCGCGATGCTCGCCGCCGTGCTGTGCGTCGAGGCGGTGCTGGTGTTCCGTGGCCGGCTCGCGCCGGTCAGGTGGCAGTGGGCGGCCATCGGCACGGTGGTCACCGCCTCGGTGCTGTCGTACGCCGCGCTGCCGTACGGGCACGCCGCCACCGCCGGCGACTGGATCTTCGGCCAGGCCAACTGGGTCGGGCTCGCGCCGCTGGTCGGGCGGCCGCTGCCGGTTCCTCTCGCCTTCCTCGCCCTGCACTGGGGCATCGCGTTGACGAGCATGCTGCTGAACACGGCCGCCGACCGGGCCACGGTGCTCCGGTTCGCGACCGGGTCGATCGGCGTCATCGGCTACCCGCTGTGCATGGCGGTGACGGCCGCGGCGTTCCGGGGGATCGCGCGGTCGGCGGCCGCCGCGAAGTGGCAGACCGAGCAGGTCGCCGTGGTGGAGGCCGCCGCGGTCGAGTCCCACCAGCGACGGCGGCAGCGTTTCGCGGACCTGGACCTGAGCATGGTCCCGCTGCTGGAGGGGCTGGCCACCGGGCGGCTCGACCCGACCGACCGGGGGGTCCAGCACGACTGTGCCATCGAGGCGGCCCGGATGCGGCGGTTGTTCGCCGAGGTGGACGTCGTGCCGAACCGGCTGCTGCACGAACTGCGGCACTGTGCCGACGTCGCGGACCGCAAGGGCGTACTGGTGGAGTTGGACACCCGGGGACAGTGGCCCGAACTGCCGCCGCCGGTCCGCCGCGACCTCACCGAGGCCCCGCTCACGGTCCTCGCCACGGCCGCCTCCTGGGCCCGGGTCACCGTGGTCGGCGGACCCGACCTGGTCTGTGTGAACGTACTCGCCGACTGCGGGCCGGTGGACCTGCCCCGGCCGGTGACACCGCAGGTACGACTCGACACGTTTCGCAGCGAGGAGCAGCTATGGGTGGAAGTGCGCTGGCAGGCGGACGCATCACCGCGGTGATCGTCGACGACCACGCCGCGATCGCCGCCGGCGTACGTTACTGGTGCGAGCAGGCGCGACCGACGATCGAACTGATCGACGCACGGGCCCGGATGGCCAACGTGTGGACCGGGCCGGGCGCCGGCGCCGATGTGGTGATCTTCGACCTGGAACTGGTGCCGAAGAACCCCGCCTTCGGCGAACTGCGCCGGCTCGCCGATTACGGCCGCCGGGTCGTCGTCTACTCCCAGCACTCGGACAGCCCGACCGTGCTGAAGTGCGTCAACCTGGGCGCGCTCGCATACCTGACCAAGACCGAGGGGCCGGAGCACCTGGTTCCGGCGATCCGCGCGGCCGCGGCCGGCCGGCCGTACACCGCGCCGTCGCTCGGCGGGGCGCTGGCCGGTGACGACGACCCGGGCCGCCCCCGGATCTCCCATCGGGAGGCGGAGGTGCTGCGGGCCTGGTTCGCCGCCTCCTCCAAGGAACTCGTCGCCGCCCGGCTGAGGATCAGCGTCAAGACCGTCGACACCCACATCGAGCGGGTACGGATCAAGTACGCCAACGTCGGCCGGGCCGCCCGTACCAAGAGCGACCTCGTCACCCGCGCCCTTCACGACGGCCTGATCACGCTCGACGAGCTCGGCGCGGCACCAGACCCCGTGTCGTGACTGTGGGGTGTTCACCTGACACAGCGTGTGCCCGGTCTTCCATACCGTCGGCGCTGGGCAAACCCGCCCGCGCTCACAGGAGGTACGACCTTGACACGTACAGCCAGACGGCTGCCCGGGCTACGACACATCGTGGTCGCGCTCGCCGCGGCGCTCACGCTCAGCATGTTCACCACCGGTGCCGTGGACGTGGCCGACACCGCGCGCCCGGCCGCCGCCGATGCCGGTCCGGTCGTCGACGACTACCCCTACCGGGGGCAGAGCAGCGGCGTCGACCCGTGGAACTACTACAAGGGACAGTGCACCTCGTTCGTGGCGTGGCGGCTCAACGACCGCCTCGGCATCGACTTCACCAACCGCTACAAGGGGCAGCACTTCAGCAACGCCAACACCTGGGACGACGCCGCCCGACGGGCCGGCCTGACGGTCAGCGGCACGCCACGGGCGGGTGCGGTCGCGCAGACCGACGCCGGCTCGTTCGGCCACGTCGCCTGGGTGGCCCGGGTCAACTCGAACGGCACGGTGCTGATCGAGGAGTACAACTGGGCGACCCCGAGCGGGTACGGCACCCGTACGGTCCCCGCGTCCAGCTTCCGCTACATCTACTTCGGCAACCCGCCGGCACCGGCGCCGGATCGGCCGGCGGAGAGTGTGAATGGTGACCGGTTCGAGGATCTGGTGGCGGTGGATGCGAACGATGTGATGTGGATGTATCCGGGTCGTTCGGCGGGGACGTTCGGTGCGGCGGTCCGGGTTGGTTCGGGGTGGATCGACAACTACAACCGGATCGCGGTCGGTGACTCGAACGGGGACGGGTTCGCGGATCTGTTCGCGACGGCGACGGACGGGGTGTTGTGGTACTGGCACAACGACGCCAAGGGTGGTTTCGGTTCCCGTACGCAGGTTGGTCAGGGTTGGAAGACCGTGCAGTGGTTCACGGTCGCGGATGTGAACGGTGACGACAAGGCCGACATCCTGGCGAAGGTCGGTGACTACCTGAACCTCTACGTCGGCACGGGTCGGGGTCAGTTCGCGGAGCCGCGTCGGGTCGGTACGGGCTGGAGTCAGGTGTCCCGGTTCGCCGCCGGTGACGCGGACGGTGACGGTGACGCTGACATCTGGGGGACGAAGCCGGACGGGACGTTGCTGTTCTGGAAGGGCAACGGCCAGGGTGGCTTCACCGCACCGGTCGTCGTCGGCGGAGGCTGGCAGGGCGTCCGTGAGTTCGCCGTGCTCGACGTCAACGGCGACCGCAAGGCCGACATCGTCGGCGTCAAGGCGAGCGACAACACGTTGATCCGGTGGACCGGGGACGGTGACGGCACCTTCGCCGCACCGGCCCAGATCGGCCACGGCTGGTCCACCCACCGCCTCGCCAACCACTGATCCACCACTCAGTCACCACCACCCGCGAATCGCGGTCGATGGCGCATGCCCAGAATCGAACCCCAGGAGTTGTACGTGAAAAGACGTCTCCTTGCCCGGCTGACCGCCGCGGCACTCATCGGCGGAATGCTCTCCACCGCGCTGGTGAACAGCGCGTCGGCGGTCCCGCCCGAGACATACATCAGCAGCTACGCCGCCTCCGCCCAGACCGTGCAGCAGCAGTACGGCGTGCCGGCATCGGTGGCCCTCGGCCAGTCGATCCTCGAATCCGCGTGGGGCGAGAGCCGACTGACCCGCGAACGGAGGAACTTCTTCGGCTTCAAGTGCACCGCGTCGAACGCGCCGGGCCCGATCGCGACGAGCTGCCACAACTATCCGACCCAGGAGTGCGGTCCGTCCGGCTGCTACACCGTCAACCAGTACTTCCGCGGGTACGCCAGCAGCACGGACTCGTTCCGCGACTACGGCCGGCTGCTGCGGACCGCGCGGTACGCGGCCGCGTTCGACCACGTGGACGATCCCGACCAGTTCATCCGCGAGGTGCACCGCGCCGGATACGCCACCGATCCGGAATACGCGAACAAGGTCATCAGCCTGATGCGTACCTACAACCTGTACCGCTTCAACACCACCGCCCCCGACCGGCCGGCGGAGAGTGTGAATGGTGACCGGTTCGAGGATCTGGTGGCGGTGGATGCGAACGATGTGATGTGGATGTATCCGGGTCGTTCGGCGGGGACGTTCGGTGCGGCGGTCCGGGTCGGGTCGGGGTGGATCGACAACTACAACCGGATCGCGGTCGGTGACTCGAACGGGGACGGGTTCGCGGATCTGTTCGCGACGGCGACGGACGGGGTGTTGTGGTACTGGCACAACGACGCCAAGGGTGGTTTCGGTTCCCGTACGCAGGTTGGTCAGGGTTGGAAGACCGTGCAGTGGTTCACGGTCGCGGATGTGAACGGTGACGACAAGGCCGACATCCTGGCGAAGGTCGGTGACTACCTGAACCTCTACATCGGCACGGGTCGGGGTCAGTTCGCGGAGCCGCGTCGGGTCGGTACGGGCTGGAGCCAGGTGTCCCGGTTCGCCGCCGGTGACGCCGACGGTGACGGTGATGCTGACATCTGGGGGACGAAGCCGGACGGGACGTTGCTGTTCTGGAAGGGCAACGGCCAGGGTGGCTTCACCGCACCGGTCGTCGTCGGCGGAGGCTGGCAGGGCGTCCGTGAGTTCGCCGTGCTCGACGTCAACGGCGACCGCAAGGCCGACATCGTCGGCGTCAAGGCGAGCGACAACACGTTGATCCGCTGGACCGGGGACGGTGACGGCACCTTCGCCGCACCGGCCCAGATCGGCCACGGCTGGTCCACCCACCGCCTCGCCAACCACTGACCGCGGGTGCGTGAACTGTGCCGGCATGTCGATCCGCGGACATGCCGGCACAGTCGCGCCTATGACCGGCCGTACCTCCGCGATGGCCACCGCTCGACGCCGGACCGCCCGCGCGAACCGGTGACGTAACATGGCCGCATGTCGAGTCCTGAGGCATCCAGGGTGGGGGCTTTCGGTCACCCGTCAGCCCCCTGAACCACTGAAACCTCGACCTGCCGGCGGCGCGGACCGCACCGGCGGGTGGCGTTCGGGGCCGGGCCCTGCCCACGCGGTGACCGAGATGACGTCCCACCAGCTCTCGTCACCTCGGAGTACTCGATGCCTCTGCCGCTCTACCTGCTTGCCGTGGCCGTGTTCGCCATGGGCACCTCGGAGTTCATGCTCGCCGGCCTGGTGCCGGACATCGCCACCGACCTCGGCATATCCGTCGCCACCGCCGGACTGCTGACATCCGCCTTCGCCGTCGGCATGATCGTCGGTGCGCCGCTCATGGCCGCCCTGGCCCGTACGTGGCCGCGCCGGATCAGCCTCCTGGGATTCCTGGGCGTGTTCCTTGCCGCGCACGTCGTCGGCGCGCTCACCGACAGCTTCCCGGTCCTGTTCGTCACCCGCGTCGTGGCGGCGTTCGCGAACGCCGGCTTCCTCGCGGTCGCGCTCACCGCCGCCGCCGACCTCGTCCCCGCCGACCGCAAGGGACGTGCCCTGTCGATCCTGCTCGCCGGTACGACCGTCGCCACCGTCGTCGGCGTACCGGGTGGGGCACTGCTGGGCGCGCTCCACGGCTGGCGGGCGACGTTCTGGGCCGTCGCCCTGCTGGGGCTGCCCGCCGCGCTCGCGGTGGTGCGCGGCATCCCCGCCGGCCCCGGCCGCGCCGGCGACCCGGGTGGCCCGTTCCTGCGGCACGAACTGGCGCGGCTGCGGCGACCACGACTGATCGTGGTCCTGCTGCTCGGCGCGCTGGTCAACGCCGCCACCTTCGCCACCTTCGCCTTCCTGGCCCCGATCGTCACCGACGTCGCCGGGCTGGGGCCACTGTGGATCTCGACCGTGCTGGCCCTGTTCGGTCTGGGCTGCTTCGCCGGTGTCACGGTCGCCGGCCGGTTCGCCGACCGGCACCCCGGTGCCGTGGTCGTCGGCGGCGGCCCGCTCCTGCTCGGCGGCTGGATCGCACTCGGCCTCACCGCCGACGTACCGGCGGCCCTGCTGGGCCTCGCGTTCACCCAGGGAGCGCTGTCGTTCGCGGTCGGCAGCACCCTGATCACCCGGGTGCTCTACGAGGCCACCGGAGCCCCGACGATGGCCGGTTCCTATGCCACCGCCGCCCTCAACGTGGGAGCCGCCGCCGGGCCCGCGATCGCGGCGGCGACGCTCACCGCCGGTGCCGGCCGATCGGGACCGGTGTGGGCCAGCGCCATCCTGGTCGCGCTCGCGCTCGTCCTCGCGCTCCGGTTCCGCCACGTCGTCGGGCGCGGCACCGGCGAAGTCCGCCGCGACGACGCACTATGAGTCGCGCGCCTCGAGCACGGCGAGGTCCCGTTCGGCGTAGAGGCGGTGTTCCCATTCCTCGTTGAGGACGATCAGCAGGCATTCCCGCACCGGAAAACTGTCCGGCGGCGGCCACCCCGGTGCCACCACCGGCCGGGTGTGGCCGCCGAGCGTCTCGTCGGTGAGGCCGTCGACGACCTCGCGGACGGTTGACATCCGGTCGCGGCGCAGGTCGAGGACGCTGTCCAGCGAGGGGCGTGCGGCCCGGTCCCTGGGGATTCCCGCCGTCTCCGGCATCTCGTCCCACGGCAGGCCCAACGGATCCCACGGTGCCGGATCGCCGAGAATGGCCCTCCTGACCCACGCGTCGGTGGCGAACACGAGGTGGCGCAGGGTTTCGACGAAGGACCACTCGCCGTCGACGGACTCGTGCAACAGGTCGGGGTCGAGACGTCGGGCCCGTGCGACGGTGCCGGCCCAGAGCCGCTCGACGGTGTCCCACGCCTGCCGGAAGCCGGCGGCCGTGGCCGGGCGCATCTTGGCCCGGTCCGGGTACCGCCGGTCCAGTTCGGCGTCGATCAGCGGCCCGACGTCGACGCCGTTGACCGTCAGGTTCGCGATCTCGCCGTAGATGTCGACGTCGACCAGTTCGACGCCGCGCATCACCACGCCGGTCATCGCCACGCCGCGCAGGCTCGCACCGCTCAGGTCACTGGCGCGGAACCGCGCACCGCTGAGGTTCACCCGCTCGAACCGCGAACCCCTGAGATCATCGCCGATGAATTCCACCATGCCGCGACACTAGCGACGTTCGCGCTCGTCGGTGTGGCGGTTCGCCCCGCCGCGTGGGTCAGCACATGACGACGCCGCTGGACTGGTAGAACCACTGGAGGGTGGCGATCGACAGCGCCTCCCGGTGCCAGTACCGGAACGTGTAGGTGAAGACGAGGGACGACCGCACGTACGCGACGCGCTGGCCGACGAACCGCTCGGTGCTCCCCACCGGTAGGTGGATGTCACCGGGACTGGTGCATGCCTGGGTGCCGGTCCCGTCGGTCGCGGTGATCGTCGTGGTGGAGACCAGCGAGTCGCCGGAGCACCTGGCCACCAGGCTGCGCTGGTAGTAAAGGTTCGATGTGGCGCTCACCTCCTGCACCATCCAGTAGCGGTAGGTGTAGCCGCCGTTGGACCGGTTGCCGATGCGTGACCAGGTGAGTGCGAGCGGCCGACCGATGCCCGGCGGTTCGCTGAATCCGTCGGCCCAGCACAGGGGGTCGCGGGCCTGCGTGGTCGGCTGGGCCGACGCGGGAGTCGCCACCAGCGTGGGTGCGGCGAGGCCGAGCGCGAGACCGAGTGCGAGGAGCACCGTTCGCAGACGGTGGAAGTGGAGCGTGGGCAGTCGTTGATCTGGCAGCGGAACGTGGGCCGCCGGCAGCGACTCTGGTCGGCGGTGCCGGCGGCGCTGTGGACGCCCCGGACCTCCCGCCACCTCCCGGCGGCCCCCGCACCGTGCTCAGCGCCCGGGAAGGAACGCCTCCACCGCGTCCGCCGCGTGCCGCAGCCCGCCGTTCGTCCGTACCTCGGCCCGGATCTCGGCCAGGCGGTGCCGCAGCCGCGGGTCGTCGGCGACCGCGTCGACCGCCGCGCGCAGCGTCCGCGCGGTGACCTCCTCGGCCGGCAGCCGCCGGCCGACCCCGGCCTCGACCAGCCGGTCGGCGTTGGCGAACTGGTCCACCGCCTGCGGGATCGCGACCGTGGGTACGCCGAACCAGAGTGCCTCGGTGCAGCCGCCCATGCCGGCGTGGGTGACGAAGGCCGACGCGTGGGCCAGGACCGCCAGCTGCGGTACGCGGCGGTGCGCCTCGACGTTGTCCGGCCGCGGCCCCAGGTCGGCCGGGTCGACCTTGTCGCCGATGGCCATGACCACGTGCCACGGCGAGTCGGCGAACCCGTCCAGGCAGGCCCGGTAGACCGGCAACTGGTCGTTGTAGGCCGTGCCGAAGGAGACCAGCAGGACCCGGCGCCCGCTGTCCGGCGGCGCCCAGCCGGGTTCGGCGAGCCGGGCCGGGTCGAGGCACGGACCGACGAACCGTACCCGGTGCTCCGGCACCCGGTCGGCGTTCGGCTGCATCACCCGGGGGATGAGCGCCAGCACGTGTGCCGGATGGCTCAGGAACGTCCGCGCGTCCTGGTGGATGCCGTTGTCGGCCAGCCACCTGTCGAACGTGGCGTAGTAGTCCCGTCCGGACTCCGAGGCGGCCAGGGCGGTGATGAACTCCGCCATGTCCTCCTCGTAGCCGTCCCAGGCGACCATCGCGGGCGACAGTTGCACCGCCGGTACGCCGTAGCGGGCGCCCAGCAGCGGTCCGGACAGCCCGCCGATGTCGTAGAGCACGAGGTCCGGACGGTCGGTGTCGTAGCGGGCGGTCAGGCGCGGTAGCACGGCGATGCCCTCGTCGAGGAACACCCGCATCGCCGTACCGGGGTCTTCCGGCCAGGCGGTGTCGCCCTGCGGCAGGATCGACGGGTGGGCGACCGGCTCCGCCCCGGTCGGCGTGACCAGGCCGGTGAGTGGCTCGCCGACCGCGTACGTGACCCGGTGCCCGCGGTCGACCAGTTCCCGGATCAGGCCCAGGGACGGGTAGACGTGGCTGGGCGTGGTGCTGCCGACCATGGCGACATGAGCTGTTTTACGCATGTGAAGAAGTCCTGTCGAGTCGGAGGAAAGATGCCGTCCGGCGGCGACACGACGTGGACCGACCCGGGCCTCCCGCGCGTGGGCGGGGGTTCAGCCGGGCCGGCCGAAAGCCGGTCGATGGACGACCGGCACGGCGCGCCGCCTCAGGCGGAACGCAGGCGCATGAACTGAATGATCATGCGCGGAATGCTAGTGGGCCCGACCCGGTCCAACAAGTCGGTAACCGGTCCCGGCGCCGGTGTCCCCGTCGCGCGCGTCGATGCCGGGTTCGGCCACGGGCCGCACCGGCACCTCCAGGACGGTGGCGCTGGCGCCGTCGGCGTCGACCAGCCGTTCCTCGAGCGTGGGGCCGGTGACCGCCAGACGGTTGCGGTGCAGCCAGTCGAAGAGGTCCTGCCCGGCGCGGACCACGCCGTGCCCGGGCGGCACGACGACGCGTACCACGTCCCGACCGGGCAGGGTGAGACTCTCACCCCCGCGACCGGTTGCCACGGCCGCGGCGAAGCCGCCGGCCGGATGCCCGGTCAGCCAGGTCAACAGGACCGTCGCAGAGGTGGCGCAAAGGGTCGCCAGCTCGGCCGGGTGGCCGACCCGCAGACGGCGGACGTTCAGGCGGCGGGCGGCCACCCGGGACCGCCGGGGCAGGATCGGGGTGTCGGCGGCGAGCCGGTCCTCGGCGGCGGCCATGGTCTCGGTCAGGCTGGCGATGTCCCGGCGCAGGGCGTCCACCGTCTCGGTCAGTGCCTGCCGGAGCCGGTCGTCGGGCGCGTCCAGCAGGTCGGTGATCTGGCGCAGCGACAGGCCGAGGCGGCGCAGTCCGCGGATGCGCTCCAGCCGGGCCAGCTCCGGCACGCCGTACCACCGGTAACCCGTGGCCCGGTCCACGGCTGCCGGCACCAGCAATCCGATGCTGTCGTAATGACGCAGGGTGCGGTCGGAAACCCCCGTCATGGTCGCCAACTGCCCGATGCGCCACACGTCGTCCTCCTCGCGGCTTGACCTTCGCCCTACGTCAGGGTTCTAGCGTCGGCGGCCATGACGTCCACCCACCACAGTGCACCGGCCGTACGACTGACCGGTCTCCTGCTGTTGACCTCGTTGACCACCATGGTCGCCGCCGCCGTCATCGTCGTGCCATCCGGACTGACCCTGAATCCGGCCGACCCGGCCGCCACGCTCGCCGCGGTGAACGCCCGTCCCGGGCTGCACCTGCTCGAGTTGGGCCTCGACGTGATCGGCTGGCTCGCGCTGACCGGGGCCGGCCTCCTGATGGCCGCCCGCGCGCGGGTGACCGGCCCGCACCTCGCGCTGCTGCCCGCCGGGCTGCTGGCCGCCGCGGGGCTGGCGGGACTGCTGCACGACGCCGGAAACCTGGCGTTGACCCAGCTCGCCGCCGACCCCGCCGACCCGGCGGCGATCACCGTGGCCAGGGCGGTGATGCTCGTCGCCAAGTGGATGGTCAACCTGGCCGGGCTGCTCTGGGTCGCCGCCCTCGCGTCCGCCACGTTCTTCACCACGTTGCCCGCCGGACTCCGCCGTGCCGGCGTGGTCGCCGCGCTGTCGGGTCTCGCCGCGGTCGCCCTGCCGTGGACCACCGGAACAGCCGGCCCGTCGCCGATGCTGGAGCAGGTCGGCTACGTCCTGCACCTGCCGGTCATGATCTGGTACGGCGTGCTCGGCTGGCGGGAACTGGGCGGGCGGACGTACGTCTCCTGACCTTTCCCGGCGCCGGACCCGACCACGGTCGGGTCCGGCGCCGGCCGGCTCACCGCGCGGACATCGGGGTGACGACCGGTTCGACGGCGGCGCACCGGGTCCCGTCGCGGGGCACGGTCAGGTCGATCAGGTAGGCGTCGGTGGCGTTGCGGGTGCAGTCGCTCCGGTCGTAGACGCCGTGGCCCCAGCCCTCGTACGTCAGCAGAACCGTGGCAGTGCGGGACTGCCGGTGGACGTTGACCGCCCACCCGTAGGCGGTCGACGGGTCGTGCCGCGCGTTGAGCAGCAGGATCTTCGGCGCCTTGGTGATCCGTAGCCGGTGCTGCGGGTTCACCGTGTCCGCGGAGCGGCCGACGCAGGCGGCCACGGCGTCGCGGGCCAGCGGCGAGCCCTTCATGTGGGGTGCGGTCCGTTCGGCCCGCCGGGTCAGGGCGGCGAACTCGCGGTGGTCGCGCACCGGGAGGCTCCAGTCCAGGCAGAACACCGCCGGGAACAGGTGCGGTTTCAGGTACGGCTCGTCGGCGGGGGGCGGGGCGACGGAGGACGCGTCCAGCACCGACAGGAACTCGGCGAGCACCGCCCAGGTGGGGCCGTAGAGTTCGGCGAAGGCCCGGTCGCGCAGCGCCTGCGCGGTGACCGGCGTGCCGGGTGTGCGCGAGTCGGCGAGTTCGCCGCGGTCGGCCCGCCGCAGCAGGTCGTTCCACACCCGGACCACGTCTCGCCCGTACAGCGCGCAGGATCCGGTGCGGTCGCACCAGGAGACGAACTCCCGGAACGAGTCCTCGGCGGCCGCGGCCTCGGTCTCGACGAACCGCCGGGTGCCCAGGCTGTGGTCCATGACGCCGGCTCCTGGTCGCCGACGCCGTCCTCGACGAGATCCTCGACAACGGGATCCAGTCCGTGACCCTCGCCCGCATCGCGCGGCGCACCGGGCTGGCCATCGGCAGCATCCGGCACTTCTTCGCCGGGTTCGACGAGATGCTGGCCTTCACCTTCGCTGTCGTCGTCGCCCGCACCCGGGAACGGGCCGGGGACGGCCCGGACGACGGCGGCGCCGACCCGCTCGACAGGGTCGGGGCGATGCTGCTGCACTCCGCACCGGGCCGGGTCCCGCACCGGGAGAACGTCGCCTACCTGGAATACCTCGTGCGCGCCCGCACGGTGCCACACCTGCGGGCCGAGATCTCCCGGACGCAGGCCGCGGGTGAACAGATCATCGGTGAACTCGTGCGCGCCGCCCTGGCCGGCACCGACGCGTCCGACGAGGACATCCGGCTGGAGACCACCACGGTCACCGTGATGCTCAACGGTCTCGCGCTGACCGACGCCTACGCGACCCGGCCGCTCGACGAACACGACGTACGGCGGATCGTCGCCCGCATGCTCGACCGGCTCCGCCGGGCCTACCCGTCACGGAGCCAACGCCCGGGCGGGTGACTCCGCGTCGACCGCCCTGTCCAGCGATCGGGTGGCCACGTGCCGACCTTTGGATGTTTCCTACAACGGAAGCTGAGAAGTGTGCAGTGTTTGCGACATGGCGCTGCCAGCTCGTAGACGGAAGGGTGAAACACTGCCGGGGGCCGCAGAGTCGCGGCACGCACATCGTCGGTCTACAGAAGGGCTCGCTCGGGTGTTCAACCGCGTCGCCATCGTCAACCGTGGTGAGGCCGCGATGCGCCTCATCCACGCCGTCCGCGAGCTGGCCGCGGAGACCGGGACCCGGATCGAGACAGTAGCCCTGCACACCGACGTCGACCGCACCGCAACCTTCGTACGCGAGGCCGACATCGCCTACGACCTCGGCCCCGCGTCCGCGCGCCCGTACCTGGACCTGAAGGTCCTGGAGCGCGCCCTGGTCGAGACCGGCGCCGACGCCGCCTGGGTCGGCTGGGGCTTCGTCGCGGAGGACCCGGCGTTCGCCGAGCTGTGTGAGCGGGTCGGGGTCACCTTCGTCGGGCCGAG
The DNA here is from genome assembly GCF_040683055.1 of Polymorphospora sp. NPDC051019. Taxonomy (NCBI): domain Bacteria; kingdom Bacillati; phylum Actinomycetota; class Actinomycetes; order Micromonosporales; family Micromonosporaceae; genus Polymorphospora; species Polymorphospora sp. NPDC051019. Next base: position 210,822 of record NZ_JBFBCH010000006.1, on the reverse strand, counting down.
CCCGGACGCCATGCGCAAGCTCGGCGACAAGATCGGCGCGAAGCTGATCGCCGAGGAGGTCGGCGTACCGGTCGCCCCCTGGAGCCGTGGCGCGGTCGAGAGCGTGGAGGCCGCCCTGGCGGCGGCGGCCGACATCGGCTACCCGCTCATGCTGAAGGCGACCGCGGGCGGCGGCGGGCGCGGCATCCGCGTGATCAACAACGCGGCCGAACTCGCCGACGCCTACGAGCGCACCAGCCAGGAGGCCGCCCGCGCGTTCGGCAGCGGCGTGGTGTTCCTGGAACGGCTGGTCACCGGCGCCCGGCACGTCGAGGTCCAGGTCATCGCCGACGGCCAGGGCACCGCCTGGGCGCTCGGCGTCCGTGACTGCTCCGTACAGCGGCGCAACCAGAAGGTCATCGAGGAGTCGGCGTCACCGGTGCTCGGCCCGGAGCAGACCGCCGAACTCAAGGCGTCCGCCGAACGGCTGGCCGTCGCGGTCGGTTACCGCGGCGCGGCGACCGTCGAGTTCCTCTACCACCCCGGCGACCGGCTGTTCGCCTTCCTCGAGGTCAACACCCGGCTGCAGGTCGAGCACCCGATCACCGAGGCCACCACCGGGTTCGACCTGGTCAAGGCGCAACTGCGGGTGGCGTCCGGCGGTCGCCTCGAAGGCCGGCCGCCGGTGGAGCGGGGGCACGCCATCGAGGCCCGGCTCAACGCCGAGGACCCCGACCGCGACTTCGCGCCCTCCCCGGGCCGCATCGCCCGGCTCGACCTGCCCGCCGGACCCGGCATTCGCGTCGACACCGGGGTCAGCGAGGGCGACACCATCCCCGGCGACTTCGACTCGATGATCGCGAAGATCATCGCGTACGGCCACGACCGCGACGAGGCACTCGGCCGGCTACGGCGCGCGATGGCACAGACCACGGTGATCATCGAGGGCGGCGCGACGAACAAGAGCTTCGTGCTCGACCTGCTCGACCAGCCCGAGTTGATCGACGCCAGCGCCGACACCGGCTGGATCGACCGGGTACGCGGCGAGGGCCGGCTCGTCTCGCACCGGCACTCCGCCGTCGCGCTGGCCGCCGCCGCCATCGAGGCGTACGAGGAGGAGGAACGCGTCGAGCGGCAGCGGCTGCTGTCCACCGCCTTCGGCGGACGCCCACAGGTGCGGCACTCCAGCGGCCGCCCCCTGGACCTCAAGCTGCGCGGCGCCGGATACCGGGTACGCGTCGCCCGGATCGGCGCGCACCGGTTCCGGGTCGGCATCGAGGCCGGCGACGACGTCCGCACCGCCGACGTCGAACTCGACCGCTTCGACCGGCACACCGGCCAGACCGTCGTCAACGGCACCCGCTACCGCCTGCTCACCAGCACCTACGGGCCGGTCCACCTGGTCGAGGTGGACGGCGTCACGCACCGGGTCAGCCGCGACGAGGGTGGCGTCATCCGCTCGTCCATGCCCGCGCTGGTCGTCGCCACGCCGCTGGAGGTCGGGGCGGAGGTCGAGGCGGGCGCACCGGTGCTGGTGCTGGAGAGCATGAAGATGGAGACGGTGCTGCGGGCGCCGTTCAAGGCACGGCTGAAGGAATGTGTCGTCTCCGTCGGCAGCCAGGTGGAGACCGGCGCCCCACTGCTGCGCCTGGAGCCGATCGCCGACGCCGAGGCCGAGGAGACCTCGACCACCGGGTCCGTCGAACTCGATCTGCCCGCCACCCCCGAGCGGATCCCGGCCTGCGAGCGCGCCGGCCGGGGCCGGGAAGACCTGCGCAGCCTGCTGCTCGGCTTCGACGTCGACCCGCACGACGACCGCCGGGTGCTCGACGACTACCTCGTCGCGCGCCGGGCGGCCACCGACGACGGCCACCGGCCGCTGGCCGAGGAACTCGAACTCCTCGACGTCTTCGCCGACCTCGCCGAGCTGAGCCGTAACCGGCCGGCGGGCGAGGACGGCGGCGACGACAGCCACGTGCACAGCGCCCGCGAATACTTCCACACCTACCTGCAGAGCCTCGACGTCGAACGGGCCGGGGTGCCGGAGACGTTCCAGACCAAGCTCGCCAAGGCGCTCGGGCACTACGGCGTCGCGGAACTGGAGCGCTGCCCGGACCTCGAAGCCGCGGTCTTCCGGATCTTCCTCGCCCAGCAGCGCGCGGCCGCCGACGCCACCGTCGTGGCGACGCTGCTACGCGCCTGGCTGCGCGAGCCGCCGCCGGACGAGACGCTGCGCGAGCCGGCCGGTCTCGCGCTGGAGCGGCTGGTCGCCGCGACCCAGGTGCGCTTCCCGGTGGTCGCCGACCTGGCCCGCGGCGTGGTCTTCGCCTGGTTCGGCCAGCCGCTGCTGCGCCGCAACCGCGCCCTCGTCTACGCCGGCGTCCGCCGGCACCTGCGCCACCTCGACGCCCACCCGGACTCGGCCGACCGGGCCGAACGCGTCGCCGAGATGGTACGCAGCACCGAGCCGCTGGTCCGGTTGCTCGGCCAGCGGCTCGCCCGCGCCGACCTGGACAACTCGGTCATGCTGGAGGTGCTGACCCGGCGCTACTACGGCAACAAGGGGCTCACCAGCGTCCGCACCAGGCAGGTCGCCGGCTGCGCGTTCGTGGTCGCCGAACGCGCCGGCTCGTCCGTGGTCTCCGCGGCGGTGAGCTACGAGGCGCTCGGCAGCGCGCTGCACGGGCTCGCCGAACTGGCGGGCGGCGAGGACGCCATCGACGCCGACATCTACCTCGCCTGGGAGAACCAGCCCACGGACTCCGAGGCGATGGCGGGCACGCTGCACGACGTCGTCAGCGCACACCCGCTGCCCGAACAGGTCCGCCGGCTCACCGTCGCCGTCGCCGGCCGCAGCGGCACCGTGATGCACCAGCACTTCACGTTCCGCCCCTCGACCACCGGGATGGCCGAGGAACGGCTGATCCGCGGCCTGCACCCCTACATCGCGCAGCGGATGCGGATGGAGCGGCTGAGCAAGTTCGACCTCACCCGGCTGCCGTCCTCCGACGAGGAGGTCTACCTCTTCCAGTGCGTGGCGCGCGGCAACCCGTCCGACGACCGGCTGGTCGCGTTCGCCCAGGTACGCGACCTGACCGAGTTGCGCGAGCACGACGGTCGGCTGGTCGCCCTGCCCACGGCCGAGGACACCATCGCCACCTGCCTCGACTCGATCCGCCGCGCCCAGGCGCGACGGCCGTCGAAGAACCGCTTCAACACCAACCGCATCGTCCTCTACGTCTGGCCGCCGAGCGACCTCACCCGCGCCGAACTGGAGATGATCGCCGGGCGGGTGCTGCCGACGACCGCCGGCGCCGGGCTGGAGGAGATCGAGTTCATCGCGCGGCAGCGCGACCCGCAGACCGGTGAGCTGGTCCCGATCGCGATGCGGATCTCCTTCCACGCCACCGGCGGCATCAGCCTGACCGTCGGCGAGCCGTCGGACGAACCGGTCGAGCCGCTCGACGGCTACCGGCAGAAGGTGCTGCGGGCCAGCAGCCGCAACGCGGTCTACCCGTACGAGCTGACCGGCCTGCTCGGCGACTTCGTCGAGCACGACCTCGACGACGACCACGCGCTGGTGCCGGTCGACCGGCCGAAGGGCCGCAACACCGCGGCCATCGTCGCCGGCGTCGTCACCACCCGGACGCAGCGGCACCCGCAGGGTGTCACCCGGGTCGTGCTGCTCGGCGACCCGACGAAGTCGCTCGGCGCGCTGTCCGAACCGGAGTGCCGCCGGGTGATCGCCGCGCTCGACCTGGCCGAGCGGATGCGGGTGCCGCTGGAGTGGTACGCGTTGTCCGCCGGTGCCCGGATCTCCATGGAGTCGGGCACCGAGAACATGGACTGGGTGGCCGCGGCGCTCAAGCGGATCGTCGAGTTCACCCAGGACGGCGGCGAGATCAACATCGTGGTCGCCGGGATCACCGTCGGCGCCCAGCCGTACTGGAACGCCGAGGCGACGATGCTGATGCACACCCGGGGCATCCTGGTGATGACGCCGGACTCGGCGATGGTGCTCACCGGCAAGCAGTCGCTCGACTTCTCCGGCGGGGTGTCGGCCGAGGACAACTTCGGCATCGGCGGCTACGACCGGGTGATGGGTCCCAACGGGCAGGCGCAGTACTGGGCGCCGAACCTCGGCGCCGCGCGCGACCTGCTGATGTCGTACTACGACCACACTTACGTCGCACCCGGCGAGACGGCGCCGCGCCGGTCGGTGACCACCGACCCCGTCGACCGCGACGTCTCCGACTTCCCGCACACCGTGGACGGCAGCGACTTCACCACCGTCGGCGAGATCTTCTCCGCCGCGGCCAACCCGGACCGCAAGAAGCCGTTCGACATCCGTACGGTGATGCGGGCCCTGTCCGACCAGGACCACCCGGTGCTGGAACGCTGGGCGGGCATGGCCGACGCGGACACGGCGGTGGTGCAGGACGTGCACCTCGGCGGCATGCCGGTGTGCCTGCTCGGCATCGAGTCCCGCGCGGTGCCGCGACGCGGCTTCCCGCCCACCGACGGCCCGGACACCTACACCGCCGGCACCCTCTTCCCGCAGTCGTCGAAGAAGGCCGCGCGGGCGATCAACGCGGCCAGCGGCAACCGGCCACTGGTGGTGCTGGCGAACCTGTCCGGCTTCGACGGCTCACCGGAGTCGATGCGCAAGCTTCAGCTCGAGTACGGCGCCGAGATCGGGCGCGCGATCGTGAACTTCCGTGGGCCCATCGTGTTCTGCGTGATCTCGCGGTACCACGGCGGCGCGTTCGTGGTGTTCTCGAAGGCGCTGAACCCGAACATGACCGTGCTGGCGCTGGAGGGCTCGTTCGCCTCGGTGCTCGGCGGCGCCCCCGCCGCCGCGGTGGTGTTCGCCGGCGACGTCAACGCGCGCACCGCGGCCGACCCGCGCGTACGGGATCTGGAGGCCCGGGCCGCGGCCGCCTCCGGCGCCGACCGGGCCGCGTTGACCGCGGAACTCGACGAACTCCGGTCGTCGGTCCGGGCCGAGAAGCTCGGCGAGGTGGCCACGGAGTTCGACCGCGTGCACGACATCCGGCGCGCGGTCGAGGTCGGCTCGGTCGACGCCGTCATCCGCGCCGCCGAGCTCCGGCCCCGCATCATCGAGGCCATCGAGACCCGCCTGCGCTAGCGGAGGCGGGCGACGGCGTCAGCCTCCTTGCCACGGTCGATTCCGAGCGTGGCAAGGAGGTCCTCGTGCAGTTCGAACCACACCCGGTGGCAGGAGTCGACGTCGGTCCGGTCGACCCAGGCCACCTCGCCGGCGCGGGCGCGGGTCAGTGCGGCGGAGAAGCGCGTGTCGTAGCCGTGGAACCGGGCGAGGATCACCCCGAGCCGGTCGACGACGGCGGTGAGCGCGCGGTCCACGATGGCGAGTTCGTGGAGGACGCCGGCGTCCCACTCCGGGTCGGTGTGGTCGTTGGCGGCGAGCGGATCGTCCGGCGTCGGGCGCAGTTGCCAGTCGGTGCAGGCGCGGCGCAGGAGGCCGTTCAGGGGGAGGAAGTCGCGGTGCACCCGGCGTAAGGCCTCCGCTCCGCCGGTGTGCGCGAGTTCGGCCGCGAGCCGGCGTTCGTTCTCGGCGCGTCCCGCCTCGGTGAGTGACCAGCCGTACGTGCCGGCGAAGCCGGTGTGCGTGACCCGGCCGTGTGCCTCGTGGTCGCGTAGCGACTCCTCGGTCGTACGCGGGTCGAGCCCGAACCGGTCGGCGAGTGCCCGGGTGTCCGCGAAGCCCTTGAGCCGCACCGCGTGCAGGACGAGCAGGTCCGGTGCCGAGTCCCTGGTCACCTCGCGTCCCGCCGGGTTGTGAGGCGGTCGTATCGCTGCTGGCACGCCTGGGGTGAGCCGAGCCCCATCGGCTCGGCCATCTCGGCCCAGGTCAGGCCCGCGGTGCGGGCCGCGAACAGCAGACCGGCCTCGAGTTCGTCGACCTCGGCCCGCGCGGCGGGCAGGAGGGCGAGCGCGGCCAGGATGCCCTCCCGGGAGAGGTCCGACGACCGCCAGAGGGCGAACTGCGCGAGATCGACCGCGGACGCCGGCACGGGTGGGGGACGCCACGGGCGCGGTGCGAGGGCGTCCGCGCCCAGGTCGAGGAGGCGGTCGCGGGCCTCCCGCTCGCGTTGGGCCTGGCGCTGGTCGGCGCGGGCGGCGTCTCCGGTGTCCTGCTTGCGTGGCATGCCGTGACCCTGCATCATCAACGTTCTGTTGTCAACATTGTGTTGAAGAGGTGGGAGATGCTCGTACCCCTCGCGGACGCGACGGTCGACACCTGCGGCGGCAAGGCGGGCACGCTCGGCGCGCTCATCCGCGCCGGCCTGCCGGTGCCGCCCGGCGTCGTCGTGCCCCGCGCGGCCTACCGTGCCGCCACCCGCGACCTCGACCTCGCGCGGCTCGCCGCCGGGCAGGGCTTCGCCGCCGCCCGGCGGGCCGTGGCGGCCACGCCGATGCCGCCCCGCCTCCCCGACCTGCTGGCCCACGCACTCGCCACCCTCGGCCACCCGCCGGTGGCGGTGCGGTCGTCGGCCACGAACGAGGACACGGCGACGGCATCCGCGGCCGGCCGGCACGACAGCTTCCTCGCCGTGCGCGGTGCGCCGGCCGTGACGGACGCCGTACGCGCCTGCTGGGCGTCACTGTGGTCGCCGCGCGCCGCCGCCTACCGGTCCACCGACGACACCGCCGCCCCGGAGATGGCGGTGATCGTCCAGCGGCACCTGGACGCGGGGGCGTCGGGTGTCATGTTCACCCCCGATCCCGCGCACCCCGGCCCGACCGTGATCGAGGCGTCGTGGGGGCTCGGCCCGAGCATCGTCGAAGGCCGCGTCACACCGGACACGTACCGGGTGGACGCGCGGGACACCGTCGCCCGATCCGTCGCCGACAAGCGGACCCGCCTCGACCGGCACGAGGGCCGGGTCGCCGTACGCGAGGTCCCGGCCGGCGCCCGGAACCGGCCGGTCCTCGACGACGCGGCCGCCGTACGGCTCGCCCGCCTCGGCCGTACCGTGGCCGCGCTGCTCGGCGGCGCGCAGGACATCGAGTGGGCGGCCGTCGGGGACCGGATCTGGCTGCTCCAGGCGCGCCCGGTGACCGCCACGCCACCTCCCGCGCCACCGGCCGCCCCGGCACCGACCGGCTCGCTGGCCGGCACGCCCGGCAGCCGGGGTACGGCCACCGGCCCGGCCCGGATCGTCCGCGGGCCAGGCGACTTCGGGCGGGTACGCCCCGGCGACATCCTCGTCTGCCGTTTCACCGACCCGGCCTGGACACCCCTGCTCCGGATCGTGGCCGCCGTCGTGACCGAGACCGGCGGGGCACTGTCCCACGCGGCGATCGTCGCCCGCGAACAGGGCATCCCCGCCGTGCTCGGGGTGCCCGGAGCGATGGACCGGCTGCCGGACGGGGCGACCGTCACCGTCGACGGGGCCACCGGCACCGTACGGCCGTGACCGCCCCGGCGGGACCGCATCCGGGGGAACCCCGGGGCCCATTCCCGGGTTTCCTCCGATGGCCGTCCGGCACGCCGGCTGTGACGATCGGACCCGTGGTGAAACGCTGGCGTCAACTAACCGTCTGGCTGCACACCCTGACCTCGGTCGGCTGGATGGCGCAGGCCATGACCCTGTGCGTGCTGCTCGCGGTCGGTCTCGCGGCGGACGACGTCGCGGTCCGCGACGCCGCGACGTCCATGGCGCACCGGATCGACGGCCGGCTGCTCGCCCCGATGGCCGGGGTGTCGGCCTGCACCGGCATCGTCCTCGCGGCCGCCACCCCCTGGGGTTTCTTCGTCCACTGGTGGGTGCTGACCAAGTTCACCATCAGCATGGTCCAGGTGTATCTCGGCATCTTCGTGCTGTCACCGGCGCTGACGACCTCGCTCACCGCCGGTCCCACGCCGGCGCTGGTCGTCGGGACCGCGCTGATGGCCGGCGCGATCGCGTTCCAGGGCTGGCTGTCGGTGCGCAAACCATGGGGCACGGTCCGCGGCGGCCGCCGGCCCGGCGCGTCGACCGGGCCGGCGTGGATCTTCGTCGCCACCGTCCTGGGTGGACTCGCCGAGTTGACGGTCGCCCTCGTCCTCGGGCACCCGCTCCCGCTGCCGTCCATCATCCTGATCATCGTGGTCCTGTCGTGCCGGCGGCGCTGGGCGGGCTCCCGGCGGGCGAGGCCGGCGCCGGCGTGAGCCGGGCGGCCCGCCCGCGCTGCCGACCGTCGGCCACCGGTCGGCGCCGGGTGACCGGCGGAGCAGGTCAGCGCCGGGTCACCGGCCGAGCAGGTCGGCGACGTCGCGGCGTACGGAGGCGAGCGCCGGATGGAAGGCGTCACCCGGGCACTCGGTGGCACCGGCGCCGAGTGCCGCCCAGTCGCGGTGCCCGGAGATCACGTCGGTCACGCCGGCGAGGTTGTTGACCGGATTGACGTACCGGGTACGGCCGGCGGCGTCCAGTTCGCAGACGTACGACAGCAGGGCCAGCACCTTCACCAGCGAGTCGCGGGCCGCCGGGGTGGGCTGCCGGGCGGTGAAGCGGCCCAGCAGTGCCACGCCGACGTTGCCGGCGTTGAACTGCCCGACGTGCGCCCCGTTGGACATCTGCGGCCTGCCGTCGGGGGACGGGTCCGGGCCGAAGACGGGCAGCCCGTCGGCGCCGGACACCCGCCCCTCGTAGACCCGGCCGGCCTCGTCGACCAGCAGGTGGTAGCCGACGTCGCCGTACCCGTCGGAGACCGTGTCGGTGTGGTAGATCGCGCGGACGGTCGCGGCCGGATCGGGGTCGTCGTTGTGCTCGTACACCCCGGTGTGGTGCACCGTCAGCGTCTGCACCGGATAGTAGGCCGGCACCCACAGTTCGTTGCCCCCGGCGTCGAAGCGCAGCGACTCGTCGGCACCCCACGCCGCCCGCGACAGGTACGCCGGCACCAGGCAGTCCCGCCGCCGGCCCCGCGCTCCCCGGCCCCGGCGGCCCGTCTCCGGCGGCATCCGGTCGGTCGCGGCGGCAGCGACCGGCCCGGCCGGCCCGTCGACCGTGTTCAGTTCGGTGACGGTCGCCGGGCTGCCGTCGCTGGTCTGCATCTCGTATCCGGTGACGTCGGGTGCGACGAGCAGCCCGCGCCGTACCGCGGTCGGCGACCGGTCGTCGTGGCCCGCCGCGCACGAGTCGAGCGGCAGCCAGTCGCCCCAGCCGGACCGGTCCCGCAGGCGGACCGCGGCCGCCGCCGTCGTGGCGACCGACAGGTGGGTCAGGGTGAACTCCGCCGCGTCCGTACGTGTCCGGCTCGCGATTCCCGTGCGCTTTCGCGCGAGCGTACGGGGGATGCGCCGTGGTCGCGCGGCCGGCTCGGCCGCGCGGGCACCCGTGCCGGCCATACCGACCAACGCGGTGGCCCCCAGACCGGTCGCGCCGGCCAGAAGAGAACGTCGTGACAACACCGTGCCGAACCTCCCCGATAGTTCCCGCCGAACGGCCGTCCATCCAGGACGGACGCTCGCCTCACAGGTTGTGCGGTGGCGATACTGATCGGACCGGGCGTACCGCATGACGCACGCCCGCTGTACCCGGAGCCCGTGGCCGCGAATCAGGATGTTCGCCGCCGATGCGGCGATTTCTTCTGTGGACTCACGCTACCAGCGGCTCGCGTCGCGTTGGGTAGCATCGCCGGGCGCATCCGACGTGATCGTGACCGGGCGGCATGCCTTCGCGCCGCACGGGTATGTCGGTCGATATCGGCGCGGGCGCGACGGCCGGGACCGGCCGGGCGCGATGGGGAGGAGCTTGAGCATGTCGGTGAACAGATGGCTCGCTGGTGCGGGGCTGATGGTGCTGGCCGCGGCGGCGGGGGGCTGTGGCGCGGGTACGACCCCGGACGCCTCGGGTACGCCGGCCCCGACCTCCACCGCCGCCGCTCCGGCGGAGACCTCCACGTCACCGTCCACGCCGGCGGCGACCGCCACCCCGGCCGTCCTGTCCGGCACCCGTCAGGTCACGATCGTGCGGGTCGACGCGTTCGAGTCGGGTGTGTCGCTGAGCGACGAGGGACGCCTGACCGAGGCCGTCGGCGACAGCGGACGGCAGTTGTTCGTGCCGACCCCGCTGGACGGCGGGCTGTACCTGATCAAGGCGTACTACGGCAGCAGCCACGGTTCCGGGCCGGGTGAGGCGGTCTGCTGGCAGGTACGCAACCCGCGCAACACCCAGCCGCTCTCGGTCGAGGGAGCCGCCTGCGAGCAGGACGAGCCGGGCCAGCAGTTCGAGATCACCACCACCGGTGGTGGTGACACGCCGACGTTCCAGATCAGCAACCGTGGGGCGCTCCTGCGGGGCTCGGCGCAGCACGGCCTGATCCTGGAGGAGTTGGGTGACGCGCCACCGGCGGACGGCTTCCGGCTGGTCGACAACGGGCCCGCGCCCGCCGGTGGGTGACCGGCCGGCACGACCCCGGACCGGTCCGGGCGCCGACCGCCGTACGTGACTCCCGCCCGCCCCTGGCCCGAAGCCGCCCACCCGTAGGAAGCTTGCGGCGGCGACCGGCTACGGTCGCGACGCCGGGACGGGAGGGAGCGGCGGATGCGGGTCGACCAGTTGTGGCGGTATCCGGTGAAGTCGGTGGGCGGTGAACCACTGACCGTGGTCGGCGTCGGCGCGTCCGGGATCGACGGTGACCGGCGCATCGCCGTCCGCGACGAGCGGGACGAGGTCACCTGGGCGGGGGCGCTGCCGGCACTCATGCGGGTGCGGGCGGTCACCGTCGGGTCGGGCGTGGCCGAACTGATCCTGCCCGACGGCGAACGGTTCCGTTCCGACGCGCCGGACGCCGGCGGCCGGCTCAGTACCGCGGTCGGCGCCGACGTCACCCTGGTCGAGCACGGGCCGCACCGGCCCGAGGGCGCCCTGCACGTGATGACCACGACCACGCTGCGCACCCTCGCCTCGGCGCTGCCGGACAGCGCGGTCGACGTCTCCCGGTTCCGGCCCAACCTGGTGCTGGACGAGGTGCCGGACGACGGCGCGACCGGTTACCCCGAACACGGGTGGATCGGTCGCGTGATGGCGATCGGGACGCTGCGCCTGCGCTTCACCGAGCCGTGCGACCGGTGTGTGATGATCACCAAGGAGACGCCGACCGTTCCGCACGACCGTGCCGTCCTGCGCTGGGTCGCCCGTGAGCTGGGCAACGCCCTCGGCGTGTACGCGGCGGTCGAGGCGCCCGGCCAGGTCGGTGTCGGGGACCGCGCCCGCTGGCTCGACTGATCCACGAGCGCCGACGGAGTGCGGCTGCCGCCGGGGACGCGCCTAAGCTCTCGCGTATGGCGAAGTACTTCGACGTGCACCCCGACGACCCGCAGCCCCGCACGATGGGCCAGGTCGCCGACCTCGTACGCCGCGACGGGCTGATCGCCTACCCGACGGACTCCTGCTTCGCCCTCGGCTGCCGGCTGGGCAACAAGGACGGCATGGACCGGATCAGGGAGATCCGCCGTCTCGACAGCGGCCACCACCTCACCCTGGTCTGCCGCGACTTCGCGCAGCTCGGCCAGTTCGTGCACCTCGGCAACGCGGTGTTCCGCGCGGTGAAGGCGGCCACCCCCGGCAGCTACACGTTCATCCTGCCGGCCACGAAGGAGGTGCCGCGCCGGCTGCTGCACCCCCGCAAGAAGACCGTCGGCGTACGGATTCCCGCGCACCCGGTCGTCCAGGCACTCCTCGACGAACTCGGCGAGCCGCTGCTGTCGAGCACCCTCGTCCTGCCCGGCGACGACGAGCCGATGACCCAGGGCTGGGAGATCAAGGAACGCCTCGACCACGCGATCGACGCCGTCGTCGACTCCGGCGACTGCGGCACCGTACCGACCACCGTGGTCGACTTCTCCGACGGCGAACCCGAGATCGTCCGGGTCGGCGCGGGCGACCCGGCCCGGTTCGCCCAGTGACGCGGTCCGGAGCGGGCCGCGTCCGGTCGGGGACGGCTCGGCGGCGGCCGTAGGCCGGTCGACCCGGTAGCGTCGATGTGACGGGCGTCACAGGCGAGGGAGAACCGGGGCGGGGGTGCGCGTCGTCTTGCCTGATGTGAGACGAAGCTTGGCGGAAGTCGACGAGGGTGAGCTGCTGCGCCGCATCGCGCGTCGCGACCGGCGTGCCTTCGACGAGTTGTACCGGCGCACCTCGCCCTGGCTGACCGTACGGCTCCGGCGGCGCTGCGCCGACCCGGACGTGGTCGCCGATGTGCTCCAGGAGACCTACCTGGCGGTGTGGCGGTCGGCCGGCAGCCAGGCACACGCGTCGGCCGGGGGCAGCGCGCTGGGCTGGCTGTGGACGATCGCCGCCCACCGGCTCGTCGACGCGTTCCGCCACCGGGCCCGGCAGCAGCGCGTGCCCACGGTGCCGACCTTCGAGACCGTGGCGCCGGCCGCCGAGGAGGAGGCGCTCGCCGGCGGAATCGACGCCGACCTGGAACAGGCCCTGCTGGCGTTGCCGCCGGAACTGCGTCAGGTGCTGCGCGCGATGGTCCTCGACGGCCTGACCACCCGCGAGACCTCGCTGCTGCTCGGCATGCCGGAAGGGACCGTGAAGACCCGCGCGCGGCGGGCCCGGATCGCACTGCGGAGGGCGCTGTCATGACCACCCACCCGACACCCGCCCTGATCTCCCGCTACGCCGCGGGCGCCGACGGCGTCGACGACGCGACCGTGTGGGCGGTCGAGGCACACCTGGAGTCCTGCGCCGCCTGCCGGGCACTGCTGACCGGGGCCGTCGACCCGGGCACCCGCGACCTGCTGGACCGGGTCGCCGACGGTATCGCGGCCGGGATCACCGCCGGACCGGCCCCGGCACCCCGCCGGCGGCTGCGCCGCACCGGCGTCGCCGTACGGGTGCTGCCCTGGCTGGCCGTGGCGGCCGGGCTGGTGCTGGCCGCGGTCCTCTTCGAGCTGACCTTCCACAGCCTGCCGTCGCTGGTGCTGCTGGTCGCGCCGGTGGCGCCGCTGCTGCCGGTGGCGGCGGCGTGGAGTCGTCGTACCGATCCCGCCTGGGAGCTGCTGGCGACCGTGCCACGCGCCGGGTTGTGGCTGTTGCTGCGCCGTACGCTGGCGGTCCTCGCGGCGGTCGTCCCGATCCTGGCGGTGGCGGGCTGGTGGACCGGGCACTCGCCGGCCCTGTGGTTGCTGCCCTGTCTGGCCTTCACCGCCGGCAGCCTGGCCCTCGGCGGCCTGGTGCGGGTCGACCGGGCCGCGCTAGCCCTGGTGGCCCTCTGGTCCGGGGCGGTGGTGATCCCGAGTCTGGCCGGCGACCGGCTGCCGGCCGTCCTGTCGGCCGGCAGCTGGCCCGGATGGGTCGCGGTCACCGTGGTGCTGGTGGCCGTGGTGGCCTTCCGGGCCGCCGACCACCGCCGGCTGGGTGCCGGACAGATCTGATCCGCCCACGCGCCACGACACCGGGCCGGGGCCGGCCGAACCGACGACACACCGGTGGCAAGTCGTGCCACCCGACGAACGGAGAACACATGATGCGCGCCGTCAGCGCGGCAGAGATCGCACCGACCACCCACGCGTGGGCGGTGCACGCCGAGAAGTTGGTCGTCCGGGCCGGGCGGCACCTGGCGGTCAACGGGCTGGACCTGGCGCTCGACACCGGCGTCCACGGGCTGCTCGGCCCCAACGGCGCCGGCAAGACGACGCTGATGCGGGCCCTGGCGACGGTGGTCAAACCCGCCGGTGGGCGGCTGAGCGTGCTCGGCGTCGACGTCACCGGCCGGGGCGACCTGCGCCGGATGCGGCGCGGCCTGGGCTACCTGCCGCAGCACTTCGGGTTCTACCCGCGGTTCACCGTGCGGGAGTTCGTCGAGTACATGGCCTGGCTCAAGGAGATGCCGAAGAGCGACATCCCCGGCGCGGTGCAGCGGGCCATCGACCGGGTCGGCCTCACCGACCGCGCCGACTCGCGGATGAAGACACTGTCGGGCGGCATGCTGCGCCGGGCCGGTATCGCCCAGGCGATCGTCAACGACCCGCGGGTGCTGCTGCTCGACGAACCCACCGTCGGCCTCGACCCCGAGCAGCGTCTCGACTTCCGCGAGCTGCTGCGCGACATCGGGTCGGACAGCTGCGTCCTGGTCTCGACCCACCTGGTCGAGGACGTCGCGGCGGCCTGCACCGACGTGGTGCTGGTCAACGCGGGACGGCTGGTGTGGCAGGGCACCACGGCGGAGCTGGCCGGCCGGGGCGGCGCCGACGCCGCCGGGGACAGCGCCACCGAACGCGGCTACTCGGCGCTGCTGCGCGCCCACCGCGGGCAGGTGTCGGCGTGATGGGACGCGTACTCCGGATCGAACTGCGCCGCTCGGCCGCGGTTGGCGTGGCGCTGCTCGCGCTCGTGATCGGCGCCGGGCTGCTGGTGTCGTACACCGAGGGCTTCTCGGGCCGCTGGATGCAACTGGCGGTGTCCGGCCGGGGAATGTTGCTGGCGTTGTGGCCACTGGCCCTCGCCGGTGGCGCGTGGCTCGGGCGGCGGGACGCCCGTAGCCGGGTCGGCGAGCTGTTCGCCAGCACCGGGCGGCCACGGTGGCAGCGGGTCCTGCCGACCGCCGCCGCGCTCGCGGTCGCGCTGGTGGCCGCGTACACCCTGATATTCGTCGTCGGGACGGTCTGGGTGGTGCCGACGGCCGGCTACTTCCCGGCCGCCTCGGTCGCCGTCACCGCGGTCGGGGCCCTGTCGCTGGTCGCCGCCGGCTGGGTGGGCATGGCCGTCGGTCGGGCCGTACCCAGGCTGGTGACCGCGCCGGCCCTCGCCGTGGCCGGGGTCGCCGTGGCCGGGCTGCTGCCGGACTGGATGACCGTCAACGCGGTCGTGGCGGACCGGCCCGCACCGGCGGCGCTGCTGCTCAGCCCGGTCTACGCCAGCGGCCTGGACGACTTCCAGACGGTCACGGCGCGGGTCAACCTGACCCAGACGCTGTGGCTGGCCGCCCTCGCCGCGACCGGGCTGCTCCTGCTGGGTGCGGCCCGCCGCCGCGGCGTCGCCCTGGCCGTGCTCCCGGCGGTGCTCGGCGGCGCGGTGGCGCTGCCGCTGATGCCCACCGGCGGCTACCGGGCCTACGATCCGGGCGCGGCCGAACTCGTCTGCGACGACGCCGGCCCACAGGTCTGCGTGGCCCGGGTGCACGCCGCCCTGCTGCCCGACGTCGCCGGCCCGGCCCGGCAGGCGCTGGCGATGATGTCGGCGAAACTGCCCGGGGCACCGACCCGGGCGGTGGAGGACCGGCGGGTCGAGTCCTGGGCGCGGTCGGGCGCGGACCCGGCGCCGGACCCGCGCCCGGCCGACACGCTCGTCTTCGAGGCCCCGGTGATCGGGCCCAGCGGCCGCGCCGACCTGTCCGGCGACTATTTCCTGCCACACCTGCTCGAGGCGGCCTGGCGGCAGGACTGCGGCGACGGGCCCGACGACAGCGACACCCGGTTCGGCCGGGTCGTCGCCACCGCCTGGCTGACCGGCGAACCGCCCGCCCCGCAGGACTGGTGGACCCCCGAGGAGCGGGCCGGCGTGGCCGGCGCCTACCAGGCGCTGGTCGGGTTGCCGCCGGCCGAGCAGCAACGGCGGATGGTGGCGGCCCGCGACGACGCGCTCGCCTGCCGGGACGACGGCCTGCGGTCGCTCATGGGCGAGGACGTTCCGTGAGGTGGCTCCGGTTGTACCTGCGCTCCCGCCGGGTCGGCCTCGCCCTGGCCATCTCGACCGCGACGGCCGCGCTGGTGTGGCTTCTGGTGCTGGTCTACTCCGACGCCGGGACCATCGACGCCCGGGGGGTGAGCCTGACCGTGATGCTCGCGGTGGCCGCGTTCGCCGCGACCCTCGGCGGCGCCGACGACGCCCTGGACCACACCGCCTCGATCAACTGGCCGGTCCGGCGGGCCGTACATCTGCTGCTCGCCGCCGCCGCGATCGTCGCACCGCTGCTGCTCACCACGGTCACCGACGTACGGTTCGAGCCGCTGACCGTCGTGTTGCGCAACACCGCGGGTCTGCTCGGCCTCACCGCCCTGGGCGCCGCGCTGCTCGGCGCCGCCCGCTCCTGGATCGCCCCGCTGACCTGGACCCTGATCTCGGTCCTGCCGTTCGTGGGACCCAGCACGAAGCCGGCGACGCAGGTGGCCAGCTGGCTGGTCCAGCCCGCCGGCACCACGGCCGCCACCGCCTGTGCCGCCGTCCTGGCGGTGACCGGACTGGCCGCGTACACAATGTGGGGCTGCCCCCGGCGCCCCGCCGCCGAAACCGCCCCCGACCACTGACCAAACCCGCCGGAACCCCGGTCAGGCGGGGCGGTCCGGGCGGGGGAGCGCGGTGGCGGCCCGGACGCCCCGGCGCGCACCGACCAGGACGAGGACGAGCAGGAGGGTGGTCCCGGCGCCCACCACCACGACCATCTGGACCGGGCTCGCCGTGGCGAGGACCGCCACCGCGGCCGCCACGACACTCCAGCCGCCGGCCTCGGTGACGGACCGCGCGGCGCGGTGCGCGGCGAGCCACGCCTCGTCGCTGGACAGTGTCGAGGCGGTCCGGATGCCGGTGATTTCGTTGCGGCCCAGCCGGCCGGAGGCGGTGGCCCGCGCGGCCCAGATGATCACCGCGCCGGAGACCGTCATCACGACCGCCACGATCACCTTCGCGACAAGCAGCTCGTCCATACCCGACCCCCTCATCCCCGCAGCGTGGCGTCGAGCATGTCGACGAGCTGCTCGGCGGCCCCGGCCGTGTCGTAGTCCGGGTCGGTGAGCTGTTCGGCGACGATCGCGTCGATCCCGCCGCCGACGACGATGGCGATGGTGCGTACGTCGAGTGCGCGCCGCGTGCCGATGGCGTCGCGGGCCGTGTCGATCAGGTCGGCCAGTGGGCGCCACCGGCTGGCGGGCTCGTGGTCGCCCGCGGTGTGCGTCATCGCCTCGATGATCATCCGGGTGTGCCGGGGGTGCGTCCGCAGATGCCCGATCATGGCGCGGATGTAGGCGGCCGGCGCCCCGGCGGGATCGGCGGCCTCGACCGCGGCGGCCGTGTGGCCGGTCAGGGCCGACAGGACGTGCTCGTGCGCCGCCCGCACCAGGGCGTCCTTGGAGCTGAAGTGGTAGAGGACGGCGGCCTTGGTGATGCTGGCCCGCTCGGCGATGCCGGACAGCGAGGTGCCGCCGTAGCCGTGGTCGGCCACGAGTTCGATCGTCACCTCGACGAGTTGTCCCCGGCGGGCGCGTTCGGTGAGCGTCGGTTTCCGCGCGGTCGGGTCTGCCCGTTTTGCCATGCCGCCGATTCTACCGTACGGTCAAATTACCTACCGATCGGTTAGTGGCGGCTGGAAGGGGTGACGGTATGGATGGGCAGACCGAGGTCGTGAGCGGCGAGACGGCGCGTCGCCCGCGTCGCGGGCGATGGTGGCTCATCGCGCTCGCCACGTCCGTCGTCGTGGTCGCCACCGGCATCGTGTTCGCGCTACGCACCCCGTCGCCGGTGGGGCACTGGGACAGCGCGGCGGGACGCGACCGCTTCGTCCGGGCGTACGCGGCGGCCTTCGCCGACCTCCCCGTGCCGCAGCGGACCATCGACGTGCGTACGGACTTCGGCGTCGTACGCGTCTACCGCTTCGCCGGCAGCGGCGACGCCTCGGCGCCGCTGGTTCTCCTGCCGGGCCGGGCCTCCGCCTCGCCGGTGTGGGCCGACAACCTGCCGTCGCTGCTGCGCGTCGGCGACGTCTACACGGTGGACCTGCTCGGCGAACCCGGGATGAGCGTGCAGGACCGGCCGATCGGCGACGACGGCGACCAGGCGCGGTGGCTGCACCAGACCCTCGACGGGCTCCCGGAGGACCGCTTCCACCTCGTCGGACTGTCCATCGGCGGCTGGACCGCCGTCAACCTCGCCGTCCGCCAACCGGAACTGATCGCCACCCTGACCGTGATCGACCCGGTCTACGTCTTCGCCGACATGCCGATCGGCACGATCCTGCGGTCGCTGCCGGCCGCGCTGCCCTGGCTGCCGAAGTCGTGGCGGGACGGCTTCAACTCGTGGACCGCCGGCGGCGCACCGGTCGAGGACGTGCCCGTCGCGGACATGATCGAAGCCGGCATGCGGCACTACACGCTCCGCCTGCCCCAACCCACCCGGATCGGGCCGGACGCGCTCGCCGGGCTCGACATGCCCGTCCTGGCGGTCATCGCCGGGAACTCCGTCATGCACGACGGCCACGCCGCCGCCGCCACGGCCGAGCGGGTCCTGCCCGACGGCACCGTACGCCTCTACCCGGGCGCCTCCCACGCCCTCAACGGCGAACACCCCGACGAGATCGCCGCCGACATCGCCGGATTCCTGCGCCAGGCCCGCTGACCCGTACGGCGCCCGTCCCGCGAAGTGCCGCGCGTCACACCGGCCCGATGTCACGGGCGCCGGGCGGTCCGCATCTCGTGTGCGTCGGTGACACGCGGAGGAGGCGGACGATGAGCACACGGCACGAAGCCGGTACGGCGGGACCACACCACGTTCTGATCCTGGGCGCGGGATACGCGGGCATGGCCGCGGCGATCCAGCTCGCGGCCCGGGGCAAGCGACGCGAGGATGTGCGGGTGACCCTGGTGAACGCGAACGAGCTGTTCACCGAGCGCCTACGCCTGCACATGACGGGGACCGGGCAGCCGGTGGCGCGGCTGAGCATCCCACGACTGCTGGAGGGTACGGGCGCGCGGTTCGTGCGCGGCTGGGTGACCGCGGTCGACGCCGACGAAAGGACGGTGCGGATCGACGACGACCGGGTCCTGCGCTACGACACCCTCGTGTACGGCCTGGGCGGTGTCGCCGACACGGTGGCGGTGCCCGGTGCCGAGGACCACGCGTACACGCTGGACAGCGTGCACGACGCCGAGTCGCTGGCCGAGCGCCTGGGACGGCTCGGCAGCGGCACGGTGGTGGTCGCCGGCAGCGGGCTGACCGGTGTCGAGTCGGCCGCGGAGATCGCCGAGCGGCATCCGGAACTGCGCGTCGTGCTGCTGGGACGGCACGCCCCCGGCGCCGCCATGAACCCCAGGGCCGGGGCGTACCTGCGGTCCGCCCTCGACCGGCTGGGCGTCGAGGTGCGCGGCGGCGTCGAGGTGGCGAAGGTGCTGCCGGACGCGGTCGAGTTGGCCGGCGGGGAACGCGTCGCCGCCGTCGCGGTGCTGTGGACGAGCGGCACGCGGGCGGCGCCGCTGGCGGCCGCCGGCGGGCTGACCGTCGACGAGCGCGGCCGCGTCGTCACCGACGCCACGCTGCGGTCGGTGTCCCACCCCGACGTGTACGCGGTCGGCGACGCCGCCGCGATCCGCCAGCGCTACGGCGTTATGCACGGCACCTGCCAGGGCGGTATGCCGACCGGTGTGCACGCCGCCGTGTCGATCGTCCGCACGCTGCGGGGCGGGCAGCCCCGGCCGTTCCGGTTCGGCTACTACCACACGCCGGTGAGCCTGGGCCGCGACGACGCCGTGGTGCAGTTCACCCGCCCCGACGGCAGCCCCCGGCGGTGGTGCCTGACCGGCCGCCTGGCGGCCCGATACAAGGAGACCGTCACGGCCTCGCCCTGGCCGACCTACGCCCGGATGAGGAAGGCGCCCGCCTCGGGGGCGTTCTGGCCCCGCGGCGGCCGCTTCACCCGGGAGGCGCCGTGACCCACCCGCCCGCGAATCCCGACCAGCAGGTCTTCGACGAGCACCGCAACCTGTTGTTCTCGGTGGCCTACCGCATCCTCGGCGGCGCCGCCGACGCCGAGGACGCCGTCCAGGACGCCTGGATCAGGTGGTCCGCGGCCAGCCGGGCCCAGGTGGCCGACCCGAAGGCGTACCTGGCCCGGATCGTGTCGAACCTGGCCCTGGAACGGCTGCGGTCGGCCCGGCACCGGCGGGAGACGTACGTCGGGCCGTGGCTTCCCGAACCCATCCTGACCGGCGGCGACACTGCCGTCGTCGACGCCGAGTCGGTGTCGACGGCGATGCTGGTGGTGCTGGAGACACTGAGCCCGCTGGAGCGCGCGGTGTTCGTGCTCAGAGAGGTCTTCGGCTTCAGCCACGCCGAGATCGCGCGGGCGGTGGAGCGTTCGGAGGCCGCCGTACGGCAGGCCGCCCACCGCGCCCGCGAGCACGTGCGGGCCCGGCGCCCGCGTTTCACCGTGGACCGCTCCCGGCAGCGCGCGGTCACCGAGCGGTTCCTCGCCGCGGCGACCGGTGGTGACATCAACGCGCTCATGGAGCTGCTGTCCCCGGACGTCACGCTGTGGACCGACGGCGGCGGCAGGGTCCGCCAGGCGATGCGCCCGGTCGTGGGCGCGCCCACCGTGGCCGCCTGGTTTGCCGTCATCGGGACCGTCACCTACGCCGGCGTCGAGCCGGCCGACATGCGCGCCACGGTGGTCGCGATCAACGGCGGGCCCGGCCTGGTGTTCAGCGGACCGGACCGGGTGATCGCCACCGTCACCTTCGACCTCGACGCCGACGGCCGGATCACCGCCATCCACAACGTCGCCAACCCCGACAAGCTGCGGGCCGTCGCCGGGGGCACCGCGTACGACGTCGGCACCCGGTGACCGCCACCCCCCGCTCGGCGCCCCAGGGTGATCAGGCAGAGTCGTCCTCGCACAGCGGCAGGAGGGCAGACGTAATGATCACGGCCGAGTACACGATCCCAGGAATCCACGTCACCGACCACGAGGTCGAGGTCCCGCTGGACTGGTCGGCCCCGGACAGCGGCGGCACCATCCGGGTCTTCGCCCGCGAACTCGTCGACCCGGTCCGGCGCCGCGACGACCTGCCCCGGCTGCTGTTCCTGCAGGGCGGCCCCGGCGGCAAGAGCCCGCGCCCGACCGCCGTCGACGGCTGGATCGGCGAGGCGCTCAAGAGCCACCGGGTCGTGCTGCTCGACCAGCGGGGAACCGGCCGCAGTTCGCGCATCGACGGCCGGGTGCTCGCCGCCCGGGGCGACGCCTCCGCCCAGGCGGACCACCTCACCCGCTTCCGCGCCGACTCGATCGTCCGCGACGCCGAGCACCTGCGTCGCACCGTCTTCGGCGGGGGACGCTGGTCGACGCTCGGGCAGAGCTACGGCGGCTTCCTGACGCTGACCTACCTCTCGCTCGCACCGGAAGGGCTCGACGCCTGCTACGTGACCGGCGGCCTGCCGAGCGTGTGGCCGGACGCCGCCGAGGTCTACCGGCGTACGTATCCCCGCGTCGAGGCCAAGAACCGCGAGTTCTACGCCCGCTACCCGCACCACGTCGACACCGTCGCGCGTATCGCGGACCGGCTCGCCGCCGGCGACGTCGTACTGCCGTCCGGCGACCCGCTCACCGTCCGCCGCTTCCAGAACCTCGGCCTCGACTTCGGCATGAAGCCCGGCTACGAGCGCATGCACTGGCTGCTCGACGAGGCGTTCGCCACCGGCGACGACGAGCCGAGCGACACGTTCCTCGCCCAGGTGGAGGCCCGCACCGGGTACACCGACAACCCGCTGTTCATCGCGCTGCAGGAGACCCTCTACGGCGCGCCGGGCAGCGGAGCGACGGCGTGGGCGGCACAGGCGGAACGGGACCGCCTGCCCCGGTTCGCCGAGGACGCCCGGCCGCTGCTGTTCACCGGCGAGATGGTCTACCCGTGGATGTTCGAGGAGATCCGTACCCTGCGGCCGTTCCGGGCGGCGGTCGAACTCCTCGCCGCGCGCGAGGACTGGAGCCCGTTGTACGACCTCGACCGGCTCGCGGCCAACGAGGTCCCCGTCGCCGCGGCGGTCTACTTCGACGACATGTACGTCGACGCCAACCTGCAACTCGCGACGGCGGCCCACGTCGCCGGCACCCGGGTCTGGGTGACCAACGAGTACGAGCACGACGGCATCGGCTCCGGCCGGGTCCTGTCCCGCCTGCTGGAGATGGTCGCCGAGTTCGGCGGACCCCGTACCGGCGACGGGGCCGCTACCGGGCGTCGCTGAGCGGCACCGCCGCCGGCCGCCCGGCGCGGGACCGGACCGGGACCGACCGGCCGGCGGCCACCGAGGTCAGCATCGACTCCAGCACGTCCAGGACGTGATAGGCGAACGTACCGCCGGCCCGGGGCTCCTGCCCGGGCGCGGTGCCGGCGAGGTC
Organism: Polymorphospora sp. NPDC051019; assembly: GCF_040683055.1. Classification (NCBI taxonomy): domain Bacteria; kingdom Bacillati; phylum Actinomycetota; class Actinomycetes; order Micromonosporales; family Micromonosporaceae; genus Polymorphospora; species Polymorphospora sp. NPDC051019. Next base: position 188,700 of record NZ_JBFBCH010000006.1, on the reverse strand, counting down.
GGCCAGGCCGATGCCACGCCCGGCGCCGCGGTAGCCCGCCGACTCGGCAACGGGCCGCCAGTCCGGGTCGTGCGGGCCACGGACCCGCACGTCGCCGTCGAACCGGTTGGGGTCGGGCACGACCAGGGAGCCGAGTTCGCCGTGCACCTCGACGTGGGCGGCCCTCGTCGCGACGGCGTCGAAGCTCATCACCAGGGTGGACAGCACCCCACCGGCATGGGTCAGGACGCCGGTGACGTGGGAGTCGACCGCGACCGGGATCCGTTCACCCCGGCGGGGGCCGCTGTCGATGACGCGTACGTCGCGGGTCCGGCTGCCGGCGGCGACGACCGCGGTGACCGGGCCGAGCAGGGTGACCAGGCAGCTGACGTAGTAGGGGCCCATGTCCAGCAGTGGGCCGCCACCCGCCTGGTAGTAGAAGTCCGGGTCGGGATGCCAGCGTTCGTGGCCGGCGGTCACCATGGTCGCGGTGGCGGCGACCGGTGTCCCGATCAGCCCGTCGTCGATGGCCCGGCGCGCGGTCTGGGTGCCGGTGCCGAGCACGGTGTCGGGGGCGCAGCCGACCCGTACGCCGGCCGACACGGCCGCGGACAGCACCTCGCGGCCCTGCGCGGTGGTCGCGGCCAGCGGCTTCTCCCCGTACACGTCCTTGCCGGCGGCGATCGCCCGCAGGGCGACGTCCGCGTGGGCGGCCGGCGTGGTCAGGTTGAGGACGATGTCGACGTCGGGGTCGGTCAACAGGTCGTCGACGGGCAGGCCGCGCACCCCGGGCCAGGCCCGGGCCACCTGGTCGGCGCGGGTGCGGTCGAGGTCGGCGACCGCGACCAGGTCCAGCCCGGCGGTCCTCGCCAGCGTGGTCAGATACTGGCCGCTGATGGCGCCACAACCGACCAGGCCGATCCGCGCCGGCGGGGTCAGCGACTCGCCCACAGCATCCCCCGCTCGATGATGGTGCGTACGGACGGATGCCCGAGCACGTCGAGGCTGTGGCCGGGGGTGGCGACGAAGATCCGGCCCCGGCCCCACCGGCGGGTCCACACGGCGGGGGAGGTGACCTCGCGGTGCCACGGGTCGCCCGGCCGGACCTTCTGGGTGGTGGTGGCCAGCACGTCGACGTAGTCGTCGGACAACACCCAGTACTGCTCGGTGACCAGGTCGAAGTCGGCGAGTCCGGCGACGATCGGATGGTCCGCCGCGGCGGGGCGGATGTTGACGGTGTACGGGACGAAGTTGTTCGCCTCGCCCTCGACCGACTCGTGCGGCGGGCGACCGGGGTGGCAGGCGAACTGGCCGCCGATCAGGTGCAGGTAGTCGGAGCTGTCACGGTAGGAGTCGGCGATGCCGCCGTGCCAGCCGGCCAGGCCGGTGCCGGCCGCGACCGCCGAGCGCAGCCCGGCGAGTTGGTCCGCCTCGATCCGGCTCATCGTCACGCACTGCACGACGAGGTCGACGGTGGCCAGGTAGCCGGTGTCGGCGTAGATGGCGGGGGAGTCCTCGATCCGGGTGGTGAAGCCCCGCTCGTGCAGGAACGGCAGGAACAGGTCGGTGGCCTCGACCGGCCGGTGGCCTTCCCATCCGCCCCGGACGACGAGCGCTGAGCGGGTGGTCGTGGAATTCACCGAACTCCCTCCGGATCACGGGCCCTTGCGACGATACCGGACAGCTGATTGTCGGACGTCGATTCCTGTCGGACAATCCGAGGAAGGCGGGCCGCACCCGTCCGACCAACATGGACACGAGGCGTGGGTGCGGCCGACACAGGGAGACAACATGTTGCGTCGCGTCCTCGTCGCCGTGGCACTCGCCGTCGGCGTCACCCTCTTCGTTCCCAGCAGCCCGGCCCACGCCCTCTACCCCTGCCCGGCCAACAACATGTGCCTGCACACCTGGTACGCCGACTCGACGCGTACGGTCTGGCGGGGCAGCTTCAGCGTCAACTGCGAGGGGCGGGAGGCCCGGCTCGGCGTCCAGTCCGGATACCTCGTCTTCAGCGTGCGGCCCTGTGACTGGGCCGCGCCGCCGGTCGACTGATCCACCTGGGCGGTGACCGGCGCGCCGGTCACCGCCCGGACAACCCGGCCCGGTCAGCGGGCCTGACAGCTCGGCGTCGGACCGCTGTTGGTCGCCCCCGCCGAGGCGATGAAGCCGAAGCTCGTGGCCGCACCGGCGGCGAGGCCACCGTTCCAGGCGGCGTTGGTCGCCGTCACGTTCGCGCCGCTGCCGGTCACCGTGGCGCCCCAGGACTGGGTGATCGTCTGCCCGTTGACGTAGGTCCAGGTGACGGTCCAGCCGGTGATCGCCCGGCTGCCGGCCCGTACCGTGACCTCGCCCTGGAACCCGCCCTGCCACTGCCCGGTCACCGCGTACTCGGCCGTGCAGGCGAGCTGCCCGGGCGACGGCGGTGGCGTGGTCGGTGCCGGCGTGGTCGGCGTCGGCGTCGGCGGCACGGTCGGGGTGGGCGTGGGGTTCGGGCCGGTCCCGCCCAGCGCGAGCTGGTCGTCGGTGAACAGTTGGTAGGGCGGGTTGATGTCGGTCTCGCCCGGCCCGCCGTCACAGCGCCGGTCCGGGTTGAAGATCAGATACGTTCCGGAGCTGCAGGCGGTCGCCGGCTCGGCGTCACCGCCGATGACGACGCCGCCGCCGAGGTTGGCACCGCCCTGGACGATCGCGTTGTTCTTGACCACGGCGTTCCCGCCGACGGTGGCGCCGCTGTTGACCCAGGCGAGGTCCTCGATGCGGGCATTGCCGCTGACCGTGCTGTTGCCGTAGACGGCGGCCCGTGGGCCGACGTACGCGGTGGCGGCGACGTTGGCGCGGCTGTCGACCCAGCCGCCGCCGTTGGCGTGCCAGCGGCCGCCGCCGGGTGCGGGCGGGCGGAGGTAGCCGGGTTCGTGGCCGGACGGGGTCGCCCCGGCTACCCGGAACTGGTACGGGTAGCGGTAGTTGCGGGGGTAGCCCTCCAGGAACGCGTACCGGTGGACCGTCGTCGGGGCGCCGGTGACCACCAGCCAGACGTCGCGCTCGCCGGGCTGGGTCTGGAACGTGATCTCGGCGTCGGTGGCGACGGTGAGCGGGCCGTACCGGGGGACGCCGTTGCGGACCGCGACGAGGCCGAAGGTCCACCCGGAGCCGGCGGCCTGGTTGACGTGCCCGCGCAACCGCAGCCGGATCAGTCCGCCGTCCTGCTGCGGCACCAGTCGGATCTTGTTGTAGCCGTAGTCGGACGGCGCCAGCGCGTCCGGGACGCGGTAGTGGCCGGCGGCGGCGTTGACCGCGTCGACCGGCACCCCGTTGTACGCGGTGACGAAGGGGTAGAGCCGGTTGATGAACGGCATGAAGTCGGCCCGGTTGGCGTAGTCCCAGGTGACGTTCCGCTGGGCGTACTCGCCCACTCTGCGGTTGAGTTCGGTCTGGGTGATCCCGGCGATCCGCCGGTAGGTCTCCAGTGGATGTTCGGTGTTGCGGGCCTCGTTCCACAACCGGTTGAACATCGCCAGCCCGTCGCGCTCCTTGATGTACTGCAACAGCATCCAGGCCCCGTAGTGGTGCCGGCTGCTGCTGTAGGCGAGGTTCTCGGTGCGGATGAACCGGGTCAGGTCACCCGCCGCCGTGGCGGGGTAAACCTGCATCGCCATGAACTCGGCGCTGGCCTCCCAGAAGGTGCCGGCGGACTGGTGGGTGAAGCCGTAGCCCGGCCGGCCGAGGAACGTGTAGTTCTGGAAGACGTGCGCGAGTTCGTGGGCCAGTCCCCACGAGCCGGGCTGCGCGGCGCCCGGTGCGATGTTGATGACGCCGACACGGCCGTCGGTCGATCCGCCGGTCGCCCAGGCGTCCAGCGGGGCGTTGGACCAGGTCCGCGTGATGATGACGATGATCTTGTGCTGGGCGAGCAGCCCGGCCTCCGGGGTGAAGCGCATGTCGTTGACGTAGAAGGAGTACAGCCGCTCGAGCTGGTCGAGGATGTTGGCCGGGTCGAACCGGTACTCGCCGGGGGCGGTGCGCGGATCGGTGCCGGACCGGTCGCCCCACAGCAGGATGAAGTTCGCCGACTCCCGGGTCCGCTGCTGGACCCACGGCACCTCGCCGGTCTGCGTCCACCGGGCCGGGATCCACACCGTCTTCGTCGCGGCCGACGCCTGCGGCAGCAGGTTCGGCAGCCCGAGCGGCAGCGTCAGCGCCAGTGCGGCGGCGATCACAAGCAGCAGGCGGTGCCGGGGTCGGCGCCCCGGCCGGGTCACAGCCATCTCGATCCACGCTCCAGTCGGTGGTCGCGGTCCCCGAACTCCCGCCGAGGACAGGAATCGAAGACCATCATTAGTTTGGAACCCAAACTATCACCGTCCAGGTCAGGTGCGGACCGGCAGCGGGTTGATTTATGCGTCCGCTAAGAAACCCGGCGGCCGTACGCCGGGCGTACGGCCGCCGGGCATGAGGCCGCCTTCCGTGCCGTGGCCGCCCGCCACCGCCAATGGCGGGCGGCCACGACCGGGCCGGGCTATCCGTCCGTGGCCCTGACCACCTCGTAGAGGGCCGTCCAGTTCCTGGTGCCGTAGCCGGCGGCGATCGCCCGTTCGTAGTGTGACCTGACCGCCTTCGGCAATTCGACGTCGACGCCGGCCTTCTCGCTGGTCCGTACGATGTGCTCCGCCGTGGCGCCCATCATCAGGGCCGTGCTCAGGTCACCGGGATACTTCCCGGCCTCCAGTTCACGGGCCAGTTCCAGCCCGTCGCCGACCATCGCCGGGATGCCGGTGAGCATGCCCACGGCACCGGGCAGGAACTCGGCCGCCGGGACACCCGCCGCGGTGACGAGGCTCGTGGCGTGCAGGAGGCTCGACAGCGCGGTGAGGAACACGGCGAGATTGGCCTGGTAGAAGAGCTGGGCCAGGCCGGGATCCGGGCCGAGGTACCGGGGCTCGCCGAGCAGCCCCAACACCGGCTCGTGGCCGCGGAACGCCTCCTGCGGTCCACTGTAGAAGACGCACGCGCCGGGGTTGCCGACCATGGGAGCCGGCACCATCACCCCGCCGGTGACGAAGGCCGCCCGGTGCCCGGCGGCCCACGTCGCCGCCTCGCGGGAGGCGTCGGGGGTGTCGGAGCTGAGGTTGACGAGAACCTTGCCGGCCAGCGCGTCGGCGTGCCGCCGGTCGGTCACCACCGGACCGAGGATGTCGTACATCGCCTGGTAGTCGGTGAGGCTGAGGATGATCAGGTCGGCGGCCGCCACGGCCGCGGCGGGCGTCGGCGCCAGCGTGGCCCCCTCGGCGACCAGCCCGGCGGCGCGGCCCGGGGTACGGTTCCACACCGTGACCGGGTGCCCGGCCCGCAGCAGCGCGGCGGCCATCGCCCGGCCCATCGGGCCCAGGCCGACGACCGTGACCGCCGCGGGACTGCCGGTGCCGTTCATCGGGCACTCCTCAGTTCCTCGAACATGCGGGCGGTGCCGTGCCCGCCGAATCCGGCGGCGATCTGCCGGCGGACGATGTCGTGCACCGGCTTCAGCACCGCCGCGTCGACCCCCTGCTCGGCACTGGCCCGTACCAGCGTGGCCAGGGCGGTTTCGGTGAACCGCAGGCTCTGCTGGCCCTCGCCGGTGTAGTCGGTGCTGTCGACGGTGGCGGCGAGGCCGGCCAGTTGGCCGACCATGGCGGTGAGGAAGGGCATCTGCCGCTCCGCGAACCGGGTCGCCGACACCCCCTCGGCACCGACCAGCGCCGCGCCGTGCATGAACCCGGCGAAGACGGTGTACATGCCGGCGAGCATCGCCACGTCGTACAGCGCGGCCAGCCCGGCGTCCGGCCCGAAGAAGCTGCTCGCGCCCCACAGGTCGAGCAGGTCCCGATGCGTCTCGAAGGCGGCGGCCGAGCCGCTGTAGAAGATCTTCGAGCCCGACCGGCCGATCATCGGCGGCACCGCCATGATCGCGCCGTCGAGGTAGGTGATGCCGTGCCCGGCGGCCCAGTCGGCCAGTTCACGCGCCTCGTCCGGCGTGGTGGTGGTCAGGTTGACCACCGTACGTCCGGACAGGCCCGGCGCGACCGGATCGAGTACGTCGTGCACGGACCGGTGGTCGAAGAGGCAGACGACGATCACGCCGTCACCGGCGACCGCCTCCTCGACACCGTTGACGACGGTCGCGCCGCGCTCGCCCAGCGCCTGCGCCCGGTGCGGCGTACGGTTCCACACGACGGCGCGGTGGCCGGCGTCCAGCGCCGCCGCCGCGAGCGCGCTGCCCATCGCTCCCAGTCCCAGGAACGTGGTGCTGGTGGTCATCGGATATTCCCCTTGTTCTGCGAGATGGTCGACGGGCGCCCGATGCCCATCCTGCGCAGCCACTCTCTGACCGACAAGTACCTACTATTTTGTTCAATACTCACCCTTTGGTAAGTATTGAGGGTGACCTCGGACGACGTGGGAGGACGCCGATGGCATCGAAGGTGAGGCGGGGCCCGTACATCTGCGGGATCGACGCGGCGATGGACGTGGTGTCGGGCAAGTGGAAGTCGCTGATCCTGTGGGAGTTGGACAACCACGGCACCCGCCGGTTCGGCGAACTCAGGCGTGGCCTGACCGGCGTCAGCGAGAAGATGCTGATCCAGCACCTGCGCGAGATGGAGGAGGACGGCCTGATCAGTCGCGAGGTCTACCGCGAGGTGCCGCCCAGGGTGGAGTATTCGCTGACCGAACACGGCCGGTCGCTCAACGCGGCCCTGCGTCCGCTGGGCGAGTGGGGGACCGGGCGGTGGGAGCGGCTTGCCGCCGGGGGAGACCTCGCGTCCCCGTGGCCGGCGGGCGCACCCCTGTTGCAAACCGGTGGCAACAGCTAGATACTCGCGGGGTGGAGGGCGCCGCCACGCGGCCCGTCCGGGCCGAAACCGAGCAGGACCGGATTCGGCCCCGGCAGGTGGGTGCCCGACGATACGCGGTGATCGTCGTCGTCGGGACCCGCCGCTCCCGCGGGAGAACGACCACCAACGCGCGGACCGGCCGGCGGTTCCCCCTCGGAACCGCCGGCCGTCGTCGCACCGGTGATCTGGTCGGTCAGGCGATCTGATACCCGCTGACCGAGGCGGTGTAGGACGAGTATCCGCAGAACGCACCGCCGTACCCGGTGATCGAGATCGAGCCGTAGACGCTGCCGTCGGTGTAGAAGGTGTACGACGCCTGCCCGGACACCGGCGTGTAGATGCAGGCGGTGATGCTGGAACTGCGGGTGAAGTTGTTGATGTACGTGGCGCCGATCGCCGAGTCCGGCGCGATGTACACGGTGCCGCCGGACACCGAGACGTACGCGACGTCGAGGTAGGTGCCCGACGACGGGAAGCAGTCGGCGTTGGAGCCGAACCGGATCGCGCCGACCTGCGGGCTCCCGGCCGGGAAGCCGGAGCTGAGGCAGACCTCGAGCGGGTTGATCCCGTTCGTGGTGACGTTCGTGACGGTCGGGCCGAGCACCAGCGTGCCGGTCCGGGTGAACCCGGTGCCGCCGGCGTTGCCGGAGATGGTGACCCAGAACGTCGGGCCGGTGACCGCGAGCGTACCGGCGGACCGGGCCTTACCGGTCGACGTCCGGTCCTCGGCGGCCTGCGCGGGTGCGCCGGCGAGCAGCAGGAGGGCGGCCGCCGCGGCGGCGACCACAGGGGCGAGACGGGAGATCTTCATCGGTTCCTCCGAACCTGGTACGGCGGATGGTGGGCCCGGCGGAGGGAGTCCGCCGGGCCCGGCGGATCGCTTGCGGTGCGGGTACCGCCGCCGCCCGGATCGGGCGGCGGTCGGCGCGCGGTGCCGCTTCGTCGCGGACCGTCCAGCGGTCAGCGGTCAGGCGCAGTTCGCGCCGACGACGGCGGCCACGGCCAGGACCGGCGGCGCGCCCCCGGGGATCGGGTGCCGGCGCGGCTCGCGCCCCAGGCATCCCTCCGGTTCCGGCGGGAAGCAGGAGCCGGCGCCGCCGTCCAGGTGCGGCCAGAGGTGGTTCATCGGGATCGGCCGGTCTCAGTCGAACAGGTGCTCGACGACGGTGATCACGACGTGCTTGCCGACGTGCAGCAGGGCCTCGGCGAGGTCGTCCAACATGGAACCCACGTCCTTTCGGGGGTTCCCGGCGGTGGTGCCGGGAGCGGTTTCTCCGCTGCGATCAGCGTCGCTCCCCGGCGGGGCCGCAACCATGTGGAAGCACCCACGGAACCACCCACGGAACCGGCGGCCATGCGGCGGCCGGCGCCGGCCCGGTCACGGCGGCAGCAGGGCGTAGAGGTCCGGGGACGGTACCGGCCCGTCCGTCGACGCCACCGCCGCCCGCAGCGCCTCCGCGATCCGTATCCCGGTCTGGAACTCCAGCGACCGGTAGTGCGCGAGGGCCGCCTCGGCCAGTTCCGCGGCCGCCGACCGGTCCGCCCGGCGCAACGCCAGCCGGCCCAGGCCGACCAGGGCCAGCCCGGGACCCCAGACGTCGCCGAGCCGGCGGCAGGTCTCGAGGCCGGACTCGTACAGCCGCCGGGCCCGCCCGTCGTCGGCGCCCGACAACTCGACCGCCTGCGCGATCACCAGCAGCGACTCGGTGTCGCCCAGCTCGTCCTGCAGCCGCCGGAACAGATCGCGGCTGCGTTCGGCCAGCCGTTCCGCCTCCGCGTACCGGCCGGTCGCCGTCGCCAGCAGCGCCTGCGCCGTGTAGACGTCGGCGGTCGCCCGTACGTTCTTCGCCCGCTGGAACAGCCGCAGCGACTCGTCCAGTGCCGGGGCGGCCAGCTCGGTCCGGCTCTCCTGCACCAGCAGGATGCCCAGGTTCAACAGCGCGGTCGCCACCACCCGCTCGTCGCCGGCCCGCCGGGCGGCGGCCAGTGCCTCGTCGTACGTGCGGCGGGCCGCCGCCGGATCGTTCGCGTACTGCTGGGACATGGCCAGGTTGCTCAGCGTGCCGGCCAGCCCGACGTCGTCACCGGCCCGCCGCCAGAGCACCACCGCCGCCCGGTAGCGGGCCACCACCTCGGCGTGCTCGACGCCGACGTAGTGACCGAGGGCGGCGGCCGCGTTGAGCGCCCGGGCCCGGTGGCGGGCCAGCGTCGGATCCACCGGATCGGGGTCGCCGGCGGCCAGCGCCTCGTCCAGCCAGCGCCGGCCGTCCGCGATGGCGCCCCGCCCGTACCAGAACCGCCACACCGCGCCGGCGATCTGGACGGCCGTCTCCGGCTCGCCGGAAACCCGGACCCGGGCCAGTACCACCGGCAGGTCGTACCGCAGGTGCTCCATGCGGTCCAGCCAGTGTTCCTGCTCGGCGCCGGCGAGCCCCAGGGCGGCCTGTTCCGCCTCGGCCACCACGTACGCGGTGTGCCGGGCCGCGGTCGAATCCTCCTCACCCAGCTCGCGCAACCGTTCGGCGGCGAACTCGCGGACCGCCTCGTACATCGCGAACCGGCCGTCGGCCAGGCTGCTGTGCAGGTGGTGGTCGCCGATCGCGGCCAGGCCCTCCAGCACGTCGAGATCCGCGTCGCCGCCCGCGCAGACCAGTTCGGCGGCCTCGACCGTGTATCTGGCCGGGAACACGCTGAGCCGGGCGAGCAGCCGCTGGGCGGGCGGCGGCAGCAGGCCGACGCTCCAGCCGATCGCGGCGGCCAGCGTGCGCTGGCGGTCCGGCGCGTCCCGGGGGCCGGCGGTGAGCAGGCGGAGCCGGCCGAGCCGGCGGTCCAGCCGGTCGGCGATCACGTCCACCGGGAACAGGCCGACCCGCACCGCGGCCAGCTCGATCGCCAGCGGCACGCCGTCGAGCAGCCGGCAGATCCGGGCCACCGTCGCCGCGTTGGCGTCGGTCAGCCGCCAGTCGGACCGGCGGGCGGCGGCGTGCCAGGCGAACAGCCGTACGGCCGCGGAGCGGGCCAGCAGCGCGGCCTCCCGGGGCGGGTCGGCGTCCGGCACCGGCAGCGGGTCGAGCCGGTATTCGTGCTCGCCCCGGATGTGCAGCGCGACCCGGCTGGTGACCAGCACCTTCAGGTTCGGGCAGCGGGCCAGCACGGCGGCGACCGCCGACGCGGCCGACAGGACGTGTTCGAAGTTGTCCAGCAGCAGCAACAGCCGCCGCTTGCCGAGCACGCCGACGAGTTCGGCGACGTCGCCCCGCCGGATCTCGCCGCCGGCGGCACCGACGAGGTGGGTGACCACGTCCGCCGGGCCGGAGACGAGGGTGAGGTCCACATCGCACACCCCGTCGGCGAAGTCCGCGCCGACGGTTTCGGCCACCGCGAGCGCCACCCGGGTCTTGCCGACCCCGCCGGTGCCGGTCAGCGTGACGATCCGTACGTCGTCGCGGGACAGCGTGCCGACCACCGCCCGGCTCTCGTCCTCCCGGCCGATCAGCGGCGTGGGCGGCGGATGGACCTGGCGGAACGTGACCGGAGCGGGAGCCGGCGTCTCCGGTGCCGCGGTCGCGCCGGCCGGTGTGGGCGGGCCGGGCGGTGTGGCCGGGCCGGCGCCGGTGGCCGGACGTCCCCGGGCCGTCTCCTCGAAGGCGGTCAGGTCGGTGCCGGTGAGCCGCAGCGCGGCGGCCAGCCGCCGGGCGGTCTCCCGCTGGGCCGTACGCACCTTGCCACGCTCGATGTCGCTGATCGTGCGTGCCGCGACGCCGGACCGTTCGGCGAGTTCCTCCTGGGTGAGGCGGGCCGCCCGGCGGACCCGCCGCAACAACCGCCCGAATTCGGCGTCGTGGTCGTGCGCGCGAGTCAACACCTACCTCCGGGGCGGCGAACCACGCTGCGTCGCGTCTTGGTGGCATGTCGTGCGCAGTCACCGTAGACCGGTGGATCGCCGCGCCGGAAGATCGCCCGCTGTCGCCTTTCGTACAGCGCGCGTGGGCGGCCGGTCCGGTGTGGACCGACGCCGACGGCCGGGCGGCGGGTCGGTGCCGGCCGCCCGGCCGTCGGGTGTGTGGTGTCGTCGCTCAGTTGCCGATCGCGGCCTGCGGGCCGGCGTACGTGCGCAGCAGGGCGGGCACGTCGGCCGCCGGGTGCAGCGTGTACGGGTAGAAGGCGCGCGGGTCGAAGGCGGTGCCCTTCTGCCGGACCTTGCCGCTGTCCCACGGGCTGTTGACGGTGATGTTGCCCCGCTGGACGAGTTCGCCGGCCTCGACGTAGTAGGGGTTCCGGACGTTCTCGTAGTAGCTGTTCTCGATGACGGCCTTGGTCAGGCCGCGCACGTAGTTGCCGTACGAGGTGTTGTTCTGCAGGTAGTTGTTGTACATGTGCAGGTTGGCGATGTTGTCGGCGCTGGGGTTGCGGGTGCGCGTGTTCTGGAACCAGTTGTGGTGGATGGTGATGCGGGCGGTGACGTTGTCGGTCCAGCCGATGCCGAACGTCTTGTTGTTGTCGGCGAAGTGGTTCCAGGACACGGTCAGGTTCGTGGTGTCCTTGCGGCTGTCGAGGAGGCCGTCGTTCATCCGGGTCAGCCGGTTGTGGTCGATCCAGATCCGGTTCGCGGTGTCGAGCTGGATCGCGTCGTAGTCGTAGGCGTCGTCATCGGGGTCGTCGTCCGGCATGAGGGTGTCGCGGATCGTCAGGTTGCGGATGATGACGTTGGAGACGCCGGTGCCGAGGAAGAAGCCGCCGCCGACGATGTGGCCGCTGGTGCCGACGCCGATGATGGTCTTGTTGGAGGCGACCCGCAGTTCGGTGCCCTTCGGGCTGATGTTGATGGTGCCGGCGACCCGGATGACGTACGGGGTGCTGGCGGTGACGTACCGGTTGAGGTCTGCCTGGTTCGTGACCGTGACGGTCTGGCCGCCCGCGCCGCCGGTCACGCCCTGCGCGAACCCGTCCGGCACGTTGGAGTAGGGGACCGAGGGGCCGCCGATCCTGGTCAGCAGCCACTGCTGGTTCCAGCCGTTGAGGTCGGTGTACTGGGAGATGCGCCCGCCGTCGGCGGTGGACCACTCCCAGACGTCGAGTGCCTTGCGGCTGTGCCGGTTGACCAGCCGGATGTGGCCGTCGCCGGTGTCGACGACCCCGAAGTGCTGCCGGGTGTCGGAACTCGCGGCCTGCTGGGTGAGTTCGGCGCCGTCCTGGGCGCTGGCGATCTGCAGCACCTTTCCGCTGTGCCGCGACCGGACCTGGTAGTAGCCGTTGTCGACCGGGACGAACTGCCACTGCTGCTGGTAACCGTCGTTTCGGGCCCACTGCACGATCGGCGCGCCGTCGTTCGTCGCGAAGTCGAAGACGTCGACGGCCTTGCCGCTGTGGCGGGAGGTGAGGACGTAGTGGGCGCCGGTGTCGATGGTGACCGCCTGGGACGGTGCCGCCGACACGACGACCAGGCCGGCGGCGACGACGGCGGTGGCCAGTGCCGCGGCCGCGAGTGCGGCCGGCCGGCGCCGGGGGCGCCGGTGCGATACGTCGAGCATTTCGATCTTGCCCCTCTGGTGTGGGATCGGATCGGTGGGGCCGGAGCGTCAGTGCCCCACCCGTGGGTCGACGCCTCCGCTGCCCGGCGCGAAGCGTTGGCCATCCGACCGGGCGCGGCTCCCGATGGCGCCCCGGATGGCTGTGGGGCACCACGCTAGGTGCCGGCGCGGCCCAGAGTCAACGAAGTCGGTCGATCTAATGCCGGTCGGTGCCGGTGAACCTCTCGACGGGTGTACGGCGTCCGGCGCGGAACGCCTCGAGCGCCCGGTGCGGCGGGATCGCCGATGCCGCGAACAGCACGCTCCCGTCGGCGGCGACGTAGATCGAGCCACCGCCGCGGACCGGTTGGAACACGACCACGCCCTCGTCGCCGGCCAGCAGCCGGTACCCGAGTTCGGCGCCGGGGGCGATCCGGCCGAAGAGTTCGGTGCCCCGGTCGATCAGGCGCTGCTGCGCCGCCGTCGGGACCCGCTCGCCGGCGGCCGGTGCGGAGCCGGCGGGGCGGTCGTCGTGGGGTTGCCCGCTCATCGTCCGGTCCTCCGGTCTGGCTCGGCCGCGTCGGCGCCCGCGCGGGCGCCCGGGGAGCCACGGTACGCGGTGCGGGCCGGGCCGCCGAAGTGGCCGGGTGGCCATCCGTTCGATCGGCCACCCGGTATGAGTGCCGTCGGGTGCCCCGGGTATGCCGACGCCAGACGGCGGCGCCGGCCGGCGTCTCTCCGCCGAGGTCAGGAGCTTGAGATGGCGCTGTCGTACGAAACGTTGCCCGGGGACGTCGACCACCTCATAGCCGACGACCACGCGGTGGTGGAGCGCCAGTTCCAGCACCTGGAGGCCGGCCGGGGCGACCGCCGGGTGCTCGTCGACCAGGTGTCGTTCGAACTGGCGCTGCACGCCGACGCCGAGGAGATCGTCGTCTACCCGGCGATGGCCGCGGCCGGCGAACCCGACGAGTCCGAACACGCCCGCCAGGAGCACCACGAGATGAAGGAACTCCTGGTGAAGCTGCACGACAGCCAACCGGGCGAAGCCGGGTTCGAGCAGACCCTGGCGACCCTGATCGCCGCCGTACGGCACCACGTGGCGGAGGAGGAGAGGGAGTTCCTGCCCCGTCTGCGGCAGTTGGTCGGCGCCGACCGGATGGCCGGAATGGGCAAGGAGTTCCTGGCCGCCAAACGGACCGCGCCGACGTACCCGCACCCGAAGGCACCGTCGAGCCGGGCCGGACACAAGCTCGCCGACCCGGCCGCCCTCGTGGTCGACAAGGTACGCGACATGGCGTCCGGCCGGATCAAGCACCTGGCGACCGACCCGTCCGGGCACCTCGACCCGCAGGCGCAACGGATCCTCGACGCCTTCTCCGGGCTGAAGCCGCAGCCGTTCGAGATCCTCACCCCGGACCAGGCCCGGGAACAGCCCACCCCGTTCGACGCCGTCCGGCGGATCCTCGCCGAGGACGGCAGGTCGACCGACCCCGAACCCGTCGGCTCGGTCGAGAACGTCACGATCCCCGGCCCCGGCGGCGACCTGCCGGTGCGGATCTACAAGCCGCGGGACGCCACCGGCCCGGTGCCGGTCGTCGTCTGGATCCACGGCGGCGGCTGGGTGCTGTTCACCGTCGACTCGTACGACGCCTCGTGCCGCGGCCTGGTCAACAAGACCGGCGCGATCGTCGTGTCACCGGAGTACCGCCGCGCTCCCGAACACGTCTTCCCGGCCGCCCACGACGACGTGCTGGCGACCTTCCGGTGGGTACGCGCCAACGCCGGCCTGATCGGCGGCGACCCCGACCGCGTCGCCATCGGCGGCGAGTCGGTCGGCGGCAACATGGCCGCGGCCACCTGCTGGCAGCTCAAGCAGGCCGGCGAGCCGCTGCCGGTGGCGCAGGTGCTGGTGTATCCGCTGACCACCGGCGAACAGTTCGGCGACTCGATGACCGACGCCGCGGACGCCCGCCCGCTCAACCGGCCGCTGCTGTCGTGGATGGCGATGCACGCCTTCGAGGGAGTGCCCGACGGCGCCAGGGACCCCCGGGTCGACCTGCTCTCGCTCGACGCCACACAGCTGAAGGGCCTGCCCCCGGCGCTGGTCATCACCGACGAGCGGGACGTGCTGCGCAGCCAGGGTGAGGAGTTCGCCCGTCATCTTCAGGCGGCGGGCGTCCCGACCACGCTGACCTGCTACGACGGGGTCATGCACGAGTTCTTCGGCGCCGCCGCGGTGCTCGACAAGGCCCAGCGGGCCCAACAGGAGGCCGCGCAGCACCTGCGCGAGTCCTTCCAGACCGGCATACCGGCCTACGCCGGCTGACCGCCGGCGGTTCAACCGCCGGCAGCGCCGCCGCCCCTTCGCCGGCTGTCCCTCCGCTCAGTCGCCGGCCACTTCGCCCGCGCCGATCGTCCCGAACGCCGTCGCGATCCGGTCCCGGTCGGCGCCGGCCGCCAGCAGCAGGTGCAGCAGGACACGCGCCTTGTAGCAGTCGAGCGTGCCGGCGGCGACGAGCCCACGCGACAGCAGGTCGGACTCCGAGCCGGGAAAGCCGTACGTGGCGGTCAGGACCGGACCCGCGCCGACCCGGGAGGCCAGCACCACCGGCATCCCGGCCGCCAGTTCGCCCAGGACGGCCACGGTGGCGGCCGGCACGTGGCCGACCCCGAAGCCGGCGACCACCAGCCCGTCCAGCCCCGAACCGGCCCGGCGCAGGGTCGCACCGTCGTCGCCGAGCACCACCGGCAGTACGGCCGTACGCACCGCCCCCGGGTCGCGTACCTGGAGGTCGAGCGGATGCCGGGCCGGGCGGGCGAGGACGCGGGCCCGCCCCTCGGCCACCAGGCCGACCGGCCCGATGTCGGGGGAGCGGAAGGCGGCGGGCGCGGTGGTGTGTGTCTTGCGCACCCAGCGGGCCGCGTGGATCTCGTCGCCGAGCACGACCAGGCAGCCCATCCGCCGGCTGGCCGGCGCGGCGGCGACCGTCACCGCCGCCAGCAGGTTCGCCGGACCGTCGGCGCCGGCCAGGGTCGGGTTGCGCATCGCACCGGTGACCACCAGCGGCGCGTCGTACGGCCACAGCAGGTCCAGCGCGTACGACGTCTCCTCGATCGTGTCCGTGCCCTGGGTAACCACCACCCCGTCGGCCCCGCCGGCCACCTCGCGCCCGGCGGCGGTGACGAGGGCGAGCAGGTCGTCGAAGCCGAGCGAGGCACCGGGCAGCCGGCGGAAGTCGTGCACGTCGAGCGTCACGCCCGTCGTCGCCAGGGCCGGCACGGCCGCGACGAGATCGGCGGCGGTCAGGGTCGGCACCACGCCGCCGGCCGGGCCGCCGGTCATGGCGATCGTGCCGCCCAGCGAGAAGACCGCCACCCGACGGCCCACGGCCGGCGGGTCAGCGTACGGCGGCACGGAGCATCGCGTTGCGGACGACCCGTCGCGTGTCGCTTCCCAGCGGTGCCGGCAGCGCGTCCGGCCGGAACCATCCGAGCGCGTGCGACTCCGCGCTCACCTGCTCGACGGCGTCCCGCGGCGCGTGGACCGCGAAGATCACGTCGTGGTGGTCGAGCCGCCGCCCGGCGCAGTTGACCACCTGGTGGATGTCCACGTCCACCGGCACCGGATCAACGACGAGCCCGGCGATGCCGCTCTCCTCGGTCGCCTCCCGCAACGCGGCGGCGGCCAGCGACGCGTCACCCGCCTCCAGATGCCCACCCAGTTGCACCCAGACGTCGAACTTGCCGTGCAGGCACAGCAGCACCCGGCGCCGGTCGTGGGAAAGGATGATCACACTGGCGGTGACGTGGCCGCCGTCGTGGTCCCGCCACATCACCTCGGGGCCGCTCTCCAGCAGCTTCATCGTCAGCCGCCAGTCGTCCGCGCCGTCCGGCGTCGGCGTCCAGTTCCGCAGGGTCTCCAGGGCGTCACGGTGCAGCAGGCTCACCCGGCCACCCTAGTGCCCGGCTGTTCGCCGACCGGCCGGCCGCGCCGGTATCGCCACGATGGGCGGGCAGGTGCGACCGGCAGGGCGGCGACGTGGCCGGGCACGGCTGGCCAGCCAGGGCGCGGACCGCGACCCCGCCGTACGCTGAACCGATGACCGCGCCGGAGGAGACGCGGCCCCGGGTCGTCGCGGTCGTCGGCTATCCGGGCGCCGAACTGCTTGACATCGCCTGCCTCACCACGACGTTCGACTACGCCAACCGGGGCGCCACCCCCGCCTACGAGGTCGTCACCGTCACGCCGGCCGGGAAACCGATCAGGTGCCAGTCCGGGCTGACGCTGCACGCCCAGGCCGCCGTCGAGCGGCTGCGCGGCCCGATCGACACGATGATCATCTCTGGGGGCGAGGGACACCTGGCCGCCGCGGACAACCCGCGACTCGTCGCCCACGTCCGGCGGCTCGCCCGCGAGACCCGCCGGGTCGCCTCGGTCTGCACCGGCTCGTCCGTGCTCGCCGCCGCCGGGCTGCTCGACGGTCGCCGCGTCACCACCCACTGGCTGTTCGCCGACCTGCTCGCCACCCTGCACCCCGCCGTACGGGTCGACCCGACCCCGATCTGGATCCGCGACGGCGACGTGACCACCGCCGCCGGGGTCACCAGCGCACTCGACCTGGCGCTGGCCTTCGTCGAGGAGGACCACGGACCGGAACTGGCCCGCCACGTCGCCCGCGCCCTGGTGACGTATCTGCAACGGCCCGGCAACCAGGCCCAGGTGAGCATGTTCGTCGCCGCGCCGGCACCCGACGACGCCGTGGTCCGCGACCTGGTCGCGGCGATCCGGGACGCGCCCGACGCGGACCTCGGCCTCACCGCGCTCGCCGCCCGGGCCGCGGTCAGCGAGCGGCACCTCACGCGGCTGTTCGTCGCCCACACGGGGCAGACCCCGGCCCGCTTCGTACGCGGTGTGCGGACCGAGGCCGCCGCACAGCTTCTCGTCTCCAGCCGGCTGCCGCTGGCCCGCATCGCCGTCCGCTGTGGCTTCACCTCCGCCGAGGCGCTACGCCAGGCCTTCGTCGACCGGTACGGGGTCACCCCGTCGCGTTACCGTGCCGCGTACAGCACCACGTCCATCGGCCGGCAATCCCTGGCCGGCCGGGGCTCAGCCGACGGCGGCGAGGACCAGGAAACCGAGACCCAGCGGTACATCCAGCAGGACGCAGAACTCCGCCAGTGACCGTGGCACCACCTGGTCGCGCCGGTAGTGGATCACGTCCCAGACGCCGTGTGCCGTCAGCACCAGCCCGGCCAGCACCAGCCCGACCTGCGGGGCGAGGAAGAGCGCGGCGACCGCGAGCCCGCCGTACCCCAACAGGGCCAGGGCCTGTGCGGTCAGCGGCGGACGCGGAACCCCGCCGACCAGGCCAGGGCACCGGCGACGACGGCCAGGCCGCTCCACCACGGCAGGCCGGCCAGCTCACTCACGACGATCACCACCGGGGCGGCGCCGACACCGGCCCAGCCCATCCACGGCCGGTCGAACGCGGCGGCACCGAGGTAGCACAGGGCGGCGACGCTGACGATGACCGACAGGGTCTCCCGGTTGGCGCCGGTCGCCAGCATCATCGTGGCCGCCGCCAGGCCGAGCACACTCGGCCAGCGGTGCAGCACCGCCGACCAACGCGCGGCGCCGGCCCGGGTACCGGCCGACACCGTGAAGTTCACAGAGGTATCCATGCCCCGACGGTGCCGTGTGAACGGCCACGGAACGAGCCCGGGACGTCGACACGTCCGAATTCCTGGGGTACGTGTCCGTGCCACCGCCCTCGGGCCGCCCGGACCCTGGCCCGTGTTTCGTAAGGCGTTGACTGGCCGGCGTGGCGGTGGTCGACAACTGAAGAGGTCTCCGGAAGGTCGGGTACATCGCGACGGCGGCGGCCGGCCCCGCACCCGACCCGACCTGGTCCTGGCCGACAAGGCATACGCCAGCAGCGCAACCGTGGCTACGCCCGCCGCCGCAGGATCAAGCTCTGCATCCCCCGCAAGACCGACCAGGACGCACACCGCATGGCCAAGGTGGCCAAAGGCGGACGGCCACCCGCCTTCGACCCTAAGATCTACCGGCAGAGACCCGCCGTCGAGTGCGGCATCAGCCAGCTCAGGCAACACCGCGCCATGGCCACCAGGTACGACAAATTCGCCGTCCGCTACGAAGCCACCGTCCCCATCGCCATCAACAACCAGTGGCTCCGCACCTTAGGGTTCATCCCAGCTGGTTGTTCTTGCCGAGTCGGCGATAGCGCAGTAGGGCGCAGCCGAGGTCGGCGAAGGCCTGGAAGTGGTCGGCTTTGCGTTCGTAGCGGCGTACGAGTCGGCGGTTGTTCTGTAGCCAGGCCAGGCAGGCCACCCAAGTTGATCTGGGCGCCAGTCACCTGACCGGCGACGGATAAGGTGGCTGGCGCCCAGATCAACAACGGAACGACGCGGCAGACCCACCTTGACCCTTGGTCGACGACCCGGCCGCAGGATCACAGGGCCGGAAGGTACTGACCATCGCCATTCTTGCCCGAATGGCTCTGGCCGGCTCATGAAATGCGCCTTAGCCGCCGAGCGCGGCCACGCTCACGATCCCGAAGATGGCGGCGAAGCCGGCCGTGGCGGTGACGGTGAAGACGGCCACCGGCCGATGGGCGAGCCACCCGGTAGAGCCGTCCGCGCGACGCCACCGGCGCGGCAGCGGCAGCGGCGGTGACCCGGGCAGCCGGTCCGCCACCGCCACCGTCACCAGCCAGGTGGCGCCGAGCACCCAGCCGGCGACGACGTCGCTCGGGTAGTGCACGCCGAGATAGACCCGGGACACACCGATGGCCACCGCCAGAATGCCGGCCGCGACCCAGGCCGTGGCCCGGACGGTGCGGCTGCCCGTCGCCATCGAGATCAACCAGGCCACCGTGGCCAGGATGACCAGGGCGCTGGCCGAGTGGCCGGACGGAAACGAGAAGCCGCTCTCGACCACCGCCCGGTGCAGCGGGTCGGGACGGTCCCGGGCGATCAGCAGCTTGCTCCCCGCGACGAGTAGCGCACTGCCGCCACCGGACACCGCGGCCAGCACGAACGGGCGCCACGACCGCAGCCGGACCGCCACCGCGACCGCGACCCCGGCGAGCAGGAGGGTGAGCAGCGCCTTGCCGCCGATGTCGGTGACCGCCACGACCACGGCACTGCTCCAGCCCGTACGGCGCTGCGCTACCCACTCCACGACCGGCCGGTCGAAGGCCGTGAAGTCGTCCTCGTCCACGACCGCGTCGAGGATCTCCACGAAGACGGAGACCAGCGCGAGCGCCAGGACCGCGCCGGCGACGAGGACGAACGGACCCGGCGGTACGCGGTCCCGGGCCCACGCCGGGACGTGCCGCGCGAGTTCCATCCCCCGCAGCCGCCGCGCGGTCGGTCGGGCGGCCACCACCGCCGCGAACGCGACGGCCACCGCGGCCAGTGCCAGGCCCATACTGGCCACTGTGGTCACACTCATCGCCCACCCCTTGCCAGGCCGGGTGGACCGAGGGGTCGCACCATCGACACACGACGCACGTTATCCCGGTCGTCGGCCGTTGTCGGCGCCCGTTAACCCTCCTTTAGCGTCGCCCGGCGCTGGCCTTAACCGACCGCCCGGCGTCGTCAAGCGGGAGTACACCGTCAAGGGGGAGTACACCGTCCCGGGCCGTACGGCGTCCCGGCTCGCCGCTCGGCAGACAGAATCAGGGGCATGGGACAACCCCGACAGGGAGGGTGCCGCACATGCTGTTCCGTAGCGAGATCCTCGACGGCATCCGGCGAGGCACCGTCTCGCTGGTGTTCCGCCGCTGGAGCCGGCCCCGGGTCCGGGCGGGCAGCCGGTTGCGGACCGCGATCGGGCTGGTGGAGATCCACTCGATCGGTCCGCTCGACGAGCGGGAGGTGTCCGACGCCGAAGCGAGGCGGGCCGGCTACCGGTCCGCCGAGGCGTTGCGCGCTGATCTGCCGGGAAGCGGCGACCTGCGGCTGTTCCGGATCGGAGTCGGCTACGCCGGCCCGGATCCGCGTGAGGCGTTGCGCGAACAGGATCGGCTCGGCGCGCCGGAGTTGGCCGCGCTCACCGAACGGCTGGCCCGGTTCGACCGGGCCGGGGCGCGCGGCGCGTGGACCGCGACGGTGCTGCGGATCATCGCGGAGCATCCGGCCCGGCGGGCCGCCGAGCTGGCCGAACTGGCCGGCTATCCGGCCACCGAGGTCTTCAAGCGCGACGTCCGCAAGCTGAAGGAGCTCGGCCTGACCGAGAGCCTCGAGACCGGCTACCGGCTCTCGCCGCGTGGCCGCGCGGTTGTCGACCGGCTCGACTGAGCGTCAGCCGTCGTCGGGGTCGGGGGGCCGGCCGGCTACCCCGCAGGTTGCGGTGTGGGCTTCTCCCGGTCGGCGGGCTGTGGTTCCGGCTCGGTGACCGGCAGGTCACGTATGGCCCGTAGCGGGGAGAACAGCGTCGGCAGGAAGGCCGCCGTCATCCCGACGGCACCGATCCACAGCACCGCCTGCGCGCCGAGGAGGGTGCCGAGGGCGCCACCGAGCAGACCGGCCAGCGGCATGCTGCCCCACATGACGAAGCGGAAGGTCGCGTTCATCCGGCCGAGCAGCCGGTCGGGGGTGACGGACTGCTGCAGGCCGGCCTGGGCGACGAGACGGATCACGCCGCCGGTCGACAGCAGCATCAGGCCGAGCACCGCCAGGTAGAGCCGCCAGCCCGGTTCGGCCAGTGGCATCAGGGCGGCCGGTGGGGCCGTACACAGTGGGGCCAGCCAGATGACCGGGCCGGGCCCGATCCGGGTGACCACCCGGCGGGCGACCAGGGCGCCGGTCAGGCCGCCGCACGCCATCGTCGACAGGACCAGTCCGATGCCGAAGGACCCGAGACCAACCTCCCGGGACAGGAAGACCAGCAGCATGGTCTGGTAAGTGACCAGGAAGAGGCTGAACATCCCGTCCGCCACGACGACCGGCCGCAGCAGCGGGTGGCCGAGCACGAACGACAGGCCCTCCCTGACCTCGCGCAGCAGGTGCCTCGACGGGTCGGCCCGGCGTCGGGTCTCGCGCTTGCGGATCCGGGCGACCAGCAGTCCCGAGAACGCCATCCCCACGGAACTCGCCAGCAGGGTCAACGGCGCGCCGAGCCAGGCCACGAGCGGACCGGCCAGTCCCGGCCCGCTGATGCTGACCGCCGAACGGACCGACGCGAGTTTGGAGTTGGCCTCCACGAGATTGTCCCGGCCGACCAGGAACGGCAGGTAGCTGACGTACGCGACGTCGAAGAACACCGTGAACAGGCCGTGTGCCAGGGCGACCGCGTACAGCAGCCAGACGGTCAGGGCGTCGGCCCACCAGAGCACCGGAATCAGCGACAGCAGGACGGCGCGCGCCAGATCCGTGTTGATCATTACGGAGCGCTTCCGCCACCGGTCGACCCAGGCGCCGGCGGGCAGGCCGGCGAGCAGCGAACCGGCCGTGGTCATGGCGGTCAGTACGCCGACCTCGAACTCGCTCACGTCGAGCGAGACGATGGCGATCAGTGGCAGGGCGAGGAAGACGAACCGGTCGCCGAGTTGGCCGGTCGCGGTCGCGGCGAACAGGTGACGGAAGTCGGGGTCGCGCAGCAGTCCCGGGCGTGACGGTGGCGGCACACGGTCTCCTGCCTATGGCGTCGGTCGAACTCTTCCGTCGGGAGCACCACGCAGACTGCCAGAGGGACCGGCGGTCGTCGACCCCGCCGGATGCGGTCCGGTGTTGCGCACCTCTGGCTAGGTGGGTTAGCTTCTAGGCTATGGAGCCTAGCCGAACCGCTCGCCCCCTGGTGACCGCGTCCCGCGTCCGTCTCGGTGCCCTCGCGTTCGTCGCCGCCGGGGTGCTGTTCGTCCTGTATCCGGCCACCCGGCCCTGGGACGACGAGTCCACGGCCGCCGGCGCGACCACGGCGCTGGGCTCCACCGCCTGGGTCTTCTCCCACCTGTTCGCGATGGTCGGCTTCGTCCTGGTGCCGATCGGCCTGCTCGCGCTGTACGGCGTGGTCGCCCGTACCCGGGCCGAGGCGCCGGCTCTCGCGGCGGTCGTCATCGGCTGGGTCGGTGCCGGCCTGACCCTGCCGTACTACGGCGCCGAGGACTTCGGGCTGCACGCCGTCGGGCGCGCGGCCGCCGACGGGCAGCCCGTCGACGTGCTCGCCCTGGCCGAGGCGGTGCGGTTCGGGCCGGTGGCGGTGACGACGTTCGGGATCGGCCTGGTCGCGCTGGGCTTCGCGGCGGTGCTCGCGGCGGTGGCGATCTGGCGGTCCGGCCTTGTTCCGCGGTCGAGCGGCCTTCTGTTCGCCGCCGGGTTCGTGCTGTTCCTGCCGCAGTTCTTCACCGCGCCGGCCGTCCGGATCGGGCACGGAGTGCTGCTCGGCGTCGGCTGTCTCTGGATCGCCCGAGGGCTGTGGCGGGCGGCCGGCCGCTGACGGTCGGTTCGTTCCCGGCGGCCGCGGCGCGCCGGTCGGCCAGACCGCGACCCTCCGATCAGGACGGTCCGCGGCGGCGGGGGTGACAGTCACCCTCGCCGCCGCGTCGACGTGTCCCGCGACCACGACACCGCGGTCGGCGACGGGTGGCGGTGCCCCGTCGCCGGGTCGGCACCCCACGGTGACTGTCCGGGCGGTGGCTGTCGGGGCGGTGACTGTACGAGGCGGTGACTGTCCGGGGTGGTGACTGTACGAGGCGGTGACTGTCCGGGGTGGTGACTGTCCGGCACGGTGACTGTCCGAACCCGCCACCCGGACGCCGTGGAGTGCCGGCGGCCCGGCGGCCGACTTCGGCCGGATGACCGGTGGCAAACCGCGGCATATGCGCAATTATGGCGGCACGCGTCCCGCCGGACACGGTATCTGACCTGCGGCGGAAGCCGAATCGGCCGGACCGTCGAGGGTCCGGCGGCGGTGCCGTACGCCCGGGGATCGGCGATCAACAAGCACGAAACCCAAAACGACGAAATTCGTCATTTCAAAGTGGTCAACTAACGATATCTCCGAGTCTATAGACAAGATCTGGCGTGTCCTCGTAGAGTCGCGGCCATCTCCCGAGCGCACACAACTTGGAGTCGACGTTGAACACTGAGCGCGCCGTCCTCGCGCCCGACGAGCTGCATACCGCCGCCACCGTGGTCGACGGGAGCACCGTCATCGAACTCAGCGACGAGCATCTCGAGCGGATCCGCCGCGGCGGTGTCACCGCCGTCAACCACACGGTGACCCGGCCGTACGCCGACACGGTCACCGCCCTGCGCGAGATCAACAGCTGCCGTCGCTGGCTCGACGAACACTCCGACGCCGCCCTGCTGGCGCTGACCGTCGACGACATCCACCGGGCCAAGGCCGAAGGACGGGAAGCGGTCATCCTCGGCCCGCAGGACACCGAGATGATCGGCGTCGACCTGGACCTGCTCGGCACCTTCTACGACCTGGGCGTACGCATCCTGCAACTGACCTACCAGCGGCAGAACCTGCTCGGCGCCGGGTGCGGCGAGGCCACCGACTCCGGCCTGACGATCCAGGGCCGCGCCTTCGTCCGGGCGATGAACGAACTCGGCATCCTGGTCGACGTCTCACACTGCGGCCAGCGCACCGGCCTCGACGCGATGGACGCCTCCGACCGTCCGGTCGTCGTCACCCACTCGTTCTGCGACGGACTGTCGCCGCACATCCGGGCCAAGAACGACGCGTTCCTGCGCCGGCTCGCCGAACAGCGCGGCGTCATCGGAATCACCACCCTGTCGGGCTTCCTCTACTACCCCGAGGAGCCACGGCGGCGCCCGGACCTCGCCCGCTTCGTCGAGCACGTGGCCCGCGTCGTCGAGGTGGCCGGCGTCGACCACGTCGCCATCGCGACCGACTACGACGAGACGCTCACCGAAGCCATGCGGGAGGAGCAGATCGTCGAACACCGGACCCTGCTCGGTGACTGGGCCTGGAGCGAGCGTCGGGCGGTGGGGATGGACGACGCCTCGCAGTTCCCGAACCTCACCACGGCACTCCTCGACGGCGGGTTCGCACCCGACGAAGTCACCAGGATCCTCGGCGGCAACTGGCTGCGGGTCTTCGGTGAGACCTGGCGGACCGCCACCACCACGCTGCAATCTCCACCCGAGCAAGGAGAAAGGCATGAGAGTTCGAACCCTACATAAGGTCCTCGCGGCCGGGGTCGCCGTGGCGGTGCTGGCCGGCTGTTCCGGCGGCGGCGCACCGCCGTCGACCGACAACGGCGGCACGACCAACGACGGGCTGAGCACCAACGTCCGCCTCGAGGACGAGAATCCGCCGGCCGGGCAGCCCAAGTCCGGTGGCCGGCTGAACATCATGATCCGGCTCGACGCCACCGAACTCGACCCGCACCGCATGTCGGAGACTTCCGCGTTCGTCATCAACGAACAGATCTACGAGTCGCTGGTCCAGTCGTACCGGGGCGAGATCAAGCCGGCGATCGCCGAATCGTGGGAGCAGAGCCCCGACGGCCTGACCCTGACGTTCAAGCTGCGGGACAACGCCTTCTTCCACAGCGGCCGCAAAGTCACCGCCGAAGACGTCAAGTATTCGATCGAGCGCATCAAGGACCCGGCGACCCGGGCCCCGCGGGCCCGCAGCTACGAGTCGATCACGTCGGTGGCGACCCCGGACGAGCACACCGCCGTGTTCACCCTGTCCAGCCCCAACGCCGCCATCCTCACCCTGCTGTCCACCGCCGCCTCCTCCATCGTCGACCGCACCGTCGTCGAGTCGGCCGGCCTCAACGGCAGCGTCGACGGCGGCAGCGGCCCGTTCAAGATGGCGGCCCGGGTCACCGGCCAGGCCATCAAGCTCGACAAGCACGACAGGTACTGGGAGCCCGGCGTTCCCTACCTCGACGGCCTCGACTTCACCTTCAACCCCGACGACAACGCGCGCGCCGCGGCCATCCGCAGCGGCACCGTCGACTTCCTGTGGCGGCCGGCCCCCGAGTTCATCGACGCGCTCAAGGCCGACGAGGCGCTGAAGTGGTACGGCGGCTCCGGCTCGCTGTCGCTGCACCTGCGGCTCAACACCTCCAAGGCGCCGTACGACAACGTCAAGGTCCGGCAGGCGATCTTCCTCGCCCTCGACCGGCAGGAGATCCTCAACGTCGCCAACTCCGGCTACGGCACCGCCCTCAACGCCGGCTACCTGCCGCCGGACCGGTTCGGCGCGCTGACCCAGCCCGTCTACGGCACGGCCGACATCGAGAAGGCGAAGGCGTTGCTGGCCGAGGCCGGCCACCCCGACGGCTTCGAGGCGACCCTCATGGTCATCGCGACGTCGGCGTTCCAGGTGCGGTCGGCCGAGGTGGAGCAGCAGCAGCTCGCCAAGATCGGTATCAAGGTCACCATCGAGTCGGTCGAGGCGAGCATCGCCGACACCAAGACCAAGTCCGGCGAGTTCGACATGTACCAGTCCGGCTTCGGGCTGACGTACGACCCCGACGAGCGGTTCAGCGCCAGCTTCCTCAAGGGCGGCGGCCTGAACTACGGCAACTGGCACGACGCCGAGTACGAGGCGCTGGTCGTGCAGGCCCGCTCGGAACTGGACCGTGAGAAGCGGGCCGCGCTCTACCAGCAGGCCGAGACGATCCTGGCCGACCGTGGCCCGGTGGCGATGACGTTCCTCAACGCGGACTTCGACGTGGTGAAGAAGGACGTCCAGGGCTACAAGGGCGACCCGACCCCGACGTACCGCTTCTACCGCCACCTCTGGCTCGACCGCTGACCGGGCCGCCGGGGGTGCCGCACACCCGGCCGGCACCCCCGGCCCCACCCCGTCCCACCGCGTGCCCGGCCCGTCCGGGGACCGCCACGCCACCACCGAAAGGCAAACCATGGCGTCCGTACCGCTGATCGACCGCTACATCATGGCCGCCCGGCTCAAGGGTTACCTGAACAAGCACGCCGACGCCGTCGCACTGCTCACCGAGGCGCTCGAACTCGAACCCGGCAACGTACGACTGCTGCGTTTCCGTGGCCACCGGCGCATCTCGACCGGTGACTACACCGGCGCCGTCGCCGACCTGACGACGGCCGCCGAGGGGCTGGCCGGTGTCGAGGACGAGTACGAGATGTACCAGCCCGAGGTGGAGAAGGACGTGGTCAGCCTCGTCCTGGGCCGACCGGAGGACGTACGGCCGCAGCACCTCGGCGAGAGGCAGGCGGCGGAGGACCCGGCGGAACTCGGCCGCTACCACACCACTCTGCACACCTCGGTCTGGTACCACCTGGGCGTCGCGCAGTACCTGCTCGGTGACTTCGCGGCGTGCCTGCCGTCGTTCCGCGAGGCGGAGCGCAGCTCGCGGCACCAGGAGGGCACCGTCGCCTCGCAGGACTGGCAGTACATGGCGCTGCGCCGGCTCGGCCGGCCGGCGGAGGCCGAGGAGGTGCTGGACCGGTTCCGCCGGATCGACCTCGTCGACGAGGACCACTACGTCGGCTACGAGAGCCGGATGCGGCTCTACACCGGCGAACTCACCGCCGACCAACTGTGGCGGATGGTGGCCGGCGACGACCTGCGCACCGCCACCCAGGGCTACGGCCTGGGCAACTGGTACTACTACCACGGCGACATCGAGAAGGCCCGCGAGACCTTCGACGCCGTCCTGCGTACGGGCGTCGCGCACGCGTTCGCCTATCTGGCCGTACAGGCCGAATTCTCCCGCAACCCCGATTTCGCCGGCGTGCCGGCGAGCGTGAAGGAGTGATCCGATGGCCACCATCCGTGTCGAACTCGGCGCCCGTGACCAGGAGACCCGTGAGGCGATCATCGCCGACCTGACCGACGTGATGGTCAAGTACGGCTCGCCGCGGGAGAGCACCCAGGTCATCCTCTACGAGATCTCGATGGACCTGTGGGCCAAGGGCGGAATCCCCTACAGCAAGCGCGCGGCCGCGGCCCGGGCCGAAGGGACGGCGTGAGTCACCCATGACAGGGCCGCATGTACTGATCAGCGAGAACCTGGCCGGCATGCGGCCCGGTCTGCTCGACCGCTACCCCGACTGCCGGTTCACCGCGGTGCCGGACGCCGGGCCGCTGCGCGAGGAGTACTTCGACGCGGAGGTGATGCTGCGCAGCTCGATGGGGGAGGAGATGTTCGACGGCATCCTCGCCCACGCGCCGAAGCTGCGCTGGGTGCAGATCACCGCGGCCGGCTTCGACTGGGTCGGCGGTGACCTCTTCCAGCGCCGGCTGGCCGAGGGGTTGCTCTACACCCGGTCGCCGCACTCCTACAACGTGCCGATCGCCGAGTACGTCATCGCGTCCGCGCTGCTGCACGCCCGGGCCTTCCCCGCGCTGCGGGAGGCGCAGGACCGGCACGAGTGGGTACGGCTGGTCGCCCGCGACTTCATCGGCAGCACGATGCTGGTCTTCGGCACCGGCTCGATCGGCGGCGAGGTCGCCTGGCGGGCCAGGGCGCTCGGGGCCCGGGCGATCGGTGTCAACCGCGGTGGCGCCGCCGTCGAGGGCTTTGACCGGGTGGTCCCGGCCGGCCAGGCCCTGGCCGTGCTGCCGGAGGCCGACTGGGTGGTGCTGGCGATGCCGCTCACCCCGGAGAACCGCTACTTCTTCGACGCGGAGCACTTCGCGGCGATGAGGGAGACCGCGGTCCTCATCAACGTGGGGCGCGGTGCGCTGGTCGTCGAGGACGCCCTCGTGGCCGCGGTCACCGGCGGCACGATCTCGGGCGCGGTGCTCGACGTCTTCGAGGAGGAGCCGCTACCGGCCGGGAGCCGGCTGTGGGAGCTGCCCCGCACGATGGTCACCCCGCACACGTCGTTCCGGGCGGCGGGCAACATCAACCGGCTCTACGAGGACTTCTGCGCGAACTTCGACCGGTTCCTCGCCGGTGAGCAGCCGGTCGGCTCCATGCGACAGCCCGAACTCGGCTACTGAACCACGCACGGTGCCCACCCGCCTCTCGGCGGGTGGGCACCGTCGTCTGTGGACTGTCCGGTTACCGGCGCCGGACGAGATCGCGGGCGGCGGCCAGGACACCGGCCTCCTGCAGGAGCACGTGCGCGGTCGCCGGCCCGAGGGGGACGTAGCTGTCGAGGCTGGTGACGCGGCCGACCGTACCGGCGTACCTGGCGTCCACCAGCGCGGTGACGACCGCCTCGGCGACCCCGCCGCTGGACCGGCCCTCGTCGACGACGAGGGTGTGCGGCACCCCGGCGACGGCGTCGAGCAGGCTCCCGGCCGGCAACGGCGACAGCCACTGGAGGTCGACCACCCGGGCCCCGATCCCGTCCCGGCGCAGCGTCTCGGCCACCCGCAGGCTCATCCGTACCCCGTTGCCGTACGTCACCAGCACCAGGTCGTCGCCGTCGCGGACCGTACGGACCCGGTCGAGCGGCCGCTCCGCCGCCGCCCACCCGTCCGGCGGCGTGTACGGCGCCAGCCACCCGCCGTCGCCCTCGGTGTGCAAATCGCGCTCGTGGTACAGCGCGATCGGTTCGAGGAAGACGCAGACCCGGCCCTCCTGCTCGGCCAGGGCGAGGCACTGCCGCAGCAGTGCCGGCGCGGTGGCCGGGTGGGCCGCCACCGCCAGCGCCAGGCCGGGGATGTCGCGCAGTACGGCCACCGAGTTGTCGTTGTGGAAGTGCCCGCCGAACCCCTTCTGGTAGGCCAGGCCGGCGACGCGGACCACCATGCCGTTGGAGTAGCGGCCGGCCGAGAAGAACCGCAACGAGGCGGCCTCGCCACGCAACTGGTCCTCGGCGTTGTGCAGGTACGCCAGGTACTGGATCTCCGGGATCGGCAGGGCCCCGGTCAGCGCGCTGCCCAGCGCGACACCGAGGATCGTCTGTTCGTCGAGCAGGGTGTCGAAGACCCGGGCCGGGCCGAACGCCTTCCGCAGCCCGCGGGTGACGCCGTACACGCCGCCCTTGCGGGCCACGTCCTCGCCGAACACCAGCGCCCGGGGCCAGGTGAGCAGCGCGTCGTGCAGCGCGGCGTTGATCGACTGGCCGAGCGTGAGCGGCGGGCGCTCCTCCGGTGGCTTACCGCCGAACGCCCGCTGCCGGCCCGTACCGGCGCGGGCCGCGGCGGCGCTCACCGCGGCCGGGCGCCGCCCGGTCAGCGGGGCCACGACGGCCTGCGGGCTGTCCAGTCGTTCGACCCGGCCGACCATGGCCCGGGCCTGCGCCATCACCCGCTCCCGGGTCGCCTCGTGGCGGGCCAGCGTCGCCGCCGGGTCCAGGATGCCGCGCCGGGCGAGCAGGGCCGCCGTGGCCAGGATCGGGTCGCGTACGTAGTCGGCGACGATTTCGCCCCGGGTGCGGTACGCCAACTCGGCGTCGGAGCCGGCGTGGCCCATGAAGCGGACCGTACGCAGGTGCAGCAGCACCGGCCGGCGCTGCCGGCGGACCCGGTGGGCCACGTCGGCGGCGGTGGTCAGCAGGTGTGCCGGATCGGTGCCGTCGACCGGCACGTACTCGATGCCGGGCAGCATCGACAGGGCCCGGCCGGTCCAGCCGGTGGGCGTGCGGGTGCTGATCCCGATCCCGTTGTCCTCGCACACCAGCAGCAGCGGCATCGGGATGCCCTGGTGCGCGCACCAGCCGGCCGCGTTCAGCGCGCCGACCGCGGTGGAGTGGTTGGCCGAGGCGTCGCCGAAGCTTGCCACCACCACGGCGTCGGCGGGGAACCCGCCGGCCGCCAGTCCCCGGCCGAGTGCGAACGCCATGCCGACGGCCCGGGGCAGGTGCGAGGAGATCGTCGAGGTCTGTGGCACGATCGCCAGCCCGTGGTGGCCGAACACCTTGTGCCGGCCCCCGGAGATGGGGTCGTGCCGCGACGCGGCGGCGGAGTGCAGCACGTCGGCGACCGGGGTGGTCCCGGCCACCTGGCCGGCCCGGGCCGCGTAGAAGCCGCCGGACCGGTAGTGCAGCAGCGCCGGATCGGTGGGGCGCAGGGCGAGGGCGACGGCGGCGTTGCTCTCGTGACCGCTGGAGCCGATCGTGTAGAAACCCTCGCCGCGCGATTGCAGCCAGCGCAGCGCGAGGTCGAGGTGCCGGCTCTCCAGTTGCGCGTCGAGGTATGCCAGCAGCAGCCGGTCGGTCGGGCCGGTCCCGTCCGGGCCGGGGGAGCCGGGCGGGGGAGAGCCGGTGGACCACTCGGTGAGGTGCCGGACCAGATGCTCGTCGACGGATTCCATCGGGTGTGCGTCCCGCCCCTCCCGGTCAGCGTCCGGCCCGGCCGCGCAGGCGCGGGTCCAGCGCGTCGCGGATCGTGTCGCCGAGCAGGTTGAAGCCCAGCACGGTGAGCATGATGCAGATGCCGGGCACCAGCGAGGGCCACATGGACATCTCCATGAACGCCTTGCCGGACGACAGCATCGAACCCCACGACGGCTGCGGCGGCTGGACGCCGAGCCCGAGATAGCCCAGCGACGCCTCGATCAGGATCGCGTACGCCAGGCTCGTGGTGAACTGCACGGCGATCGGTGCCACCGCGTTCGGCAGGACGTACTTGAAGATGAGGCGGGTGTTGCTCAGCCCGACCGCGCGCCCGGACTCGACGTACGGCTCCTTGACGATCGTCATCGCGGTGCCCCGCACGATCCGGGCGAAGCTCGGGATGAACACGATGATCAGGGCCAGGATGAGGTTCTCGGTGCCCGGCCCGCGGGCGGCGACGACGGCCAGTGCCAGCAGCAGGGTGGGGAACGAGAAGAGCACGTCCATCGCGGGGGTGATCACCCCGTCCAGCCAGCCCCGGAAGAACCCGGCGAGCAGGCCGAGGACGACGCCGATGATCCCGGCGCCGGTCACCACGATCAGGCTGACGCTCAGTGACGTCCGGGCGCCGTAGAGGGCCCGGCTGAGCAGGTCGCGGCCGGCCTCGTCGGCGCCGAGGAGGAAGGTTCCGCCGGGTGGCGCGAGGCGCTGGTTGGACATCGCGGTGGGGTCGTAGGGGGCGATCAGCGGGGCGAGGACGGCGGCGAGGGTCATGGTGACGACGAGGACCAGGCCGATCGCGCCGATCCGGTCGCGTACGAGGGCCTGGAGCAGGCGCATCCCGGGCCGGCGCCGGACCGGCGGCAGCGGTTGCGCGGAAGCGAGTTCAGTGACCACTGCGGAGCCTCGGATCCAGGTAGACGTAGATGATGTCGACGAGGAGGTTGACCACGACGTAGAAGAAGGCCAGGAAGAGCAGCGTGCCCTGGACCACCGGGTAGTCCCGCTGGGTGATGCCGCGGATCACCATGGTGCCCAGGCCCGGCCAGGAGAAGACCTGCTCGACCACCACGGTGCCGCCGAGCAGGGCGCCGGCCTGGATGCCCAGCACCGTGATCACCGGGATCAGGGAGTTGCGCAGGGCGTGCCGCGCGACGACGACGCGTTCGCTGAGGCCCTTGGCCCGGGCGGTGCGTACGTAGTCCTGGTTGAGGACCTCCAGCATGCTGGACCGGGTCATCCGCATGCTGATCGCGGCGAGGCTGGCGCCGAGGGTGACGGCCGGGAGGATGAGGTATTTCAGTTGGGTCAGGCCGCCCTCGCCGTTTCCGGCGCCCTGTGACGGCAGCCAGCCCAGGGTGACCGAGAAGAGATACACCAGCAGGATGCCGAGCCAGAAGTTGGGCACCGACAGGCCGATCAGCGAGGCCAGCCGGGAGCCGGCGTCCAGCAGGCCGTTGCGCCGGGTGGCGCTGAGCACCCCGAACGGGATCGAGATGAGCACCGAGACCACGAGGGCGGAGACGGCCAGCAGCATGGTGGCGGGCAGCCGTTCCAGGATCTCGTCCAGGACGGGCTGCCCGCTGCGCATGGAGGTGCCGAGGTCGCCGTGGAGCAGCCGCCCGAACCAGCTCAGGAACTGTTCGTGGATCGGCATGTCGAGGCCGAAGTACGCGCGCATCTCGGCCTCGAGCTTGGGATCGCTGAAGTCCTGACCCATGATGGAGCTGATGACATCGCCGGGGATCATCCTGATCACGAAGAACGAGATGACCGAGATGCCGAGTAGTACCGGCACGACCGCGAGCAGGCGGGTCAGGATGATGCGGGCCAAAGGGTCAACTCCAGACTGCGGGGTGAGTGTGACCCGCGGTGCTCGGGGGACTCAGTTCGTGGGTGTCACCGGCTCGTCCGCGTCGGCGGAGTCGTCGTCGCTGGCGATGTCGCGGGCCCATTCGTGGGCCCGCTTGGCGACCCGCAGGACCATGACGGAGCGGATCTCCATCACGCCGCGCAGGTGGCCGAGCCGCTCGGTGGAGAACCGGCGCATGTCTTCGCTGGAGGCGAAGTAGCCGACGGCGATGATGTCGAACTGGCCGGTCACGTGGTAGACGTAGGCCATTTCGGGCATCGCCGTCAGGGTCTCGATCAGTTCGTCGGTGGTGCCGGGCGCGCTCTGGATCTGGAACACGGTGTGCACCGGGCGCCCCATGAGGGGCGCGCTCGGGATGGCGGCGAAGTGAAGTTGGCCCTCAGTCACCAACCGGTCGACCCGCCGTCGCACGGAGCCCTCGGACAGCCCTACCTTGGCCGCGAGTGCCACGTTTGTCTGGCGGGCGTCCAGAACCAGTTCCCGGATGATGCTGCGGTCCTTCTCGATCGAGCTTTTCGACGCCATTCCGCCCCGTCTCAGATATCGCCGTACTTCGACGATTCGGTGAATCTAGACGACGATGATCGGATGTGCAAGACTCCCGGCTGACGAATAACGGCACTCGGCGAACAGAAAACAGAGGTTTCCGATGGCCTTGCTTGAAGTACGGGACCTGCGCACGGAGTTCGGCGCGGGACGCCGGGCGGTCACGGCTGTCGACGGTGTGTCGTTCACTGTGGACGCGGGGGAGATGGTGGCCCTGGTCGGTGAGTCCGGCTGCGGGAAGTCCGCGACCGCTCAATCGATCATGGGACTCATCGTTCCGCCGGCCGGCCGGGTCGCCGGCGGCCAGGTGCTTTTCGAGGGCCGCGACCTGCTCCGGATGAGCCCGCGCGAGCTGCGGGCGGTGCGGGGCAGCGGCATCGCGATGATCTTCCAGGATCCGATGACCTCGCTGAACCCGGTGCTGACGGTGGGCCGACAGCTCACCGAGTCGCTGACGCTGCACCTGGGGCTGCGCGGTGCGGCCGCCCGCGCCCGGGCCGTCGAACTGCTCGACATGGTCCGGATCCCCGCCGCCGCGACCCGCCTGAGTTCCTACCCCCACCAGCTCTCCGGCGGCATGCGCCAGCGGGTGATGATCGCGATGGCGCTGTCCTGCAACCCGCGCCTGATCCTGGCCGACGAGATCACGACCGCGCTCGACGTCACCATCCAGGCCCAGATCCTCGCCCTGCTGCGCGACCTCGCCGCCGAGACCCGCACCGCCGTCCTGTTCATCACCCACGACCTCGGCGTCGTCGCCGGCATGGCCGAGCGGGTCAACGTCATGTACGCCGGCCAGATCGTCGAGAGCGCCGAGACGGCCGACCTCTTCCGCCGCCCCCAGATGCCGTACACGTGGGGCCTGCTCGGCTCCGTCCCGCGACTCGACCAGGCCCGCGGCGGCCGGCTGCGCCCGATCGGCGGCCAGCCCCCGGAACTGTCCGCGATGCCGTCCGGTTGCCGGTTCGCGCCCCGCTGCGTGCACCGGCGGGACGTCTGCCTCGACTCGCCCCCCGGCCTCACCGCCCCCCGGGAGGCGTCCGAACGCGACCAACAGACCAGATGCTGGGGCACGCAGGACGCCTCCCACGGCGGCTGGCTGTCCACGAAAGACCGGTACGCCAGCCAACTCGTCGAGGAGAAATGATGTCCAAGGCACCGGCCGCCGCCGGCGACACGCTGGTCAAGACGGCGCACGACCCCACCGTGCTGGTCCGCGCCCGCGACCTCACCGTGGACTTCAAGGTCCCGGTACGCGGCGCGTTGCGGCCGGCCCGCCTGCGTGCGGTGTCCGGAGTGGACCTCGACATCCTGCGTGGCGAGATCCTCGGCGTCGTCGGCGAGTCCGGCTGCGGCAAGTCCACGACCGGCCGCGCCATCCTGCAACTGATCAGACCCAGCGCGGGAACCGTGACGTTCGACGGCGTCGAACTCACCACCCAGCGCGGCGGCCGCCTGCGTGCCATGCGCCGCCGGATGCAGATGATCTTCCAGGACCCGTACGCGTCGCTGAACCCACGGATGTCCATCGGCGAACTCATCGAGGAACCCCTGCTCGTCCACTCCGGTGGCTCCGCCACCGAACGCCGCGCCAGAGCCCTGGAGATCATGGACATGGTCGGCATCAGCCGCCAGTGGCACGGCCGCTACCCGCACGAGCTCTCCGGCGGGCAGCGGCAGCGGGTCGGCATCGCCCGGGCCCTGGTGAGCAGCCCCGAGTTCATCGTCGCCGACGAGCCGGTGTCGGCCCTGGACGTCTCCATCCAGGCCCAGATCGTCAACCTGCTGGAGTCGCTGCAGGAGGACCTCGGCCTGACCATGATGTTCATCGCGCACGACCTGGCGGTCGTCCGGCACCTCTGCGACCGGATCGCGGTGATGTACCTCGGCACCGTCGTCGAGGTCGCCGACTGCGAGAGTGTCTACACCCGGCCCCGGCACCCGTACACCCAGGCGCTGCTGTCGGCCGTACCGATTCCCGACCCCGACGTCGAGCGCGAGCGCGAGCAGCGCATCCTCACCGGCGACGTACCGAGCCCGCTCAACCCGCCCACCGGCTGCCGTTTCCGGACCCGCTGCTGGAAGGCCCAGGACGTGTGCGAGGTGACCCCGCCGGTCCTGGCCGGCGCGGGTACGGGCACCGGCCACCAGGTCGCCTGCCACTTCCCGGAGGACCCCGCCCCGAGCGGCCCGTGAAGCCCGGCGCGACGTCCTCGCGCCACCCGTGACGATCCCGCGACACCCTTTCGGAAGGACCGGCCGTGCCCCTGGTGACCCCCGCCGCCCCGTTGGACTACCTGGGCGTCGACGCCCTGGTCGACGACGAGACCCGCGACCTGCAGGCCGCCGTGCGGCACTTCGTCGACGAGCGCGTCCGCCCGCACGTCGCCACCTGGTTCGAGGACGGCCGCCTGCCGGCCCGCGATCTCGCCCGCGAACTCGGCGAACTCGGCGTGCTCGGCATGCACCTGACCGGGTACGGCTGCGCCGGCACCAGCGCCACCGCGTACGGCCTGGCCTGCCTGGAACTGGAGGCCGGCGACTCCGGCCTGCGTTCCCTGGTGTCGGTGCAGGGCTCGCTCGCGATGTACGCGATCTGGCGGTTCGGCTCCGCCGAGCACAAGCAGGAGTGGCTGCCCGCGATGGCCGCCGGCCGGGCGATCGGCTGCTTCGGGCTCACCGAACCGGACTTCGGCTCCGACCCGGCCGGGATGCGTACCCGGGCCCGCCGCGACGGCGACGACTGGATCCTCAGCGGCACCAAGATGTGGATCACCAACGGCTCCGTCGCCGACATCGCCGTGGTCTGGGCACAGACCGACGACGGGATCCGTGGCTTCGTCGTACCCACCGACACCCCGGGCTTCTCGGCCCCGGAGATCAAGCGCAAGCTGTCCCTGCGCGCCTCGGTCACCTCCGAACTCGTGCTCGACGACGTACGGCTGCCGGCCGACGCGGTGCTCCCCGGCGGGACCGGCATGGGCGGACCGCTGTCCTGCCTCAACGAGGCGCGGATGGGCATCGTGTTCGGCGCGCTCGGCGCGGCCCGGGACTGCCTCGAGACGACCATCGCCTACGCCCAGAGCCGGCAGATCTTCGACAAGCCGCTGGCGGCGCACCAGATCACCCAGGTCAAGCTGGCCGACATGACCGTCGAACTGGGCAAGGGCCTCCTGCTCGCACTCCACCTCGGCCGGCTGAAGGACACCGGGACGCTGGACCACCGGCAGATCAGCCTCGGCAAGCTGAACAGCGTCCGCGAAGCGCTCACGATCGCCAACACCTGCCGCACG
Organism: Polymorphospora sp. NPDC051019; assembly: GCF_040683055.1. Taxonomy (NCBI): domain Bacteria; kingdom Bacillati; phylum Actinomycetota; class Actinomycetes; order Micromonosporales; family Micromonosporaceae; genus Polymorphospora; species Polymorphospora sp. NPDC051019. Next base: position 152,399 of record NZ_JBFBCH010000006.1, on the reverse strand, counting down.
ATCCTCGGCGCGGCGGGCATCACGCTCGACTACCCGGTGATGCGGCACGCCGCCAACCTGGAGTCGGTGCTGACGTACGAGGGCACCTCCGAGGTGCACCAGCTCGTCATCGGGCAGACCCTGACCGGCCACGCCGCCTTCCGCTGACGCCGCCGCCCGCGCCGGGGAGCCGACGTTCGCTCCCCGACGACGGCCCCGGCGGCAGGCACACCTGGTGCCCATGAAGCGTTGTTGATCTGGGCGGGAGGGACCTTGTCCACGCTCGATAAGGTCCCTCCCGCCCAGATCAACCGCGTGAGTCCGACACACGCCCTAGATGAGGCCGTGCGCGAGCATCGCCTCGGCCACCCGCCGGAAGCCGTCGATGTTCGCCCCGGCGACGTAGTTGCCCGGCATGCCGTATTCCTCGGCGGTGGTGTGGCAGCGGGCGTGGATGTCGGACATGATCTCCCGCAGCCGCTGCTCGGAGTGGGCGAACGTCCACGAGTCGCGGCTCGCGTTCTGCTGCATCTCCAGCGCGCTGGCGGCCACCCCGCCGGCGTTGGCGGCCTTGCCCGGCCCGAACCGGACGCCGGCCTCGGCGAACGCGCGGACCGCGTCCGGGCGGGTCGGCATGTTCGCGCCCTCGACGACGATGGTGCAGCCGCCGTCGATGAGGGCCGCCGCCTCGGCCGCGCCGATCTCGTTCTGCGTCGCGCTCGGGAGCGCGACCTCGCACGGCACCTCCCACACCGACCGGCCGGCGACGAACGAGGCGTGCCGGCGGTGCGTCACGTACTCGTCGATCCGGGCCCGCCGGACCTCCTTGAGGTCCTTGAGCAGGTCGAGGTCGATGCCCTTGTCGTCGTGTACGTAGCCGGAGGAGTCCGAACACGCCACGACGGTGCCGCCGAGCTGCCGCACCTTCTCGATCGCGTAGATCGCCACGTTGCCCGACCCGGATACCACGACCCGCTTGCCCTCGAAGCTGTCGCCGGTGACGCGCAGCATCTCCTCGGCGAAGAACACCGTGCCGTACCCGGTCGCCTCCCGGCGCACCTGGGCACCGCCGTAGGTCAGCCCCTTGCCGGTCAGCACCCCGGACTCGTAGCGGTTCGTGACGCGCTTGTACTGGCCGAACAGGTATCCGATCTCCCGCCCGCCGACGCCGATGTCACCGGCGGGCACGTCGGTGTACTCGCCGATGTGCCGGTACAGCTCGGTCATGAACGACTGGCAGAACCGCATCACCTCACGGTCCGAGCGCCCCTTCGGGTCGAAGTCCGAGCCGCCCTTGCCGCCGCCGATCGGCATCCCGGTCAGCGCGTTCTTGAACAACTGCTCGAAGCCCAGGAACTTCACGATGCCCAGGTAGACCGACGGGTGGAAGCGCAGCCCGCCCTTGTAGGGGCCGAGCGCGCTGTTGAACTCCACCCGGAACCCGCGGTTGATGTGCACCTCGCCGCGGTCGTCCTCCCACGGCACCCGGAAGATGATCTGCCGTTCCGGTTCGCAGATCCGCTCGATGATCTTCGCGTCGGCGTACTCGGGATGCCGGGTCAGGGCGGGTACGACACTGTCCAGCACCTCGCGCACCGCCTGGTGGAACTCGGCCTCGCCGGGGTTGCGACGCACCACGTCGGCGAAGATCGTTTCCAGCCTGTCCCGCGCGTCGAGCCTGTCCCGTGCGTCGAGCCTGTCCCGTGCCGTCACCCGGTTCCTCCCGCGTCCGTCACCCATTTTCCCAGCTCAGACCCTACGACATCGGCGTACTCGGATCTCCTGCCGTGTGGGCACAGGTGGTAACGCGGATTCGCGTGTCGCGCGGGCGCCGCCCGGTGCCGGATGACTAGACTGTGCGCTCGTACGTCTGTGCTATTCGGGGGGATGGCTGTGCGCTCCGCTGAACCTTTGCACCTCGGTTGGATCTTCCGTCCCGAGCACCGCGACGGTGGTGCCGACCACGCCGGCAAGCGGGTCCACTCCGTCGGGCGGGCGCTCGACCCCGACGGCCGGATCGAGGTGATCCTGACCGACGGCGCGCGGGTGCGGGCCTACCGCCGGGAGATAGTCCCAGGTTGACGGCGACCCCACCGACATCGACCGACCCCGGGTACGCCGCGGCGGCGACGGGTGCCATAGTGGCGACTCTGTTGAACGTGACGGGCGGTACGGAGGCGGGCCGGTGGGCAGGATCGGCGAGGTGTGGCAGCTACGTCGGGGCGACGAGGTGCTGGGTGAGATCACAGTCACCGACGCCGACTTCCCCTGGCTGGGCGGCTGCTTCGCGGCCCGGCCCGGGTTCGCCGAGGTCGCACCCCTGTTCGCCGAGGAGGTCGCGCTGGCGACCGTGCTCGAGGACGACGACAGCGCGGCCGCCGTCGAGGCGTGGGAGACGGCGTACGACCGCATCACGACGCTGATGACGCTGGTGGCGCCGTCCGGTCCGGTCGCCGAGTTCCTGCTGCACATGGGCGCCGGCGAGTGCTGGTTCCGGTGGAGCGACGAGCCGCTCACCCGGGAGTGACCCGACGTCGACCGACCGGGTGATCCGGCCGCCGGTAGAGTCCGGCCCATGGTCCACGTCCCCAGGCGTCCCGCTCCGTGAGCCGTGAGGCGCTTTTCGAGGGACAGCGCGGTCGGCTGACGGCACTGGCCTACCGCATGCTCGGCTCGTGGACCGACGCCGAGGACGTGGTGCAGGACGTCGCGGTCGAGTGGTGGGTCGGCGCGGACGACGTGGCGAACCCGGGCGGGTGGCTGACGAGGACGACGGTGCGCCGTGCGATCGACGCGCTGCGCAGACGCCAACGTGAGTCGAGCTACGTCGGCCCGTGGCTGCCCGAGCCGGTCGTCGTCGACCGGCAGCCGGCGGCCGCCGACCTGGTCGAGGCGGGGGAGACCCTGTCGACGGCGTTCCTGATGATCGCCGAGACACTGACCCCGCCGCAGCGGGCGGTCGTGGTCCTGCGGTCGCTGGGCTACCGCCACGACGAGATCGCCGGGGTCCTCGACATCACCCCGGCGGCCGCCCGGCAACACCACGCCAGGGCTGTGCGGACACTCGACCGGCACGGGGCACCGACCGGGAACGGCGCCGTCGACCGGGCCGGCGACGAGGCCGTCACGCGGTCTCTGCTGGTGGCGTTCCTGTCGGCGGCCCGCGACGGTGATCTCGACGCGCTCGTCGCGCTGCTGCACGACGACGTCGTCGCGTACAACGACGGGGGCGGCCGGCGGCGCGCGGCCCGCAACCCGCTGTTCGGTCCGGCGAAGGTGGCCCGCTTCGTCATCGCGGTCAGCGGGATGTCCGCCCGGCGCGCCGCGCGGCTGGTCACCGTCAACGGCACGCCGGGCGCGATCGTCACCCTGGCCGGCGCAGTCCACGTCATCTCGATACAGGTGCGTGACGGCCGGATCCACCGGATCTTCGACGTGTCCAACCCGGACAAGCACGGTGCCGTCCGGGGCCCGGTCGCGCCGGATCCGGCGGCCGCCTAGCCGGCCAGGGGCGGCGGGGCCGTGAGCGTGCTGACGCAGATGCGGTTCCACACGTTGATCGTCCCGATCGCGAGCACCAGATCGGACAGTTCCCGCTCCGGGAACAGGCGGGCCGCCTCGTCCCAGACCTCGTCGTCGACGCCGGTGGCGATCAGGGTGATCGCCTCGGTCAGGGCCAGCGCCGCCCGCTCCCGCTCGGTGAAGAAGCCGGTGTCCCGCCAGGCGCTGACCGCGTAGATCCGCCGGGTGGGCTGGCCCAGCTTCTCCAGGTCGGTGGCGTGCATGTCGACGCAGTACGCGCAGCCGTTGAGCTGCGAGGCGCGCAGCTTCACGAGGTCGAACAGGATGTCGTCGAGGTTTTCCCGCACGTACCGGTCCAGGGCCGCCACGGCCTGGAAGCCCTGCGGCGCGTGCTGGCTGATGTTCAAGCGTGCCATCGTCGTCCTTACCTTGCCGGCGTCGCCCGTCCGGGCGACGGGAGGGCGGGATGCCCTCCGCAACGGTTGTCGACGGCGGGGCCGCGGGTGTGACAGACGGGTCGACCAACCGGCGGCCGGTACGTCCCGCGGACGAGGTCGAGCAGGTCGCCGAGGTACGCGGGCGGGTCGTCGCGCCACCACGCGAGCCAGACCGGCAGCGGCGGCGCGTCGCGCAGCGGCCGGTACGCCACCCCCGGCCGGGGATTCTGGTTCGCGGTGGCCTCGGAGGTGATCCCGACGGCCTGCCCGGCGGCGATCAGGGTGAGCCACTCGTGTACCTCCTGGTGCTGCCCGGACCCGCCAGTGACCTTCCCGGCGTCGGCCTCGGCCTGCTCGCGGGCGCCTGCTGGGCGGCGTACATCCTGCTCAACCGCCTGCTCGGGAGCCGGCGGCCCGGTCTGCAGGCGCCCGCCGCCGCCACCGCCGTGTCCGCGCTCGCCTGCCTGCCGGTCGCCGTCGTCCTGCTCGTCCAGGGCCGCCTGCACGGCGGGGTCCTGTTCGCGGCGGTTGCCGGCCTGCTCAGCTCGGTCGTGCCGTACGCCGCCGACCTGATCGTGTTGCGCCGGGTGCCCGCGCGCCTCTTCGGCGTGGTGATGAGCGTCCATCCGGTGCTGGCCGCGCTCGCCGGCCTGGTCCTGCTCCACCAGGTGCTCGACCCGCACGAGTGGGCCGGCATCGCGATCGTCGTCGCCGTCAACGCGTTCGCCGTCGCGGCCCGGGCCGGCGGGCCCGCGTCGGACGGCGCCGGATCTGACGGCGCCGGATCGGACGGCGCTGCGCCGGACGGCCCGACGCTCTAGGCTCGTCCGATGCGGATCCTGGTTTACAGCCGCACGGGCGGGTTCCGGCACGACTCGATCCCGGCCGGGGTGGCGGCCCTGACGACACTCGGCCGCCGGCACGGGTTCGAGGTCGTCGCGACCGAGGACCCGGCCGTCCTGACCCCGGCCGGGCTCGCCGGCCACGCCGCGGTGGCGTTCCTGAGCACCAGCGGGACGATCTCCGACGACCCGGCCGCCCGGGCGGCGCTGGAAGGCTACGTCCGCGGCGGCGGTGGCTACGTCGGCATCCACGGCGCGGCCACCACCGAATACGACTGGCCGTTCTACGGCGCCCTGGTGGGTGCCTGGTTCGACCGGCACCCTGTGGTGCAGCCCGGCCGGATCGTCGTCGAGGACCACGACCACCCGGCGACCGCGCACCTGCCGCCGATCTGGGAACGCACCGACGAGTGGTACGACTTCCGCACCAACCCGCGCCCGTCGGTGCGGGTGCTGCTGCGGGTCGACGAGACGTCGTACGAGGGCGGCCGGATGGGCGCCGACCACCCGATCGCCTGGTGCCACGAGAATCTCGGCGGCCGGTCGTTCTACACCGGGCTCGGGCACACCGTCGGGTCGTACGAGGAGCCGGCGGTGCTGGCCCACCTGCTCGGCGGGATCCGGTACGCCACCGGCGGCTGACGTCGCCCCCGTCAGACCGTCTGTGTCACCGGGTGCGGGCCGGCGACCGCCGCACCGGCCCGCCGCGCCGCACGCAGGCGGGTCAACCGCGCCACGACAACGGCCACACAGGACAGCACGATCGCGGTCCCGAGCACGTAGACCATCGGGAAGAGCCAGAGCACGAGCCGGTACGACACGATGTCGACCAGTCCCATCAGCGCCCCGACCAGCACCGGCAGCAGTGTCCCGAGCAGCCCGGACAGGACCAGCGGTGCCAGGCGCAGGACGATCCCACGGCCGGTCGTGTCCGTGCGGCGCCCGGCCCAGCGGCGGGCCCGCAGCAGCCCGACGCACCCGAGGATCAGCACGACACCGCTCAGCGCCGCCAGGAAGATGTTGACCCCGTCGTAGGGATTGGTGATCGCCTGTCGTGGCCCGCCGTCCAGGGCGGCGATCGCGTTGTGGGTCAGCAGCGTCGGTTCCCCCGCCGCGTTGGTCAGCGCCACCGCGCCCGTGCCGGTCCGCGGCGAGAACTCGATACTGGAGGCGTACGTCGCGAGGGTGCCGCCGTGCCCGACGAAGGGTTCGGTGTCGGACTCCGCCGACGTGTCGCGCCAGCCGAAGCCGTACTCGCCGGCCCGGTCGGGAACGTCGTGCATCGATCGCAGCGTCGGCTCCCGCAGCAGGCGTTCACCCGTCGCGGCGGAGGTGCCGTCACCGAGCTGGAACGCGAGCCACCGGCCCATGTCCGTGGCGGTGGAGACGATCCCGCCGCTGCCGGCGCAGGTACCCGGCATCTCGGGCACCGCGAGCCGGAGGGCCAGCACGGCGGAGAAGCCGTTGGTCAGCCCGTCGGGGCGCGCGTCGCAGAGGTTGGTCGACGTCGTCGAGGTCATGCCCAGCGGCGCGAACACCCGCTGACGGAGGTAGGCGTTGAACTCCGTCCCGGACGAGACCTCGACGATCCGCGCCAGGATCCCGTAGCCGGTGTTGCTGTACTCCGTACGGGTCCCGGGTTCGGCGGCCAGCGAATGTCCGGCGACGGATTCGACGACCTCGGCCGGTGACCCGGCCGGCCGGGCGGCGTACTCCTTCGCCACGGCGGAGATCCCCGAGCGGTGGGTCAGCAGGTCGCGGACCGTGATCGACCGGTGCCCGGGGTCGCCCATGCGGAAGTCCGGCAGCACGTCGACGACGGGGTCGGTCAGCCCGAACCGGCCCGCGTCGACCTGCTGGAGCACCGCCAGGGCGGTGAACGCCTTGCTCATCGAGCCGATCCGGAACAGCGTGTCGGCGTCGACCGGCCGCCCGGCGCCGTCCTCGCCGCGCACCAGCGTCCGCGGCGTCCCGCCGGCCAGGACCACCAGCGCCGCGCCGGGCGGCCGGACGTCGCGTACGTAGCCGTCGAGGACACTCTCGACCTCGGCCCGTTCCCACGCGCTCGCGGCCGGGGTGACGAGCGCCACCACCGGCACCATCAACGCCAGAGTCAGCAACCATCGCCAGTGCCCGGGCCGGCCTGTTCGTTCCGTGGTGCCGCGTACCCGCATCGTGGTTCCACCCTCTCGTCCCTCACCCACGGCGGGGACGCTACGGAGCGTGGCGTCCGGACGGATCGGGAAGGCTCCGGAGATCCACCCGGAGATCCGCGGGCGCTCACCCCTAAGCGGCGGGTGGTGTGTGGTCAGGGTCTGCGGCCCGAGCCGTGGCACGACACGGCCGACCTCTCCGGATATCGTTGTCTGTCGATGACGGTGGGTGGCGGGCGTCGCATCCACCCGCACCGCCCCGGTGAAGACGACCACCCGGACCGGCCCGCCGGTCGGCCCGCCGGTCGGCCGGCCTCCCGAAGGGAAACCATGACCTCCCTCGCCGTCCAGCTCTACAGCGTGCGGGAACCGCTCGCCGCCGACCGGCCGGGCACCCTGCGCCGGCTCGCCGACGCCGGATACCGGGCCGTGGAGCCGTTCGACACCCATGTCGACCCGCACGGGCTACGGGCCGCGCTCGACCCGCTCGGGCTGGCCGTCTGCGCCACCCACGGCGACGTACTCGGACCGGACCGCGACGCGGTCCTCGCCGGCGCGGTCGTGCTCGGCACCGACACCGTCATCCAGCCCATGGCGCCGCCGCGGCGGTTCGCCGACCGCGCCGGGATCGAGGCGACCGCCCGCGACCTCAACGCCGCCGCCGTCCGCGCCGCCGACCACGGACTGCGGCTCGGATACCACAACCACCACTGGGAACTGGCCTCCCGGATCGACGGCCGGCCGGCCCTGGAGGTCCTCGCCGACCTGCTCGCCCCCGAGGTGCTGCTCGAGGTCGACATCTACTGGGCCGCGACCGGCGGCGCCGACGTACCGGAACTCCTGGGTCGGCTCGGCGACCGGGTCCGCTATCTGCACGTCAAGGACGGCCCGGCGACCGAGGCCGGACCGATGACCGCCGTCGGCGCCGGGGTCGTCCCGGTCGTCGCCGCGCTCGCCGCCGCACCGGCGGCCCGGCGGATCGTCGAACTCGACCGTTGCGCCACCGACGTCCTCGAGGCGATCGAGGAGAGCCACCGATACCTGACCGCCCTGGAGCAGGGAGCACCGCGATGACCGGACACGGACCCGTGGGTGTCGCCGTCGTCGGCTGCGGCACCGTCAGCCACCAGTACCTGCCCACCCTGATCACGTCCCCGGACCTGCGGGTCGTCGCGTGCGCCGACCTCGACCTCGACCGGGCCGGCGCCGTCGCCGCCCGGTACGGGGTGCCGCACGCCACCGACGTGCCGACCGCGCGCCGGCTTCCTGAAGATCACCGGCACCACCGCCACCCTGGCGCTGCCCGACCCGAACGGCTACGACGGGCAACCCCGACTGCGCCGGGCGACGGACGACGACTGGGTGCCGGTACCGATCTCCGGCCACCGGTCCGGCCGGGGCATCGGCGTGGTGGAGATGGCCCGGGCCATCCGGCTCGACCGCCCGCACCGGGCCTCCGGAGAGCAGGCGCTGCACGTGCTCGACCTGATGACGGCGATCGCCGAGGCCGCCGACACCGGCGGGTTCGTCACCGTGAAGAGCAGCTTCACCCCGGCCGCTCCGCTGCCGTCCGGCTGGGACCCGACGGTGGCGACGACCGCCGCCACCTCCGCCGGCCCCACGTAGCGGTGCCGCCACTGCCCGCCAACCCGCCGTGGCCCGGCGGCCACGGGTGGGGCGACCGGTCATCGATCCGCGAGAATGGTCGGAACTACCTGGGGGCGCGCCGCGACTACTGAGCGGGCGCCGGTGTCTCCGTGCCGGCCGTGAGCCTGATCGGAGCACACATGTCCCTGACCTCTGCCAGGTCGGCCGGGCCGGCCGAAGCCCCGCCGCCGGCCGCGCCGGCCGGTTCCGGCGCCGGGCGCCGGACGTACGGGCTGGGCCCGCTGCTGCTGCGGCTGCACTTCTACGCCGGGGTGCTGGTCGCCCCGTTCCTGGTCCTGGCGGCGGTGACCGGACTGGCCTACACCGTCACCCCGCAACTGGATCCGATCGTCTACGGCACCGAACTGCGGGCCGACCCGGCGGGCCGGACCGCGCTGCCGGTGTCGGAGCAGGTCGCCGCCGCCCGGGCCGCCCACCCCGAGGGGACACTGTCCTATGTGGCGCCAGGTGCCGGCGGGACGACGACGCAGGTCGTGTTCACCTCGCCGGAGCTGGGGGAGGACCAGCACAGCGTCTACGTCGACCCGTACACCGCGCAGGTGAAGGGCCAGCTCACCACCTGGTTCGGATACACGCCGGTGCGTACCTGGATCGACGACCTGCACCGCAACCTGCACCTGGGGACGGTCGGGCGGCACTACTCGGAGCTGGCGGCGAGCTGGCTGTGGGTGGTGGCGCTGGGCGGGCTGGCGCTGTGGTGGCGCCGCCAGCGTGGGTCCCGGGGCCGGATACGCCGGCTGCTGCTGCCCGACCTGGCCGCCCGCAGGGGCGTACGCCGGACCCGGGGCTGGCATGCCAGCACCGGTGTGTGGCTGGTGGTCGGGCTGCTGTTCCTGTCCGCGACCGGACTGACCTGGTCCCGTTACGCGGGCGCCAACTTCGGCGCCGGGCTGGACGCGCTCGACGCCCGTACGCCGGTGCTGTCCACCGCCCTGAGCGGTGCGGACGGGCCGGCCGCCGGCGGCGGACACCACGGCGGCGGCGGTCCGACGGCCGCCCCGCCGGTCGACCCGGCCGCGATCGACGACGTGTTGCGGATCGCCCGCGCGGACGGGCTGACCGGCCCGGTCGAGGTGGTCCCGCCCGCCGACGTGTCGTCGGCGTGGACGGTGGAGCAGGTCGACAACGTGTGGCCGGTACGCCTGGACCGGGTCGCCGTCGACCCCGCCGCCGGCACCGTGGTGGACCGCAGCGACTTCGCCGACTGGCCGCTGCTCGCGAAGCTGAGCAGCCTGGGCATCAGCGCGCACATGGGCCTCCTGTTCGGCCCGGTCAACCAGATCCTGCTCGCCGCGCTCGCCGTCGGCCTGCTCTGCGTGATCTTCTGGGGCTACCGGATGTGGTGGCAGCGCCGGCCCACCCGGGCCGACCGCCGGGCGGTCGTCGGTGCCCCACCGGTCGCCCGGGGCGCCTGGTGGCAGCTTCCCACCTGGGCGATCGTGATCGGCCTGCCGGTGGTGTTCCTGCTCGGCTGGGTGCTGCCGCTGTTCGGCATCCCGCTGCTCGCCTTCATCGCCGTCGACCTGGTCGTCGCCGCGTGGCGGCGCCGCCGGTCGGGTGCCGCCGTGTCGGCGTAGGTCACCGGGGCCGGGAGGCCCCGCAGGGATGGACGTGCGGGCCCGCTCAGCGGGCCCGCACCTCGTTTTCCGGCGGACGACCGCCGGGTGTCACCCGGACGCCGCCGTGACGTTTCCTGACGGCTCCGGAAATTCGTGTCGTGCTGCCAAAATCCGTTCCGAAACTTCCGGAAGTTTTCAGTCGACTGTGCTTCGAAGACCATCGGCCCTGCCTGGCGACCTGTGCTCCGCGGGCGAAACTGATCCAGTTCATCCGTGCATTGAACTACCGGAATTTCTCGGTTAGTCTTTCGGCGATCTGGATTGAGTCACGTCGATTCCGTGACCCCGGGCCGTCCGGATCGAACCGTTCGCGCGCGGCGAGTGACACCCGGTCGGTGCCTGCCCGGCACCCGGCCGGCGACCCACCATGCGGTGGCTTCCCGTCCGGCACAGCCCTCCTGCGGTCCCGTCCCACGGCAGGAGGGATCGACGTTCCGTCCACATCGTTGCCAGAGAGGTGACATCTCATGCACAGCAACTCCGACCGGGGTGGCACGCGCCGCCCGGCTACCAGGCGCGGACTGCGCGTCGTGTCCACCGTCGCCGCGGTCGGCGCCCTCGCCGCCGGCCTGGCACTGGTCGTCACGACCTCCGCCAACGCCGCCACGACGCTGGGCGCCTCCGCCGCGGAACGCGGCCGCTACTTCGGCGCCGCCGTCGCCGCCAACAAGCTCAACGACAACACGTACGTGACGATCCTCAACCGCGAGTTCAACTCGGTCACCCCCGAGAACGAGATGAAGATCGACGCGACCGAGCCGCAACAGGGGGTGTTCACCTTCGCCAACGCCGACCGGATCGTCAACCACGCCCGCGGCCGGGGCATGCAGGTCCGTGGCCACACCCTGGCCTGGCACTCCCAGCAGCCCGGCTGGATGCAGAACATGTCGGGCAGCGCGCTGCGCGCGGCGATGCTCAACCACGTCACCCAGGTCGCCACCCACTACCGGGGACAGATCCACTCCTGGGACGTGGTCAACGAGGCGTTCGCCGACGGCGGCAGCGGCGCCCGCCGCGACTCCAACCTCCAGCGCACCGGCAACGACTGGATCGAGGCCGCGTTCCGCGCCGCCCGCGCCGCCGACCCGGGCGCCAAGCTCTGCTACAACGACTACAACACCGACGACTGGACCCACGCCAAGACCCAGGCGGTCTACAACCTGGTCCGCGACTTCAAGACCCGCGGCGTGCCGATCGACTGCGTCGGTCTGCAGTCGCACTTCAACCCCAACTCGCCCTACCCGGGCAACTACCGGACCACGCTGTCCAGCTTCGCCGCCCTCGGCGTCGACGTACAGATCACCGAACTCGACATCGAGGGGTCCGGCACCGCCCAGGCCAACACCTACCGCAACGTGGTCAACGACTGCCTGGCGGTCGCCCGCTGCACCGGCATCACCGTGTGGGGCATCCGCGACACCGACTCGTGGCGGGCCAGCGGCACCCCGCTGCTCTTCGACGGCAACGGCAACAAGAAGCCCGCGTACGACGCCACGCTGGCCGCGCTCAACGGCGGCACCCCGCCGCCGACGACCCCGCCGACCACCACCCCGCCGCCGACCACGCCCCCGCCGGGCGGCGCCGGCTGCACCGCGTCGGTCTCGCTCAACTCCTGGACCGGCGGCTTCGTGGCCACCGTACGGGTCACGGCCGGCTCGTCGGGCACGAACTCGTGGACGGTGACCCTCACGCTGCCCGCCGGGGCGGCGGTGACCAACACCTGGAACGCCCAGGCGAGCGGCAACAGCGGCACCGTCCGGTTCGCCAACGTGGCCTACAACGGCCGCGTCGCCGCCGGACAGTCGACCGAGTTCGGCTTCCAGGGCACCGGCAGCGGGACGGGGATGACCCCGACCTGCACCGCCGGCTGACCGGCCGGCCGGGCCGGCGGGGAGCGGCCAGCCGCTCCCCGCCGGCCCGCGCCGTGCCCGGCGGCCGTCCGGCCGACGTCGCCCCTTGACCCGAGCCGTCGGTTCGAAGTAGACACTAGCGAGCTGTTTCCCGTGGGGATTCCCCTTGCCCGAGCCGGCGACCAGGAGCGAACACCGTGCGACACGAGGCCCCGCACCGGGGCGGCCGATGAGGGCGACCGACCGGGTCAGGCTGGGGCACACCGATGTACGGGTGACCCGGCTCGGACTCGGGCTCGCCCCGATCGGCGGGCTCTTCACCCCCGTCGGCGACGACGTCGCCCGGGCCACCGTCGACACGGCGTGGGAGCACGGCCTGCGCCTGTTCGACACCGCGCCGCTCTACGGCGCCGGCCGCTCCGAACGCCGCGCCGGGGCGGCCCTGTCCGGCCGGCCCCGCGCCGAGTTCGCCATCTCGACCAAGGTCGGCCGCCGGCTCGTGTCCGGCGGGACCGCCGAACAGCCGTTCTGGGCCGAACCGACCGGCCTCGACCCGGTCTTCGACTTCTCGTACGCCGGGACGATGCGGTCGTACGCCGAGAGCCTGGACCGGCTCGGCCTGGACCGGATCGACATCGCCCACACCCACGACCCCGACCAGCACTTCACCGAAGCCGTCGCCGGTGCCTATCCGGCCCTGGCCGAGCTGCGCGAACGCGGCGCCGTCGGCGCGGTCGGCGCCGGCATGAACCAGGCCCCGATGCTGGCCGACCTCGTCCGGGCCACCGACCTCGACTGCGTCCTGCTCGCCGGCCGCTACACCCTGCTCGACCAGTCCGGGCTGGCCGAACTGCTGCCGCTGTGCCACGAGCGGGGCGTCGCGGTCCTCGCCGCCGGCGTCTACAACTCCGGCCTGCTCGCCGACCCCCGGCCCGGCGCCCCCTACGACTACGCGCCGGCCCCGCCGGACCTGGTCGACCGGGCGCTCGCGCTGCGCGACGTCTGCCGGCGGCACCGGGTGCCGCTGCGGGCGGCGGCGATCCGGTTCCCGCTCGGCCACCCGGCGGTGACCAGCGTCGTCGTCGGCGCCCGCAGCCCCGACGAGGTCGCCGACGCCGTCGCCATGTTCGGGTGGGAGATCCCCGGCGCGTTCTGGGTCGACCTGAAGCGGACCGGCCTGCTGCCCGCCGACGTACCCACCCCGTGAACCGGAACCCCCTGGAGGTTGGTCAGTGAAGCTCATGCGGGTCGGCCCGGCGGGCGCGGAGAAACCCGTGCTGTACGCCGGTGACCGGCACTACGACCTGTCGGCGCTGACCGCCGACATCGACCCGGAGTTCTTCGCCACCGACGGACCCCGCCGGGTCGCCGGGGCGACCGGCCTGCCCGGGATCGACGTCACCGGGCAACGGATCGGCCCACCGATCACCCGCCCCGGCGTCGTCCTGTGCGTCGGCCAGAACTACGCGGCCCACGCCGCCGAGTCCGGCGCCGAGCCGCCCACCGAACCGATCGTCTTCTACAAGGCGCCGAACACCGTGGTCGGGCCGTACGACACGGTGCTCGTCCCGCCCGGTTCGACCAGGACCGACTGGGAGGTCGAGCTGGGCGTCGTCATCGGCCGGCGGGCCCGCTACCTCGACTCGCCCGCCGACGCGCTCGCCCACGTCGCCGGGTTCGTGCTGTCCAACGACGTGTCGGAGCGCGACTTCCAGCTCGCCCGCTCCGGCGGGCAGTGGTCGAAGGGCAAGTCGTGCGAGACCTTCCAGCCGCTCGGACCGTGGCTGGTCACCCCCGACGAGATCGCCGACCCGCAGGCACTGTGGCTGCGCTCGTGGGTCAACGGCGAACCCCGGCAGGACTCCACGACCAAAGACATGATCTTCGACGTGGCGTACCTGATCTGGCACCTGTCCCAGTTCACCGTCCTCGACCCCGGCGACCTGATCAACACCGGCACGCCGGAGGGCGTCGCGCTGTCCGGCCGGTTCCCGTACCTGAAGCCCGGCGACGTCATGGAGATCGCCATCGACGGCCTCGGCCGGCAGCGTTCTCCGCTGGATGGCGCCCGATGAACGGCACCGGAGGTTCCGGTGCGGTGTGACGGCCTGGTCGCGGTGGTCACCGGCGGCGGCTCCGGAATCGGCCGGGCCTGCGTCGAGGCGCTGCTGGCCGCCGGCGCCCGGGTCGGCGTGCTCGACCTCGATCCGGCCGGCGCCCCCACCGACCCCCGCGTCCACCCCGTACGCGCCGACGTCGCCGACCGTGCCTCCCTCGCCGCCGCGGTCGCGTCGGTCGCCGACGCGTACGGCGGGATCGACATCCTGGTCAACAACGCCGGCATCTCCGCCGTCGGCACCGTCGAGGACAACGACGACGCGCAGTGGGCCCGGGTGCTCGACGTCAACGTCACCGGCATCGCCCGGACCACCGCCGTCACCCTGCCCCACCTGCGCCGGTCCCGGGCCGCGGCGATCGTCAACATGTCGTCGATCGCGGCCGGCGCCGGCCTGCCCCGACGGGTGCTCTACTCGGCGTCCAAGGGCGCCGTCCACGCCATGACCCTCGCCCTCGCCGCCGACCTGGTCGGCGAGGGGATCCGGGTCAACTGCGTCGCCCCCGGCACCGTCGACACCCCGTGGGTCGCCCGGCTGCTCGCCGACGCCGACGACCCGGTCGCCGAGAAGATCCGGCTCGCCGCCCGCCAGCCCACCGGCCGGCTGGTCACCGCGCCGGAGGTGGCCGCCGCCGTCGTCTACCTGGCGTCGCCGGACAGCGGCGCGGTGACCGGCACCTCGCTCGCGGTCGACTGCGGCCTGTACGGCCTGCGGCTGGCCCCTCCGTCGCGCCCCGACTGAACCCCGGCCGCGCGGAGCGGCGCGTGGTCGTGGCAGCGGTCGACGTACGACAGGAGAGTGCGGGCATGGACGGACCAATCTCGGTACGGGAGGCGACCCTTGCCGACCTGGATCGCATTCTCGACGTGCACGCGAAAGCGCGTACGGCCTATTACCGGGCCGGCGGACTCGCCCTCGAGGCCGCCCCGAATCCCGAGACGGAGCGGGATCGGCGGACCGGATGGACGTCGGCCATACAGGGGCCTGACCAAAGGGCGGTGTGTGCCGTTGCCGACGGCGACATTGTCGGAATCGCCGCGATGGGGCCTCCGCTGTCGCCCGAGGTCGACGCCGGCACGGCGAGCCAGCTCTACCAGATCCAGGTGCGCCCCGACAGCTGGGGAAGGGGCGTCGGCGGCATTCTGCACGCCACCTTCGTGCGATATCTGGAAGACGCCGCACTGCCGGCAGGTCTGCTCGAGGTCTGGGAGCGGAACACGCGGGCGCGGGCGTTCTACGCCCGACACGGCTGGCGGCCCGACGGTGGGTTCCGACCCGGGCCGGACGACGCCAACTACATCTGTCTCCGGCTGGAATCGGCCACTCTTCTCCCGCCGCGGGAACACGCGGCGACGTGAGACGTCGCCTACGAACCGGTGGCGGACCCTCCGGGGTCCGAAGTGGATGACGGCGCGTTCGTACCGCCGGGCGGGGGAGCGGACGCCGGTTTGTCCGTGGTCGGCGGGAAGTGGGCCGAGGGATCGGGGCAGACCAGGTGCGGCATCGGCACCGCGTAGCCGCCGGGGTGGACCGGCCAGGCCGGTACCGGCGGCGGTGCCGGTTGCCGCGCCGGGCGCGGCACGAAGTAGCGGTGCGCGGGAGGCAGTGCCAGCAGCAGCACCACCGCACCCGTGAGCGTGAGCACCAGCACGGTGCCGACCCCGGTGGCCAGGAAGGAGAGGTCGCCGAACGGGATCGGTTCGGCATACAGGGTCGCGAGGAACTCCGACTCCTCCCACAGCCCGTCCGGACCGTCGACGGCGCCCTCCTCGACGTAGCCGACGTCGTCGATCGCGACCAGCAGCGGCAGGAACAGCAGACCGGAACACCCCTGAAGCCCGCAGACCGCCAACTGCGCACCACCGGCGACGAAGACGAGGATCCGTCCGACGTTGCTGCCCCGCAGCACCGGCACCGCGGTCGCGGCCAGCCAGACCGCCAGGACCAGCGTCGGCAGGCCAATGACCACCGCACTCAGGACGTTGCCGAACCGCTCCCCACTCACCTCGTCGGGATCGGCGTCGGGCACCAGCGCGGCGACCCGGGAGATCTCCCCGTCGAACCACACGGCGTGCGCGACGGTCATCCCGACGATGCCGAGCAGCAGGACCGCGGTGGCGAGCAGGAGCCAGAACGCGGCGGCCACCTGCGTGGGGCGGGCCGGGCGTACCTCGTCGGCGGTCATACCGCGCGACGGTGCGGGTCCGGCGACGTGCCCGGACCCGCCCGTTCGGCCACAATGGATCAACTAGTGAGCAGGTCGGCCACCGCGACGGCCGTCTCCGGGTGGGCGGCGAGCAGCGTCGCCAGCCCGGCCGGGGTGGTCGGTCCCGCGTCCCGCCACCCGCCGGTGCAGCCGAGCAGCGCCGCGACCGCGTCGACGGTCTCGGGGTGCCCGGCGAGCAGGTCGGTGACCGGCCCCGCCGCGACGGCCGCCCCGGCACCGGCCAGGACCGGTGCCGGCGCCAGCCACGGCGGCAGCCAGGCGTCCAGCGCCGGCAGGCTGCCGGGGAACGTCCGTCCCGCCTCCCGTACCAGCAGCGGCACCAGCTCCGGGCCCTGCTCGCGCAGGGTGGTGATGAGCGTCGGCAGCCAGGGCAGCAGCACCGGGTCGGGCAGCCGGGCGAACGCCGACGACAGCACCTCGACCACGAACGGCGTGAGCCCTGGAACCGGCTCCAGCGCCTGCACGAACCCGGCGAGATACTGCGGGAAGGCCGGCACCACCAGCGGGTTGCCGAGCAGGCCGGCACACCGCTCGCGCAGCTCGGCCAGCGGCAGCAGGCCCAGTTGGTGCCGGGCCGCCCACAGCAGGGCGACCTTGGCCGGCGTCTCGGGATGCGACTGCGCGACGGCGAGTTCGAGCTGTGACCGGTCGCAGCCCAGCGACAGCGCCAGGCTCTCCATGCCGAACAGGAAGCCCAGCATCGCGCCGACCTGACGGACCCCGGTCTGCTCGTCGACGAACGCGGTCGGCAGCAGCGTGCAGTAGTGCGCGTAGCCGACGGTCACGAACGACTCGCACCAGCCCGGCAGCGCCGACCCGGTGGTGCGGTAGTGGCCCAGCAGCCGGCGGATGCGGCGCAGGACCTCGGGGGCGTCGTCGACGGTGCGCTCGGCGGCGAGCAGGTCGACCGCCCGCGCCCCCAGGTCGTCGACCAGGCGGGGGCTGTCGAGCAGCCGTACGGCGTTCTCGACGGCCTCGAGCGCGACCGCCGCCGTCGCGTCCGGACCGCGTACGGCGCGGCGCAGCCGCTGCTCCAGCACCTGCTCGACGGTCACCCCCTCGTAGCCCAGCTCGATCAGCGCCCGCTGGTTGCGACCGAGTGCCACGTCCCAGCTCTCCTGGATCGACCGGTGCCCCAACCGGCGCTCGCCCATGATCGGACGGGCCGCGTCGGGCGGCAGCAGGTGCCGCAGCATCCAGAGCAGGTCCGAACAGGGGGCCAGCCGGGGATCGGCCCGCAGGTCCAGCAGGACCCGCTGGACCGTACGTTTCTCCGGGTCGATGCCGAGCGGTCGGAGCCGGTCGACGACGTCGCGGGCCAGTGGTGGCAGGGCGTCGTAGCCGACCTGCCCGATCCGGTCGCCGCCGAGCAGGATCTCGCACAGCCGGCGGACGTCCCGCCGGCCCGGCACGACGTCCTTCTCGATGCAGGTGACGGCGGCGTCGGCGAAGTCGTACGGGGTCGGCCGGGGCCGGCCGCGCAGGTTGGCGAGCAGGATCGACGTCTCGAAGACCGCGATCGCGTCGGCGGTGCTGGCCAGATAGCCGTTGCGGCGGGCCAGCCGGACGATGTCGACGCACCAGCCGCGCAGTTCCGCCTCGTCGAGGCCACCGAGCGGCGGCGGCTCGGCCAGGAAGCCGCTGAGCCGGTCGGTGACCGGCCCGGCCGGCGCCGGTGCGGCGGCGGAGCCACCACCCCGGGCGGTCGTCCGCCGGCCGCCGCGCTGCCCGTCGAGGCGGAACGGGACGAGCCGGGACCGGCCGACCGCCTTGGTCCAGGTCGCCGAGGCGACCGACACCGACCCGGAGGCCAGCCCGAACTGCGCCTCGATCGCGGAGTGGCTGGACGGGATGAGCCCGTACCGCCAGCGGGTGCCGGTCCGTGGGGTGATCTCGTAGGCCGGTGCGTCGGCGGCGAGCCCGAACTGCTCGACCCGGCTGGCGGCGTGGAAGGCGCCGCAGACGTAGAGGCAGTCGGCCGGGTCGGCACCGGACGCGGCCAGGTGCTGCCGCATCCGGGTCCACATGTAGCGCTCCCGGTCCTCGTCGCGGTCCAGCCGGTCGGACCGGGCCGGCCGCAGCCGCCGGAACAGGCTGCCGATCAGCACCATCACCTGCCGGTAGGTGTCGTGGTCGGCGTCGACGAGCGGCTGTTCGACGTACTGGTCCCACCACTCCGACCAGTGCCGCACCTTGCCGTGGTGCAGCAGGTAGGTCTCCAGGTCGGCGAAGCCGGGGCGCAGGTCGCCGATCTCCACCCCGACCGCGTCGCCGTGCAGGGCGGCGTCCTCCTCCGCCTCCGTGGCCGTCCCGGCCGGCGCGTCGGTCGGCGCCGATCCCGGTGGCCGGGGCAGCCACTGGAAGATGTGGTCGGTGGAGCGGTCCACCAGCACCAGTTCGACCCCGGGGGTCTCCAGCGCGTACGCGATCGCCTGGTATTCCGCCGACGCCTCGGTGACCGGCGCGACCACGCTGAGCGGACCCCACTCGGCCGGGAAGCCGTCGAGTTCGGACGCGAACGCCTGCAACGCCACCGGCAGCCGGCAGTTGCGCAGTTCCCCGAGCAGCGGCTGGAGGTCTTCGCAGAGTTCCAGGTAGATGACCCGGGGCCGTTTCTCCCGCAGCCGGCGGACCATCGCCAGCGCGGAGGCCGGGGAGTGGTGGCAGACCGGGAAGATCTCCAGCGGCTCGCCCAGCGCCCGGTCGACGTCGTCGACGATGCCGGCGAGGATGCCGTTCAGCGCGTCCGGTGAGCCGGCGAAGGTGGCGGCCGCGTCGGTGAGCTGCTCACGCAGCGCACCGAACGGGCCGGTCGTGGCGGGCGCGGTCACGACAGGGCGGCGATCGCCTGGCGGCCGCCGTCGAGGAAGTCGCCCCAGGTGTCACCGTCCTGCTTGGCGCGCGGCTCCACGACCCCGTGCAGGTATTTGTTGAGGATGGCGAGGTCTTCCGGGCTGCGTCGGGCCAGCGACCCCATCAGCGACCCGGCCAGGGTCGCCGCCCGCAGGGTGCGGTCGCCGAAGAACTGGCTGTGCAGGATGGCGTCCTCCAGCACCCCGATCTGCTCGGCGGTCGACAGCGCCGACTCCAGCTTCTCGTCGTCGCTGGTCGCCGACGCCGCGGCGGCGCGCAGGTCGGCGAAGCTCTGCAACAGGATGTCGAGCAGGGTCGGCGGCACCTCCAACTCGATGCGGTGCCGGCGCAGCAGTTCCTCGGTACGGAACCGGACGATCTCCGCCTCGCTGCGCTTGTTGGTCACCACCGGGATGCGGACGAAGTTGAACCGCCGCTTGAGCGCCGAGGAGAGGTCGTTGACGCCCCGGTCGCGGCTGTTCGCGGTCGCGATGATCGAGAAGCCCGGCTTGGCGAAGACGATGTTGTCGTGGTCGAGTTCGGGGATCGAGACGTATTTCTCCGACAGGATCGAGATGAGGGCGTCCTGCACGTCGCTGGTGGACCGGGTCAGCTCCTCGAACCGGCCGACGACGCCCTGCTCCATCGCCGTCATGATCGGCGACGGGATCATCGACTGCCGGGACTGTCCCTTGGCGATGACCATCGACACGTTCCACGAGTACTTGATGTGGTCCTCGGTCGTCCCGGCGGTGCCCTGCACGACCAGGGTCGAGTTGCGGCAGATCGCGGCGGCGAGCAGTTCGGCGAGCCAGCTCTTGCCGGTGCCGGGATCGCCGATCAGCAGCAGGCCGCGGTCGGACGCCAGGGTCACGATGCTCCGCTCGACGAAGCTGCGGTCGCCGAACCACTTCTGCGGGATCTCCCGGTCGAGGCCGTCGGCGCGTTCGGAGCCCAGGACGAACAGCCGGACCATCCGCGGGCTCAGCCGCCACGAGAACGGCTTGGGGTCGGTGTCGACCGACTCCAGCCAGTCGAGTTCGTCGGCGTACTTGACCTCGGCGGGGGCGCGCAGCATCTCGGTCATTTGCGGGGTTCTCCTAGGTGAGGAAGCTCTTGAGCTCGAAGACGAGTTTGCGGATGTGGCCGGAGACGACCGGGGTGCCCAGGTCCTTGAAACGCTGGCGGAACCAGGGGTTGACGCTCTGCTGGCCCGAGCTGTTGACCGAACCGACCGGGATGAACCGGACGCCGGAGCGGTGCACCGCCTCGATGCCGTCGAACAGCGGCTGGGAGCGGCCGAACTCGTAGAAGTCCGAGATCCACACCATGACCGTGTTGCGCGGCTCGACGATCTTGGGGCGGGCCATCGCCATCGCCACCGGGCCGTCGTTGCCGCCGCCGAGGTTGGTGCGCAGCAGCACCTCGAACGGGTCGTGCACCCACGGCGTCAGGTCCAGCGCCCGGGTGTCGTACGCGATCAGGTGTACGTCCACCTTGGGCAGTCCGGCGAAGATCGACGCCAGGATGGTGCAGTTGACCATCGAGTCGACCATCGAACCGGACTGGTCGACCACCACGATCAGCCGGGCCGGTGTGGTGCGCCGGGCGGTCTGCCGGTAGTAGAGCCGGTCGACGTAGAGGCGCTCGTCGTCCGGGCTCCAGTTGGTCAGGTTCTGCCAGATGGTCCGGTCGAGGTCGAGGTTGCGGAACACCCGCTTCGGTGGCACCGACCGGTCGATGGTGCCGACGCTGGTCTGCTCGACCTGCGTACGCAGCACCTCGGCGACCTCGTCGACGAAACGGCGGATCAGGGCCTTGGCGTTGGCCAGGGCCACCCCGGACAGGTTGGCCTTGTCGCGCAGCAGTTGCTCGATCAGCGACATGCTGGGGGTCAGTCGGCTGGCCAGGGCCGGGTCGGCCAGCACCTCGCGCAGGCGCATCCGCCGGACGAGGTCACCCTCCAGGCCGGCCAGCGTGCCGCCCAGCCCGCTGCCGCCCTGCCGGCGTAGCTCGCCCGGCCCGAAGCCGAGCGCCTGCTCGAACCAGCCGGCGTCGGACTGCCAGCCGGCGAGCTGGCCGGCGGTGACCGCGCCGGAACCGGTCGCGAAGACGTTGAGCAGCAGCTTCGACACCAGGGCGGCGCGGCGTACCTCGTCGCGGCCGACCGGCTCCGGCTCGCCGGCTCCGGCCGCCGGGTCCGTGGGGTCCGCCGGGTCCGTGGGGTCCGCCGGGTCCGTCGGGGCCCCGGCTCCGGCCGGCGCGTCGGCCTCGGCCGGTGCCAGCAGGCCGCGCAGTTCGTCGGCGAGTGCCGGGAAGCGCTGGACGACGTTGTCGACCGAGACCGCCGGGTCGAGCAGCGCGGCCGGCAGGCCGAGGTCGTCGACGACGGCGACGCTCGCCGTTTCCAGGGCGGGCTGCTCGTCGGGGTCGAAGAGCCGGGCCAGCAGCCGCCAGTAGAGCACCTGGCGGCGGTTCTCGTCGGAGTGGTCGTGGGTGGTGTCGGGGCCGGTCACTTCCGCAGCAGCCTTCCCGCGCGTTCGCGCAGTACCGCCACGACATCGCCCGACCTGGCCTCGGCCTTGGCCACCTTGGGGTCGGTGACGCCCTCGGCCCAGTCGCCGTTGTGCGCGGCCACCGTACGGCGCTTCACCGTGGCCTGCACCGCCAGCGGCTGGACGAGCCACCCGTCGTCCCACCTCACCAGGCCGAGGCAGGCGGACGAGGAGGCGACCAGTTCGGCGGTGAGCGGGCCGCACGACGGCAGCCGGTCGACCGCGACGGCGATCCGGTGGCCGTCGAGTTCGAGGCTGAGCGACCCGTCGTCGTCGCGTACGGCGTAGCCCTCCAGCAGCACCGGCTCGGCGATGCCGACCGGGTGCCGGTCCAGCGGTGCGGTGGCCGCCGCGACGGCGGTGGGCAGCAGCACCCGGGCGGTGGCGAACGGGTCGGCCGGCTCGTCGAGCGCGACCAGGTCGTCCTGCCAGAGCAGGTCGCCGCCGCTGACCGGCAGGTCGGTGACGGTGAGGCCGCGCCGGTGCGCCAGGGCGGCCAGCAGTACGGGGTGGGCCTGGAGCAGTTGCCACACCGCCGGTCCGACGATCGTGTCGACCTTCGCGGCACCGACCGCGGTGCGGACCAGTCTTGGTGGCGAACCGTCGGCGGGTTCGAGGATCCCGTGCACCTGGACCTGCACCGCCGTGTCGTGCTCGTGTACGTCGGCACCGAGCGGCAGCAGCCGCCCGGTGACCCGTTCGGCGGCGGCCGACCCGGTGTCGGCCGGCGGGACGTGGGCGAGCAGCGTGCCGCGGGTCCACAGGTCGGCCCAGCGGCGGGTCGGCACCCGCGGCATCGTGCCGATCGGGACGCTGGCCCGCAGTTCGGCGGCCAGCCCGTCGAGCAGGACCGCGAGGCGGCGCAGCGCGGGCACCGGCAACAGTGTCTCGACCTGTGCCCCGGCGGTCGCCAGCAGTTCGTGGTCGACGCCCCGCCAGCCGGTGACCGCCACCTCGTGCAGCCAGGCGCGGGCGCCGTCGAGCGGGTGCTCCTCCGGTGGCCGGCTCGCCGTGGAGGCCCAGGCCGCCCGGTCCCGGGCCACGGCGGTGTCGAACCGCCCCAGCAGGGCGTCGTGGGCCGCGCCGAGCAGCGCCGTACGCGCTCCGGCGAGCGTGACGAGATGCTCACGCGCCACCGAACCGGCGGTCATCTTGTCCACGGCCTCGGCCACCCGGTCGCCGAGCGGGGTCGCCGAGAGTGCGCCGGCCACGGCGGCCAGTGCGGCGGCGCCCGGCTCGCCCACCCGGGCGAAGCCGTCGGTCAGGGCCTCGTCGAATCCGGCGACGACGTCGAGAGCGTCGGTCAGGCCGGCCGGGGTGCCGTCGCAGAGGACGGCGAGTTGGGTGCCCAGCATCAGCGGGCCGTCCCGGTCGCCGGGAACCAGTGCAGTTCGGGCAGGGGTGCCGTGCTGCCGGGCAGTTCCAGGTAGGCCAGGTGGCGCAGGAAGCGGCTGAACACCACGGCGGCCGGGGTCGGCTCGTGCCGCGCGTCCAGCCGGCGCAGCAGCCCGGTGCCGGTGTCCACCCCGGCTTCGACCTCCACCCGCAGGTAGCGGGCGACCCGGTCGATGCCGTACTGGAGGACGGCCTCGTCGGCGAGCGCGTGCAGGTGCTTGCAGGGGGCGCCGCGCAGGCCGCCGCACGGCCGGTTGTTGTTGGTGCTGCAGTGGTAGGCGTGGCTGCCGGAGGTCACCGACGAGACGTAGACCCGCTCGATGTCAGAGCCGCTGGACACCACGCCCTGCAGCCGGCCGTCGGCCAGTTCGACGAAGGGCACCTTGGCCAGCTTCCGGGGCCGCGCGGGCGGCACCACCCGTAGCGCGCTGCGTCGCCGCCACGCGGCCCGGTCCACGTCCGCCACTACGACCTCCCACCCCGCCGGCAACCGGCGCCGGCCACGACGATGCCGGCGCCGGGCCGCCCCGGCGCCGCCGTACGGGAGAGATCATGGACCACGGGTACGACAGCGCGCCGCCGCCCCGGAAACGCGCCGGGACGGGTGGGGGCAGTGCCCGCACCCGTCCCGGCGTGGTGGTCAGTAGGCGCGGAAGCTCTGGAAGCGTCCGGCGTCGTAGGTGCGCAGCGTTCCGGTGTTGGTCTCGTATCCGGTGCAGTCGGCGGTCCGGTACATGACGACGTTGGTGAAGCCGCTCCAGCCGACGTGGCCGATGGCCGTCGCGGGCAGTGGCGTGCATTCGCCGGTCGGGGTGGGCAGGTGCACGACCGGGGTGGTGAACGGGTAACTGCTGTAGAAGGCGAGGCCGGACGGCTGGGCCGAGGCGGGTGCGGCCGCCGTCCCGAGCCCGGCGGCCATGACCGCGGCCGTGGCCAGTACGGCGCCGATCCTCGCTCGCGTCCGATTCATGCGACTCCTCCTTGGTATCGACTACCGTCGAATCGTGACCCAGTTTGGTTGAGTGCGCAAGTAATTCTGTCGACTTTCACGTCACCGCGTCGCCGAATCCACGGGCGGCCGGACGCCCGCGTCAGGCCGGCACCGGCCCGGCCGGTCCGTCGGGCGACCGGTGCTCGGCGGTGAGGTCGAGGAGCCTTCCGACCAGCGGGTGGCGGGGGCGGGTGGCCGGGGCACCCAGGGTGAGGACACGGCGCAGGGTGTCGGTCAGCGGGGTCATGGCCAGCCCGGCCGGGAGCATCGGCCCGGCGAGGGTGGGCATGAGCGTGACGCCGAGGCCGGCGTCGACCATCGCCATCAATGTCGTCAGGTCGCGTACCCGCTGGGTCGGCCGGTAGGGCAGGCCGGCCCGCCGGTGGAGTTCCCGGATCTGGGGTTCGCAGCCGGCGGTGGAGACCAGCAGCGGGTCCTCGGCGAGGTCGGCGAGCGGGATCGCGGCGGTGCCGGCGAGCGGGTGGTCGGTACGGGTGACGGCGCGGAACTCGTCGCGGGCGACCACCGGCCCGGTGCCGGCCGGCGCGTCGACGAGGACGGCCGCGTCGGCCGCCCCGGTCGCCAGCCATTCGGCGACCTCGACGTCGTCACCTTCCAGCAGCCGTACCCGGATGCCGGGCGCGTGGGTGTGCCAGAGGGTGAGGAGATCTGGGACGAGGCGGTGCCCGGCGGTCGGGGTCACCGCGAGCCGGATCGTGCCGGTGGTCGGGGTACGGGCCGGCGTCGCGGCGTCGAACGCGTCGGCGGCGGCCAGCGTCGCGCGGGCGTACGGCAAAAGGCGGGCACCGTGCGTCGTCACGGCGACCGGGGCGCGGTGCACGAGCGCCGCGCCCACCTGCGACTCCAGGGTGGCGAGGCTGTGCGACACCGACGACTGGCTGGTGCCGAGCGCGGCACCGGCGGCGGCGAACCCGCCGGTGTCGACGACGGCGACGAACACCCGTAGCTGACGCAACGTCGGCACTGCCCGACCTCCATGAGGAGAACAGATCGACTCATGAAGCAGATCTGTTTGCCTCATCCTACGGCGGTGCCCGAACGTGGACCCGGGCACGGGGAGGAGGAGCGGATGGACGGTGCCGGGAACCGGCTCGTGGCGGTGCGGTTCACGCTGCTGGCGCTGGTGTGGGGCGCCAGCTTCCTGTTCATCAGGGTCGCCCTCGACGGGCTGTCGCCGGTGCAGGTCGTGTTCGGCCGCCTCGCGTGCGGCGCCGCGGTCCTGGCCGTGCCGATGCTCGCCGCGCGGCGCCGCTGGCCGCGCGGGGTGCGGGTGTGGGGACATCTGACGGTGATCGCGCTGCTGTTGTGCGTCGCCCCGTTCCTGCTCTTCGCCTGGGCCGGGCAGCACATCCCGTCCGGCCTGTCGAGCATCTACAACGCCACCACCCCGATCACCACCCTCCTGGTCTCGCTCGCCGTCCTGCCCGACGAACGGCTCACCCGGACCCGTACGGCCGGGCTCGTCGTCGCGGCGGCCGGGGTCCTGCTCGTGGCGGCGCCGTGGACCGCGCCCACCGGCGGCGCCGGAACCCGGTCCCTGCTCGCCCAGGCGGCGTGCCTGGCCGCGACCACCTGCTACGGACTCGCCTTCGTCTACAGTCGACGGTTCTTGCGCGGCACCCCGTACGACCCGACGACGATCGCCGCCGCGCAGGTCACCGTCGCGGCGGTCGTCACCGCCGCCCTGGTCCCGTTCGCCGGCGCCACGCCGGTGCGGTGGTCCGTCCCGGTCGTCGCCAGCATGGTCGTACTCGGCGGGATCGGTACCGGCGTCGCCTACGTCTGGAACACCCGGATCATCCAGGCGTGGGGTGCGACCCTCGCCTCCACCGTCACCTACCTCACCCCGGTCGTGGGGGTCAGCCTCGGCATCGTCGTGCTCGGCGAGCCGTTGCACTGGAACGGACCCGTCGGCGCGGCCCTGGTGATCCTCGGCATCCTCACCAGCCGGAGCCGGCCCGGCCGGACTCCGGCACGGTGAGGTGCCGGGCCTACCTCCGGCCGGTGCGCGCGAAGAGCCGTACCGTCAGGACGGTCGCGACGGCGCCGATCGACCCGAGCCAGATCGTGCTGGCGAGCACGTCACCGGCGTCCGGGCTGCCGGCCGCGAAGCCGCGCAGCGTCTCGATCGCGACCGTGACCGGCTGGTGTTCGGCGAACCCCCGAAGATAGGCCGGGAGGCTCTCCACCGGTACGAACGCGGTGGAGAGGTAGGGCAGGAACAGTGCGACGAAGCTGAACATCCCGGCCGAGTCCACCGAGCGGGCCGCCAGTCCCCAGGCCGCGGCGACGAGGGTCAGCACCAGGATGTACCCGGCGAGCAGGACGACGATGCCGAGCCACTCCACGAACGACGCGCGCGGGCGGAAGCCGAGGGCGAGGGCGACGAGGACGACGACCGTGGTGGAGACGAGGTTGCGCAGGACGCTGGCGAAGACGTGACCGAAGATCACCCCGGAGGCCCGTACGGGCATGGTGCGCAACCGCTCGATCACCCCCTTGGTGACGTCGGCGTGGACGGAGGTCGCGGTCAGCGCGGCTCCGAAGCCGGCGCACAGCAGCATCACGCCCGGGGTGACGTAGTCGGTGTACGGGCCACCGGCGGCGCCCTCGAGGGCGGAGCCGAAGACGGTGACGAACAGGATCATGATCGCGACGGGCGCGACGACGGCGGTGACGAGGCTGTCGAGATTGCGCAGCGAGTGGACGATGCTGCGCCGGGTGAAGACCAGTTCGGTGTACAGCGGCAGGGTGCTCATGCTCGGCCGTCCTCGCGGTCGACGGGGTGTCCGGTGAGGGTGAGGAAGACGTCGTCGAGGCTGGGTGTGCGGATCGCCGCCCTGGCCACGGCCTGTCCCTCGTCGTGGTAGCGGTTGAGGATCTCGCGCAGGCGGTCGGGGCTGCCGTCGGTGCTCTCGCGGCGGACGTCGCCGTCCGGCAGGGTGAGTTCGACCCACTCCCGACCGACGCGTCGCTTGAGGTCCGCCGCGGTTCCCGAGGCGACGATCCGGCCGCCGTCGAGCACGGCGATCCGGTCGGCGAGCGTGTCCGCCTCCTCCAGGTACTGCGTGGTGAGGAAGACGGTCCGGCCCGCCGCGGCGAGCCGGGTGATGGTCGTCCAGAGCGCCTGGCGGCTACGGGTGTCCATGCCGGTGGTCGGTTCGTCCAGGAAGATCACCGGCGGCTCGTCGACGAGACCGGCGGCGAGGTCCAGCCGGCGGCGCATGCCGCCGGAGTACCGGCCGGCCCGGCGGTCCGCGGCGTCGGTGAGGTCGAACCCGTCGAGCAGTTCCCGGGCCCGGGCCTCGGCGTCCCGCCTGCTCCGGCCGAGCAGGCGGGCGATCATGACGAGGTTCTCCCGGCCGGTGAGTTCCTCGTCGACCGAGGCGTACTGCCCGGTGACGCTGATCAGCCGGCGTACCTCGGAAGCCTCGGTCACCACGTCCCGGCCCAGGATGTGGGCGGTGCCGCCGTCCGGCCGGATCAGGGTCGTCAGGACGCGGATCAGGGTCGTCTTCCCGGCGCCGTTCGGGCCGAGCATCGCGAAGACCTGTCCGCTCGGCACGGTGAAGGTCACGTCCCGCAGGACGTCGTGGCCGCCGTAGCTCTTGCGGATGCCGGTCACGGCCAGTGCCGGTGGTGTCGCCGGTGGCCGGAGCGCGGTGGAGGAGGAGTGTTCGACTGTCATGCCAGACAGCGTAACCCCTACGCAGTACGGATGCGTAATGGTTACGCAGTAAGATCGGTCTCGTGTCGTCGACAGCTTCCGAGGGGCCACTGCGCGGCCTGCCCCCCGCTCTCCTGTCCGCCTGGGGCATCGCGCAGAACACCACGAAGGGGCCCAAGCCCCGGTGGAGCCTTGATCAGATCCTGAACACCGCGGTCGCGCTCGGCGACGCACACGGGGTCGAGGCGATCACCATGAGCCGCGTCGCCAAGACGCTCGGCGGCGGCACCATGTCCATGTACCGCTACGTCCAGTCCCGGGAGGACCTGCTCGTCCTCGCCGCCGACGCCGCGCTCGGGCGCCCACCGCGACTGGCGGCGGAGAGCTGGCGGGGGCGCACCCACGCCTGGGTCGCCGCGATGCGCGACACCTACCGGTCCCACCCCTGGCTCTCGTCGCTGCCGATCACCGGCGAAGCGCTGATGCCCTCCTACGTGCGGTGGATGGAGGCCGGCCTCGGCTGCCTCGAAGGATCGGAACTGCCCGGCGGCGAGGCCGTCACCGTGCTGACCCTCCTGTGGACCTACGTCCGGTCGGACGCCGAACTCGGCGCCGGCCTCGCCGAGTCGCTACCGGCGGGCGCCCGGACCGCCCCCGAGGTCAACGCCTACCTCGCGGAGCGCCTGCGCGTCGCGGACCGGCACGACGAGTTCCCCCGGCTCCGGGCGATCCTGGAGAGCGAGAATCCCGCCGACGGCGGGGAGTCCTTCGACGACACCGACTTCGCGCTCGCGATCGACGTCATCCTCGACGGCGTCGAGGCCAGACGCCGCCGCGCCCTTCGCGAGTAGCGGTGCGTGGTGATCGTCAGCTGTTCCGCTGTTGTCCGTACGGCGTGTCGAACTGCCGGGCAGCAGATGATCACAGGTGCCCTGGCGGGCCGCGCGTCGGTCAGCGGACGCCGGCCAGGAAGCCGAGCACCCGTCGGGTCACCAGTGCGGCGGCCTCTTCGTCGTACGCGTCGAGGCTGTTGTCGGTGAACAGGTGCCGTTCTCCGGGGTAGAGGAACAGCTCCCCGGCGTCGGCCTCGGCGACGAGGGCGCGGGCGGCGTCGATGTCGCCCTCCCCGGCGAAGTACGGGTCGTCGTCCATGCCGTGCACCTGGACCGGTACGCCGGCCGGCCACCCGCCGCCGAACTCCGACGTCGGTATGCAGGCGTGCAGCAGTTGCGCACCCCGGGCCCCGGACCGGGTCTGGGCCAGCATCTGGGCGGGCACCACGCCGAGGGAGAGCCCGACGTACACGAGTTCCCGGGGCAGTCCCTCGGCGACGAGCCGGCCGCGCTCGGCGAGCGCGCCGAAGCCGACCTTTCCGGCGTGGGCCACCCCGTCCTCGAGGGTGTCGAAGACCTCGCCGTCGTACAGGTCGGGGAGGTGGACGGTGTGACCCGCCTGCCGCAGCACGTCGGCGAAGTCGCGTACGCCGGACGTCAGCCCCTGCGCGTGGTGGAACAGCAGTACCTCGGCCATGCGGCCGATCCTGCCAGACCGCCGGCCGCGCCGGGGTCCGCTCAGCCGGCGGCGGCCGACGTGGACGGCGCCGGATCCACGTCGTCGAAGTCGTACGTCAGGTCGTCGGCGACGACGTCGACCACGCCCGGCACCCGCGCCGCCAGCCGGCCCGCGATCTCGGCCGAGCTGCGCCGGTCGAGCCGCCCGGCGAGTTCGACCATCCCGTCGGTCACCGTCACCTCCAGGGTGCCCTCCTGTGCGGTCAGGACCCGCTCGACCACCTCCCGCACGATGTCGCGCTGGATGTCCCCGTCGGGGCGCAGGTGCACCTTGAGCAGGTCGCTCCGCGAGACGATGCCGACCAGCCGGCCGAGGTCGTCGGTGACCGGCAGCCGCTTGACGTTCTCCCGGCTCATGCGCCGGGCGGCGGCGGCGAGCGGCGTCCCGGCCGGGACCGTCACCGCCGGCGTGGTCATCAGCTCGTACGCGATCATGCCGGCGGCCTTGACCCGGGCGTCGTGCCGGCGCCGTCCCTCGAAGATCCGCCAGCCGGGACTCTCGCCGGTCAGTTCCACCTTGTGGAGCAGGTCGGCCTCGGAGATCACGCCGAGCACCCGCCGGAACTCGTCGACGACCGGTACGGCACTCACCCGCCGCCCGGTCATCAGGTCGACGATCTCCCGGTACGGCGCCGACTCGCCGACGGTCAGCACATCGGTCGTCATCACGTCGTCGACGGTCCACGTCCTCATCACGTACCTCCTCAGCCGTCCTTCCACGAGGGTATTCGTGCTGTTCGGGCCGGGGCAGGGGAACGGGTCCGGGACCGGTGGGGACCTTGGTCCCTGGACGGCGGCTCAGGGCCGGTCGGCGAGTACGGCCTTCAGCGCGTCAGGCGGTGCCCTCCTGGGTGTGGGAGTTGGTGGCGGCCGACAGGGGCTTGTATCTCAAGCCGCTTGAGATCGCATAGTGGGCGTCGGCACGGCGGGAGGCACGGCTGCGCAGCCGTCGCGCGGTGCTGTCGGCCATCCTGCGGCAGGACTCCACGGCCGGGCAGGTCACGCTGATGCACAAGATGGCCGGCATGCCGGACGAGGAGCGCGACCGGCTGATCGACGAGTTCTGGACCGAGGTCACCACCGGCTGGCAGCCGCCGGAGCGGATGGTCCAGTGGTGGCGGGCGGCCCGGCCGCAGCTGCCCGAACATCCCACCGCGGTCCAGTTGGAGGCGTGGATCGAGCTGGCCGAGCTGGTCCGGGACACCGAGGTCCGGCAGGCCGTGCGCCGTGAGCTGTACGAGGTGTGCACGACCGGGGCCGGGTCGCTGATGACCCGGTCGCCGATGCTGGACAGCCTGGAGGCGGCCACGCCGATCGGCCCGGCGGCGATGGGCGCGGCGCGGGAGCGGGTGCCGCCGGACTCGCCGCGGGGGCGGGAGATCGCCGACCGGTGGATCGGGTGGCTGACCGGCATCTTCGCGACACCGGACAGCCCCGGGATGCCGGACACGCCCGAGTTCCGGATGCGGACCGCCGACCACATGCTGGCGGGCGCGGAGTGGGACCGCACGCCGCCGCAGCCGGAAGGACCGTTCGACCGGTACATGGCGCTGGTCGCCGCCGTGAACGACGTGCCGCCGGAGCGGTTCCCGTTCGAGTGGCTGGCCGCGGCACTGCGCGCGTCCGCCCTACCGGCTTGCTGATCAGCTATCCGGTGCGCCGGCCTTGACGGCCAGTTCGGCTGCCTGCCGACGAAGCGCTGGCGGGACTACCCGGGGGGGCGCCGGACGGGCGGCACGGTCACCGCCCGCCGGGCCCCGGGACGCGTCCTAGACTGCGGCCATGTCCGCCTCCCCACCGCCCATCAGCCCGTTGATCGCCCTGCTCACGGCTGCCCGGGTGTGGGACGCCGAGTTGACCGACGCGCTCAAGCCGATCGGGCTCACCACGCGCAAGTACGGCCTGCTCGGGCATATCCGGGGTCGGCCCGGCATCTCGTTCAGCGAACTCGCCCGGCGCTCCCGGATCACCGTGCAGAGCGCGCACACCGCGGTCGCGACGCTGGTCGCGGCCGGGCTGGTCGAGGACTCGACCGCGCAGGCCGGCGCGGCGTCCACGCTGCGGGTGACCCCGTCGGGTGAGGCGGTGCTGGCCCGTGCCGCCGAGGCGGTCGCGACGCTCGACGCGCGCCTGTCGGCCGACCTGCCCGAGGTGGCGGACGCGCTGCGCGAGGTGATGCGGCGCAGTTTCGGGGGATCGGCACCCGACTAACCTTCAGTTATGCTGAAGGTGTGGAAGCCTTCCTTCTTTCCGTGCACGTGCTCGCCGGCATCCTCTTCGTCGGCCCGGCCGCCGTCGCCGTCAGTCTGTTCCCGAGGTTCGCGCCGGTCGCCGAGGGTGTCGGTGGCGCCGACGGTGCCGCCCGCCCGGCCGGGGAGCGCAACGTCGGGGTCGCCCGCCTGCTGCACCGGATCACCCGCGGCTACGGGGTCGCCGCGCTCGTCGTGCCGGTCGTCGGGATCGCGCTCGCCCTCGTGCAGGGGCGGATGGGCGAGGTGTGGATCACCGTCGCGATGGTGCTGACGGCCGTCGCCGGCGGCATCCTCGCCCTCCAGATCGCCCCGCGGCAGCGGGACGCGCTCGCCGCTCCCGGCGACGGCCGGCGGTTGCGCCAGCTTGGCATGCTCGCCGGGATCTTCAACCTGTTGTGGGCGGTCGTCGTGATCCTGATGATCGTCCGCCCCGGATCGGACTACTCGTGAGGCCGCTGCTGCGCGCCCTCGAGGTGCTGTCGATCCTCGAACTGGTGAGTGTCGCGGTGCTGCTGGTCAATCTCGCCACCGTGCACCTGCGGCCGGTGGCCGCCGCCATCGGTCCGGTGCACGGTGCCCTCTACCTCGCCGTCGCGGTGACCGCCCTGCTCGGTCGGGACCTGCGGCCGCGTACCCGGCTGCTCGCGCTGGTGCCGGTCGCCGGCGGCGTCTTCACGATCCTGAACGTGCGGCGGGAAGCGCGGCGCCCCGTCGCCGCCCGCTGACGAGGGGCGGCGCGCCGGACCGGCGGCCGGCCGGGGGTGGGTGGCCTCGATGGATCCCGAAACGTGGGAACGCTCCCAGGAAATCTTCGAGCGATCGGTGATTGCCGATACGATGCGGCGAGGTTCCCCGATCACGGCACGCCGGCCGTACTGGAGTGGACAGTGAACCGAAAGCGTTGGACCCCCGCCCTGGCCCTCGCGGTCACCCTCGCCGCGCTGCCCGGCCCGGCGTACGCCACGCCGGACAGCGCCCCGCCCGCCGCCGCCCTTCCGCTCGACCAGGTGCGCGTCACCACCACCCAGGTCGCCTTCGGACTCCAGCGCCCCACGGCGATCGCGGCCCCCGACGACGGCAGCGACCGGCTGCTCATCACCGAGAAGGCCGGTCGGATCCGGGTCTACCACCCGACCACCGGACTGGCCGCCACGCCGCTGCTCGACATCACCGACCGGGTCGCCGTCTCCGGCAACGAGCGCGGCCTGCTCGGCATCGAGGCCGCACCCGACTTCGCCACGAGCGGCGCGCTCTACCTGGCGTACACCGCCGTGCCCGACGGCACGCTGACCCTGTCCAGGTTCGTCCTGTCCGGCGGCACCGCGACCGAACAGGTGATCCTGACCCAGCCGCACGCCGAGTTCGCCAACCACAACGGCGGCGAGGTCAAGTTCGGCTCGGACGGGCACCTCTACTGGAGCCTCGGTGACGGCGGCAACGCCGGCGACCCGTTCGACGCCGGCCAGCGGCTCGACACCCTGCTCGGCAAGATCGTCCGGCTCGACGTCAGTCGGTCCTGCGGCGGCAGCCCGTACTGCGTACCGGCGGACAACCCGTTCGTCGGGGTGGCCGGCGCGCGCGCCGAGATCTGGGCCTTCGGCCTGCGCAACCCGTGGCGGTTCTCGTTCGACGCGCAGGACGGGTCGCTCTGGATCGCCGACGTCGGCCAGGGCACCTACGAGGAGATCGACCACCTGCCGGCCGACGGCGGCGGCGCGAACTTCGGCTGGTCGTGCCGGGAGGGGCCGGCCGTGTTCGACCTGAGCCGGTGCCGCGCCGGCGCCACCTACACCGACCCGGTCTTCCACTACCGCACCTCGTTCGAGGGCTGCGCGGTGATCGGCGGATTCGTCTACCGCGGACAGCAGTACGCCGACCTGGTCGGCGGCACCTACATCGCCAGCGACTACTGCTCCGCCACCGCGTGGGCGATCCGCCCCGGCGCCTCCGGCGCCCCGTACGAGAACCGGGTCATCGGCGAGTTGCCGACCCAGCCGACCAGCTTCGGCGAGGACGCCGACGGCGAGCTGTACCTCGTCAACGACCTGCCGGGGCAGCTGCACAAGATCGGATTCGAGGGGGTTCCGGCACCCGCCGCCTGTGCCGTCACCTACACCGTCGACGACCAGTGGGGCCCCAACTTCCGCAGCACAGTGACCCTCACCAACACCGGCACCGCCCCGCTCGACGGCTGGTCGCTCGCCTGGACCTTCGGCGCCGGACAGCGGATCGGCAGCGGCTGGAGCGCCGCTCTGACCCAGCAGGGCAGCACCGTCACGGCCACCAACCTCTCCTGGAACCGGACCGTCGCGCCCGGCGCATCCGTCACCTTCGGATTCCTCGGCACGTACTCCGGCGGCAACCCGGTCCCGACCACGTTCACCCTCGGCGGCTCCGCCTGCCGGACCTGATCGGCAGGTCGCGAAGGGCCGGCGGGGCACCCCCGCCGGCCCTTTCACGTACCCGGCCCGTGCCGGCCGGCCGACGGTGGGGAAGCGCCGCGACCTCCGGCGCCCGGTCGTAGGGGAGCGCTCTCCGCCGCACGACGGGCCGCCGACCAGGGGTTCCGGTTCGACGTTGGAAGGTCCAGGCCAGGGCGAAGTTCCGTCAGGTGTCGGGTGCTGTCGATCGGGACCCGTTGCTACGGTCTCGTGACCAAGAACACCCGTCGTCAATCCGACCTTCTTCACCGGCGTACCACCCCCGTACGTCCGGCCGACCCTGCCTGAACCAGCGCCGCCGGGACCGAACCGGACCCGCGCGGCCGTTCCCCATATCCCGCCACCGCCCCGGCACGCCGCGGCGGCGGCCGTCGATCGCCCTGACCAGGACCGCTGACGGAGGACTCATATGACACGAAGAAAGTTGGGTGCGCGGGCGGTCGTCACGACGGCCGTCTCGTGCGTGGTCGCGCTGGCCGCCGGTACGGCGGTCACCCAGCCGGCGGCCGCCGCTCCGACGAATGCCGGGCCGGTCTTCCTCGACGGCCAGGCGCAGATCGTCCCCGAGTTCGCCGACTCCACCACCTGGATCCGCCAGCAGCTGTGGGTCGAGACCGAGTTCGACTCCGACGGTGACGGCCGGCGCGACCGAATGCACGTCGACGTCACCCGCCCCGGCCCGACCGCCGACGGGCTGAAGGTGCCGGTCGTCTACGAGACCAGCCCCTACTACGCCGGGACCGGCTCGACCCAGCGCCAGTACCTGTGGAACGTCTCCCATGAACTCGGCGAGCAGCCCCCGGCCCGGCTCTCCCCGCCGCCGATCACCCACCGCGCGGACCGTACGTCCGTCAGCAGCAGCGAGGTCAGCACCTGGGTGCCGCGCGGCTTCGCGGTCGTCCACTCCGACTCGCCCGGCACCGGCCTGTCCCAGGGCTGCCCGACGGTCGGCGGCAGCAACGAGTCGCTGGCCCCGAAGGCCGTCGTCGACTGGCTGAACGGCCGCGCCAAGGGCTTCACCAGCGTCGACGGGACCGAGCAGGTCTCCGCGACGAGTTGGTCCACCGGCAAGGTCGGCATGACCGGTACGTCGTACAACGGGACCCTGCCGCTGGCCGCCGCGACGACCGGCGTCAAGGGGCTGGAGGCGATCATCCCGATCGCCCCGAACACGTCGTACTACCACTACTACCGCTCGCAGGGCCTGGTCCGGAACCCCGGCGGCTGGGTCGGCGAGGACATCGACTTCCTCTTCGACTACATCCACAGCGGCTTCCCGGAACGGCGCCAGTACTGCATCGAGCAGGTCCGGGACATGATGAACCGGCACCAGGACCGGGCGACCGGCGACTTCAACGACTTCTGGGCCGGCCGCGACTACCTGCCGCAGGTCAAGAACGTCAAGGCCGCCACCCTGATGGCGCACGCGTTCAACGACTGGAACGTGATGCCCGAGCACAGCGTCCGGATCATCGAGGCGCTCAAGGCCCGCAAGGTTCCCGTGCAGGCGTACTTCCACCAGGGCGGCCACGGCGGCGCCCCGCCGCTGGACATGCGCAACAAGTGGTTCAGCCGCTACCTGTACGGCGTCCGCAACGGCGTCGAGAACGACCCGAAGGCCTGGATCATCCGCAACGAGACCGGGACCAGCCAGCTCACCCCGTACGCCGACTATCCCAACCCGGCGGCGTCCCCGGTCACCCTGAACCTGAGCGCCGGCGGTGCCACCACCGGCGGGCTGACCTCGCTGGCCCGGCCGGGCACCGGCGTCGAGCGGTTCGTCGACGCGGGCAACACCGCCTGCAACATCGGCACGTACGCCACCGCGGACTCGCCGCACCGCCTGCTCTACGTCACCCCGGAACTGTCCGCCCCGGTGCACATCTCCGGGTCGCCGAAGGTGACGCTGAAGCTCGCGTCGAGCAAGGCGGCGGCCAACCTGTCCGTGGCACTGGTCCGGCTGCCGTGGACCGGTGCGGCCGGCTGCGAGTCGAGCACCCGCGGCTCGACGACCAGCGTCATCACCCGGGGCTGGGCCGACCCGCAGAACCGTGACTCGCTCACCCGGAGCAAGCCGCTGGTGCCGGGCAGGTTCGTCGACGTGACCGTCGACCTGCAGCCCGACGACCAGGTCATCCCCGCCGGACAGCGGATCGGCCTGATGGTCTTCTCCACCGACCACGAGTTCACCCTGCACCCGGCGCCGGGCACCGAGCTCAGCGTCGACCTGGCCGGCGCGTCCCTCGAACTCCCGGTCGTCGGCGGCCCCCTGGCGATGCCGATCTGCGACAGCCCCGACACCCGGGCGACGGTCGTGATCGGCGGCGTCGACAGCGGCGTACCGAACCGGCCGCTGGCCGGGACCTGCACGATCAACGACCACATCCTCGACGGCGAACAGTGGCCGAACCACGGCCAGTTCGTCCGGCACGTGACCGAGGTGGCCTCCGACCTGGTGGCCGCCGGGAAGATCGAGCCTCGCGAACGCGGGGCGATCGTCAGCGCGGCCGCCCGCTCGCGGATCCGCTAGCAGACCCGCGGGTGCGGAGGCGGTCCCGCCTCCGCACCCGCCGTCAGGTCCAGCACCGTCGCGGGTCGGCGGTGGTGATCGGGTGCCGGGAGTGCGACCGGCACCTTTCGAAGATGAGGTGGAACAAGTGAAACTGAGGAGCGCAGTCCTCGCGGTGGTGGGTCTGGCGGCCAGCCTGCTGGTCGCCGGCCCCGTCCCCGCCGCGCTGGCGGAGACGCCGGCACCGTTGCCGGAGCCGAAGGTCCATCCGGTCCAGGTCACCGGTCCGGCCACCGAGCGGCTCAACCTGATCATCATGGGTGACGGCTACCAGGCCGACCAGCAGAGCATCTTCCACGCCGACGTCGACCGGAACCTCGCCGTCCTGTGGGCGACCGAGCCGTTCCGGACGTACCGCGACTACATCAACGTGTACGCCGTCGAGCTCGCCTCGATCGACTACGGCGTACGCTGCGACCCCGACAGCCGGGTCCGCCACGCCGACGGCACCATCCGGGACACCGGCGAGCGCGAAGGCCCGATCAACGCCAAGAACACCGCCCTGCGGATGATCTATCAGAACGGCTGCGCCGACCCGCTGTCGCGCGGCACCGTCTACGGTGGAGCGCCGGTCAACTGCCAGGACGCCGCCGGCTACTACCCGCCGGGCGTGAACCCCTGCGAGACCGGCAGCCAGGCCCACAACCGGATCCTCGACAACTACGTCGCGCCGGTGCTGGGCATCCCGCGTACGTCGCAGAACATCCAGACGCTCGCCATCTTCAACACCTTCACGTACGGCGGCATCGGTGGCACGAACGCGACGACGTCCGGCGGGTCCCCGCAGGGACCGCTGATCTCGCTGCACGAGCTGGGCCACTCGCTGGGCACCCAGGCCGACGAGTACCCGTACTCCTTGCGTGACGTGGTCCGGCCCTGCTACACCGGCAACGAGCCGGGCAGCTTCCACCACACCACGTACACCAGCGAAGAGCAGATGATCGCGGACGAGCACAAGTGGTTCCGCTGGCTGGGTGAGGAGAGCATCAGCGGCGGCAAGATCGGCCTGCACGAGGGCGGCGGCACCTGGCCCTGCGGCCAGCGCCGGCCGAGCGAGCACTCGATCATGCGCTGGATCGGTTTCGACTGGGACCAGCCCGGCCGTGAGCACATGGTCGCCCGGATCACCGGCATGCGTAACGCCGGCCAGATGAGCGTCCGGCACACCCCGGCCGGCACCGTCGCCCGCGACGGCGTGCTGTGGGTCGAGACGGGCCAGCCCCGCCACCACGAGCTCCAGGTCACCTGGCGGGTCGGCGGTCCGGAAGGCACCGTGCTCCAGACCAACAACAGCCGCAGCCTCGACCTCGAGGCGCTGAACCTGCCGGCCGGCACCGTCGTCCACGTCGAGGTCCGCGACCCGGTGGGCCCCGACGGCATCGACTGGGTCCGCAACCCGTCGACCAACAACACCGCGTCGAACTCCGGCTACAACGGGCCGCGGTTCGTCCAGACCCGGCAGTGGACGGTCGGCGACACCACCGTGACGCCGTCCGCGCCGGCCGCCGAGATCACCTCCTCGACGCCGAACACCCAGCCGATCGCCGGTGACGAGGTCGTCTTCGTCCGGACCAACAACCCGGCCGACCGGATCGTCAACGTGGCCTGGTCGGTCAACGGCTCGCCGGTGGCGAACCCGCACAACAGCCGCAACCTCGACCTCGGCAAGCTGAACCTGCCGGCGGGGACGCACAAGCTGGTCGCGACGGTGACCGACCCGGCCGGCCCCGGCCTGTCGGACAGCGTCGAGTGGACCGTCGACAACGCGCTGCCGACCGCGCCGCGCACCCTGTCGCAGCCGCTGACCAAGCTCGGCGGTGCCCTGGAGCACCCGGTGTACTTCAACGGCTGGGACATGTGGCTGGAGCCGCAGGACAACCGGGCCGGCTACGCCGAGGAGCGCTACGTCGTCGGTCAGCTGCGGCTGAACAACGACGGCTGGTTCAACTACTTCGGCTTCCCGGAGCAGCCGATGCCCGAGTCGCCGTTCCAGTTCCGGCACTCCGGCACGGACGTGAAGGCGCTGACGTACGGCAACCTCGGCACCGGCGGCCTGTCGAAGGCGGCGTTCGAGCAGCACCTGCCGGACGACCACCCGATCGGCGGGTTCGTCCCCGGCTTCGGCACGCACGTCGTCGAGCACCGGGCCATCGACCCGGCCGGCAACGTCGGCAACGCCGAGAGCTACAAGGCGACCGTGCTGCCCGGCTCCGCGCTCGAGTGCACGACCACGCTGACCGGCCGCCACGTGCGGGTGACCGCCGAGCAGGGCGTGACCTGCCTGACCGGCGCCCAGGTCAACGGTGGCGTGACGGTTCGTCCGGGCGCCTCGATCGTGATCAAGGACAGCACGATCAACGGCACGCTGGTGTCGACCGGTGCCCAGGCGGTGCAGATGTTCGGCACCACGGTCAACGGCTCGACCCAGATCGCCGGCACCACCCGGGACGTGACCATCGCCGGCAACACGTTCCGTGGCGCGATCCAGCTCGCGAACAACACCCAGGTCTCGGCCAACGAGCGGTTCAGCCGCCTGGCCGGTGCCTACGGCCCGGTGTTCGTCGGCAACCAGATCAACGGGGCGCTCGCCTGCTCGGGCAACAGCGCCCAGGCGAAGGACTTCGGCGCGCCGAACAAGATCAACGGTGCCAAGTCGGGTGACTGCGCCAAGCTGTGAACCGATGCCCGGCGTACGCCGTCCGTAGCTGACGGCGTCGCGGGGTGAGGTCCCCGTCGGGGGTGTGGCCGGAGCCGGCCGCACCCCCGACGCCTTTCCGCACTCCGCCCGTTACCGCGCCCCAGCCGGCAGTGCGGACAACGTTCACTCTCCATTTGAATCAGTCGATGGATTGCGGGTCTAGGTTGTCGGGGACCGACTCACCCCGAGGAGCCCCGATGGAACGCCGCACCATCCTGCGCACCGCCGTCGTCGGCGCCGGCGCCGCCGCCTTCTCCGGCGCGCTCTGGCAGAACGCGTTCGCCGCGACCGCCCAGCCCGGCCCCGGCCCGTACGGCGGCCTGCTCGCCGCCGACGGCAACGGGATCCAGTTGCCGGCCGGGTTCACCAGCCGCGTCATCGCCCGCTCCGGGCAGCGGGTCGCCGGCACCTCGTACACCTGGCACTGGGCACCCGACGGCGGCGCCTGCTTCCCGGCCGGCAACGGCTGGATCTACGTCTCCAACTCCGAGATCCCGCTCGTCGGCGGCGCCGGCGCCGTACGGTTCAACGCCGACGGCACGATCGCGTCGGCGTACCGGATCCTGTCCGGCACCAACGTCAACTGCGCCGGCGGTGCCACCCCGTGGGGCACCTGGCTGTCCTGCGAGGAGGTACCGCTCGGCCGGGTCTTCGAGACCTGGCCCGACGGCGGCCGGCAGGCCGAGGAACGCACCCGGATGGGCCGCTTCAAGCACGAGGCCGCCGCCTGCGACCCCGACCGCCGCGTCGTCTACCTCACCGAGGACGAGGGCGACGGCTGCTTCTACCGCTTCGTCCCCGACACCTGGGGCGACCTGCGCACCGGCCGGGTACAGGTGCTGTGCGGGCCGGCCGGCACGCTGAGCGGCCCGGTCACCTGGCAGGACATCCCGGACCGGGACGGCTTCCCGACGCCGACCCGCCGCCAGGTCGGCGCCGCCCTGCACTTCGACGGCGGCGAGGGCTGCTGGTACGACAACGGCGTCTGCTACTTCACCACCAAGGGCGACAACCGGGTGTGGGCGTACGACGCGGTCCACCAGGAGATCGACCTCGCGTACGACGCCGCCCGGATCCCCGGCGGGGCCGCGCCGCTGACCGGCGTCGACAACATCACCGGCGCCGGGTCGGGCGACCTGTACGTCGCCGAGGACGGCGGCAACATGGAGATCAACATCATCACGCCGGACGGCGTCGTCGCCCCGTTCCTGCGCATCCTCGGGCAGGCCGAGTCGGAGATCACCGGCCCGGCCTTCTCCCCGGACGGCACCCGGCTCTACTTCTCGTCGCAGCGCGGCACGTCCGGCGCGTCCGCCGGCAGCGGCGGCATCACGTACGAGGTCCGGGGGCCGTTCCGGTCCTGAACCACCCGCCCTCTCGCGCGGTCCCGTCGTCGGGAGCGGGCTCCGGCCACCGTCACCGGTCGGAGCCGCTCCGGAGATAGGCCAGCACGGCGAGGACCCGGCGGTTGGTGTCGTCGGTCGGCGGCAGGTCGAGCTTGGCGAGGATGTTGCCGACGTGCTTGCCGACCGCCGCCTCGGAGATGACGAGTTGCCGGGCGATGGCGGTGTTGGAGTGACCCTCGGCGACGAGCTCACGTTCCCGGGCGGACAGCCGCGTCAGCGGGTCGTTGCGGCGCAGCAGCTGACGTACGACGTGCGGGTCGACCACGGTGCCGCCGTCGACCACCTGGCGCAGTGCGGTGACGAAGTCCTCGACGTCGACGACCCGATCCTTGACGCAGCCACGACCACGTGCCGTCGGCCGGCGGCCGCAGGTGCCCGGAGGTGACGGGGCGGGTGTCGACGAGGCGCAGCCGCCGGCGTTCGAGGTCGGCCAGCGGCAGGGCGACCAGCGGCCCGAACGCGCCGACGAGTACGGCCCCGAGCAGGGCCAGGAGCGCCAGCGAACCGGGTGCCTGGTCACCCGGGGAGGTGGCCCGCCGCAGGAGGAGCAGCCAGGGCAGGCCGAGCAGCCCCAGCGGTACGGCGTCGGCGACCGCCGGGGGCACCGTCGTCAGCAGATAGCCCAGGGACCGCCACGGCCAGCCGCCGAGCGGGAACCGGCGGCGGGTCACCGCCTCCAGCGGGGTCCGGGGCGCGGCGTCGGGCACGACGACCACGCTAGCCCGGGTCACCGGCCGCACCCAGCCGCTGGCGATAGGTGTCGGGTAGGTCCAGCCATACCCCGGTTACGCCTACCAGTCCCAGTGCCCGGCGATCCCGCCGGGTGGTCTCCTGGCTGCGCACCGGAGTTCGCCGGAGAGGAAGTTCAGTGATTTCAGCGATGCGATCGGCCAGGGCGGACGCCCCGCGTCCTCGCCGCGCTCGCCGTCGCCGACTTCCGGGAGCGGACCCGCCGCCCGGCGTACGCGCTGACCCTGCTGGCCGCGGTCGGCCTGGCCTTCTTGGCCGCGCCGTCGGACGGCACCCGCTGGGTGATCGTCAACCTCGGCGACCACCGGGGCGTACACGACAGCGCCTACCTCGGGGCGGTGACCGCGCTCGCCGGAGCGCTCTGGCTCTGTGTCGGCGGCTTCTACGTCGTACGGGTCGCGGTCGGCCGCGACCGTGTCACCGGCGTCGGTCAGGTGCTCGCCACCACCCCGCTGCGGACCGTCGGCTACCTGCTCGGCAAGTTCCTCAGCAACCTGCTGGTCCTCGCCTCGATGGCCGGCGCGCTCGCCGGCACGGCGCTGGTCGTGCAGTTCGCCCGTGGCGAGTCCAACCACGTCGACCCGGTCGCGCTGCTGCTGCCGTTCGGGCTGTTCACGCTGCCCGTCCTGGCGGTGACGGCGGCGTGTGCGGTGCTGTTCGAGACGGTGCCCTGGCTGCGCGCCGGCCTCGGGAACATCGTCTGGTTCGGCGCCGCGCTGTTCGTGGTCATCGCCGCGCAGTCACCGGCCGCCCCGCTGGGCGGGCTCGGCGTACCCCTGTTCGCCGAGTCCGTGCGCGCCGACCTGGCCGCCCGGGACATCGCGATCGACGAGTTCGGCCTCGGACTGATGTACCTCGACAGTCCACTACGGACGTTCGAATGGTCCGGGCTCGACGTCACCGCGGGCTTGGTCGCCGACCGCCTGGCACTGTTCGTGGTCGCCGCCGGCGTGGCGGTCCTGCCGGTCCTGTGGTTCGGCCGGTTCGACCCGGCCCGTGGCCGGGCAACGGCTCCGGTACCGCCGCGGCCGACGGCCCCGTACCCGGCCGGCCGCGACCGCGACCGCGACCGCGACGTTCGTCCAGCCGCGGGCCGCGATCCGGTCCGGCAACGCCTTCGGCCGGCTGCTCGTCGGCGAACTCCGCATCCTCGTGCGGGGCGTGTCGCCCTGGTGGTGGCTCGGGGTCGCGGCGCTCGCCACCGCCGGCCTCCTGATCCCCGGCGACGCCG
The DNA here is from genome assembly GCF_040683055.1 of Polymorphospora sp. NPDC051019. Classification (NCBI taxonomy): domain Bacteria; kingdom Bacillati; phylum Actinomycetota; class Actinomycetes; order Micromonosporales; family Micromonosporaceae; genus Polymorphospora; species Polymorphospora sp. NPDC051019. The sequence goes on along the minus strand of NZ_JBFBCH010000006.1, from coordinate 109,585 downwards.
TCGTCGGGCCACTCCTTCTCGCGACCTGCGTCTGGCCGGTACTGATCTGGTCCCGGCTCGGCACCCAGCACCAGGAGCACGGAGTCGACACCCTGACCGGCGCCTACCCGGCCCGGCGCCGCCGACTGCTCGCGGAGTGGACCGCCGGAGTCGTGCTGACCGCACTGGTCGGGCTCGCCCCGGCCGTACGGATGGTGCTGGCCACCGACTGGGCCGCGGTGGCGGGGTGGGGCGCCGGCACCCTCCTCGTCCCGTCGCTGGCCCTCGGGCTCGGGGTACTCAGCCGGACCCACCGGCTCTTCCAGGTGGTGTACCTCCCACTCTGGTACGGCGTCGCCAACGACATCGCCGCGCTGGACTTCATCGGCGCGGTCCGGGTCGACGGCCGACCCGTCGGTCCGCACCCGCTCGCCGTACTCGGCATCGCCGCGGTCATGGTCGGCTCGGCCTTCGTCGTCGCCTCGGTACGGCACCGCCGCCGGTGACGGCCGCTCAGCCGAGCAGGTCGGCCAGCGCGCCCGCGAGGTGCGGGTGCCGGAACGTGAAACCGGCCGCGGTCAGCCGCGCCGGCACGGCACGGCGGCCGGTCAGGGCCAGCGCCGGATCGGTACGCAGGAACACCGCGCCCAGCTTGACGGCGGCGGCCGGGGTGGGCGGGGCGGGCGGCCGGCGCAGCACCTGACGCAGGGCGGCCATCAGCTCGCTGTTGCGTACAGGGTTCGGTGCGGTCGCCAGCAGCACCCCGTCCGGTGCCACCGCCTCCGGTGCCACCGCCTCCGGTGCCACCGCCTCCGGTGCCACCGGGGCCGGTGCCACCGCCTCCGATGCCACCGTCTCCGGTGCGCCGTCGGGGCCGGCCGGGTCGCCCAGGCTGTGGCGCACGATGCGCAGCCAGTCGTCGACGTGGATCCAGCTGAACCACTGCCGGCCGGTGCCGACCCGGCCGCCGAGCCCGAACCGCACCAGACCGGTCAGCCGGTCCAGCGCCGGGGTGTCCCGGTCGAGCACGATGCTGGTCCGCAGCACCACCCGCCGCCGTGCGGGTACGTCGACCGCGGCCGCCTCCCAGGCCCGCGCCACACCGGCCATCTGCGGCGGGCCGTCGGCCTCGGGCGACTCCTCGGTCAGGAGTTGTTCCCCGGCGTCGCCGTAGATCGCCAGGGTGCTGGCCTGGATCCACACCGGCACCGGCTGCTCCAGCCGGCGTGCGGCGTCGGCCAGGGCCCGCGTCGGGGCCACCCGGGACCGGGTCAGCAGTTCGACGTTGGCGGCGGTGGGGCGCCGGTCGACGAGTTCGCCGGCGAGGTTGACCACCGCGCTGCCGGCCAGTTCGCCGGCCCAGTCGCCGACGGTGGCCCCGTCCCAGGCGACCTGTCGGTGCGGGCCCCCACGCGGCCGGCGGGTCAGGACGACGACCTCGTGCCCCCGGGTGGCCAGGTCCACGCACAGCCGACGTCCCAGAGCACCCGACCCACCCGCGACGACCACCTTCACGGCATGATCCTAAAGAGGGTGCGGCGGGAGCGGTGTCCCGCGCGCTGCGACCAGCCGCCCGCCGCTCCGGAACGGCAGCGAGGTGCGCGGGACGTCCCACCTGACCTCGCCGGGCCGGGCGTCCACTTCGGATCGAGGTACGGCGGCGCGACGAGCGGCGCCCCACGGACCGGCCCGGTGCGGCGGGCCGCCCACCAGACAGTGGTGAGGCAGCCGGCGCGCTGTCCGATCAGGACAGCCGGGTCGTCGTCGGCGACGACCGCCCCGTGCAGGCGGCCACCCGGGCGTCCGGGTCGAACGGTGGGCCGGGCGGATGCGGCGCCCGCCGGCCGGCCGGCGGCACCGGCGCGCTGCCCCCGGTCGGACGGCGGTTCGCCCGCCGCCCGCCGCCTGTCGCATGTCGTCTGTCGTCAGGCCGCGGGGGTGTCACTGTTCGAGCCCACAGCGAATTCGATGTGCGTACGCCGAATTCGCTGTGGAGCCGAACACCATCCATGCGTTCCCGCCCGATTCGCCGCGATCACGGGGTGGCCGCCGGCAACCGGGTGGCCTAGTGTTCGGCGGGTGGTGACGGTGCGGCTGGAACCCATGACCGATGACCAGTACCTGCGTTACCGGCAGCGGGCCGAGGTGACCTACGCGGAGCACATCGTGACGTCCGGTGCCATGCCGGAGCCCGAGGCCCGGAAGAAGGCACGCGACGACTACGACCGGCTGCTGCCCGACGGTATACGCACCCCCGACCACCATCTCTGGGCCGGGTACGACGGCCCCGACGAGATCGGCATGCTGTGGCTGCACGTGGAGCGGAGGTCCGACGGACCGCACGCCTTCGGATACGACTTCGAGGTACGCGAGGACCTGCGCCGCAAGGGCTACGGCCGCGCGATGATCGAGGCGGTCGAGCAGATCTGCCGGGACCTGGGAGTGCGCTCCATCGGCCTGAGCGTCTTCGGCTTCAACCTCGGCGCGCGGGCACTCTACGAGCAGATGGGCTACGAGACAACCGCCATCCGCATGCACAAACGCCTGTAAGCCCCACCCGGTCTCCCGTGCCCACCGCGCCCCTTTGACACCCCGTTGATCAAGGAGAAGTTGAGCGACAAAAGCCGCGAGTCCGGCACACCTTCGCCTTGATCAACGCTCCCCACCCGCACGCGCGTCCACCCCGCATCCGCACGCGCGTCCACCCCGCATCCGCGCGCGCGTCCACCCCGCATCCGCGCGCGCGTCCACCCCGCATCCGCGCGCGCGTCCACCCCGCATCCGCGCGCGCGTCACGCCCCGTGCGCCTCGCCCGAGGGCCGGGCGGGCCGCCCGGGCGGTCAGGCGTCCGGGCTGCGTAGGTGCTGGGCGACCCGCTGGTCGTGTGGGGAGCGCGCCTTCCGCATCTCGTCGCCGGTGCCCAGCCCGTCGTCGGCGGCCGGATCGAGCGGTACGGAGCTGCGGATCTGGGAGATGTTGTCGTACGTGCCGAGCGGAAGCGCCCGCAGCAGCCGTACGACTTCACCGCTGCCCCTGTCCCGGGCCTCGCCGTGCGCGACGATCTGCTCCTTGGTCGCCGGGAAGTCCAGGTCGTTCAGGATCGCCCGCACGTCGGCGAACTCTTGGCCAGCCATCCGCTCGCTCACCGTCCTTCCCTGTCTGGTCCGCCGGCTACCCGGAAGCGGCACGAGGAAACCTGGCACGGGACCCGGTGGCGCGCCGCAGCCGGGCGGACCGGACAGGTGGCCTGTCACCGGACCGGCACGCGGCTGTCAGGGCCGCGGTTGCGCGCCCAGGTCGGCGGCGCTCAGGAGAAGGCGCTCAGGAGAAGACGTCCTCCTGCTCCTTGTGGTAGTCGACGACCCGCTCGTGACGGCCCTGCGCGACGTCGTGGACCCACGACGGGTTCGCCAGCAGGGCCCGGCCGAGCGCGACGAGGTCGAACTCGCCGGACCGGTGCCGTGCGGCGAGCGCGGCCAGTGAGCCCGGGTGGTCGGCGGCGGGGTCGAGGGTGGTCCGGCGCAGCCCGACCGAGCCGACGGTGATCGTCGGCAGGCTGGTGAGGCGCTTGGCCCAGCCGGCGAGGTTCAGCGGTGAGCCGGCGAACGCCGGTTCCCAGAACCGGCGGCCGGACGCGTGTAGCAGCGTGGCGCCGGCCGCCACGAACGGCGCGAGGATCGATCCGAGTTCGGTCGGGGTGTCGGTGATGCGGGCCGCGTAGTCGCGTTCCTTGAACTGGGAGAACCGTACGGAGATCGGGAAGTCGGGTGCGGTGGCGGCGCGTACCGCGGCGACGATCTCGGCGACGAACCGGGCCCGGTCGCGGGCCGGGCCGCCGTACCGGTCGGTGCGGCGGTTCGTCGCCGGCCACAGGAATTCGTCGAGCAGGTAGCCGTGGGCGGCGTGGATCTCGACGCCGTCGAAGCCGAGCCGGTGGGCCAGCCGGGCCGACGCGGCGAACGCCGAGACGATGGTGTCGATGTCCGACAGGGTCATCGCCCGCCCGCGTGGTGCTCCGTTCTCGCGTACGCCGGACGGGGTCCACGCCGGCCGGCCGTCCACCGGTTCCCGTTCGCTGCCGAGGTGCCAGAGCTGCGGGAAGATCAGGCCGTGTTCGGCGTGGACCGCCTCGACGACCGCCCGCCAGCCGGTGGCCGACTCCGGCACCAGCCTGGGCACGGCGCTCTGGTGGCCGGCGCTGGGGTGGCCGACGTACACCCCCTCGGTGACGACGAGGCCGACGCCGCCGGCCGCCCGGCGCCGGTAGTAGGCGGCCACCTCGGCGGTCGGGACGCCGTCGGGGGAGCGTAGCCGGGTCATCGGCGCCATCACGAACGGGCTGCGTAGCCGCAGGCCGGCGACGGTGGTGGGGGCGAAGAGCAGGGTGTCGTCCGGGGCGGGTGCTTTCGCGGTCACGGTCGTCATGCCGGCAGACTAGAACCTGACATTGACGTCAAGGGCAAGTGTGAGGTGGGAGCGGTGCGGATCGGCGAACTCGCCACGGCGACCGGGGCCAGCGCCCGGTCCCTGCGCTACTACGAGGAGCAGGGGCTGATCACGAGCCGGCGCAGCGCCAGCGGGCAGCGGCACTATCCCGAGGCCGCGGTCGGACGGGTACGGCTGATCCGGTCCCTGCTGGCCGCCGGCCTGTCCAGCGCGACCATCCACGACGTGCTGCCCTGCATCGCCGACGAGAGCATCCGGACGCCGGCGCTGGAGGCGCGGCTGCGTGCGGAACTGGCCCGTATCGACGGGCAGATCCGCGAACTGCGCCGTACCCGGGACACCCTCGCCGAGGTGATCGCCGACTACCGCGTCTGACCGGCGCGGCGGGAAGCACCACCGCGGGGTGCCCGTCGACCAGTTCACCAAACCAGGTTCCTAGGACGCCCTACGCGGTGTGACGGCGGTGAACCAGCAGTCACCATCCTCAGCCCATGGTCGATCCATAGCCGATCCATGGATGCCCACTCCACGATGTCTGCGGCGGTGGTCGATCAAGGAGGTTCCCGGTGGCAGGTCTCGACTGGGTGGCGGGACGGCTCCCGCGTCGGGTGGGCGTCGGCACACTCGTCCTGGCCCTGGCGGTGACGCTCGGGCCACCGGCCCCGGCGGCCGCGTCGCCGGCCGACCGGGGGAGCGGAGCCGGCGGCACGGGGACGCCGGCCGCCCCCGGCGGCGCGGCGACCGAGCGGGCGGCGCTGCGTACGGCCGCCGCGACCGGGCAGCGGGTCGAGGTGACCGGGCTGCGCACCGAGAGCGAAGAGGTCTATGCCCTGCCGACCGGCACCCTGCTGATGCGCCAGTACGCCCGGCCGGTCCGGGTGAAGCGGGCGGACGGCTGGGTCCCCGTCGACACCACCCTGCGTGGACGCGCCGACGGCACCGTGGCGCCGGTCGCGGTCCCGGTCGACGTGTCGTTCTCCGGCGGCGGGCGGGCGCCGATGGTCACCCTGCGCCGCGACGGCGGATCCGTCGCCCTGGAGTGGCCCGGTGTGCTGCCCGAGCCCGTCCTCGACGGCGCCACCGCCACCTACCCCGACGTGCTGCCCGGCGTCGACCTGCGGCTCACCGCCTCGGTGACCGGGTTCTCCGAGGTGTTGGTGGTCCGTACGCCGCAGGCGGCCCGCGCCCCCGAACTGGCCGACCTGCGGTTCGCCGTACGCGGCGACGGCCTCGACGTACGCACCGACCGGGGCGGCAACGTCCAGATCGTCGACGCGCGCGGCGCGGTCGTGTTCCACGGCCCGACCCCGACCATGTGGGACTCCGGGCGGGCGGCCGACGGTGCGGCACAGCGCGGCGGCCCGGCACAGCGTGGCGGTCCGGCGACCGTGCCGGCCGACACCACACCGGCCGCCGACGTCACCGAGGGCGGCACCCGGCCCGGCCCCGGTGCCCGGGTCGCCGCGATGGACGCCCGCGTCACCGGCGGCGCCCTGGCCATCACCCCCGACCGTGCCCTGCTCACCGGCCCGGACACCCGCTACCCGGTCTACATCGACCCGTACCTGTCGTACGCCGGCACCCGGGCGGCCTGGACCCACGTGTCGAAGGTCTTCTCGACCACGTCGTACTTCAACGACTCCGGCACCGCCAAGGTCGGCTACTACAACGACCCGTACGCCTACCCGACCGTCGACACCTACCGGGCGTTCTTCCGGATGAACACCGCCGCGCTGGCCGGCAAGACGATCGAGAAGGCGACGTTCAACGCCTTCCAGACGCACGCGTACTCGTGCACCAAGCGCGAGGTGCAGCTCTGGCTGACCGGCGCGATCGGCGCCGGCACCACCTGGAAGAACCAGCCGGCCTGGACCCGCAAGCTCGACGCGGTCACCGCCGCCAAGGGCTGGAGTTCGAGTTGCCCGGCCGGCGGTGTGGACCTCGACGCCACCAGCGCGGTCCGCGAGGCGGCGGAGAAGAAGTCGGCCACCGTCACGCTCGGCCTGCGGGCGGCGAGCGAGTCCGACACCAACGGCTGGAAGCGGTTCCGGAACAACCCGGTGCTGGAGGTCGAGTACAACAGCGTGCCGTCGGTGCCGACCGGGCTGAAGACGCACCCGGCGTACGCGTGCGTGAACACGGCCGCGGACGCGCCGCGGGTCGCCAGCCTCACCCCGACGTTCCTGGCCACGCTGGTCGACCCGGACAGCGCGCTGCAGAACGTCCGGGGCCGGTTCGAACTGTACGACGGCGACACGCTGCTGTGGGAGCACGTCACGACGTTCCGGCAGGCGGGCGCCGTGCAGGCCACCGCGCCGACGCTGACCGACGGCAAGGTGTACCGGTGGCGGGTGCGGACCGAGGACGGGCTGGCGGACAGCGCCTGGTCCGGGTTCTGCCACATCGTCGTCGACGCGACCGCGCCGAGCGCGGTACCGACGGTGACGTCGACCGACTATCCGCCCGCCGATCCGACGAACCCGGTGCTCGCCGGCGGGGTCGGCCGGCCCGGCACCTTCACGTTCGCCCCCAACGGTGCGACGAACGTCGGCTCGTACCGGTACGCGGTCGACGACCCGGATCCGCAGGGCAGTGTCGCCGCGACCGGAGCCGGTGCGACCGCCACCGTCCTGGTCACCCCGGGGCCGGCGGAGAGCTGGCTGCGGACCCTGTACGTCCGGGCGGTCAGCGTGGCCGGTGTGCCGGGCGCGGTCACCGCGTACGACTTCTACGTGGCTCCCGCCGCCGCGCCGGTCGCCGCCTGGTCCTTCGACGAGGGCGGTGGCACCACGGCGGCCGGTGGCACCCACCCGGCCACGCTGGGCGGGACCGCCGGGTGGACGACCGGCCGGCTCGCCAACACGTACACGGTGGACGGTGACCCGGTCGCGGACCGGACGCTGTCGCTTCCCGGCGGCGGGTTCGCGGCGACGTCCGGCCCGGTCCTGGACACCGGCACCAGCTTCACCGTCTCGGCCTGGGTACGGCTGGACAGCACGGCGGCGAACGCCACCGCGCTGACCCAGCGGGGCGGACACGCGGGCGGCTTCCAGCTCTACTACTCGACCGGGCACGGCTGGGTCTTCAACCGGCACGGAAGCGACGTGACCGCGCCGACGATCGTGCGGGCGGTCTCCGACCGGCCGGCGCGGGTCAACCGGTGGACGCATCTGGTCGGGGTCTACGACCGCAGCGCCCAGCAGATCCGGTTGTACGTCGACGGTGCGCTGGCCGGCCAGGCCGCGTACACCACGCCGTGGCAGGCGACCGGGCCGCTGCAGTTCGGCCGGCTCTGGTACGACGCCGCGTACCGGGAGCACTGGCGGGGCGGGATCGACGACGTGCGGGTCTGGCAGCGGGTGGTCTACGCCGACGAGGTGGCCGGGCTGGCCAACGGGCCGGCGGCGCTGGCCGCCGACTGGGCGATGGACGAGGGCACCGGCACGTCGGTCGCGGACGTCTCCGGCCGTAACAAGACGCTGTCGCTGCACGGCGGTGCCGCCTGGACCGCCGACCACACGGGCGAGCCGGGCACGGCGCTGGCGCTGAACGGGACCACCGGCTACGCCTCGACGGCCGTCTCGGTCGTACGCACCGACGGCAGCTTCTCGCTGTCGGCGCGGGTCCGGCTGACCGCCGACCGGCAGGCGGTGGTGCTCTGCCAGGAGGGGAGCCGGGCCTGCGCGACGACGCTGTACTGGTCGAGTTCGCTGTCGCGCTGGGTGTTCAACATGACCAGCGCGGACTCGGACGGTCCGACGTACCTGCGGGCGATGGCGCCGGCCGCGACCCCGCCGGCGGAGGTGCTGAACCGCTGGTTCCACCTGGTCGGGGTCTACGACGCGGCGGCCGGGCAGGTCCGGCTCTACGTCGACGGCGAACTGGCCGGTTCCGCCGCCCACCCCACCGCCTGGCACGCCTCCGGCCCGCTGCACGTCGGCCGCTCGAAGTTGCGCGGGGCGTACAGCGAGTACTTCCCGGGTGACGTCACCGACGTACGGGTGTTCACCGGCGTGCTGACGCAGGCCGACGTCGACCAGCTCCGCCACCAGTGACCGGTTCCGTCGAAGAGACCGTGGAGGCCGTGATGCCCAGTTCGACCCCCGACCGGCCGGGCCGGCTCCGGATCCGGGCGGCGACCCTGCTCGCCTCGGTGACCGCGGCGGCGGTCGCGGCCAGCCTGCTGGCGGTGCCGGTGGCGGCCGCCCCGCCGGCCAGCGAAAGCCGTCCGGAGTGGACGGTGCCGGCGCCGGTCGACGACGCCCCGGTGCCGGGCCGGGTCGCCGCGGCGACGCCGCTGCCCGCGCCGGCCGGCGACGGGGCGCGGGCGGGTGCCGCCCGGGCCGCGGCACCGGCCGCCGTCGGCACCACCGCCGCGGGCGGTGCCGCCGGGGCGGGGGACTGGAGCGCGACGCCGCTGACCGCGTCCGCCGACTGGGACGCCGGTGACCAGACCGGCAGCTTCACCTGGGAGTATCCGCTGCGGGTCCCGCCGGCCCCGGGCGGGCCGGAGCCGGACCTCGGGTTCGGTTACTCGTCGGGCGCGGTCGACGGGCGGACCGCGGCGACCAACAACCAGCCGTCGTGGGTCGGTGAGGGGTTCGACCTCGGCACGTCGTACGTCGAGCGGCGTTACAAGGCGTGCGCCGACGACGGTTCGGCCGGCACCCCGAAGCGTGGCGACCTGTGCTGGGGCCACGACAACGCGTTCCTGGTCCTGAACGGCACCGTGGCGGAACTGGTCCGCGACGACGCCACCGGCACCTGGCGGCCGCGCAACGACGACGGCTCGCGGATCGAGAAGCTGACCGGGGCGGTCAACGGCGACAACGACGGCGAGTACTGGCGGGTCACCACGGTCGACGGGACCCGCTACACGTTCGGCCTGAACCGGCTCACCGGCTGGACGTCGCAGCGGCCGGTGACGAACTCGGCCTGGACGGTGCCGGTGTACGGCAACAACAGCGGCGAGCCGTGCTACAACGCGACGTTCGCCAACGCGTGGTGCCAGCAGGCGTGGCGGTGGAACCTGGACCTGGTCACCGACCCGGACGGCAACGCGATGACGTACCACTACGTCAAGGAGAGCAACCGGTACGGGCGCAACAACAGCACGACGGCGCTGACCGAATACACCCGGGGCGGGCACCTGGCCCGGATCGACTACGGGCTGCGCGCCGACGCGCTGTTCGCGGCGGCGCCGGCCCAGGTGCGGTTCAACGTCGCCGAACGTTGCCTGCCCAGCGGCACCATCACCTGCTCCGACGCCCAGTTCGTCAAGGCGAACGCCGCGCACTGGCCGGACGTGCCGGTCGACCTCAACTGCGCCACCGGGACGTCGTGCCTGGTGACCGGTCCGAGTTTCTGGAGCCGTAAGCGGCTGACGGAGGTGACGACGGCGGTCCTGGACGGCACCGCGTACCGCGACGTCGACCACTGGGCGTTGCGGCAGGAGTTCCCGCGCACCGACGCGTCGCCGGCCGGGCTGTGGCTGGCCGGGATCACCCACACCGGGCGGGCCGGCGGCACCGCCGCCGTGCCGGAGGTGCGGTTCCTCGGGGTCGGGCTGCCGAACCGGGTGGACGCCGACGAGGGCATCTCGCCGATGGTGAAGTGGCGGCTGCGGACCATCATCTCCGAGTCCGGCGGCGTCACGACGGTCAACTACTCGGCGCCGGACTGCACCCGGGCCAGCCTGCCGACCCCGGACAGCAACACCCGGCGCTGCTTCCCGGCGTACTGGACGCCGGAGGGTTCGGTGAACCCGACCCTGGACTGGTTCCACAAGTACGTCGTCACGTCGGTGGTCGCCGACGGGCGGGTCGAGGGCGTGCCGGCGCAGGAGACCCACTACGAGTACGACGGCGACCCGGCGTGGCACTACGCCGACGACGACGGCCTGTCGCCGGCGAAGTACCGGACCTGGTCGGAGTGGCGCGGTTACGGCCGGGTCCGCACGATCGTGGGGGCGCCCGGCGGGCAGCGGTCGGAGACCGAGCGGCTGTACCTGCGGGGGATGCACGGCGACCGGCTCGCCGCCGGCGGCACCCGCGGCGTCACCGTCACCGATTCGCAGGGCGGGACGGTCACCGACCATCCGTACCTGGCCGGCTTCCTGCGCGAGGAGATCGTCCGCAACGGGCCGGACGGCGCCGAGGTGGAGGGCAGCGTCCACGACCCGTGGAGCCACGGGCCGACGGCGACCCGGGTCCGGTCGTGGGGCACCGTGCACGCGTACGTGACCGAGGTCGGCCGGACCGTGGGGCGGACCGCGCTGGAGGGCGGCGGGTACCGGCGCACCGAGACCGGATACACGTACGACAGCCGTGGCCTGGTGACCCAGGTCGACGACCGGGGCGACGTGACCACGACCGCCGACGACCGGTGCACCCGGACCACGTACGCGCAGAACACCTCGGCCTGGCTGCTCGACTTCCCGAGCCGGGTGGAGACGGTGGCGAAGGCGTGCGCGTCGACGCCGGCCCGCCCGGCCGACGTCGTCTCCGACGAGCGCAGCCACTACGACGGGCTCGCGTTCGGTGCCGCGCCGACGCGGGGGAACGTGACCCGGGAGGAGCGGCTCGCCGCCGCGGACAGCTACCAGACGGTGCGGCGGGCGACGTACGACGCGAACGGCCGGGTCGTCGAGGAGTTCGACGCGCTCGGCAACCGGACCACGACGGCGTACACGCCGGCGACGGGCGGGCCGGTGCGGTCGGTGACGGTCACGAATCCGCTCGGCCACGCCGGGACGACGCAGTACGACCCGGCGTGGGGTGCGGTGACGGCCGAGGTCGATGCCAACGGCCGTCGTACGGAGCTGGCCTGGGATCCGCTGGGCCGGCTGCTGCGGGTGTGGCTGCCGGGCCGGTCGAGGTCGGCCCAGACCCCACACACCGAGTACGCGTACCAGGTGCGTACCGACGGGCCGACGGTGGTGACGGTGAGGCATCTCGACAACACCGGCACCGGCTACCTGACCACGCACACGCTGTACGACGGGTTGCTGCGCGAGCGGCAGGTCCAGGAGCAGGCGCCCGGCGGTGGGCGGATCGTCACCGACACCCACCACGACTCGCGTGGTCTGGTGGTCAGGGAGTCCGACCCGTACCCGGCCGACGGCGCCCCGGCGACGTCCGTGCACCTGGTCGCCGACGCCGCCGTACCGGCGCTGAACGTGACCGTGTACGACGGCGCGGAGCGGCCGACGGCGGAGATCTTCCTGGTCCACGGGGTCGAGCGGTGGCGTACGACGACCGGCCACGGCGGTGACCGCACCCACGTGACGCCGCCGGCCGGCGACACGCCGACGACCGAGATCGTCGACGCCCGTGACAACGTCGTCGAGCTGCGCCAGTATCACGGCGCGACCGCGACCGGCGGCTACGACGCGACGAGGTACACGTACACCCCGGACGACGAGATCGCGTCGATCACCGATCCGGCCGGCAACGTCTGGCGGCGCCACTACGACCTGCGCGGCCGGCTGGTGCGGGTCGAGGACCCGGACCAGGGGACGACGACGTCGACCTACGACGACCTGGACCGGACGGTCACCGAGACCGACTCGCGTGGGCAGACGGTCGTCACCGTCTACGACGCGCTGGACCGGGTGACCGCCACCCACGCCGGGTCGGCGACCGGCGCGAAGCTGACCGGATACACGTACGACACGGTCGCCAAGGGCCAGGTCAGCACCGCCACCCGGTACGTCGGCGGGCAGGCGTACACGGTGGCGACGACCGCGTACGACCAGCAGGACCGGCCGACCGCCACCCGGTACGTCGTGCCGGCGGCGGCCGGGGCGCTGGCCGGCAGCTACGAGTTCTCCAGCGTGTTCAACGTGGACGGGACCCTGTCCCGGTCGACGCTGCCGGCCGGTGGCGGGCTGTCGGCCGAGACGGTCCGGTACGGCTACGACGCGCACGGCCGGCCGACGACGCTGGCCGGCGCGACCAGCTACGTCACCGAGAGCAGGTACTCCAAACTGGACCGGCTGCTGCGCCGGGTCTACTCGACCGGCTCGGGGCCGCGGGTGCTGCGCGACTACGGCTACGAGACCGGCACCGAGCGGCTGGTCCGGGTCGTCACCGAGCGGGAACTGAACCCGGTCCGGGTCGCCGACACCCGCTATGACCACGACCCGTCCGGCAACATCCTGCGTATCGGTGACACGCCGCCGGGCGGGCTGACCGCCGACGTGCAGTGCTTCACATACGACCGGTTGCGCCGGCTGACCCGGGCGTGGACGCCGGGGTCCGGTGACTGTGCGGCGACGCCGTCGGTGGCCGGTCTGGGCGGGGCGGCGCCGTACTGGCACGCGTACACGTACGACAAGGTCGGCAACCGGCTCACCGAGACCCGGTATGCCGCCGCCGGCACCGGCACGCACACCTACCGCTATCCGGCGGCGGGGGCGGCGCAGCCGCACACGCTGCGGGAGGTGGCGGTGCAGGGGCCGGGCGCCCGCACCGACTCGTACGGCTACGACGCGGCCGGCAACACCGTCAGCCGTAACGTCGCCGGGCGCGGCCAGACGCTGACCTGGGACGTCGAGGGCAACCTCGGGTCGATCGCCGAGGGCGGCGCGTCGACCCGGTTCGTGTACGGCGCCGACGGTACCCGGCTGCTGCGCCACGACCCGGACGGCGGCGCCACCCTGTTCCTGCCCGGCACGGAGTTGCGCCTGACCGCCGGCGCGGTGACCGCCACCCGCTACTACAGCCAGGACGGCGAGACGGTCGCCACCCGTAGCGGCGGCGGGGTGCACTGGCAGCTCGCCGACCACCTCGGCACCGACCAGTTGGCGGTCGACGCCGCCACCGGCGGCCTGATCCCGCGCCGGTTCCTGCCGTTCGGGGAACTGCGCGGTGGCACGCCGACCGGGTGGCCGGGGCAGCGGTCGTTCGTCGGCGGGGTCGACGACGATCCGGTTGGCCTGCTGCGGTTGGGTGCCCGCGAGTACGACCCGTCGACCGGCCGCTTCCTGTCGGTGGACCCGGTGATCCTCGAGGACGACCCGCAGCAGTTCCACGGCTACTCGTACGCCAACAACAACCCGATCACCTTCGAGGACGCCGACGGCCTCTATCCGAAGAAGAAGGTCGTCAAGGCCAAGAAGAAGAAGGTGGCCAAGAAGGCCGTCAAGAAGGTGTACAAGAAGAAGGCGACCAAGAAGGTCGCCAAGAAGAAGTACGTCGCCAAGAAACCGAAATCGAAGTACGTCGGCAAGAAGCCCGCGAAGTACAAGGGCGGCAAGCCCACGGGGTACAACGGCAAGAAGGTCGGCAGTCCGAAGGGGACGAAGTACAGCCCGAAACGACCCGCCGCGAAGCCGCCGAGGATTCGCCTCCCCGGCTCCTGGGAGCTGATGGACGGCCGCCACAAGTGCGTCGCCGTCGTGTTCTGCCGGCTCAAGGTCGACCGTCACGTCACCAGGACCTTCAACGACTGGGCGCAGCGGAACAACGAATACCTGGAGATCGGCAACCTGGCCGCGGGCGCCCTGGCCGGTGCCGGCTGCGGCATCGCGGGACCGTGGATCGGTGCCGGCTGCGCCATCGTCGTCGGCGGCGTCTACTTCAACGCCAGGAACCAGTTGCGCCGGGCGGCCGAGGAGAACCAGTGCTGGATCCCGACGACGTTCGGGATCTACGGCCGGGGCAGCGGGTACGGCTGCCACTGACGCCGCCGGCGGTGCGCCTCCCCTCCGCACCGGGGGAGGCGCACCGCCGTGCGTGCCGTCAGCCGGCCGGGTCGGGGTCGGGCTCGTCGGTGAGTGCGGCCAGCGCCTGCCGGGTCTCCGCCAACCAGTACGGCGCGTCGATCCGCTCCCAGATCCGTAGCGCCTGGTGCAGGTAGCCGCTGGCCTGCCCGGGTTCACCCAGGGCGCGGGCGGCGGCGGCGAGGCTGTGCAGCGTCGCCGCCTCACCGAACCGCTGGCCGCGCGCCTGGTAGACCGAAAGGCAGCGGCGCAGCATCGCCGCCCCGCGCTCCGGTTCGCCGAGCCGGATCGACAGGTCGCCGAGCCACTGCTCGGCGTAGCTTTCGGCGAGCCGGTCGCCGAGGCGTACCCCGATCCTTCGGGCCCGTTCGAAGTACGGCACCGCGGCGGCGTACCGGCCCTGGTGGCGGCGGGCCTGGCCGAGGCAGCGCGCGGCACGGGCCTCGCCGCCGAGCCACTTCGCGGCCCGGCTCTGCGTCAGGCACTCCCGGAAGCGTCGGTCCGCGCGCCGCCACTGCCGCCGCTCCATCAGCACCAGGCCGAGCCCGTATTCGGCGTAGGCGACGCCGGCCCGGTTGCCGTCGCGGCGGCTGATCCGGCGGGCCCGGGCCAGGTGCGCCACGGCGGTGTCGTAGCGGGCCAGCAGCCGGTCCAGGTGCCCCAGGCCGGCGAGGGCGGCGGCCTCGTACCCGCGGTCGCCGAGTTCGCGGGCGGACGTCAACGCCTCCTGGTAGCAGGCGTGCGCCCGCCGGTAGCGGTCCTGGATGGTGTGCAGTTCGCCGAGGTCGCGCAGCATGGCCATGGTGGCGGTGCGGTCGCCGGCCCGGCGCGCGGCGGCCAGCACCCGGTCGTGGGTGGCCCGCCACTCGTCGAAGTGGTTGCCGCTTTCGAAGAACGCGGCGATCGAGGTGGCCAGCGCCGCCGCCGGGCGCGGCAGGCCCTCGCCGGCCAGTCGTCCGGTCACCGCCACCAGCGCCTGGCGCTCGGTCTCGAACCAGGCGACGGGGTCGGCCAGCACCCGGCGGACGACCGGCTCCGGCACCGTCCACACCGGATCGTCGCGCAGCACCGGGGCGAAGAACGTCCCGCCGGTGCGGGCGACGGCCCGCTGGGCCAGGTCGAGGTAGCCGCCGTGCAGCCGGGCGGTCGCCGCGGACAGCTCCTCGCGGTGCCGGCGGGCCTGCTCGCGCCCGTACAGCCGGACCAGGGCGTGCAGCCGGTAACGTGGGCCGGCCGGGCCGGCCACCGGGATCAGCAGGTGCACGTCGACCAGTTCGTCGACGACGAGTTCGGCCCGCCGCGGCGTGACGTCGAGCAGCGCGGCGACCGCCCAACTCGCCGTGTCGTCGCCCGGCATCGCCGTGCTGAGCAGGTGGTAGGCCCGCCGGGCGGGCGCGGACAGGCCCTGGTCGGTGGAGGCGAGGGTGGCCCGCACCGCCACGTCGGAGACGGCCAGTTCGTCGAGGCGGCGGCGCTGGTCGCGCAGCGCGTCGGCGAGGTCGGCCAGCCGCCGGTGCGGGCCGGCGGCCAGCCGGGCCCCGGCGATCTGCACCGCCAGCGGCAGGTGACCGCAGCGGCGGACGATCCGTTCGGCGGCCGCCCGTTCGGCCGCGACCCGCTCGCGGCCCACCGTCGCGGCGAGCAGTTCCAGCGCCTCCGGGCCGGTGAACGGTGCCAGCACCACCCGGTAGGCGGTCAGCCCGGCGACGGCGCTGCGGCTGGTGACCAGCAGGGCGCTGCCGGCGACCGGCGGCAGCAGCGGCCGTAGCTGGGCGGCGCTGACCGCGTCGTCGAGCAGCACCAGCACCCGCCGGTCGGCGAGCAGGGTGCGGTAGAGGTCGAGCCGGGCCGGCTCGTCGGCCGGCAGCACGGAGCTGGCGACCCCGAGCCCGCGCAGCAGGGTGCCGAGCGCGTCGCGTACGGACACCGGGGTCGCGTCGGCGTGCCGCAGGCTGACGTACAGCTGACCATCGGGGTAGGACGGCCGGGACCGGTGCGCGAGGTGGGTGGCGAAGGCGGTCTTGCCGACCCCGGCCGGGCCGGTGACGAGCAGCGTGACCGGCCGGGACCCCGCGGTGGCGAGCCGGGCCAGCGCCGCCTCCCGCTCGTCGGCGCGGCCGACGAAGGCGGCCACGTCACCGGGGAGCTGGAAGCGCGGCACCGGGGTGTCGCCCGCCGGGGCCGGGGGTTCGGCCGGCGGATCGGGTTGCGCGGCCGGCGGGACCTTTCGTGGTGCCGTGGGCAGCCCGCGCAGGATCGCCTTGTGCACCGTCCGTAGCCGCTCGCCGGGCTCGATGCCCAGCTCGGTCGCTGCCAGCCGGTGCCCCTCCCGGAACGCGGCGAGCGCCTCGGCGGTGCGGCCGGTGGCGTGCAGCGCCGTCATCAGCTGGGCCCGCAGCCCCTCGTGCAGCGGGTACGCGGCGCAGAGCGCGGTCAGTTCCGGCACGATCTCGGCCTCGCGTCCGGTCGCGAGGTGCGCGGCGGCGAGCAGTTCCGCCGCGTGCAGCCGGCGACGGTCCAGGCCGGCCGACACCTGCCGGGCGAAGCGCGCCGTGAGCCCGTCCAGGGCTGGACCGCGCCACAGCGCCAGCGCGGCCCGCAGCACCACGATCGCGTCGGTGTGCCGGCCCTGCCCGGCCAGCCGCCGGGCCTGTGCGGCGTGTTCGTCGAAGGAGTCCAGGTCGAGGCTGCCGCCGGGCGGGATCCGCAGGACGTATCCGTCGGCGACCGTGTCGACGAGGTCCGGCTGCCCGCCGGCGGCGAGCAGGCGGCGCAGGGCCGACACGTGGGCGTGGATCTGGGCCCGGCAGGTCGCGGGTGGACGGTCTTCCCACAGCGCGTCGACCAGCCGGTCGACGGTGACCAGCCGGCCGTGGTCGACCAGCAGCGCAGCGAGCAGGGTCCGCTGCTTCGGCGATCCCAGCGGCACCGCCTGCCCGTCGACGGTGACTTCGAGCTGGCCGAGGACGCGGAACCTCAACCGGGCCCCCCGACGGTGGTGTGGCCGGCGTTCCGGCGCCGTCCCGGGGAGGTCGTGGTCGAGCCGATCGATGGCAGGGTCACCGGCTGGAGCCTTCCACACCCGACCTGGCCTGCCCAGTGCCGGAGGTCATGTCGGTCGATCCAACATCTGGGATCGAGAGCCGGTCACCCGTACCGCTTCCAGCGACCGCCACTGACCTGCGGTTCCGTGCCGTTTTCGCAGGTGCCGGCGGCTTGTCCGGCGGGTGGTGGCCGTCACCGTGCGGTGGCGGGGCATTGACAGCGCGCCGTCGTTGATCAAAGATCCACTTTGTGCGAAGCGCTCTCCTCACCAAGCGGGGTCACATCGACCTCCTGCGCGTTGCCAGCGCGGCCTGTCGACCCTAGCGTTCGACGCCGGCTCCCCCTTTTCCCGTACGCCCAGAGGCGTATCCCGACCCCGCAGGTTTCCGGCCCTGCGGTGGCGTCTGCCTGCGCGCACACCCCTTTGCAAGGAGACCAATCCTTCATGTCCACAAGACATCTGACGAGGCTGGCCGCGGTCGCGGTCGGTGCCTCGTTGCTCGGGACCGCGGTCTGGACCGGCCCGGCGAACGCGACCGCGTTGCCGTCCGTGCCGCCGCAGCCCGTCCAGCTCGCCCACGTCGAGGCGTACCCGCGCCAGAACGTCCTGCCGGTGTGGCCGGACGACCCGAACGACGCGTCCATCCCGATCGGTGTCGTCCCCTACGACGAGATCGCGCCGAAGCTGAACGCGCTCCAGGCCGACAGCGACCGGGTCTCGGCCCGGGTCGCCGGCAAGACCGTCGCCGGCCGTGACCTGTACGTCGTCACCGTCACCGCGCCCGAGACCAGGGCGCAGGCGCAGCAGCAGGAGCAGTGGAAGCGCTGGCTGGAGGACGAGCCGGTCAAGGCGCGGACCAACGCCCGCCTGCTCGCCGAGTACAAGACCCCGCTGTTCGTCAACGCCAACATCCACGGCAACGAGTGGGAGGGCACCGACGCCGCGCTGCGGGTCATCGAGGAGTTCGCCACCAGCACCGACCCGGCGGTCGCCGACCTGCTCAAGCGCAACCGGCTGGTCTTCAACGTCACCGCCAACCCGGACGGCCGGATCGCCGGCACCCGCGCCAACGCCGCCGGCTACGACCTCAACCGCGACCTGACGATCGTCTCGCAGCCGGAGACGAACCTGATCCGCGAGCTGACCGTCGACGCCAAGCCGATCATCACGCTCGACCTGCACGGCTACGTCTCCCCGACGCTGCTGCACCCGAGCACCCCGCCGCACAACGTCAACAACGAGTACGACCTGTTCATCAAGCACGCCCTGCCGAACGCCCTGGCGATCGAGGAGGACCTGCGCGGCCTCGGGTACGCCGAGACGCAGCGGGCCCGCATCCCGTTCCGCGACGACGCACCCGGCGTCTGGGACGACTTCCCGCCGATCTACGTGCCGTCGTTCGCGTTGCTGCAGAGCAGCATCCCGTACACGATCGAGGCCCCGCTGAACCCGCGTGGCGCCAACCTGACCCCGGCCGAGCGGGTCCGCCGCTCCGGCATCAACACCGACGTGCACGAGGTCGCGATCAAGACCTCGCTGCGCTACATCCAGGAGAACCGCACCCAGGTCATCCACGACCAGGCCGAGGTCTACCGGCGCGGCTGGGCCGGTGAACCGCTGCGCGACATCCCGGACGGCTACGTGCCCGGCTGGGGCCCGGAGGACAACTACAACACCGAGTTCCCGCGCTCGTACGTCATCCCGACCGGTGCCGGCCAGCGCTCCGAGCCGGCCGCCGCCCGCCTCGTCGACCTGCTCATCGGCAGCGGCGGCCGGGTCTGGCGGGCCCAGGACGACTTCACCGCCGGCGGCAGGTCCTACCCGGCCGGCACGTACGTCATCGACCTGCACCAGCCCAAGCGCGGCCTGGTCAACTCCCTGCTCGAACCGGGCATCGACCTCACCGATCGGGTCGCCGACCTCTACGCCGGCCCGGCCGCCTGGAGCCAGGGGCTGACCTGGGGCGCCACCGTCGACACCCTGTGGGACGAACTGCCCGACGTGCCGCTGCTGCGCACGTACGACGGCAGCGCCCCCGGCACCCTGCCCGGCGGCACCCCCGACCTGCACCTCGACATCCAGGACGCGTCCGACCTGCTCGCCGTCAACGCGCTGCTGGCCCAGGGCGTACCGGTGTACCGGCTCGCCGACGGCTCCGTCGTCGTACCGCACACCCCGACCAACCGCCGGCTCGTCCACGCCGAGATCCGCCGGCACCGGGTGAACTTCGCGGCCGCCCCGGCCGGCTGGAGCGGAACCCTGCTCGACAAGGTCGCCGTCGGCTACGTCGGCTCGGTCGAGGTGCGGGACACGCTGCTCGACAACGGCTTCGACGCCCGCCCGGTGACCGCGGCCAACCTGGCCACGACGCTGACCGCCGACATCGACGTGCTGTTCGTCGGCGGCACCCTCAACGTCGCGACCCTGACCGCGGACAACCGGGCGGCGCTCGACGCGTTCCTCGCCCGCGGCGGCGGCGTGGTCGGCGTCGACACCGCCGGCGCGGCGTTCAGCAACGCCGCCGGGCTGCTGACCGTCACCGCCACCGCCGGCCAGAGCCTGGCCAGCGGCGTCGTCAACGTGGTCAACAACGGGGGACCGGTCACCTCCGGCGCCCTGCCGCACTCGTTCGTCGCCCAGCCGGTCTGGTTCACCAACCTCGGCGCGGGCGCCGTCGTCGACCAGGCGTACGGCGCCGACCCGCTGGTCGCCGGCTGGTGGGGCACGAACGCCGCCGGCACCAACGGGCCGGCCGCCGCGGCCGGCCAGGCCAGCATCGTCCGCACCGAGACCGCCGCCGGCAACGGCGTCGTGCTCTTCGGTACGGACCCGACCTGGCGACTGCACGCCAAGGGCCTGCACCCGCAGCTCGGCCGCGCCATCCTCTGGGCGGCCCAGCGGTAAGCCCGTCCTAGATCCGCGTGATCAGGGACCAAATCCGGCGTGTCGTCGGCGCGTCGGACGTCAAAGTCCCTGATCACGCGGATCTTGCGAGGCCGGCGGCGATGACCAGGGCAACCGCGGTGAGGGCGGCGAGCGCGACCGCCGCGCCCGGATAGCCACCCGCGCCCAGGCCGATTCCGCCGGCCGTGGCCCCGACGAAGACGCCGAGACTCATGCCGGCGGCGTTCAGGCTCAGCGCCGGGCCGCGCTGCGCGCCGCAGCGGCGGACCAGCAGGCTGACCACGCAGGCGGCGACGACGGCGTGGCTGGCGCCGAGCGCGGCGGTGCAGACCAGGGCGACCGGCAGCGTCGGAGCGAGGAAGACACCGAACATGGCGGCCACGGCGACGGCCAGCCCGGCCAGCAGCAGCCGCCGGGGCCGGCCGTCGTCGCCGGCGTTCGCGAGCCGGCCGGTGACGAGGTTGCCGAGGAAGAACGACGTGCCGCTGAGGGTCCACACGAACGCGAACCAGCCCGGCGACAGGTCGAACCGGCTGTCGTAGAACGCGGCCAGGTAGGCGAGGTAGCCCATGA
The DNA here is from genome assembly GCF_040683055.1 of Polymorphospora sp. NPDC051019. Lineage (NCBI taxonomy): Bacteria > Bacillati > Actinomycetota > Actinomycetes > Micromonosporales > Micromonosporaceae > Polymorphospora > Polymorphospora sp. NPDC051019. The sequence goes on along the minus strand of NZ_JBFBCH010000006.1, from coordinate 88,913 downwards.
ACGCGGCGGTCCGCAGCAACGCCACCAGCAGCAGCGCGCGGGCGCCGGGCACCGCGGCCAGCGCCCGGAACGTGGCGACGTAGCCGAGCCGGGCGGCGGGGGCCGCCCGGCCCCGGCCGCGCCGCAGGAACGCCATCGCCAGCACCGCCGCGACGACCGCCGTCGCCACCAGGTCGCCGCGCCAACCCCACCACAGGGCCGGGACCGCGATGACCGGGGCGGCCAGCATCGCGGTCATCGACTGGGTGGCGGTGACCAGGGTCGCGGCCCGCGCCGCCGCCGGCCCGTCGCCGTACCGGTCGGCGGCGGCCGTCGTCAGCGCCGGGTTGAGTACGGCGGTGGCGGCGCCGACCAGGACGCAGAAGGCGGCGATGGTGGCGTACGTGCCGGCCGCGCCGAGCAGCGACGAGACGGCGAGCAGTAGCAGGGCACCGGCCGCCGACAGGTGCACCGGCAGCCTGCCGATCAGCGGCGCGAACGCCGTACCGACGGCCAGGGCGGCGAGGCCGCCCAGGCCGCGCAGGCCACCGACGGCCGCCTCGCCACCGCCGGTCGCGTCGGCGATCGGCACCAGGAAGGTGCTGAAGACCGTGTACGGCAGCAGCCCGACCGCCGAGGCGAGCAGCACCGGCCAGAGCTGCCCGGCCATCCGCAGATCCCCGGGCACCGCACCCTTCGCCGCTGTGTCCACCATGGAACGTCAGGGCAGCGTGCGCAGGTAGTCGGCGAACTTCTCCAGACCGTCCACATTGCGTGGACCGCTGATCCCCTCGTTGTAGTCGAGGACGAAGAAACGGTTGTCGCGTACCGCCGGCAGTTCACGGGTCAGCGGCGACGTCCGCAGGAAGTCGATCTTCTCCTGGGCGGGCTGGTCGCCATAGTCCAGGATGATGATCACCTCCGGCTGGGCGCTGGTGACCGCCTCCCAGCCGACCTGGGTCCAGCGGGCGTCGAGGCCGGCGAAGATGTTGCGACCGCCGGCGATCCGGATGATGTCGGTCGGCGGGACCTGGGCACCGGCGGTGAACGGCTGGTCGGTGCCGGAGTCGTAGAGGAACACCGGCACCGGGTCGCCCTGCGGCGCCCGCGCCTGCACCGCCGCGACCCGCGCCTTCAGGTCGGCGACGACGGTGCCGGCCCGCTCCGGCACGCCGAAGATCGCGCCGAGGCGTTCGAGATCGCTGTAGAGCCCCTCGAACGGGGTGAGCCGCTGCGGGAAGTTCGGGTAGTTGAAGCAGCTCTCGCTGTGCATGAAGCTCTGGATGCCGAGCTGGTCGAGGATCTGCGGGGTGATGCCGCGCTGGTCGCTGAAGCCGGAGTTCCAACCGGCCACCACCAGGTCGGCCCTCGCGTCGACGACGAGTTCCTTGTTGAGAAGGTCGTCACTGAGCATCTCGACCCTGGCGTACTCGGCCGCCCACGGCGATTCGGTCACCGGCGGGTTCGCCGGCGGCATCACGTAGCCGTGCACCCGGTCGGTCAGCCCGAGCGCGAACAGCTTGTCGGCGCTGCCGCCCTCGTACGCCACCGCACGCTGCGGCGTACGGTATTCGACCTCCTCGCCGCAGCGCGGCACGGTGACCGTCGCGGCCGTCCCGGCGCTGTCGGCGACCTCGGCGCCGCAGCCGGTGGCGAGCAGGGTCACGAGTACGCCGAGCGCGAGCCCGGAGCGGGTTGTCCTGGATGTCACAGGGTGGTTCCTCCTTGCGGGGTGAGCGAGTACAGCAGTTGCGGGGTGCCGGTGAGCGGATGCGGCACGACGGTCGCGTCCACGCCGAAGACGTCGCGGACCAGGTCGACGGTCAGCACCTCGTCCGGGGTGCCGGCGGCGACCAGCCGGCCCTGCGAAAGCACACCGATCCGGTCGCAGGTCGCGGCGGCGAGGTTCAGGTCGTGCAGGACGACGAGGACGGTCAGCCCGCAGCCGCGCAGCAGCGACAGCAGCCCGATCTGGTGCCGTACGTCGAGGTGGTTGGTCGGTTCGTCGAGGACCAGGACCCGGGGCTGCTGGACCAGGGCGCGGGCGACCAGCACCCGCTGCCGCTCGCCGCCGGACAGGGTGAGCACCCCGCGGCGGGCGAGGTGCGCCACGTCGAGGCGCGCCATCGCCGCCGCGCACAGCTCCCGGTCGGCGGCGCCGAGCGCCTGGTTGCCGCGCAGGTACGGTGCCCGCCCGAGGGCGACGACCTCCTCGACGGTGAAGTCCAGGTCGGCGCCGCCCTCCTGGGTGAGGGCGGCGACGGTGCGGGCGCTGCGCCGCATCGGCATCGCGGCCAGGTCCTCGCCGCCGACCCGGACCACGCCGCCGCTGGGCCGCAGCGCCCGGTAGACGCAGCGCAGCGCCGTCGACTTGCCGCTGCCGTTCGGGCCGACCAGGCCGACGACACGTCCCCCGGCGACGTCGAGGGAGAGGTCGTGGACGAGGTGCCGGCCGTCGACGGTCACCGTCAGCCCGGACAGGACGAGGTCCATCTCAACGCCCCCCGAACAGGTAGCCGCGGCGACGTAGCAGCGTGACGAACACCGGTACGCCGACCAGCGCGGTGATGACCCCGAGCGGCAGTTCGCGCGGGGCGACGAGGGTCCGCGACACCAGGTCGACCCAGACCATGAAGACCGCGCCGGCCAGCGGCGCGACCGCCAGCACCCGGGCGTGGCCGGCACCGACGACGATGCGTACGACGTGCGGCATGACCAGGCCGACGAAACCGATCGCCCCGCTGACCGCGACCATCGCCCCGGTGACCACCGAGGTGAGCAGCAGCAGGCCGTTGCGCAGCCGGTCGGGGTGCACGCCGAGGCTCGCCGCGGTCTCGTCGCCGAGCGCCAGCACGTCCAGCGACCGGGCGTGCCGGCGCAGGACGGCGACACAGCCCAGCACCAGGACCGCCAGCAGCGGCAGCGCGCCCCAGGTCGCGGCGCCGAAGCTGCCCATCGTCCAGTAGAGGACGGTGCTGGTCGACTCGCTGTTCGGGGCCAGGTAGATGATCACGCTCATCACCGCCTGGAGTCCGAACGACATCGCCACCCCGGTCAGCACCAGCCGCAGCGGCGCGATGCCGCCCGGCCCGCGCGCGGCGGCGTACACCAGGACGCAGGCGAGCAGCGCACCGAGGAACGCGCCGGCCGACATCGCGTAGATCCCGAACACCGCCAGCCCACCGGTGACGGTGACCGCGACGGCGCCGACCGACGCGCCGGAGGAGATGCCGAGCACGAACGGGTCGGCCAGCGCGTTGCGCACCATCGCCTGCACGGCCACCCCGACCGCGGCGAGGCCGGCCCCGACCAGGGCCGCGAGCAGCACCCGTGGGGTACGGATCTGCCACACGATCTGGTAGGTGGCGACCTCGTCGGCGGTGATCCGGCCGCCGGTCAGCGCCGCCCACAGGTAGCGGGCGGTGTCGGCCGGTGCGACGTTCGCCGGTCCCAGCCCGATGGCCAGCAGTACGGACACCAGCAGGGCGACGGCCAGCGCCGCGACGGCCACCCCGAGCGCCGTACGGCCGCCCGGCGGGCCGGGGCGTGCGATGCCCACCCGGCGGCGCTGGGTGGGCAGGGGGGTGCCGCCGACGTCGGTCGGCGCGGCGGGTGTCGGCGGCATGGCGGGGTGACCTCCAATCGAAAATGAAAACGGAAACCGTGTTCGGGGATCTTTATACCTGCCGGCCGGCCCGACCGGAAAGCCGGTGCGCGCCAGGTGCGACCCGTCGCACACTTGCCGCCGATGAGCGACGACACCGACGACAGCACCGACACGTGGCGCTACGCCGGTCGGCGGACACTCGCCGGCGCCCTGCAACGGGGCCTCGGCCGTGGCGCCCTGCGGGCCATGGCCGATCCGGCGGCACCCGACCTGATCACCCACTGCCTGCGACGCGACCACCGCTGGGACTGGCAGGTGGACGATCGGGCGGTGTACCTGGCCCGGCTGGTCCGCGACCTGGAGATGCCGGTCGAACCGATCGCCGACCGGCTGTTCACCGCCCCGGCCGAGCAGTCCGACCACGACAACGAGTTCGAGAACACGCTCGAGGTGCTCGAGGCGCTCGGCCGGGCCGGTGCCGGCGACGCGGTCGACGGGGTCCGCCGCTACATCCGAGAGGGTGACCGGTGGCTGGACGTGCTGGAAAAGGTCGCCGCGTCCTGGCCCTGCGAGCGGTGGGAGGACCTGTATCCGAGTGTGGCGGCCCGCCTCGCGTCGGCCGCCGACCAAGCGTGGTGGCGATCACCGCCGTGGACCACCTGGGCAGCGCGGGACGCCTGGATCGCCGCCCGAGTCGCCACCGCGCGCCGACCGGTGTCGCCCCGGCCGTTCGCCGATCAGCCGACCACCACCCTGCTGGCCCGGCTACGCGACCCGGCCCACGCCCGCGACCACGATCCGGTGTTGCGCGAACTGCGCCGACGGCCACCCGAGCCGGCACTTCTCGAACTCGTCGACGATCTCCTCGCCGGCGGCCCCAGAGCCGCCCTGTCCGCCGCGATCAGGCGGCTGGGCCCGGCGGCACTTCCGGCCGCCCGTGACTGGGCGGCGACCCCGGAGCACCCGCTGACCTGGACCGCGCTGCGCATCCTGGCCGCACACGGCGACGACACCGACGCGGCGGCGCTCATCGCCGGCCTCGACTGGCTGGACGGCCGCCCCGACGATCTGTGCGGCTACGACGTACTCGTCGAAGGTCTGGCCCGGATCGGTGGCCCGGCGGCGGTCGACGTCCTGCCCCGACTGGGCCGGCTGTGGTTCAGCCCGCACTCGTTCGAACGATCCGACTATCTCAGGGCGTGGGTGGCGCTGGACCCGGCCGGGGCGTCACGCTTCCTCGTGGAAGGGCTGTGGGACTGCGAAGCCGGCGTACGGCTGCTGGCCGCCCGGCACGCGCCGCTCACCGACACGACCCGCGAACGGCTGTGTCACCTGCGCGACGACCCGATCGAAACGGCCGAGGTCCGCGCCGCCGCCCTGACCCGCCTGGCCGGGGCCACCGCTACCGCCCGTCCATGAGCCAGCCCCGCCGACCATGATCGTCTGCTGTGCAGCCGTTCGACGCGCCGAGAGCTGACGGCGGAACAGCAGACGATCACCGAAGCCGGCCGTCGGTGCTCGGGTCATCGGTCGGCGGCGTCGGGGACGGACATCCGGTGCAGGCCCTCGCGCAGTTCGTCGTCGTGCATGACCAGATAGACCAGGCCGCAGTCCTGCGGGCCGGTGACGTCGAGCTGGCACAGCGTGCACGGCTCGCCCGGCCGGATCGGGCACCGTGCCTCCGGCCGGCTCTTCGCGCGACTCTCCATGTGTCCACGCTGACCGCTCCCGGCCGGTGCGACCAGGGCCGGAGGACCTGTCAGCGGTGGGCGGCCGGCCCGGTCGACTCGCGGACGACCAGCCGGCAGGGCTGGCGGATCACGCCGGACGGGCGCCTGCCGTCGAGGGCGGCGAAGAGGTGGGTGACCGCGGTGGCGCCGAGGTGCTGGAGGTTGAGGTCGACGGTGGTCAGTGGCGGCCGGCAGTCGGCGGCGAGCACCTCCCAGTTGTCGTAGCCGACGACGGCGACGTCGTCGGGAATCCGGCGGCCGAGGTCGTGCAGGGTCTCGGTGACTCCGGCGGCGATCTGGTCGTTGCCACAGAAGATCGCATCGAGGTCGGGGTCGGTGGCGAGCAGGGTACGGGCGGCGTGCCGGCCCCAGCGCTGGGACCACTCGCCGTGAAGCGGTTCACCGCCGGCCAGCGGCAGCCCGTGTTCGGCGAGGACCTTGCGCATCCCGACGACCCGGTCGCGGGCGGCCCGGTAGCTCTGCGGGCCGGTGATGTGACCGATGCGGCGGCGGCGCAGGGCGACGAGGTGTTCGATGGCGAGCCGGGCGCCGCCCTCGTCGTCGGCGAGCAGCGACAGGTCGGACGGGTCGGTGGACTCGCCGTAGACGTAGACGACCGGGACCGGGATCTCGGGGGTGAGCGACGGGCGCAGGTCGTTGCTGTCGCCGACGACGATGAACCCGTCGACCTGGCGGGCGAGCAGCGTACGGATGTAGTGCTGGCGCCGGATGGCGTCGCCGCGGGCGTCGCAGAGCAGCACCGACATCTGTTCGTTGCCCAGGGCGTTCTCGGCGCCGAGCAGGATCGGGATGGAGAAGCGTCCGCCGAGTTCGTCGGTGAGCAGGCCGATGGTGCGGGTGCGGCCGGAGATGAGGCCGCGGGCGAGGGCGTTGGGTTGGAAGGACAGTTCGGCGGCGGCTTGCAGGACGCGCTGCCGGGTGGCCGGCGCCACCTGGGCCCGGGCGTTCAGCGCCTTGGACGCGGTGGCGACCGAGACGCCGGCCAGCCGGGCCACGTCGCTCAGCGTCACGTTCTGCGAAGGTTTCCTGCCCACCGAAATCCTTTCGGTTTTCTTTTCGGAGTCTGAAGAGATTCTATGCCTGGTGGTCAACGTGCAGATCAATCTGTCGTGACCTGTGCGTAACACAGGAGCCATCTTGCCGAAAAGGTTTTCGTAGGCCATTGTGGCGGTCAACCGCAGTGATGGTGCTCACTGTGTAGAGGTGTGCGGGGGTGCCGTGACCGAGCGAAGTGAGGTGGCCGCATGGTCGTGACGTCGCCAGCGGGGTCGGCCTGGGCCGACGGTCGCGGCGGCCACGTCCGGGGGTCGTCTCCGGGCGCGTTCAGGAGGTAACACTCCCGGCTCACCCTCCCAGGCGGCTCCACGGATGAGAGGGCGGATCCGGGTTCCATATATCGATCTTCATCCATGAAGGAGGATCCCGTGAGAAGCCGATGGCGAAGTACTTTCGCACCGGCCCTGGCCGGACTGCTCGCCGCTACCGTGGCCGCGGGGCTGGGGGTGGTCGGGACCGGCGTCGCCCACGCCGTACCCGGTGACAACCTGGCCTGGACCGCGACCGCGACCGCGTCCTACACCTCGCCGTGGGAGTCCGTTGCGGCGATCAGGGACGGCATCGACCCGCCGAACTCCAACGACACCGTCAACCCGCGCTGGGGCACCTGGCCCAACACCGGCCAGCAGTGGGTCCAGTTGACCTGGAGCAGTCCGCAGACCATCCGCGCCGCCGAGGTCTACTTCTTCGACGACAACGGTGGCGTCCGGCTCCCCGCCTCCTGGCGGGTGCAGTCCTGGAACGGCAGTGGCTTCGTCGACGTCGCCGGCGCCAGCGGCTACCCGATCCTGCGGGACCGCTACAACCTCGTCACCTTCAACGCCGTCAGCACCACGCAACTGCGGGTGGTGCTGCAGAGCGGTACGGCATCGGTCGGGCTGCTCGAGGTCAAGGCGCACGCCAACGGGCCGGGCGGCCCCACGACCCCGCCGCCGTCGAGCGGGTGGAACCCGCCGGCCAACCTGGTGACCCCCCTCGACCAGGTCTGGCGGCACCAGGAGGAGACCTACAACAACGGCAACCTGTACGGGTTCCGCAACTACGGCTGGGACCAGGTCATGGCCAACGGTGGCTACCTGAACTTCTGCGTCCGCTGGGACTCGTCGGCGTCGGTGACCGCCGCGCAACGCGACCAGATCCACGCCACCCTCGCCCGCCAGTACAAGAAGTGGATGGACGTCATGGTCGGCCACAACGCCTGGCCGTACAACGACGTACCGATCCGCGTCGTCGGCTGGGCCGTGCGTAACCGTGCCCAGTTGCAGTGGTCCGACAACTCGGTCGACATCTACGTCAACAACATCCGGGAGAACGCCCCGCAGTGCTCGGAGCCCTGCGGCCGGTTCTTCAACCAGAACGGCCAGTACCCGAACTGCCCCGGTGGCGCCTCCCGGCACTACGACCAGTCGCTGTGGCTCACCGACGGCTTCGGCGGCGGGGCCGGCGGCGACTGGGGCCAGCGGATGGGCCGCGAGTACTACATGAACAACCTCAACGCCGAGAACATGACGATCCTGCTCCACGAGATCGGCCACACCTTCGGTCTGGACGACTTCTACGACTGGACCCCGTCGGGAGTAGGCGGGTTCCTCATGCGTGCCGGCAGTGCCAGCTCGATCACCGACTTCGACCGGTGGATGCTGCGCGACTGGTGGCGGCACCTGAAGAACCGCTACGGCTACTGACCCGCACCGACCGGCACCCCACGGCCACGCCCGGTGGCCGTGGGGTGCCCCACCCCTCCCGCGTCCGTGCCCCACGAGAGGTGCCGCGCATGCCCACTACCCCCACCGCCAGACGTACCCGCCGGCGGGCCGGTGCCACGGCCCTGACCGCCGCCCTGGTCGCGGCCCTCGCCGCGCCGGTCCTGCCGGCCCACGCCGCCAACCCGATCGTCACCAACATCTACACCGCCGACCCGGCGCCGCTGGTCGTCGGCAACACCATGTACATCTACGCCGGCCGCGACGAGGCGGCGACCGGCGTCAACAACTTCGTGATGCGCGAGTGGCGGGTCTTCTCCTCGACCGACGCCGCCAACTGGACCGACCGCGGCGCCCGCGCCAACATCGGCACGTTCCCGTGGGCCGGCGCCGACGCCTGGGCCAGCGAGGTCGAGGAGCGCAACGGCCGCTACTACTGGTACACCTCGATCAACGGCAACGGCCCCGGCTGGATGAACATCGGCGTCGCGGTCGGCGACAGCCCGCTCGGCCCGTTCACCGACGCCAAGGGCGGCCCGCTGATCAGCGACAGCACCCCGAACTCGTCCGGACTCAACATCGACCCGACCGTCTTCACCGACGACGACGGTCAGGCGTACATCTACTGGGGCGGCTACTGGGGTCCCCGGGCCGCGAAGCTGAAGTCCAACATGATCGAGCTGGACGGGGCGGTGGTCACCCCGACCGGGCTGACCAACTTCTGGGAAGCGCCGTGGATGTTCAAGCGCAACGGCCTCTACTACATGATCTACGCCGCCAACGACACCAACGGCTGCGTGACCAACTCCAACTACGCCTGCCAGCGGTATGCCACCGCGACCAACCCGCTCGGCCCGTGGACCCACCGCGGCGTCGTGCTCGACCAGGTCTCGTCGACCACCAACCACGCCGGTGTGGTGGATTTCAACGGCCAGTGGTACATGGTCTACCACAACGCGAACGCCCCCGGCGGCGGTAACTTCCGCCGCTCGGTCGCCGTCGACCGGCTCTACTTCAACGCCGACGGCACCATGCAGAAGGTCGTCCAGACCACGACCGGCCCGCCGCCGAACCCCGGCCCCGGCGGCCCCGGCCAGCCGCCGTCCGGCACCAACCTGGCCCCGTCCGCCACCGCCGGCACCTCGCACGTCTCGGCCTGGGAGAGCCTCGCCGCGATCAACAACGGGGGAGTGCCGGCCAACTCGCAGGACCGCGGCAACCTCGCGTACGGCAACTGGCCGCAGCAGGGCACCCAGTGGATCGAGTACACCTGGCCGTCGGCCCGCTCGATCAACCGGGTCGCCACCTACTGGTTCGACGACAACCAGGGCATCGACCTGCCCGCCTCCTGCCAGGTGCAGTACTGGAACGGCAGTTCGTACGTCGCGGTGCCCGGCCAGTCGGCGTGCGGCGTCGCCGGCGACACGTACAACGTCACCACCTTCAACACCGTCTCGACCACCCGGCTCCGGTTGTCGATCACGTCCAGGCCGGGGTTGTCCACCGGCGTCCTGGAGTGGATGGCCTTCCAGAGCTGACCGCCCGGGGCCGGCGGGCGCACCCGTCCGCCGGCCCCGACCCGCATGCCACCCCGTCCCACCCCCACCCCTGGAGGTGCCGCCATGCCATCCACAGTGGACTCCGTACGGAGGCCGTTGGCACTGGCGCTGGCCGCCGTACTCACCACCGGCGCCCTGACCGTCCCCACCGCCACCGCCGCCCACGCGGCCCAGACAATCGGCTATCCCACCTTCTCCGGCCCGGCGATCCCCGCCCCGCCGGTCGGCTACAACACCGGCAACACCATGCAGGCGATCTACGACGCCGAGAGCGCCGGCACCGACTTCTGGATGGACCGGCTGCTCGCCCGGCCCGGCAACGACCCCGCCGGCACGTGGCTGATGACCCGCGGCCGCGGCCTGTACATGTACACCCACAACCCCGGCGTCATCGGCTTCGGCGGCAACACCGCCTACTGGGACAACATCAGCAGCCAGAACGCGTACGCCGTCACCGTCACCCCCGGCACCTTCGCCGAGCAGGTCAGCGGGCGGTGGCAGTCGCCGAGCCACTGGAAGGGCGTCTACACCAGCGGCTCGGTCCGGGTCGACATGACCAAGTTCATCACCCACAACAACGTCGCCGTCACCAACCTGTCGATCCGCAACAACGGCACCGGATCGACCACCCTGCAACTGCGCGCCACCTCGCCGTACGCCACCACCGGCAGCGGCAGCGAGCTGACCGGCAGCCGGCAGGTGAAGAACAACCTGACCACCATCCGGCCCCGGCTGTCCGGCGACGGCTTCACGGTCAGCGGCGGCGGGCTCAACCGGTCGGTCACCGTCGGCGCGGGCCAGACCGTCACCACCAAGGTCGTCATGGGCTTCGTCACCGACGAGATCCCGCAGTCGCTGACCGAGTACAACGCCTACCGCGGCTACACGCCGGACTCCGCGTTCGCCACCCACGTCCGCGACTACAACCGCTGGTGGGCGGAGAACGTCCCGTACATCGACGTGCCCGACGCGGCCATCAAGAAGAACATCTACTACCGCTGGTGGCTGATGCGCTACAACTACCTCGACGTCGACATCCCCGGGCAGGACTTCCAGTTCCCGGTGTCGATCGAGGGCGTCACCGGTTACAACAACGCCATCGCGCTGACCCAGCCGATGCACATCGACGACCTGAAATACCTGCGCAACCCGGTCTACTCGTACGGCCCCTGGCTGTCGGTCGGGCAGACCTCGCGCGGCGGCCGGTTCATGGACAACCCCGGCGACCCGGAGAACTGGTCGAACTCCTACACCCAGTACATCTCCGAGGCGGCCTGGCGCAGCTACCAGATCCACGGCGGCCAGCCGGCCATCGCCGGCAACCTGGCCCGCTACGCCGAGGGCGACGCCAAGGGCCAACTGTCCTACTACGACACCAACAACAACGGCGTCATCGAGTACGACTGGGGCGCCCTGACCGGCAACGACGCCGACGCGGTCTCCTTCGACTGGCGGGCCGGCCGGCTCGACCGGGCCGAGACCGCGTACGTCTGGAGCGGGGCGGTCGCCGCCCAGCAGGCGTACGCCCTGCTCGGCAACACCGCCAAGGCGGCCGAGATGCAGACGCTGGCCGACCGCATCCGCAACGGCGTCATCAACACGCTGTGGAACCCGTCGCGGCAACTGCTGGAGCACAAGCACGTCGCCACCAACGCGCACGTGCCGTGGAAGGAGATCAACAACTACTACCCGTACTCGGTCGGGCTGATGCCGAACACCGCCCAGTACCGCGAGGCGCTGCGGCTGTTCGCCGACCCGGCCGAATACCCGGTGTTCCCGTTCTACACCGCCAACCAGCGCGACAAGGCGGCCGCCGCCGCGGCCGGCTTCCCCGGCAGCAACAACTTCTCCACCATCAACTCCACCGTGCAGTTCCGGCTCTACTCGTCGGTGCTGCGCAACTACCCCAACCAGTGGATGTCGGCCGAGGACTACAAGAAGCTGCTCTACTGGAACGCCTGGGCGCAGTACGTCGGCGGCAACACCCAGTGGCCGGACGCCAACGAGTTCTGGGCCAACTGGAACGCCGGCACCCGCAACATCGACTACCGCTCCTGGATTCACCACAACATCCTGGGCAGCAGCAACTGGACCGTCATCGAGGACGTCGCCGGCCTGCGGCCGCGCACCGACGCCCAGATCGAGCTGTCCCCGATCAACATCAACTGGTCGCACTTCGCGGTGAACAACCTGCGCTACCGCAACATGGACCTGAGCATCGTCTGGGACGACCCGGCCGACGGCGTCACCCGCTACAGCGGCGTGCCGCAGGGCTACTCGGTCTACCTCAACGGCACCCGCGCCTTCACCGTCGACCGGATCACCCGGGTGCTCTACAACCCGGCGACCGGCACGGTCAGCCTGCCGGCCGGCGGCAGCACCACCTACAGCACCGCCGTACCCGGCCTGCAGGCGCCGCAGAACGTGGTCCAGAACAGCGCCCGCATGGTCGACATGTTCGCCAAGGCCGGCGCCGACCTGACCTCGACGACCCCGAACCTGGCCCAGGGCGCCACGGTCTCCGCGTCGTACACCGCCTCGGGCACCTCGACCGGCGCGGCGGTCGACGGGTTCCCGATCAACGAGCCGATCTGGGGCAGCTACGGCTCGCCGAACACCACCGACTGGTACGAGGTGTCGTTCGGCCAGTCCCGCACCGTCGACGACGTGTGGCTCCACTTCCGCAACGACCGGGCCACCAACCGCTACCGGGCGCCCGCGTCGTACAACGTCCAGTACTGGAACGGCAGCACCTTCGTCAACGCCGCCGCCCAGGTCAAGACGCCCGGCAGTCCGCAGGCCAACCACAACCGGGTACGGTTCACCGCCGTGAACACCACCCGGCTGCGGGTGCAGTTCACCCACGCGTCCGGCTACAAGACCGGACTCACCGAGGTGAAGGTCTTCAACCGGGGCGGTGGCGGCCCGGACCCCGGCCCGGCCAACCTCGCCGGCACCGCGACCCCGTCGGCGTCGTACACCTCGCCGTGGGAGAGCGTCGCCGCCCTCAACGACGGCATCGACCCACCGAACTCCAACGACACCGTCAACCCGCGTTGGGGCACCTGGCCCAACACCGGCCAGCAGTGGGCCGACCTGACCTGGGGATCGGCGCAGACGCTCCGGTCGGCGCAGGTCTACTTCTTCGACGACAACGGCGGCGTACGGCTGCCGGCCTCGTGGCGGTTGCAGTACTGGACCGGCAGCGGGTACGCCGACGTACCCGGCGCCAGCGGCTACCCGACCGCCGCCAACGCCTACAACGTGGTGACGTTCCCGGCGCTGTCCACCACCCGGCTGCGGGTGCTGCTGGAGAGCGGAGCCGGATCGGTCGGCCTGCTGGAGGTGAAGGCGTACGGCTGACCGCCGGCCGTGGGTGGGCGAACCGTGCCCACCCACGGCCGATCCCCATCGCACGACGAACCGAGGAGAACAGATGGTGTCGACACCCGGCCGGGCCGTCGTCATACACGACGTCGCGCGCCTGGCGGGCGTGTCCCACCAGACCGTCTCCCGGGTGCTCAACGAACACCCGCACGTGCGCGCCGAAACCCGCGAGCGGGTCCTGCGCGCGGTCGAGCAACTGAACTACCGGCCGAACCCGCTGGCCCGCGGGCTGGCCGGCCGCCGGCCCCGCACCCTCGGCGTGGTCAGTTTCGACACGCTGCTCTACGGCCCGGCGGCGACCCTGCTCGGGATCGAGCGGGCCGCCCGCGCCGCCGGGTACGGCGTCAACATCGTCACCCTCGAACAGCTCGACCACGCCGGCGTGGTGACCGCCCTGGACGTGCTGGCCGAGCAGTCGGTCGCCGGGGTCGTCGTCATCGCCCCGCAGGTCGCCGCCGCGGCCGCCCTGCACAGCCTGCCCAGGGGCGTGCCGGCGGTGGCCGTCGAGTCCGCGGTCGGGTCGGAGATCCAGGCGATCTCGGTCGACCAGGTCGCCGGCGCCCGGCTGGCCGTACGGCACCTGCTCGACCTCGGGCACGAGACCGTGTGGCACGTCGGCGGGCCCGGTGACTGGCTGGAGGCCCGCGACCGCGCCGACGGCTGGCGGTCGGCGCTGGAGGAGGCCGGGCGCCCGGTCCCGCCGGTCGTCGCCGGGGACTGGAGCGCCCGCAGCGGCTACCGGGCCGCCCGACTCGTCGACGGCACCGGCGCCACCGCGGTCTTCTGCGCCAACGACCAGACCGCGCTCGGCCTGCTGCGCGGCCTGCACGAGCGCGGCGTGCGCGTCCCCGAGGACGTCAGCGTCGTCGGCTTCGACGACATCCCCGAGGCCGAGTACATGTTCCCGCCCCTGACGACCGTACGGCAGGATTTCGACGAGGTCGGCCGGCGCTGCCTGGCCGCCCTGCTCGACCTGATCGAGGCCGGGCCGGCGGCCGGCCCGGCCGTCGGGTCGCGGGTGGCGCCGATCCTGGTCACCCGGCGCAGCACCGCCGGCCCGCCCTGACCGGTCCGCCCTACGGCAGTTCGGGGCGCCGGACCGGACCCGGTCCCGTCGCGCGGTCGACCGCCGCCTCGCAGTGCAGCCGCGTGGTCGGGAACACCGGTACGGCGCTGTCGCTCTGGTCGACCAGCAGTTCGATCTCGGTGCATCCGTAGATGACACCCTGGGCGCCCTCGTCGACGAGCTTTCCGATGATCTCCCGGTAGGCGGCGCGGGACTCGGGCCGGACCACGCCCAGGCACAGTTCGTCGTAGATGATGTCGCTGACGATCTTCTGGTCGGATTCCGAGGGCACGACGACGCGGAGCCCGTGCGCGGCCAGCCGGTCCCGGTAGAACGCCTGCTCCATGGTGAACCGGGTGCCGAGCAGCCCGACCGTCTGGATGTGCCGCCCCTTCACCGCCGCCGCGGTGGTGTCCCCGAGGTGCAGCAGCGGAATCGTGACCGACCGCTGGATCTGGTCGGCGACCCGGTGCATCGTGTTGGTGCACAGGACGATGAAGTCGGCGCCGCCGTCCTCCAGCGCCCGGGCGGCCGACGCCAGGACGGTGCCGGCGTCGTCCCACCGCCCCTCGGCCTGCATCGCCTCGATGGCCGCGAAGTCGACCGAGTAGACGAGGCAGCGGGCGGAGTGCAGGCCGTCGCGGCGTTGCCGGACCAGGTCGTTGAGGATCCGGTAGTACTCCATGGTCGATTGCCAGCTCATGCCGCCGAGCAGACCGATCAGCTGCATTCCAGGCCCTCCCGCGCCAGGAGTGGGTCCGGTGCCCCACCATCGTCCCGGGCACCGCGGTGGTGCCGAGGAGACGACATTACGTGCCGGAGCAGCCGCCACCAACGCGGACGGAGGTCGTTCCGGCGCCCGCGGGGGTTGCCTGACCACCGCGGGCGCCGGCGGGCCTAGCTCGGCGCGCTGCCGAACGCGCTCGACAGGTAGGCCCGGGAGTCCGCGATCGCACCCTCGATGATCCGGGCCGCCTCGCGGGCCTCCTCCGGGCGGTGGCTGGCCTGCACCTGCAGCCGGAAGCGCGACGACCCGGTCGGCGTGACCGGGAACTCCACCATGAACGCCAGTACGCCCCGGTCGAACAGCAGCCGGTTGGCGGTGCGGGCCAGCTTCTCGTTGCCGATCAGCAGCGGCACGATCGGCGACGGCTCGCCCATGCAGGTCAGCCCGCGGGTGGTCAGCTCGTCGCGCAGCGCGTCGATGGCGGTGAAGAGCTGGGCCCGCAGCGCGTCCCCCTCCGGCGACCGGACGATCCTCGTCGCCTCGAGCACGACGGCGGTCTGCACCGGCGACAGGGCGTTGGAGAAGAAGTGCGAGCCGCCGAACATCTTGATGTACTGCTTCAGGGCCGGTGACCTCGACGCCACGAACCCGCCGTTGGAGCAGAACGTCTTCGAGAAGGCGCCCATGACGATGTCGACCTCGCCGAGCAGGTTCTGCAGCCCGAGCACGCCGGTGCCGCCGGGGCCCATCGCGCCGAGGTCGTGCGCCACGTCGACCAGCAGGGTCGCGTCGTACTCCCGGCAGACCCGCTGCAGCGTGACCAGGTCCGGATAGTCGGCGTCGACCGAGAACAGGCCGTCGGTGACGACGAGGATGCCGTTGCGGGTGTCCCGGGCGCGGATCTCGACCAGGTGCCGGCGCACCGCCTCGACGTTGAGGTGCTCGTAACGCACCACGTTGCGGGTCGCGGCGCGGGCCCCCTGCTGCAGGCAGGAGTGGGCCAGCCGGTCGATCAGGATGTGGTCCTCCTGGCGCACCAGGCCGACGACCGCGCCGAAGCCCGCCGCCCAGCCGGTCGGGAACAGCGTCACGTGCTCCAGCCCGACGAGGTCACCGAGGGCGGCCTCCAGTTCGTTGGAGATGTGCGTGTTGCCGAGCACCATCGGCGAGCCGGCACTGTGCGGCCCGTAGTCGTGCAGTGCCCGTTCCGCCGCGGCGCGGATGGCCGGGTGGGTGTTGAACGACAGGTAGTCCTGCGAGTTGAAGTTGATCCCCCGGGTGCGCCGGCCGAGGTCGTTGGTGATCTGGGCGGTGCTGTTCGGGGCCGCCTCCAGCACCCGCGAGTACTGCCACGTCTCGGTCCGCCGGCGGGCCTCCACCCAGCCGTAGAAGTCCTCGGTACGGGTCAGCAGGTTCCGCCCGGCCGGCCGGTAGAAGTCGTACGCGTTCTTGTCCAGCGCGTACTCCTCGTCGGGGTCGACGGGGTTGCGCAGGTGCGCCGGCTCCCACATCTCCTCCAGATCGGCGATGACCCGGGCCAGCTCGTCGTCGGCGCCGTCGAGGAGCGGGAACTCGTCCCAGGGGATGTGGCCCGCCCAGTTGCGGGTCATCTCGGACACCTCGGCGGCGGTGTCGGCCATGGCCGCGACATCGCCGCGCCGGGCCGCCCCGAGGATGATCTCGATCAGCTCGCCGTCTTCTCGTTGGTGCAGTTGCGTGGTCACGGTACGTCTCCCGGGGTCAGGCGAAGAGGTTCTGCTGGTACGACCGCGACGTCGCGGCGAAGTCGTCGAAGATCGCGTGGCCGGCCGAGGACTCCTTGGCGGCGTCGTTGAGCAGGAACAGGTTCGACGCCTGGAAGAACTCCGAGACCGGCGCGACGTCGCCGTGCGTGGCGATGAACCGGTCGGTCTCCTGCTGGTTGCCGCGCAGCGCGACGAACAGTTGCAACTCGTCGTGCCGGTACGGCCGCATCTCCGCCAGCGTGCACACGTAGTCGTAGTAGGCGGCCGCGTTCTGGCTGCGCCGGCGGCTCTCGTAGCCCGTCATCGCCTCGTCGACCGGCACCTCGCCCCGCAGCCACCTGCCCAGGGCGGCGGTGACCAGTTCCGCGTCCCGGAACGCGTGCGTCATCCCGATCGCGGTGCACTGGTCCTTGAAGCACTCGGCGTCGCCGACGAGCACCCAGCCGGGCCCGTGCAGCGGCCGCAGGAAGCCGGCCTGGTCCAGCGTGCCGTAGATCCGCTCCTCCCGGGTCCCCTCGGTGCGGACCACCTCGCCGACCTCGGGGGCGACGAAGTCCAGCGCCCGCTGGAAGTTGCCGGCCACGTCGCGCCGGAACTCCCGCGACCACTCGCTCGGCCCCCACACCAGGACCATGTTCTGCTCGAAGTTCGTCGGCACCACCGCGCTCGCGAGCCGGCCGCGCCGGTGCAACTGGGCGGGGCCGAGATCGAAACCGGAGAAGTAGCTCCAGTAGGCGAACGTGCACTTCGGACGCTCGTCGTACTTCGGCAGGTCGAGGGTGCGGGCGACGAACGAGTTCCGCCCGTCGGCGCCGATCACGATCCGGGCCCGCTCCTCGACCGTCTGGCCGTCGGCCGTACGGCCCCGGATGCCGACGACCCGGTCGCCGTCGCGGATCAGCTCGCGTACGGCGAAGCCGGTGCGTACCTCGGCGCCGGCCTTGGCGGCCGCCTCGACGAGGATCTGGTCGAGCACCCGGCGCCGGATCGAGGCGTAGCTCTGCACCACGCCCGTGTCGTCGCCGTGCAGGTCCCGGAAGTATTCCCGCAGCAGGTCCACCGGCACCGAGCCGGTCAGCGGGATGCCGTCGTTGACCACCTTGATCGTGGTCTGCGCCGGGGTGACCGCGAGCACCTGGTCGAGGACCCCCCACCGGTTCAGGTACGACATCCCGTGCGGCCAGAGGAAGTGCGTCGAGATGACGTCGCTGGGGAACGTCGACCGGTCGACCACCAGCACTCGGTGTCCCTGCCGGGCGAGCAGCATCGCCGTGGAGGCGCCCGAGCAGCGGGCACCGATCACTATCGCGTCGTACATCCGTATCGGTCCTTCGTCGGCGGGGGTGCGGGCATGTCGTGCTGCCCGGGGGACGGCCGCGAGGAGCATAGCCTAGATCCACTGTGGAGCCAGTAAACGTCCGTTGTGGATCAATAACGGTGTGGGCACGGTGCCCGGACGAAGCCGGTCCCGACGCATTCGTCCGGGTCGGCGACGGCGGCCACGGTCACATCACCGACTGTTCGGGGAAGTCCCCGGCACCGGCCCGCCGGGGATACTGGCCGGGTGCTGATCGGACGGCGGGACGAGCGGGAACGGATCACCGCGCTGCTGGACCAGGCCCGTGGCGGGCGGAGCCGGGCCCTGGTGCTGCGCGGCGAGGCGGGCATCGGCAAGACCGAACTGCTGAGATACGCCGCCACCCGCGCCGACGGCATGACCGTCGTCTCGGCCGCCGGCATCGAGGCCGAGGCCGAGCTGGAATACTCCGGCCTGTTCGAGCTGTGCCGCCCGCTGCTGCGGCACCTGGCCGGCCTCACCGACTTCCAGGCGGCTGCCCTGCGGGGCGCGCTCGGCCTCGCCCCGGCCCCCGACAACGACCGGTTCGTCGTCGGCGCCGCCACCCTGGAACTGCTCGCCGCCGCCTCGGAGGAGCGGCCGCTGCTGGTCCGCGTCGACGACCTCCAGTGGCTCGACCAGGCGTCCGCGCAGGCCGTCCGGTTCGCGGCCCGCCGGCTCGCCGCCGACCGGGTCGCCTTCGTCGTCGCCGTACGCGACGGCGACGGGGCCGCCTTCGACACCGCCGGCTTCGAGGAACTGCGGCTCGGTGGCCTCGACGAGCCCGACGCCCGCGAACTGCTCACCCGCGCCGCCGGCCGGGACATCGCCGCCGGCACCGCGCGCCGGCTGCACCGGGAGACCGGCGGCAACCCGCTCGCCCTGGTCGAGCTGGTCGACCTGCTCCCGCCGGACCGGCTCGACACCGGCGCGCCGGGCGCCCCGGTCCCGGTCGGCGAACGCATCCGCGCCGCGTTCGCCAGCCGGGTCGCCACGCTGGACCCGGACGTCCGCCGGGCCGCGCTGGTGGTCGCCGCCGCCACCGACGACCGGATCGAGGTGGTCGGCAAGGCCCTCACCTGCGCCGGGCTCGGGATCGACGTGCTCGAACTGGCGGAGAGCGCCGGCCTGGTCGGCGTCACCGACGGCCGGGTCCGGTTCCGTCACCCGCTGATGCGCGCCGCCGTCTACGAGTCGGCCGCCGCCGCCGACCGGCGTACCGCCCACCACAGCCTCGCCCAGGCGACGGCCGCCGACACCGACCCGGAACGGCGCACCTGGCACCTGTCGCAGGCCGCCCTCGGCCCCGACGAGTCGGTCGCCGCCGCCCTGGCCGAGACCGCCGAACGCGCCCAGGCCCGAACCGGCCACGTGGCCGCCGCCGTCGCGCTCGAACGGGCCGCCCGGCTCACACCCGACGAGACCACCCGGGTGCACCGGTTCACCGCCGCCGCCGGGGCGGCCCGGGCCGGCGGCGACACCGCCCGGGCACTGCGGCTCGCCGACGAGGCGCTGACGATCGCCGTCGACGGCGGTCACCGCGGCGCGCTGCTGCTCCTCAAGGGACGGATCGGCATGCGGGCCAACCCGTCACACGCCTACGACGTACTCCTGGCCGCGGCCGACGCGGCGACCGGCACCGACCGGTCGACGGCGGCGCACGCGCTGTGCGACGCCGCGATGGCCGACATGTGGCTCGGCGCCATGCGGCGCGGCCTGACCGACGCCCGGCGGGCCCGCGAACTCGCCCCGACCGACGGCGGGTCCACCGACATCGCCGCCGACTACTCGTTGGGCCGGTTGCTGTTCGCCGCCGGCCGGCCGGACGAGGGCCGGCCGGTGCTCCGCCGGGCGCTGGACAACCTGCGCCGCGACCCCGGCACCGCCGACCCGCACCTGGCCCAGACCAGCATCGTGCTGGCCGTGCTCGAACGCGAGGACGAGGCGACGGCGACCGCCGAGCGGGCGACCGCCCTGGCCCGGGGCCGGCACCCGGTCGCGCTCGCGCTGGCCCTGGGCACGCTGATGCACGTACACACGTGGGCCGGGCGGTTCACCCCGGCGGTCGTCGCCGGCAGCGAGGCCGTCGCCCTGCTGCGCGACCTCGGCTACGGCAACAGCGTCGCCGGCACCCTGGTCCAACTAGCGAAGATCGACGCGATGCGCGGGCGGGCCGACACCTGCCTCGCGATGCTCGCCGAGGCGGAGAGCCTGGAGGGCTTCCACAACAACCTGCCGATGCGGGCCGAGGCGGAGTTCGCCCGCGGCCAGCTCGCCCTGGCCCTCGGCCGGATCCCGGCGGCCGTCGACCGCTTCACGGCGGTGGCCGCCGACCTGCACGCCGCCGGCTGGTACGACCGCGACGTCAGCCCGGAGCCCGAACTCGTGGAGATCCACGCCATGGGCGGTGACCTCGACCGGGCCCGCCGGGCGTACGACCGCTGGCTGGAGTACGGCGCCCGGCCCAGCCCGCGTTGGGGCGCCGCCCTGTCGGCCCGCTGCGCCGGCCTGCTCGCCGACGAGGACGGCTACGAGGCGGAGTTCCGGCGGGCGCTGGCGCTGCACGAGACACTGCCGGACGCGTACGCGCTGGCCCGGACCCGACTCAGCTTCGGTGAGCGGCTGCGTCGCGGCGGCCGCAAGCTGGCGGCCCGGGAGCAGCTCCGGCGGGCCCACGAGATCTTCGACCGGCTGGAGGCCGGGCCGTGGGCCGAACGGGCCCGGCGCGAGCTGCGCGCCACCGGCGAGAAGATCCGGCGGGCGACGGCCGGGGCCGGCGACCAGCTCACCCCGCAGGAACTCCAGATCGCCCAGCAGGTGGCCGAGGGCCGCACCAACAAGGAGGTCGCCGCCGCGCTGTTCCTCAGCCCGAAGACCATCGAGTTCCACCTCGGCCGGGTGTTCCGCAAACTCGACATCGGCTCGCGCGCCGAGCTGATCCGCCGGATGGCGACCGACGCGACGCCCGGCTGAGGGCCGCCGGCCGGTGGGACCGCTACCCGCACCTGTTTAGGGTGTTCCCATGTCCGCCCCGCTGAGTTCCGCGAAGACCCAGGCCGCGCTGCGCGCGTCCGCACGGATCTCGCTGCAGATGTTGCTGGTCCTCCTGATGACGGGAGTGACCCTGTGGATCATGGCCCGGGCGTGGTCGGTGATCTGGCCGGTCGTCGTCGCCCTGCTCCTCACGACGCTGACCTGGCCCCTGGCCCGCTTCCTGCGCCGGCACGGCTGGCGCCCCGCCCTGGCCGCGTCCGCCGTGACGGTGCTCTTCCTCCTGGTCGCGGCCGGGACCGTGGTGCTGATCGTGGTGCCGGTGGCGTCGCAGTCCGCCGAACTGGTCGACGGGGTGGTCGCCGGCATCCAGCAGGTGCGTGAGTGGGCCGCCGGCCCGCCGCTGAACATCGGCGACGACCAGGTCACCCAGGCTTTCGACACCGCCATCGCCAGTGTCCAGGACAGCGTCGGCAGCATCATCACCGTCACCCTCACCGGCGTCGGCACCGTCGTCAACGGCGTGGTCACCACCGTGCTGGCGATCTTCCTCATGTTCTTCTTCCTCAAGGACGGCCCACGGTTCCTGCCGTGGCTGACCCGGCAGCTGCCCGGCCGGCTCGCCCTCGACGTTCCGGTGGTGGCCGCCCGGAGCTGGGACACCCTGGGCGCGTTCGTACGCTCCCAGGCGATCGTCGGGCTGCTGGACGCCGTGTTCATCGGCCTCGGCCTGTGGATCCTCGGCGTGCCGCTGGTGCTTCCGCTGGCGGTGCTGACCTTCGTCTCGGCGTTCGTGCCGATCGTCGGCGCCCTGTTCGCCGGGTTCGTCGCGGTGCTCGTCACGCTGGTGTCGAACGGTCCGACGGACGCGCTGATCGTGCTGGCCATCATCATCGTGGTCCAGCAGCTCGAGGGGAACGTGTTCCAGCCGATCCTGCAGAGCCGTGGGCTCGGCCTGCACGCGGCGGTGGTCCTGCTGGCGGTGACCCTCGGGGGCAGCCTGGCGGGCATCGTCGGAAGCCTGCTCGCCGTGCCGGTCGCCGCGCTGATCGCGGTGCTGTGGAACTACGTGCGGGAACAGCTCGCCGACCCGTCGCCGGAGGCGGCCGACACCGCGGCGGAGAGCACCCCGCCCGACCCGGACGACACCGCCCCGGAGACCGGCCGGGCCGCACCGGAGACCGGGAAGGGCCTGCCGGCGGGGGAGACGGTCTGACCGGCCCGACCCGGCCCGGTCAGGGCCGGCGCTCGGCGGGTGCCGCCGGACCGTCCTGCGGCAGGTATCCGCTGGCCTGCAGCTCGAACAGTTCGCGGTAGAGCCCGTCGCGTCCGACCAGTTCGTCGTGGCTGCCCTGCTGCACGATCCGGCCGCGGCGCATCACGTAGATGCGGTCGGCGTGCCGGACGTTGGCCAGCCGGTGGGTGATCAACACGAGCGTCCGCTCCGGATGCCGGCGCAGGTGCTGGAAGAGCGCGTGCTCGGCGCGCGCGTCGAGGGCGGCCGACGGCTCGTCGCAGATCAGCAGCCGGGCGTCGCGGTAGAGGCCGCGGGCGGCGACCAGCCGCTGCCACTGCCCGCCGGACAGGTCCTGACCGTTCTTGAACTCGCGGTCGAGCAGGGTGTCGTAGCCGTACGGCAGGTCGACGATCATGTCGTGTGCCGCCGTCGCCCGGGCGGCCGCCTCGACCGTCGGTCCGGGCTGGTCCGGGCGGCGGTCGTGCCGGCCGACGGTGATGTTCTGGGTGACGGTGAACGGGAACTTCCACCAGTCCTGGCTCAGGACGGCGACCTGCGAGCCGAGGCCGTGCCGGTCGAGCAGGGCGGTGTCGGTGCCGTCCCAGCGGATGACACCGCCGGTCGGCCGGTACAGCCCGGCGACGAGCTTCGCCAGGGTGGTCTTGCCGGAGCCGTTCTCGCCGACCAGCGCGACCACCTCGCCGCGGCGCAGGGTCAGGCTGACCCGGTCGACGGCGGGGGTGTCGGTCGCCGGGTAGTTCAGGCTCACCTCGTCGAGCTCGATGGTCTCGAAGGGCGGGACCGGCCGGCCGCCGGTCGCGCGGGTGTGCCGCCGCGCCCGGTCCAGGAAGTCGCGGAAGTCCTGGTAGTAGAGCGCGTCCTCGTACAGCGAGTTGGTCGAGGCCACGGCGGTACGCAGGCTGGCGAGCGCGGATTGCAGGGCGATCAGCGCGGTCGCGGCGGCGGCGAGGGCGATCACGTCGCCGAGGAGGAGCCCGGCGAGTACGGCGTACACGGCGAACAGCGCGACGCCGGAGACGACGGCGCCGCCCAGCCGGGTGGTGGTCTGCGACCGTACGAGGCGCATCTCCGCCGCGCTCTCGATCGCCATGATCCGCCGGTACTCGCCGAGCAGGAAGTCGCGCATCTGGTAGACGCGGACCTCGGCGGCGGTGTTCCGGTTGGCCATCAGGGTGGCGAGCATCCACATGCGACGGCGGTGGGTGATCCGGGCCAGCATGTTCAGGTAGGTTCGGCGGGCGATCCGGACCGCGGTGACCGCCCCGGGGACGGCGGCGAGCAGCAGGCACGGCAGCAGCACCGGGTGGATGACCGTCACCGCGGCGGCGGTGGCCAGCACCCCGACGACACCGGTGACCAGGTTGACCGAGTCGTCGACGACGGCGGCGGCCTCGGCCATTCCCCGGTCGCGGGCGCGGTCCATCTCCTCGGCGAATCCGGCGTCGTCGAAGGCCGCGAGTTCGACCGCGGTGGTGGCCGCGAACAGCCGCGACTCCACCTCGTAGTTGATCTGCGGCCGCAGCCGGCCCTGGGCCCAGCCGGCGGCGATCGTCATGCCGCCGCGGGCCATCACCGCCAGCGCCGCCAAGACCAGCGCGGGTGCCGCCGCCCGTACCCGGTCCGGGGTGGGGCCGGACGCGAAGAGTTCCCGCAGCACGTTGCTGGTGGCCAGCAGCCCGAACGTGGTCATCACGCCGGCGGTGACGTTCAGGCCGATCGACGCCACCGTGTCCCGCCGGCTGGTCGCCCAGGCCAGGGCGAGCGCTTCGCGCAGCAGGTGCGGCAGCCGCCGGGCCACCGCCCAGAAGCTGGTGTGGGCGACCTTGGTCGTCTGCCGCAGCCAGGCCAGGTCCGCCAGTTCGGGCAGCGGCGTGCCGTCGGCCGGACCGTCCGGCGACGACCCGGCCGCGGGTTTCGCGTGGTCGTCGTCGCGGCCCGTCTTGTGGATCACCGCGGCCACGTGGCCTCCCGGGGTGTCTCGACCGACGGTGGCCCGCCGGCCGGCCGTACGGACTGGGCGGACCGGAACAGGTCCGTCGGGTCGTATCTCGCCTTCACCTCGGCGAGACGGCCCAGGTTGCCGCCGTGGTAGGCAGTCGCCCAGCCGGCCAGGTCGGGGTCGGGGTAGTTGGGGTAGATCCCGCCGGAACCCCACGGCCGCACCGTGGACCACGAGCCGGTGACCCAGTCGTGCACCGCCCGCCGGGCCGGGTCGTCGGCGTCCGGACCCACGTCGGCGTTGTGTTCGAGCAGGAACAGCGCCTCCCGGTGCGGGAACGCGGTCGCGTCCGCCGGCACCCGCCGGTAGGCGCCCCGCCAGGGCACGAACTCCAGTTCCCGGTACTGGCCGGCCACCCGGTCGGCGGCGAGCCGGTCGAGCAGGCGCTCGATCGCCGTCCGGGGCAGCGGGGTGTCGAAGAACTCCGACCGCACCACCCGCCGGCCGGGCCGCTGGCCTGGCGCGAGCGGTGGCGGCCCCGCGTACGGCATGCCGGCGTACCAGTCGTGGACCGTCGCCTCCCGGCCGGTCAGGGCGGTCACCGTACGGCGGAGCGGGGCCGCCCCGATCCGGTCCTCGAACGGGCGCAGTACGGCTTCGGCCCGCTCCGGACCACCGAGCACCACGCCGAACAGCACCGTGAGCGGCGCCAACCCCGGCAGCCCGCCGGCGGCCACGACCAGTTCGGCGTTGACCGTGTCGTCCGCGACCGGCGCCCACCGCTGCCAGTTCTCGACCAGCGTCGCCGCGTGCTCGAAGGTCCAGGTCAGCGCGAACATCGTGGCGGCCGGGGCGGGCCGGGTCCGCAGCACCAGCGAGGTCACCGCACCGAACTGGCCGCCGCCGGCGCCGCGCAGCGCCCAGAACAGGTCCGGGTGCCGGTCGGCGTCGGCGCGCACCGTACGCCCGTCGGCGAGGACGACGTCGGCGGCGACGACGTGGTCGCAGGTCAGGCCGTACCGGCGGGAGAACGGGCCGAAGCCGCCGCCGAGAGCGGCGCCGACGATCCCGACGGTCGGGCACCAGCCGGCCGGCACCAGCCGCCCGGCGGCGGCGAGCCGGCCGGCGAGGTCGCCGATCCGGGTGCCCGGCCCGACCGTCACGGTGTCGCCGGACACCTCGACCGTGTCCATCCCGCCGAGGTCGACGAGCAGGCCGTCGGTGCTGCTGCGGTCGGCGAAACTGTGCCCGCCGCCGCGCAGCGCGAACGGCATGCCGTGGTCGCGGGCGAAGGCGACGGCCCGTACGACGTCCCGGCGCGACGCGCAGCGCAGCACCGCCCGGGGCACCTTCTCGACCAGGCCACGGATCGCCGGCCGGCGGGCGGCGTCGTGCCCGGGCGTACCGGGGAGCAGGAGCGTGCCGTCCAGGCCGGCGGCCAGCCGGTCCAGGGCGATCGGCCGGCTCAACGCACCGGCCGGGGGAGCGGGGGATCGGGCAGCAGCAGCGACGGCAGGGTGGCCTCGGGGTGCATCCGCAGCAACTGGTAGGCGATCCCGCCGGCACCGGCCAGCAACCCGGGCCGGAACATGCCGTTGTTCATCGCCCAGCGCGGGCCGTGCTGCTCCAGGCTACTCAGCACGTAGCCGTCCACGACCTGACGGGTCACCCCGGCCGGCGCCACCCCGGCGGCGATGGCGAGATCCAGCACCTCCCAGCTGCCGAGGTCGCCGTGGCACAGGGTGTGCGTGACGCCCATGCCGGCGGACCAGGCCGACGCCGCCGCCCGTTCGAGCATCCCGTGCCAGTACGGGTCGCCGGTGCCGAGGTCGGCGGCGACCACGCCCATACCGTCGCAGCCGTAGCACCAGTTCGCGGCGACACCGACCGGCTTGCGCGGGTCGCGCCAGCCACCCTCGCCGGGCAGGAAGAGCGCTTCCTGGTACGCGAACGCGGCCTCGGCCAGCTTGCCGAACCGGGCGTCGTCGGTGGCGGTGCCGAGCCGGGCGAGTGCCCAGCCGATGCCGGCCGAGCCGTGCGCGAAGCCGCCGATGCCGTCGGGGGAGCGCGGCCCGGCCCAGCGGGCCCCGTTCTCCCCGGTCCGGGCCGACGTCACGAGCCGGTCGCCGATCCCGATCGCCTCGCCGCGCCACCGTTCGTCGCCGGTCGCCTCGGCCAGCCGGAGCAGCGGCACCACGGCTCCGGCCATCCCGATCAGCAGGTCGGCGAACTCGTCCGCGGCCACCGACTCGGGCAGGTAACCGGCGATGTCGACGGCCCGGCGCAGGGCCTCGTCCGGCTCGACGGCGCCGGACCGGGCCAGCAGCAGCCAACTCCAGATCCGCGACCCGTGGCCGACGTAGCCACCGGCCGGGTCGGGGCGGGCGGTCGGGTGTTCCCGCCGCTCGGCGACGACCCGGTCGTCCATCGTGCGCAGCGTGTGCACGGTCCGGTCGAGCAGGTCGGCGCTCCCGGCCACCGGCTCGGCCCGGCCGCCGGCCACCTCGCTCTGGTGGGCGGCGAGCAACACGGCCACTCCGGGCAGGCCGCCGTAGATGTCCAGGGCGAGCGGCTGGATCGCGATCCCGGTCGGGCCGAGCGTCGGCGATATCCAGGCCACGGTGCCGTCCGGTGCCGATATGGCCCGGTCGATCACCGTCCGGACGATCGCCGCGGCCAGGGTACGGCGGCGCCGGTCGAGCGCGTTGCCCACCGGCGCGGACGGGCGCAGGTGGGCGACGTCCGGGGCGTCGACCTCGTCGCGGTAGGCGCTGACGACCGCGCACTCGATCACCTCCCGGTCCAGGGCGGCGTCCAGGTCGCGCCATCGGACCAGGGCCGATCCGACGAGGTCGCCGACCTCGTCGGTGGCGGTCCCGCCCGGCCCGGTCACCTGCCCCGCCCCGGCGACCACGCCGAAGAACGGCACGTCGCCGACGAGCAGGTCGCCGATCTCCGCCTGGATCGTCTCCGGTGCGGCCGGTGCGCCGGGACTGTTGGCGGCGTGGCCGGCCAGCAGGTCGGCGGCCCGCCGGCGGGCCGCCGGCTCGTCGTGCAGCGCCGACGGGTGCCAGAGCATGGCGCCCAACTCGCCGTAGACGACGGTGTCCCGTACCACGATCCTGATCGGACAGTCGGCGAAACCGCTGAGCAATGGGGCCAGCCGGCCATGGTGGTCCAGGTCGGTGAGGCGGTGGTTCAGTTCGTCGAACCCGTCGACGACGGCGCGCCAGTGCTCACGCAGTCTCGGCTCCGGGCCGGGGTGGTTCTTCGCAGGCGGCCGGGTGATCCGGGCGGTGCCGATCCGGGCCCGGTCCGTGCCGGCGTCCACGATGACCGGCACCTCGACCTCGGGCTGTTCGTCGGGCAGGGCGCCGGCCGCCGACATGTCGGCGCCCCGGAAGCCCAGCGCGACGCCCCGGCCGGGCAGCAGCCCGGTACGCAGGACGGAGGTGCGCAACAGTTCTATGGCCTGGTCCATCGCCTGCCCGTGTCCGGAGGGCCGGGCCGGCGACCGGGGCGTGAACAGGGTCTCGCAGTCCACCACGACCGGCACGGGTCCGGCGGCGATCAGGTTCTCCGCGTGCAGGTCGCTCGCGCCGAACAGCCGGGTCACCGCCAGCCAGTGGCCCAGGCCCCGGTAGAAGGCTCGGAACTCGCCGTCGTCGGCGCAGTACCGGTGTTCGACGTGGGCGGCCCAGCCGTAACCGTCGCGGAGCACGATCTCGGGCACCCGGATCCGGGTCCCGTCGGGTTCGTCGGGCAGCACCGCACGCAGGAAGCCGGCCAGCACCGCGTCGACCGCCAGCGACCGGGGCTTGTAGACCACCCGGGCGGTCGGGAGCCCGATCAGGGCGACCGTCTGGCCGCCGTTGTGGCTGTCGCCGGCGCCGAGGGCGGCGTCGGTCAGTTCCGGCTCGGAGCCGGTGAGCCGCCCGATGGCGGCCCGGTCGGCGACGAACCGGCGGGCGAGCGTCAACCCGGCCCGGCACTGGTCGTCGACCAGGGTGCCCAGCCGGGGCAGGAGCGTGGGGTAGCGGCCGGCCAGGACGTCGCGGAAGGACGGTTCGCAGGCCAGTTCGATCCACTCGTCCCACCGGCCGGCCGGGTCCGGGGCGGTGAGCCGTCCGGTGAGCCGGGCGGCGTGCAGTTCGAGCAGCAGCGCCCGGCCGACCCGGCCCAGCACCCGCTCGTGGAGCACACCGGCGACGACCTGGTGCAGGATGTCGCGCTCGTGTGCTCCGAGCGCACGGATGCCGGCCAGGTCGTCGGCGAGCCCGGTCAGTGCGGGACCGACGAGGCGGGCGACGACCCGGTCGAGGCCGGGGGCCGGGGCTGCCTTCACGGGGTCAGTAGCATTCGATCGGGTACGACCCGGTGCACGGGCCGCATCCGGTGTGCGTGGTGATCCCGCCGCCACCGCCGGTGGCGGTGATGTCGTATTCGGCGTACCTGCCGCTGTTGAACAGTGGTCCGGCCGGGTTCTCCCAGCCGTCGACCGGCGCGGTTCCGGTCAGCCAGCTTTCGATGATCTCGTCGGCCCGTTCCGGTGCCAAGGTGGACATCCGGCGGCTCCCTTCGCATTGATCGGGAAATGAATGTTGCAAAATGTAGCCTCTTGGTGACATTTGCAAATGTCAATGACTTTGGTGTTTGTTTCGGTATCGCGCCATACGGCATACTGTCGGCCTATCCGGTCGACCCGGCCGGGCGACGTGCCGTTACGCGGCGTCCGTCGCCGGCCGGGGGCGGACGCCGGTGCGGCGCGGGTCGCTTCGGGGCGGCGAATGATCCGGCCGCGGTGTTGGTCGGATCTTCGGGATCAGTAGCAGTGGATCGGCATGCCGTTGCAGATCGATCCACTGCACCAGCCGCAACCGGTGACCGAGTTGCTGCCGCCGCTGCCGGTGGCGGTGATGTCGGCTTCGGTGTACTTTCCGCCGAGGAACAGCGGTCCGGCGGGGTTTTCCCACCCGTCCACCGGTTCGGTTCCCGTCAGCCAGCTTTCGATGATCTCGTCGGCGCGCTCTGGAGCCAAGGTCGACATTGGCCGACTCCCTTCAGGTGGGTCATGGAGAAATTGTTACGGCTGTAGCGTGGAGATCGCATTCGTCAATGTCAACATCTTCGGGTACCGGTTTCGGCATTGCGCCACACGAGATATTGCAGACCTGTTCGGTCGGTCCCGGGTGATAGGGCACAGGTCCACCGGGGCCTGACGTCGGGAATGGCCGTCAGTGGCAGTGGATCTGGATGCGGTTGCGGAGCGAGCAGGTCACCAGGTGAGGCCGTCGATGACGCCGCTGACGGTGCCGGCGGTGGTGGTGGCGGTGATGTCGGGCTCGACGTACCTGCCGCCGAGGAACAAGGGTCCGGCGGGGCTGTCCCAGCCGTCGACCAGTTCGGTTCCGGTCAGCCAGCTTTTGATGATCTCGTCCGCGTGTTCCGGCGCCAAGGTCGACATTGGTCGACTCCCTCCGGTCGGATCAGATGGGAATTGCGGTGGGTACGGATGATGGTCCTGTCGGGAGCGACGGGCTGCGCGGTGCGGTGGTCAGCGGCAGTGGACCTGGAAGCCGTTGCAGATCGAGCCGGTGCACCAGCCGCAGCCGGTGATGCCGTCGGTGGCGCCGCCGCCGCCGGTGGCGGTGATGTCGGCTTCGGCGTACTTCCCACCGAGAAACAGTGGTCCGGCCGGGTTGTCCCAGCCGTCGACCAGTTCGGTTCCCGTCAGCCAGCTTTTGATGATCTCGTCTGCGCGCTTCGGCGCCAAGGTCGACATTGGTCGACTCCCTTCAGTCCGGGTGACGAGGTGAATTGCTGCAATTGCAGCGTGTGGATTACATTCGCCGCTGTCAACATCGCCGACTGTCAGTTTCGGTATCGCGCCACACGAGATATTGCCGGCTTGTTCGTCGGTTCGGGGCGCGGCGCGGTTCTTCCCCGCCGCGGGCCCGGGACGGGCCCGCGGCGAGGCTTCGGTCGCCGGTCAGGCGCAGAGGATCGGCCTGCCGTTGCAGATCGATCCGCTGCACCAGGCGCAGCCGGTGACGGAGATGCTGCCGGTCCCGCCGCCGCCGGTGGCGGTGATGTCGGCTTCGGTGTAGATCCCGCCGAGGAACAGCGGTCCGGCGGGGTTGTCCCAGCCGTCGATGGGATCGATTCCGGTCAGCCAGCTTTTGATGATCTCGTCTGCGCGTTCTGGCGCCAGGGTCGACATTGGTCGACTCCCTTCGGTCGGATCGGATGGGAATTGCGGTGGGTACGGATGATGGTCCTGTCGGGAGCGACGGGCTGCGCGGTGCGGTGGTCAGCGGCAGCGGACCTGGAAGCCGTTGCAGATCGAGCCGGTGCACCAGCCGCGGCCGGTGATGCCGTCGGTGGCACCGCCGTCGCCGGTGATGTCGGCTTCGGCCGCCTTCCTTGGTTGAATCACATTAGGAATTGCAGCGTGCGGATTACATTCGTAACTGTCAACGCCTGAGGGTGCCGGTTCAGGTATCGCGCCACACGAGATATTGCCGCCCGATTCGGTCGCTCCCGGGGTGAGGCCGGCTTCCCGCATCCGCCGCGCGCCCGGCCGGGCGGGCACGGCGGACGGACGCGGGCCCTGATCCGGCTTCCCAAGATATCCTGTCCGCCATTATATTGTGGCTCGTGGCAGACAAGGCGATGACGGAGCAGGCGTTCTTCATCCTCACGGCGCTGGTCGGCGAACCACGACACGGTTACGGCATCGTGAGCGAGGTCGCCGACCTCTCCGACCGGCGGGTCGACCTGCGGGTCGGCACCCTCTACGGCGTACTCGGGCGGCTCGTCGACGACGGGCTCGTCGAGCTGGACCGCGAAGAGCCCCACCAGGGGCGGCTGCGCCGCTACTACCGGATCACCGAGCGGGGCGGCGACGCGCTGGCCGCCGAGGCGGCCCGGCAGGCGGCGAACGCGCGGGCCGCCACCCGCCGGCTCCGGGCACACCGGCCGGCGGGCGCGGGTGGTGCGGCATGACCAGCCTGCTCGAAGAGCGCTACCGGCGGATGCTGCGCCTGCTGCCCGCCTCCTACCGGCGGGAATGGGAGGAGGACATGGTCGCGACCTTCATGGAAGGCGCGTACGCGAGCGACCCCGACGATCCCGAGGGCGTCGAGCTGGGCCGGCCCGGCCGCGCCGAGATCGCCAGCGTCGCGGCGCTCGCGCTGCGGCTGCGACTCGGCGGGGCGGATGCCGCGCCCCGCTCCTTCACCCTCGGCGAGGCCGTCCGGCGGGTGGCGCTCGTCGGCCTGCTCGCGCACGCCGTCGGCGCGCTGGTCGGTGCCGCCCTCGTCGTGTGGACCGCCTACCGGCTGCCCGGGCTTCCCGCCGACGCCCTGCCGGCCGCGCTCACCGACCGCTGGCAGGCCCTGTGGGGACTCACCGGTCTGCTGTGGATCCCGGCCTACCTGGCACTGGTGCACGGGCAACACCGCACCGCCCGGGTGCTGGCGCTGGTCGCACTCGCCCCGGTGCTGATCGGCACGGTGGTGGACGTGTCCGCCGACGGCGGCGCCTTCGCCCTGTCCCGGTCGTACTGGCTGCTCTTCGACGCGCTGCCGGTGCTGGCACTGGCCGCGTTCCACGGCGGCGCGCCACCGGTCCGGTCCCGCCCGTGGCTCGTCGCGCTGCCCGCCGGCACCGCGGTCGTCCTCGCCGTGTCGCTGGCCGTATGGTGGGCGGGCCGCCAGGAGGTCACCGCCGACTGGCCCGGGTTGTGGGCCGCCGGGGTGCTCGTCGCCACCGTCGTCCACGCCGCCCGCCGGCCGGCCGCGCCACACTGGACGCTCGCCCTCGGCATGCTCGCCGTGGCCGTACTCGGGCTGCGCGTGGTGACCCTCGTCGACCACCTGACGTTCGCCGTGGCCACCGCGGACCGTCCGGTGCTGCTGACCGTGAACGTCGCCCAGGCGGCGGCGATGCTCGTCGTCGCGGTGGCGCTCCTGGCGGTCTCGCGCCGCGCCATGCGCCGGCTCGCACCGGTCTGACACCCGCCGCGGCCACCCGGGAGGTCAGCGCCGCGGCGCCGGGCCGGCCGGCGCCGCTTCCCGCACCCGCTCGTCGCCGGCCGGCTCGCGGCGGATCGGGACGAGGTGCCACCAGGTCAGGCAGCGCCACACCCATTCCAGTGGGCCGTACCGGAAGCCGCGTAGCCACAGTGGACTGATCACCGCCTGCACCACCGCGATCGCCGCGCCGAGCAGGACGACCGTGCCGTAGCGGGTACCGGAGCCGACGTCGAGCAGCGCGTCACCGGCGACGATCAGCACCGACGCGAGCACGTAGTTGGTCAGGGCCATCCGCCCCATCGGCGCGAGCACCCGGTCCAGCGGGCCGCCCAACGGCGTACGCGACAGCAGCAGGAACCCGGTCACGAACAGGAAGGCGAAGACGAGGCCCGCCGGCAGCGACCGGTAGTGGGCGGTGGGGCCGACGCCGGCCCGGTACTGCAGCACCGCCGCGAGCACCGCGACCGGCACGGTGACCGCGAACGCGACCGCGAGCTGCCGCCCGCGCCGCCGCAACGTGTCCGCGATCCCGTAGCCGGCGACGGCCATGCCGAGCAGGAACAGGCCGGGGATGACGGTGAGGCCGTTGAACGTGACCCCGGCCGCCAGCAGCAGCACCACACCCAGCCCGAGCACCCACCGGCGGGACAGGTATGTCGCCGGCAGCAGCACCAGCAGCCCGAACAGCGCGTAGAACTTCAGCGCCTCACCGGGCTGCAGCAGGCTGTGCAGCGCCCCGAAGACCCCCAGCCACAGCAGCCGGCGCAGCAGCACCAGCCGGGGCCGGTCGGTCCGGCGCTCCGCCGTCCGCAGGAAGATGGCGAAGCTGACCCCGAACAGCAGCGAGAACACCGGGAACGGTCGTTGCAGGAACAGCAGTTCGAAGACGTACGCGTCGAGGTGGTCGGCGGCCGTGCCGGACGCCCTCGGCATCCCGGTCATCTGCACGATGTTCACCATCACGATGGCGGCCAGCGCCAGCCCGCGCAGGGCGTCGAGTTCGGAGATTCGCCGTCCGGTGGCCGGCGTCGCGTTCGGCGGGTTCGCGTCCATGGCCCCAGTCGAACAGCGCGGCCGGGTCCGGCGGCAGCGGGAAAGGTCGCCGCCGGACCCTACTTTCGTCGCATGCCCCGGTCCCCACGTCGGTGATCGGCACGCGTGCCGGGCCGGTCCCGCCGGTCCCGGATACGGTGACGGCATGGGTCCGCTCGCATGGCGTGGCGGCGGGTACGCGGTCGACATCGCGGTCGTGGTGGCCGCCGCCGTGGTCGGCGCCGCCCGGGAGATCGCCGACCCCAACCTCGCCACCAAGCACGTCGCCGCCCCCGTCTGGACGTACGTGGCGGCGCAGGTGCTCGCCGCGGTGCTGCTGCTGCGCCGGCGCACCCGGCCCGGGGCGGTCGCCGCCGGGGTCGGCGCGCTGAGCCTGTTCGCCCCCGCCACCGCCGCCCTCTTCGCCCCGTACGCCGTGACCGCGTACGGGCGGGACCGGCGACGCGGCTGGGCGGCCGTCGGCGTACTGGTGGTGTGCTGGATGGTCGGCGCGCACGCCTGGGCGATCGCCGATCCGTTCTCCGGCCCGGCACTGATCCTGGTCTCCGCCCTGCTCGGCATGTACGTCCGTGCCCGCCGCCACCTGCTCGACGAACTCGCCGAACAGGCCCGCACCGACGAACGGATGCGGCTGGCCCGTGAGATGCACGACGTCGTCACCCACCGGATCAACCTGATGGTGTTGCAGGCGGGCGCGCTCGGGGTGACCACGACCGACCCGGCGACCCGGGCGGCGGCCGCCGAACTGCGCGCGAACGGCTGCCGCGCGCTGGCCGAACTGCGCGACGTCGTCGGGGTGCTGCGCTCCGGCACGCGCACGCCACCGGCCCGCGACGGCGCCGCCGGCGGCCCGGACCACGACGGCACGACCGACGCCGCGCCCGACAGCGTCGTCGCCGACCTGGTCGACCAGTCCCGCGCGGTCGGCCTGCCGGTGACCCTCGCCGAATCCGGCGACCCGGCCACGACCGCCCCGGCGGTGCGCCGCACCCTGGTCCGCGTCGTCCAGGAGTCGCTGACCAACGTCCACAAGCACGCGCCGGACTCGACGGTCACCGTCACCGTCCGCTACGGCCCCGGCGAGGCGCGGGCGGTGATCGCCAACACCGCTCCGGGCCGGCCGCCCGACCCGGCGGTCGCCGCGACCGGCGGCGGCTCGGGGCTGCTCGGGCTGCGGCACCGGGTGGAGATGGTCGGCGGCACGCTGTCGGCCGAGCCGACCCCGGACGGCGGGTTCGCGGTCTCGGCCACGCTGCCGGCGGGGGCGGCCCGGTGATCCGCGTCCTCGTCGCCGACGACGAGCGACTGGTCTGCGCACACCTGCGCACCATTCTCGGCGTCGCCGCCGACATCGAGGTCGTCGGCGAGGCGTACGACGGTGCCGACGCCGTCGAGGCCGTGGTGCGGCTGCGCCCCGACGTGGTGCTGATCGACCTGCGGATGCCCGGCGTCGACGGGCTCGCCGCCATCGAACGCATCGCCGGCTTCGACGACCCGCCCCGGATGATCGTGCTGACGACCTTCGACGTCGACTCGTACGTGCTGCGGGCACTGCGGGCCGGCGCGTCGGGCTTCCTGCTCAAGTCGACCCCACCGGACGACCTGATCGGCCTGGTCCGGGTCGCGGCGGCCGGCCACACCGTGCTGTCGCCGGTCGCGGCGCGCCGGCTGGTCGGCATCGCGGACGGTCCCGCCCAGGCCCGGCAGCGGGCCCGCGGCCTCGTCGCCGCGCTCACCGAACGGGAACGGGAGGTCCTCACCCTGCTCGGCGCCGGCCGGTCCAACCAGCAGATCGCCCGCCGGCTCCACCTGTCGGAGGCGACGGTGAAGGGCTACGTGTCGCGGCTGCTGGTCAAGCTGGAGTGCGCCAACCGCACCCAGGCCGGGCTGCTGGCCCACGAGGCCGGTCTTACCGACGGCTGACCCGGACCGGCGGCCCGGTACGGCGGGACGTCAGGCGGCCAGCCGGTAACCGACGCCGCGTACGGTCTGGATCAGGTCGGTGCCGAGCTTGCGGCGCAGGTAGCCGATGTAGACGTCGACCACGTTCGAGCCGGGATCGTGGGCCAGCCCCCAGACCTGGTCCAGCAGCCTCTCCCGGCTCAGTGCCTCGCCACGGCGACGCAGCAGGGTCTCGGCGAGCAGGAACTCCCGGCCGGTCAGCACCACCGGCCGGCCGTGCACCGTGACGGTCCGCCGGACGAGGTCGAGCTGCACCGGCCCGGCCCGCAGCACGGTGGCGGTGGCCGGACCCCGCAGCCGGGCGCGGATCCGGGCGAGCAGTTCGTCGAACTCGAACGGCTTGGTCATGTAGTCGTCGGCGCCGAGGTCGAGTCCGTTGACCCGGTCCGACACCGCGGCGCGGCCGGTCAGCACGATCACCGGGATCCGTTCGCCGCTGGTCCGGATCTGACCGAGGGTGGTGAGCCCGTCCTGACCGGGCAGCCCGAGGTCCAGCACGAGCAGGTCGTGGCCCGGGCAGAGGGCGGCCGCGTCGGTGCCGGTGGTGGCCACGGTGGGCAGGTAGCCGGCCGCGCGCAGCCCTCTGGCCAGCAACGCGGCGATCCTCGGCTCGTCCTCGGCGACCAGTATGCGATGCACCGAACCACCCCCGCCGGACACGGCACGCGACCCACCCGTCAGCGAGCATCCGTCATTCCCGTCCACGGCGGCGGCGTCTGTCGGATAACCGTCGGCGGGGACCGGATGAGAGGACTCTCATCGGCGCCTGAGAAACGGGTGACGCACCCTCCCGACACTGGCCGGTACTGGCGGCACGACCGGGGTGGGGACAGGTATGGCTGGTATCGGTACCACGATCACGAACGCGCGGCGCGGTGGTGCGACAGCGGACCGCCGGCGGCACGGCCACCGGCGGCGCCGGACGCTCGTCCTGGCCGGGCTCACCGCCGCCGGGCTGCTGACCACCCTGCTGACGGTCCAGCCGGTCTGGGCGGTGACGTTCACGGTCACCAGCACCGCCGACGGGGTCGACGCGAACATCGGCGACGGAGTCTGCCGCACCAGCGCCAACACCTGCACGCTGCGGGCCGCGATCCAGGAGGCGAACGCGACGCTGCCCGGCGACACCATCCAGGTCCCGGCCGGCACCTACCAGCTCACCCGGCCGCCGGCCGGCGACAACGGCGACGCGACCGGGGACCTCGACATCGTCAGCCCGCTGACCATCGTCGGCGCCGGGGACGAACACACGGTCGTCGACGGCGGCCAGCCGCCGGCCGGGGCGCCGCCGGAGCGGCGCGGCCTGGACCGGCTGCTGGAGATCCACGACACCGCCGGCAACGTCACCGTCTCCGGCCTCACCCTGCGCGAGGGGTACGACCCGGAGCAGGGCGGCGCGCTCCTCAGCCGGTCACCGGGCCTGCTGCGCCTGCAGGACGTCGCCGTGCTCGACTCGTACGCCGGGGTGACCGGTGGCGGCATCGACCTCGACGGCGAGGGCCGGGTCGAGATCAGCGGCTCCGTCGTCCGGGGCAACGCCACCGGCGGCGACGGCGGCGGCATCCACAACCAGCACGAGGTCGAACTGACCCTCACCGACACCACGGTCGCCGGCAACACCGCCGGCGGTGACGGCGGCGGGGTGAGTAGCACCTCGAAGACCCGGCTGACCGTCACCCGCGGCACCGTCTCCGGCAATGTCGCCGGCGGCGAGGGTGGCGGCGTGCTCGCCGACTCGGAGCGGGCGACGACCGTACGCGGCACCGTCTTCACCGGCAACACGGCCGGCGACCCGGTCTCCGGCGACGGCGGCGGGGCCGGGCTCTACCTGGGCGGCAGCGGCGGGGCGACGGTCACCGGCGCGTCGTTCGCGGAGAACGAGGCGGTTGCCGAGGGCGGCGGGGTCGCGATCCACTCCGGCGGCCCGGTCACGATCGGCGACAGCACCGTACGCGACAACCACTCCGACTCCGGTGGCGGCGGGATCGAGAACAGCGGCATGCGGGTCACCCTGCTGCGGCTGACCGTCACCGGCAACAGCGCCGGCACCGACGGCGGCGGCATCGAGAGTCAGGGCAGCGGCGCCTTCTCGATCGTCGACACCTCGGTCAGCCAGAACACCGCGACGAACGGCGGCGGCTTCGCCAACGTCGCCGACGGCACCCTGCACGTCACCGGCTCCACGTTCTGGGACAACCGGGCCACCGAACACGGCGGCGGCATCTACAACGCCAGCGACGCCGACGCCCTGATCGAGAACACCACGTCGTCGGGGAACGTGGCCCAGGTCGCCGGCGGC
The DNA here is from genome assembly GCF_040683055.1 of Polymorphospora sp. NPDC051019. Taxonomy (NCBI): domain Bacteria; kingdom Bacillati; phylum Actinomycetota; class Actinomycetes; order Micromonosporales; family Micromonosporaceae; genus Polymorphospora; species Polymorphospora sp. NPDC051019. Next base: position 51,459 of record NZ_JBFBCH010000006.1, on the reverse strand, counting down.
GGCCTCTACACCGACGCCGACGCCGGCCTGCGGGTGGTCAACGTGACCGTCAACCGCAACGTCGCCCCGCGCGGCAGCGGCATCGGCGACGAGCCCGGCGGCTCGGTCAACTTCCCGGTCGAGCCGAGCACCTCGGTCATCCTGCGCAACACGATCGTGGCCGGCAACCTGCGCAGTCCCGAGTGCAGCTTCGCGGTCGGTTCCGAGGGTGGCAACCTCGACAGCACCGACTCCTGCCACCTGCGCGGCAGCCGCGACCGGACCAACGCCGGCGATCCGCGGATCGACGCCATCGCCGACAACGGCGGCCCGACGATGACCCACGCACTCCAGGTCGACAGCTTCGCCCTGGACGGCGGCGTCGCCCCCTGCGGCACCGTCGACCAGCGCGGCGTCACCCGGCCGAAGAACTCCGGCTGCGACATCGGCGCGCTGGAGCACGAGGGGCCGTTCCCGGCCGCCGACAGCACCCCGCCGGACACCTCGGTCGTCTCCGGGCCGCTGTTCGCCGCCGAGCGGGCCACCTTCCGGTTCGCCGGCACCGACGACACGACCCCGGCCGGGGAACTGCTCTTCGAGTGCCGGGTGCTGACCAACGACCCGACCGACCCGACCGACCCGCCGGACCCGACCGAGCCGCCGGACCCCGAGTACATCTTCGTCGGTTGTCCGAACCCGTACGAACTGCTCGACATCGAGATGGGGCAGAACACCCTGGAGGTACGCGCCATCGACCGGGCCGGCAACGTCGACCCGACCCCGGCGGTGCACGTCTTCACCGGCGGCGACGACATCACCCCGCCGGAGACGGTCTTCGCCAGCACCCCGCCGGACCCGAGTACCGGCCGGACCGCGGTGTTCAGCTTCCTCGGCACCGACGACCTCACGCCGACGAACCTGATCGGGTACGAGTGCCGGATCGACAGCACCGACGAGCAGGCCTGGCTGGAGTGCGCCAGCCCGTGGAGTTTCGCCAACCTCACCACCGGCACCCACACCGTGCAGGTCCGCGCCGTCGACGAGGGTGACAACGTCGACCCGACGCCAACCACGTACACCTGGACGGTGTCGTCCCCGGTCGACTGCGACACCGCGAACGTGATCCTCGGCGCCGACGCGGACGCCTACGTCGACGAGTCGGTCACCAACCAGAACTTCGGTATCGCCGAGGCGCTCACGGTCCGCTCGTCGGCGCCCGGCGAGGACGCCCGGACCCTGGTCCGGTTCCCGCTGCCGACCGACGTCCCGGCCGCCTGCGAACTGACCGGGGCGACCCTGCGGCTGTACGGCGACGGCGACGGTGGCCGGACGCTGGAGGCGGCCGCGGCCGGTGCGCCGTGGTCGGAGATGCAGGTGACCTGGGCCAACCAGCCACCGGCGGTCGGCCCGGCCGCGACCACGACGTCCGGCGGCGGGTTCCGCGAGTGGGACGTGACCGGCCAGGTCGCGGCGATGCTGGCCGGTGGCGCCAACCACGGCTTCGTGATCCGCGATGCGGCCGAGGAGGGTGACGGCGCCGAATCGTCGTTCGCCTCCCGCAACACGGTCGCCGAACCGCCGCAGGTGCCGCAGCTCGTGCTCCGGTTCGACGGGCCGGGTGCGCCGCAGCCACCACCACCGCCGGCGCCGGTGCCGACCACCGTCACCTGCGGCCAGGTGATCACGCACAGCATCCTGGTCCGCAACGACCTGACCGACTGCCCGCTGGACGGGCTGGTGATCGGCGCCCCGAACGTCGTCGTCGACCTCGACGGGCACACCATCGACGGGCCGGGCTACTTCCTCGGCCAGCCGGGCTCGCCGGTCGAACTCCCCGAGCTGGGGCTGCCGGCCGGGATCCGCAACGTCGGCTTCGAGAACGTCGTCGTCACCGGCGGCACCGTGCGGCAGTTCGGGTACGGCGTCGTGCTGATGGCCGGCACCCGGTTCAACCGGATCAGCGGGCTCACCGTACGCGAGAACGCGGTGGCCGGCGTCGAACTGGCCGACGCCGACGACGGCCGCAACGCCAACGAGGTGAGCGACAACGTCTTCGACGCCAACGAGATCGGCCTGGCCGTGGTCGCCGGTGCGGAGAACAGCGTGGTCCGGGACAACACCTTCACCGGCAACCTCGGCGTCGCCGTGCACATGCGTGACGCCAGCGGCCACCTGGTCGAGGGCAACACGGTCAGCGGGGTGACCGCCGACCCGACCATCGGCAGCGACGGCGGCTTCCTGCTGGAGGACGCCCGCGACAACCGGCTGCTGGACAACACGCTGGCCGACACCGGCGACGGCGGCATCATCGTGTCCGACGGCTCGCACCGCAACCGGGTCGAGGGCAACACGATGATCCGTACCGGCGACGCCGGCGTCTCGGTCGAGGACTCCGACGGCAACCAGGTGACCGGCAACGTAGCCCACCTGGCGTCCGACGTCGGGGTCGGGCTCAGCGGGGCGGCCGGCACCGTTGTGCGCGGCAACGACGTACGGTTCAACCCCGGCGGTGTGGCGCTGGAGGAATCCAGCGACAACCTCGTGCAGTCCAACGACGCCAGCCGGTCCGGTGGCGCCGGCATCTCGGTCGGGGCCGGGTCACTGCGCAACCGGATCCTGGACAACACCGTGCACGGCTCGGCCGGCGGCGGCATCTCGGTCGACGGCGCCGCGGTCGACCCGGAGGGCAACCCGCTGGACGGCAACACCGTCGAGCGCAACAGTGTCGTCGGCAACCAGGGCGACGGCATCTCGGTCGCCGAGGCCGGTCACCGGCTGGCCGGCAACACCGCACACCACAACGCCGCCTTCGGCATCGACGCCGCCGAGGGCACCGTCGACGGCGGGGGGAACACCGCCGGCGGCAACGGCGAGCCCGAGCAGTGCCAGGGGGTCGTCTGCGGTCCGGGTACGCCGGGCGCGCCGCCGACCGCGGACCAGACCGCACCGGACACCGTGCTCACCACCACCCCGCCGAACCCGAGCAGCAGCCTGGCCAGCGTCCACTTCGGATTTACCGGCACCGACGACACCGGCCCGCCGACGGCCCTGCGCTTCCAGTGCCGGCTCGACCCGCCGCCGGACCCGCCGGCACCCGAGCCGGAGCCGGGCGAGCCGCCGCAGCCGCCGGACGTCGACAACTGGGTCGAGTGCGTCAGCCTCACCACCTACCACTTCCTGTTCGCCGGTGTGCACCGGTTCGAGGTACGCGCCGTCGACCCGGCCGACAACGTCGACCTGACCCCGGCGACGTACACCTGGACGGTCGCGGCGGTGCCGCCGGGACCGGACACCACCCCGCCGAACACGACGATCTTCTCGATGCCGGACCTGGCCAGCACCTCGCCGGTGGCGACGTTCGGATTCCGGGGCAGCGACAACGCGTCACCCGGCCCGAACCTGCGCTACGAGTGCCGGATCGACACCAGCACGTTCGGCCCCTGCCTGAGCCCGAAGTCGTACGCCGGCCTGGCGCTCGGCGGGCACACGTTCGAGGTACGCGCCGTCGACCTGGCCGGCAACGCCGACCCGACGCCTGCCACGTACACCTGGACGATCTCGCAGGCACCGGCGGACACCACGCCGCCGGACACCACCATCGACTCGGCGCCGGACGCCAGCACCGTGGCGACCGGGGCGACCTTCACCTTCTCCGCCGGCGAACCCGGCTCGACCTTCGAGTGCTCGCTCGACGGGGCCGCCTTCGCCGCCTGCACCTCACCCCAGGTCTACACCGGACTGTGGGCGACCGACCACGAGTTCCGGGTCCGGGCCACCGACCCGTCCGGCAACACCGACCCGACGCCCGCGGCGCACGCCTGGACGGTCCGTCCGGCACCCGTGCCGTCGGCGGTCACCTGCGGCCAGACGCTCACCCGCAGCGTCCTGCTGACCAACGGCCTGACCAACTGCGCCGGCGACGGGCTGGTGGTCGGCGCGGCCGGGATCACCGTCGACCTCAACGGCTTCGCCGTCGACGGTGTCGGTCAGGGCAACGGCATCCGCAACAACGGCCACGACCAGGTGACGATCACCAACGGCACGGTGCGGGAGTTCGACCACGGCGTGCAGCTCAACGCCGGCACCGCCGGCAACATCGTCGACGGGCTGAGCCTGGAGGAGAACCAGGAGGCCGGCATCCAGCTCGTCGACGCCGACAACGGCACCGCCGGCAACCTGATCCGGGCCAACCAGCTCACCGCCAACGCCGACGGCATCGCGCTCACCGGCGGCACCCGGGGCACCCTGATCAGGGACAACACGATCGGCGGCAGCACCCTGACCGGCATCCATCTCGACGGCGGCAGCGGCAACCGGATCGAGGCCAACCGGATCAGCGGCGGCAGCGGGACCGGTGTGTGGCTGGTCGGGGCGACCGGAAACACGGTGACCGGCAACACCGTCCTCGACCACTCCGACGCGGCCCTGACCCTGGAGGCGGCGGCCAACGACAACCGGATCGAGGGCAACGACCTCACCGGGAGCGAGGCCGGCATCGTCGTCGCCGACTCCGGTGACAACGACATCATCGCCAACGTCGCCACCAACCACAGCGACACCGGCATCAGCCTGGAGAACAGCCGCGGCAACGTGCTGCGCGGCAACGACGTACGGTTCAACAGCAGCGGCATCGACCTCGCCGGGTCGTCGGGCAACCGGATCGAGTCCAACGACGCCAGCGACTCGTCCTCCGGCGGCATCTGGCTCGGCGACGGCTCGCTCGACAACGTCGTCACGCTCAACACCGCCAGCGGCAACTCCGCCGAGGGCATCTCGGTCGAGGCGGAGGTGCTGCCGGGGAGCACCGACCCGGGCAACGTCATCGACCGCAACATCACGAACAACAACGACAGCGCCGGCGTCTACGTCGGCAAGGCCGGCCACCGCATCTCGGCGAACACCGCCGACAACAACAACGGCTGGGGCATCTACGCCGAGACCGGCAACGCCGACGGCGGCGGCAACCGGGCCACCGGCAACAGCGAACCGGAGCAGTGCCACCAGATCCGGTGCGACGGCTCGGCGCCGACCCCGCCGGAGGTCGCCCCGCCGGACACGGTCATCGTCGACGAGCCGCCGAACCCGAGCAACAGCACCTCGGCGAGCTTCACCTTCACCGGCATCGACGACAACACCCCGCTGCCCGAACTCGGTTTCGAGTGCCGGCTCGACAGCACCAGCGAGACGGCCTGGGTCGAGTGCGAGAACCCGTGGACGTACGGCAACCTGGCCCCGGGGACGCACACGTTCGAGGTACGGGCGGTCGACCTGTCCGACAAGGTGGACCCGACGCCGGCGACGTACACCTGGGTGGTGGCGCTGTCGCCGCCCGGCGTGCCACCGGTGACCACGATCAGCGCCGGCCCACCGGCGCAGACCGCGGCCCGCAGCGCCCTTTTCACGTTCTTCGCCAACGAGCCGGACGCGACGTTCGAGTGCTCGCTCGACGGGGCGCCGTACGCCGACTGCGTCTCGCCGGTCTTCCACGAGGACCTGCTGCCCGGTACGCACGAGTTCCGGGTCCGGGCCCGCGACGCCGAGGGCAACCTGGAGCCGACCCCGGCGACCCGCGCCTGGACGGTCACCGGTCCGCCGGTGGTGACCCTGGTGCTGGCGCCGGAGGCGGAGCAGACGAGCACGACGGCCACGTTCGCGTTCGTCGCCAACGAGCCGGTCGCCCGGTTCGAGTGCTCGCTCGACCTGGCCCCGTTCACCACCTGCGTCTCCCCGGTGGAGTTCACCGGCCTCGCGATCGGCGACCACTACCTGCGGGTGCGCGCGGTCGACCTGGACGGGGTCACCTCCACCGAGGAGGAGATGGCCGAACACGAGTGGGAGATCGTGCCCGGCCCCGACACCACGCCGCCGGAGACGACGGTCGACAGCGGCCCGGCCGACCCGGCGACCGCCACCTCGGCCACGTTCACCTTCTCCGGCACCGACGACGTGACGGCACCCGCCGGTCTGCTCTTCGAATGCCGCCTCGACAGCCAGAACGAGGCCGATTTCGTCGAGTGCACCAGCCCGCACGGCTATCCGAACGTGGACCTGCCCGACGATCTGGCTCCCGGCCCGCACGTCTTCGAGGTACGGGCCATCGACCAGGAGGACAACGTCGACCCGACCCCGGCCCGCCACGAGTGGACGGTGGCCGGCACCCCGGCCGCGCCGCAGACCACCATCGGGGCGGCACCGCCGCCGTCCACGGCCGGCACGACGGCGACGTTCGCGTTCAGCGCCAGCCAGCCCGGCGTCACCTTCGAGTGCGCGCTGGACGGGGCACCGTTCGCCCCGTGCGTCTCACCGGCCAGCTACACCGGGCTCGCGGTCGGCGACCACGAGTTCGCCGTACGGGCCCGGACCGCCGGGGGAGTGACCGACCCGACCCCGGCCGTCTTCGGGTGGACGGTGCAGCCACCACCGGACACCACCGCGCCGCAGACGTCGATCGCGACCGGTCCGGCGCAGTCGACGGCGAGCCCGGCCGCCACGTTCACGTTCACCGCGGACGAGGCGGGCTCGACTTTCGAGTGCTCGCTGGACGCCGCCCCGTTCGGCCCCTGCGTGTCGCCGGCCGCCTACACCGGGCTGGCGCCGGGCGGCCACCAGTTCCGGGTCCGGGCCACCGACGCCGCCGGCAACGTGGACGCCACCCCGGCGACCTGGTCGTGGACGGTCACCCCGCCGGTCACCTGTGCCACGCCGGGCTCGGTCACGCTGGGCGCGAACGCGGACAGTTGGGTGCTGCAGTCGTCGGCGTCGAGCAACTACGGCACCGACTCGGCGATCAAGGTCGACACCAAGGCCGGCAGCAACGCCCGGGTACTGGTCCGGTTCAACCTGCCGGCCATCCCGTCGGGTTGCCAGGTCGTGGGCGCGAAGCTGCGGATGTACGCGTCGTCGTACAAGACCGGCCGGACGTTGCAGGCGGTCCCGCTGGCCGCGACCTGGTCGGAGGCGAACGTGCGGTGGAACAACCAGCCGGCGACGACCGGCACCCCGGCCACCGTCGCCTCCGGCTCCGGCTACCGGGAGTGGACGGTGACCGGCCAGGTCGGCGGCATGTACGCGGGCGGCAACTTCGGTTTCCTGGTCCGCGACGCGGTCGAGAACGGCAACGGTGTCGAGCAGGGCTTCCACAGCAGGGAGAAGGGGTCCGACAACCCACCCCGGCTGGTGATCACCTTCGGGTGACGCCCGGCCGCCCGGCGTACCGCCCCCGTTCCGCCGTCGGGGGCGGTACGCCGGAGCACGATTCCCCAATGGTGAATGAAAGGTGAACGGGAGGTGTAGTTCAGGGGCGGAAATATAAGAGCCGTTAGGCGGATCGGTCGAATGTCGACGAAGGCGGCCGACCGATCCCCGGCCGTTCGAAGATTCCGGCCGTATCCACTTCGGAAGTACGATGCCGAGGCGCGCGGCACGAGGTGGCGGCCCGGTCCGCGCGACGACCATTCGCGCGACCCTGGGGAGTGTTTCGATGGTGGGTCGCTCCGGTTGGTCCCGGGCCATGCGGAGCATCCACACCCGAATACTCCTGTCCTACATCGCATTGATCGTCATATCGATCGGCGTTTCCGCGATCGCCATTCACGAGGTGCTCGTGATCCGCCTGGAAAGCCGGGTGGCCGAGGCCGTACAGCAGGAGTTCCTCGAGATGCGGCGGCTGACCGCGGACGGCCACGATCCCCGCACCGGGGCCGCGTTCACCACCGTCCAGGCCGTCTTCGACGTCTACTTCCGCCGCAACGTGCCCAGCAACGAGGAGGCGATGCTGGCCTTCGCGGACGGTCAGCTCTACCACGCCGCGCTCAGCCGGTTCCCGATCGACAGGCTTCCCGAGCCGGCCCTGCGGGCCTTCGCCGATGCCGCCGGCGCGCCCGCGCCCGAGCCGGACCGCCCCCGCCTGGCCAGCTACGACACCGGCAGCGGGGTGGCCTACTACGCGGCCCTGCCGATCCGGGTCGGCACCAGCAGCGGCGCGTTCGTGGTCACCATCCTCCCGGTGGGTGAACGCGCGGAGATCGCCAAACTCCAGCGGTACGGCGCCGGCGTCATTCTCGGCGTGCTGGTGCTCGCCTCGGCCTGCGCCTGGCTGGTGACCGGCCGGGTGCTCGGTCCGGTCCGGCAACTCACCGAGACGGCCCGGCTGATCTCGCAATCCGACCTGACCCGCCGTATCCCGGTCGGCCGCCAGCGCGAGGCGGCGGAAATGGCCAACACCTTCAACGCGATGCTCGACCGCCTTGAGGCGGTCTTCCGCCGGGAACGCGAATTCGTCGCCGACGCCAGCCACGAACTGCGGGGGCCGCTGACCATCTCCCTGGGAAATCTCGGCCTGCTCGACCGCGAGGTCTCCGGAAATCCGCAATGGCGTGGCACCATCGCCCTGGTCTCCGACGAACTGGTCCGGATGGGCCGGATAGTCAACGATCTGCAGCTGCTCGCCGATGTCGACCATCCACGATTCATCCAGCGCGAACGGATCGACCTGGAGACGTTCATGGCCGAACTCGTGGTCAAGGTCAGTGCGCTCGCCGTACGCGACTGGCGACTCGACGAGGCCGGGCCGGGGCAGGGGACCGCCGACCGGCACCGGCTCACCGAGGCCATGGTCAATCTGGCCGACAATGCCGTACGGCACACCACCGGAACCGACACGATCGCCCTCGGCGCGACTCTCGTCGACGGCGAGCTACGGCTCTGGGTCCGCGACACCGGCTGTGGTGTCCCGCCCAAGGACCAGCCGTACATCTTCGACCGCCTGCGTCGCGGCGCCCGGGCCCACCTGCGCTATCCCGGCTCGGGGCTGGGGCTGTCGATCGTCAGGGCGATCGCGGTGGCCCACGGCGGCCGCGTCGAACTGGTCAGCGGGCCGGGCGGCGGAGCGACGTTCACCCTGGTCATTCCGGAGCGGCCCGGGGAAGGGGCACCGCCGTGGCCCGGATCCTGATCGCCGAGGACGACGCCCAGATCGCGTCGTTCCTCGTCAAGGGGCTGCGGGCGAACGGGTGGACGACGGTCCACGCCACCGACGCCGCACAGGCCGAGCGGTTCGGCGTGGGCCATGAGTTCGACCTGGTCATCCTCGACCTGGGACTGCCCGACCGCAGCGGCCTCGACGTGTTGCGGACCCTGCGGACACACCGCCGCGGGCTACCGGTGCTGGTGCTGACCGGCCGGCCGGGCCAGGACGCGGCCGCCTGCCTCGACGCCGGCGCCGACGACTACGTGACCAAGCCGTTCCGCTTCGAGGAACTGCTCGCGAGGATCCGGGCGCGGCTGCGGGACGCCGGCATCGACGAGCCGCCCATCCTCGCGTCCGGCCCGGTCCGGCTCGACCCGCGGGCCCGGCGAGTCACCGTGCACGGCCGGGACGTGGCCCTCACCGGGCGTGAGTTCGCCCTTCTGGAAGTGCTCTTCCGGCATCCCGGCCGGGTGCTCAGCCGCGAACAGTTCCTGGCCCACGCCTGGGGCTACGACTTCGAGCCCAGCCCCAACCTCGTCAACGTCCACGTCAGCACCCTGCGCAAGAAACTCGGCGTCGACGTGATCGAGACGCTGCGCGGCCTCGGCTACCGGCTCCGCCGATCCTGAGCCGGCATCGACCGGTCAGCCCTGCGGCTGGGAGATGTTGACCATCCAGGTCACCCCGAACCGGTCCTGGCAGGTGCCGAACTCGTCGCCCCACATCTGCTTCTCCAGCGGCACCGACACGTTCCCGCCCTCGGACAGCTTCGCCCAGTAGCCGCGCAGCTCGTCGGCGTCGTCACCGCTCAGGCTGACCGACAGGTTGTTGCCCGGCCGGTAGTCCTCGCCGGGCGGGTGGTCGGCGCCCATGAGCGTGAACCCGCCGGAGGTGTCCAGCCTGGCGTGCATGACCTTGTCGGCGGCCGCCGGGTCCGGCGCGCCGAACTCGCCGTAGGTGTTCATCATCAGGGTGCCGCCGAAGACCCGCTCGTAGAACTCCATCGCCTGCCGTGCGTCGCCGTCGAAGCTGAGGTAGGGGTTGAGCAGGGAACCCATCGGGTGCTCCCTCCGGTCGCGCCAGTGCGGTCCCCGACAGGCTAGCGACGTTGCCCGGCACTTTCGCCGGAATGCGCAATCCCGGCCCGCATCCGGCGGTAGGCCAGCCCGCCCGCCAGGGCGGCCAGCAGGCCGGCGCCGAGAATCACCGGGCGGGTGCCGTCGACGAGGAAGTCCTCGCCCCACAGGTGCAGCCGACGTTGCCCGATCAGGGTCACCAACAGTGGCGCGAGGGCCACCGAACACCCCAGGACGACCTTCAGCATCGACTGGTAGAGCGCGTTGACCCGGCCCCGCATCGCGTCCTCGACCCGGGAGCCGATGATCGTCACCCCGGTCAGGAAGGCGGTGCCGGCACCGGCGCCCACGGCCACGACGGCCGCCAGCGACACGGCCAGGTGCGGGGAGAGCGCCACCACGACCAGTACGTTCCCGGCACCGACGACCGCGATCCCGAACAGCCGTTCGTGCGTCACCCGACGGGCCAGCCGGGGCGTACCGAGGATTCCGGCCACCAGCCCGACGAACGCGGCGAGGAGCAGGAGTCCGAACGCGGCCTGACCACCGCGCAGGCTCAGCGCGTACGTCTGGGCCGAGCCGACGACGGCGCCGCCGGCGGCGAGGGCACCGGCCATGCCGATCAGCAGCCCCCGGACCAGCGGGCTCGCGCGTACGTAGGAGACGCTGTCGCGCAGCATCGCGCCCAGACCCGGGCCGGGCGTCGCGTCCGGCGCCCGGTCGGCCGCACCGGCCGGTGTGGCCGGGGTCGGGCGGGCGGCGAGCTCGGGCAGGACGGTCGCGATCGACACCGCGCTGGCCAGGTAGAACAGCGCGGCGACGACGACCGCGAGCCGGGTCAGACCGTTCATGTCGAGCACGTGCGACGGCAGGCCGAAGACCGTACCGGCTCCCGTGATCAGCGTGAACAGGCCGCCGGCGACGGCGATCGTGAGACCGTACGTCATCGCCAGGCCCAGTTGGGCCGCCGGCGCGACCTGGTCCGGTCGCCGCAACAGGCCGGGTACGGCGGCGTCCTTCGCCGGAATCCACATCGTCGTGGCCACCTGGACGAGGAAGCCGCCGACGAGGATCCACCAGTAGCTGTTCACCACCGCGATCGACAGCAGCAGCGCGCAGCGGGCCAGGTCGGCGACGGCCATCACGGTACGCCGGTCGAACCGGTCCGCCAGCAGGCCCGCGACCGGCGAGAAGAGCAGGCCGGGCAGGAGGTTGGCGAACAGGACGCCGCTGAACGCGTAGTTCAGTCCGGCGCTGCTGGTGGCGAGGGTGCCGGCGAGCGCGGCGAACGCGGCCAGCGCCAGCCAGTCCGCGCTGCTGCACAGCCCGGTGACCATCCACAGCCGGCGGAACGCCGGGATCGCCAGCACCTCCCGGGCGCCGGCCAGGGCGGGACGCCCCGGGCGCCGTCCGGCACCGTCGTTTCCGGCTGCCGGGTCCTCGTCCACGCTGGCTCGCATCAGCGAATGCTAGACGTGGCTCCTGAGGTGACCCCGCGCCGACCGGCTCCGGGGCCGCGGGTTCGTCGAGGAGGACAAGACGACATACCCTCGCCGGGTGGCCGGCCCGTCGAGAATCCTCGTCTACGGGGTGTACGGCTCCGGAAAGTCCACGTTGGCCGAGGAACTGGCCCGGCGGCTGGGCCTGCCGTGGCATCCGGTCGACGACCTGACCTGGGAATCCGGCTGGGTCGAGGTGCCCACGGCGGTGCAGCGTCAACGGATCGGGGCCATCTGCCGGCAGCGGCGGTGGATCCTAGACGGGGCGTACGGCCCCTGGCTGGACCTTCCGCTGGCCCACGCCGACCTCGTCATCGGCCTGGACTATCCGCGCTGGCTGTCGTTGTGGCGGCTGCTGCGCCGGACCGCGCGCCGGGTGGTGACCCGGGAGACGATCTGCAACGGCAACCACGAGTCGCTGGGCAGCGTCTTCTCCACCGAGTCGGTCGTCGTGTGGCACTTCGGGTCGTTCGCCCGCAAGCGCCGGCGGATGCGGCGCTGGCAGGCCGAGCCGGGCGGGCCGCCGGTCCTGCTGTTCCGCCGGCCGGCGGACCTCGAGCGGTGGCTGGCCGGCCTCGGCCCCGGGCAGCCGTGAACCGGCCGTAAAGCCCACTAATCCTGTAGGGATAGACAGGTACGTTCGATCCGGGGTAGCCTCGCAGAAGGGTCCGGCGATAGCCGACAAACCCGGCTTACCGGGCGTGTTCCTCCGCCGCCGAGCCAGGCCCGTCACCACCTCCCACCCAGGAAGCGGAGCCGCGCCATGCCCGACACCCTCCCGTCGATGCATCTCGCCGTGACCCTCGACGGCGCCGGCTGGCACCCCGCCGCCTGGCGCGAGCCGACCGCCCGGCCGGCGGACCTGTTCACCGCCGGCTACTGGGCCGACCTCGTCACCGAGGCCGAACGCGGCCGGCTCGACCTCGTCACCATCGAAGACTCGCTCGGCCCGCAGTCCACCCACCCGGCGGGGCCGGACGACCGCACCGACCGGGTCCGCGGCCGGCTCGACGCGGTGCTGATCGCGTCCCGCGTCGCACCACTGACCAGCCACATCGGACTCGTGCCCAGCGTCGTGGTCACCCACACCGAGCCGTTCCACATCGCCAAGGCGATCGCCACCCTCGACTTCGTGTCCGGCGGCCGGGCCGGCGTGCAGGTACGGGTGTCGGCCCGGACCGACGAGGCGGCCCACTTCGGCCGCCGTCGGCCACCGGACCCCGGCGACGCCGACGCGGCCCGCGACCTGTTCGACGAGGCGGCCGACTACGTCGAGGTCCTCCGCCGGCTCTGGGACAGCTGGGAGGACGACGCCGAGATCCGGGACGTCGCCACCGGCCGCTTCGTCGACCGCGACCGGCTGCACCACATCGACTTCACCGGCCGCTGGTTCAGCGTGAAGGGACCGTCGATCACCCCCCGCCCACCGCAGGGGCAACCGGTCGTCGCCGCGCTCGCCCACGGCAGCCTGCCGTACCGCCTGATCGGCCGCTCGGCCGACCTCGGGTTCGTGACTGCGGACGGACCGGGGCCGGCCCGGGCCGCCGTCGCCGAGATCCGGGCCGCCGCGGGCCGGGCGGGGGAGACCCCGCACGTCTTCGGCGATCTGATCGTGTTCCTCGACGCGACCGCCGCGCGGGCCCGCGCCCGGCGGGCCCGGCTCGACGAACTCGCCGGCGGCCCGCCCGCCACGGACGCGGCGGTCTTCGCCGGCACCCCGGCCGAACTCGCGGACCAACTCGGGGAGTGGCAGGAGGCCGGCCTCACCGGCTTCCGGCTGCGTCCCGCCTGCCTGCCCCACGACCTCGAACAGGTCACCCGAGGGCTGGTGCCGGAACTGTCCCGGCGCGGCGCGTTCCGCCGGACGTACCCGGCCGGCACCCTGCGTCGGCTGCTCGGCCTGTCCCGCCCGGCCAACCGGTACGCCGCCGCCTGAACCGCCGGCACCGCCAGACCCAGGAGGGCCAGCCGACCATGGACAGACCACCCAGACAGATCCACCTCGCCGCGCACTTCCCCGGCGTCAACAACACCACGGTGTGGAGCGACCCCCGGGCCGGCAGCCACATCGAGTTCAGCTCCTTCGCCCACTTCGCCCGCACCGCCGAACGGGCCAGGTTCGACTTCCTCTTCCTGGCCGAAGGGCTGCGGCTGCGGGAGCAGAACGGCCTCATCCACGACCTCGACGTCGTCGGCCGCCCCGACACGTTCACCGTCCTCGCCGCCCTCGCGGCGGTCACCGACCACCTCGGCCTGGCCGGCACGATCAACTCCACGTTCAACGAGCCGTACGAGGTCGCCCGGCAGTTCGCCAGCCTCGACCACCTCTCCGGCGGCCGGGCCGCGTGGAACGTGGTCACCTCCTGGGACGCGTTCACCGGCGAGAACTTCCGGCGCGGCGGTTTCCTGCCGCAGGAGCAGCGGTACGAGCGGGCCCGCAGCTTCCTGCACACCACGTGGGAACTCTTCGACTCGTGGCGGGGCGACGAGATCGTCGCCGACCGGCGGTCGGGGGTGTTCCTCGGCGACGCCCGGGCGGGCACGTTCGCGCACCGCGACGCCCACTTCGACATCGCCGGGCGGTTCACCGTACCGCGCGGGCCGCAGGGCCGGCCGGTGATCTTCCAGGCCGGTGATTCCGACGCCGGTCGGGAGTTCGCCGCCTCCTCGGCCGACGCGATCTTCAGCCAGCACGGCACCCTGGCGGCCGGGCGCGCCTTCTACGCCGACGTCAAGGCACGGCTGCACCGCCACGGCCGTACACCCGAGCAGTTGCTGGTCCTGCCGGCGACGACCTTCGCCCTCGCCGACACCGACGAGGAGGCGCACGAGCGGGCCCACGAGATCCGGCTGCGGCAGGTCAGCGGACAGACCGCGATCCGGTTCCTGGAACAACTGTGGAACCGGGACCTGTCCGGGTACGACCCCGACGGCCCGCTGCCCGAGATCGATCCCGTGCCGGGCGAGAACCTGGTCGCCCGCGGCCGGGCCAGCGTACGGATGTACCGCGACCCGCTGGCCACGGCGAAGGAGTGGCGCGAGCGCGCGGCGGCGAAGCGGCTGTCGATCCGCGAACTGGTCATCGAGGTCACCGGCCGGCAGACCTTCGTCGGCTCACCGGCGACCGTGGCACGGGCGATGGACGAGTTCGTCCGGGCCGAGGCCGGCGACGGGTTCATTCTCATACCGCACCTGACCCCCGGCGGGCTCGACGAGTTCGCCGACACCGTCGTACCGCTGCTGCAGGAACGCGGGGTCTTCCGCACCGAATACACCGGGCCGACGCTGCGTGACCACCTCGGGCTCGCCGTACCCGAACCGGCGGTCCGGACCGCCGGATGAGGTTCCCCCTGGTCGCGCCCGTCGCCTGTGCTCCCGACCCGGCAGAGTGAACGAGGAGAATCCGATGCCCACCACCCCGCTCGCGGTGCTCGACCTGGTCCCGATCCCGTCCGGGGCGACCGCCGCGGAGGCGATCGGCAACAGCATCGACCTCGCCCGGCGGGCCGAGCGGTTCGGATACGCCCGGTACTGGTTCGCCGAGCACCACCTCAACCCCGGCGTCGCCGGCACCTCTCCGGCGATCATGATCGCGCTGGCCGCGGCCGCCACCTCGACGATCCGGGTGGGCTCCGGCGCGGTGCTGATGGGCCACCGCACCGCGCTGTCGACCGTGGAGGAGTTCGGGCTGATCGACGCCCTGCATCCCGGGCGGCTCGACCTCGGCCTCGGCCGCTCCGGCGGCCGGCCCACCGAGCCGGCCCCGGCCCCGGTCGGCGGCCGGGCGCCGAACGGGCTGCTGATCCCGCCCCGGTTCTCCGCCGCCCACCTGCTCGCCGCGCCCCGCTTTGTCCTGCAGAGAACGCTGCTCCAGCTACCCGGTGCCCGGTCGCAGGACTACGTCGAGCAGGTCGACGACCTGCTGCGCCTGCTACGCGGCACCTACCGGTCCGCCGACGGCGAACCGGCGCGGCCGGTACCGGGCACCGGCGCCCGGTTGCAGGTCTGGATCCTCGGCAGCAGCGGCGGCGAGAGCGCGCAGGTCGCCGGCGCGCACGGGCTCCGGTTCGCCGCCAACTACCACGTCAGCCCGGCCACCGTCCTGGAGGCGGCCGACGGCTACCGGGCCGCGTTCCGTCCGTCGGCGGAACTGGACCGGCCCTACGTCAGCGTCTCCGCCGACGTCGTCGTGGCGCCGGACACCGACACCGCCCGCGAACTCGCCGCCGGCTACGGCCCGTGGGTACGCGGCATCCGCACCGGCGAGGGCGCGATGCCGTTCCCGACCCCCGAGGAGGCCCGCGCCCACGAATGGACCGACGCCGACCGGGAACTGGTCGCCGACCGCGTCGACACGCAGTTCGTCGGCACCCCGACCGAGGTCGCCGACCGGCTCGAACAGTTGCGGGAGGCGACCGGCGCCGACGAACTGGCCGTCACCACCATCACCCACCGCCACGCCGACCGGGTGCGCTCGTACGAACTCCTCGCCCGGGAGTGGCGACGCCGTTCCCGGTGACCACCGGACCCGGCTCCGCGACGGTTCACCCGAACCGGGTGATCCCCGGCCACCCCGGTTGCGGCCAGGGTTGGCGCCATACGCCGAGCGGAGGGAGTTGTCACCGGTGGTGGACGACATCGATCGGTTCTTCGCCACGCTGGGCGAGACGTCGGAGGGGCGGCTCCCACCGAGCAGGCACGGGACGATCAGGTTCGTGTTGCACCGGAACGGGGCCGTCGACAACTGGCTGGTCACCTTCGCCGGCGGCGGCGCCACCGCGGTGCCCGACGACCGCCCGGCCGGGTGCGTGGTGAACATGTCCGGCGAATGGTTCGAGAACCTGCTCGCCGGCCGCGACCACACCGTCTCGATGACGTTGCGCGACCGCGCCGCCGTCGAGGGCGACCTCACCCTCTTCCTGACCTTCCGCAGACTGCTGCCGCCCCTGGCCGACACCCGCGGTCCGCTGCCCGAGGCCGTCGCCGCGCACGCCCCCCGGCCCGGAGGTGGCGAGTGAATCCGGTCAGCATCTACTACGGCAACCTGTTCATGACCTGTGACCGCAAGGGCGACGTCGAACCGTCCCGGCAGATGCCGCTCGGCCTGTTCTTCTTCGACACCCGGTTCCTGTCCACCTGGCGGCTCACCGTCAACGGGGAGCGCCTGCAGACGCTGTCGATCGACGACCTGCAGTACTTCGAGTCCCGGTTCTTCCTCACCCCCGGCCAGCCGACCCACTACGTCGACACCGACATCTCGGTGTTCCGGCACCGGTGGGCCGGCGACGCCTTCGAGGAACGGGTGTCGGTGCAGAACCACTCGAAGGAGCCGATGGACCTGACCATCCGCCTCGACATCGGCGCCGACTTCGCCGAACTGCTCGACATCAAGCACGGCATCCAGCGGCACCGCGAAACCACGACGACGATCCGGGACGGCGTGCTGACCGTCCGGTACGAACGCGGCGTCTTCGTCCGGGAGACGCTGGTCGCGTCGAGCCAGCCCTGCGCGACCGACGACGACGGCATGACGTTCACCACCCGGGTCGAACCGCACGGCATCTGGCACACCGACCTGCGGGTCACCGCGCTCCTGCGGCCGGCCAAGCCGGCCGACCTGCGGGAGGCGCTGCCCGGTCACCGGCTGCGCAGCACGGAGCAGATCCGGCAGGAACTCGACGACTGGGTGAGCGGGGCACCCCGGCTGCGCACCGACTACGAGCCGCTCCAGCAGACGTACCAGCGCAGTCTCTCCGACCTGGTCGCCCTGCGGTACAAGGGCCTCAACTACCGGGAGTACCAGCCGCTGGCCGGGATGCCGTGGTTCATGAACCTGTTCGGCCGCGACGCGATCTTCAGCCGGATGCAGGCCCTGCCGTTCCTGCCGCAGACCTGCGTACCCGCCCTGCGCATCCTGTCGCTCGCGCAGGGCGCCCGGATCGATCCGTTCCGCGGCGAGGAGCCCGGCAAGATCCTTCAGGAACTGCGGTACGACGAGTCCGCGGCGTTCAACGAGCGACCGCACGCCATCCTGTACGCCGCCGCGGACACCACCCCGCTGTTCGTGATCCTGCTCGACGAGTACGAACGCTGGACCGGCGACACCGAACTCGTCAACGAGCTGCGGTTCGAGGCCACCCAGGCGCTCGACTGGATCGACCGGTACGCCGACCTGGTCGGCAACGGCTACCTCTGGTACGGCCCGCACGGCAGCACCGACGGCACGGTCGGCCAGAGCTGGAAGTGCTCCAACGAGGGGGTCTCCTTCCGCGACGGTCGGCTGGCCGGCTATCCGCAGGCGGCGTGCGAGATACAGGGCTACGTCTACGACGCCAAGTGCCGGGCCGCCCGGCTGGCCCGCCGGGTCTGGGGCGATCCGGAGTACGCCGACCGGCTGGAGCGGGAGGCCGCGGCACTGCGGGAACGCTTCAACCGCGACTTCTGGATCGAGGACAGGGGATACTACGCGGCCGCCCTGCAGGCCGACGGGCAGCAGGTCGACTCGCTCACCTCGAACATCGGCCACCTGCTGTGGAGCGGCATCGTCGAACCGGACCGGGCCGAGGCCGTCGTCTCGCACCTGCTCGGCCCCACCCTGTTCTCCGGCTGGGGCATCCGTACCCTGGCGACCACCGAGCAGCGCTACAACCCGATCGGATACCACACCGGCACGGTGTGGCCGTTCGACAACTCGATCATCGCCTGGGGGCTGCGCCGGTACGGCTTCCGCCCCGAGGCCGCCCGGGTCGCCGCCGCGATCCTCGGCGCCGGCCGGTACTTCGGCGGGCGGCTGCCCGAGGCCCTTGCCGGCTACGACTCGACCCTGACGAAGTACCCGGTCCTGTACGCCTCGGCCGGCGCCCCGCACGCCACCTCGGCCGGCGCCCCGCTGCTGTTCCTGCGTACCCTGCTGGGCCTGGAACCGTACGACGACCACCTCGTGGTCGACCCGGCCGTGCCGGAGGAGATGGGACAGATCGAGCTGCACGACATCCCCGGCCGCTGGGGCCGGCTCGACGCCCTCGGCCGCGGCCAGCCCGGCATCGCCCGCCGTTGACCGCGCCACCGCCGGCCCGTGTAGCCCGGCGCCTCACCGCCGCGGCCCGTGCGGCCCGCCGCTGACCGCGCCACCGCCGGTCCCGCGTTGTCGATCTGAGCGTCAGGGACCTTATCCGTCGGCGGAAAGGTCCCTGGCGCTCAGATCAGGAAACAACCGCCCGCCCCTGGCCCGGCGGCGCGGCCCGATGGATACCGTCGAAGCATCTTCAGCCCCTCCTTTTCCGGCATATCGTTCGGGTGACGGCCGCACCCACGTCGACGCCGGTACCGGCGACCCCACCCGCGTGGTCGGGAGCGGCATGTGATGCCCGACATCTCCAGGAGGCCACAGGCATGACGAGGTATGTGGAGCGCACCACGAGCACCAGCCAACCCCTGTTGCACCAGCACGGCCGGCAGATCCAGGAGTTCGGCTCCGTACGCCAGTTGCCGGTCGGGCTGTCGTACGACGCCCGGATGTACTCCTGCGAGCGGGTCAACCGCATCCTCTCCGACACCCAGATCCTGTACGCCCTCTACAAGAAGCACCACTGGCTGATGCGCGGGCACACCTTCTACCAACTGCACCTGCTGCTCGACAAGCACGCCGGCGAACAACTCGCCCTCATCGACATGCTCGCCGAACGGGTCCAGACGCTCGGCGGCGTCGCCGTCGGCGACCCCCGGCACGTGGCGGAGATAACCAAGGTGCCCCGCCCGCCGGACGGCGCCGAGGAGGTGCCCGCGATGCTGTCCCGCCTCCTCGAGGCACACGAGATGATCCTGACCGACGCGCACGACGCCGCGGCCCGGGTCGCGGACATGGGTGACGACGGCACCAACGACATACTGGTCTCCAACGTCATCCGGACCGGCGAGTTGCAGGCGTGGTTCATCGCCGAACACCTCGTCGACACCCCGGTCGTACGCGCGTAACCGGCGCCCCGGTTTGGTCGGTACGGCACCGGGTAGCGCACCGGATATGCGGATGACCGATTCGAACTCGCGGAAGGCCGGGCGGTGAACGCCCGGGTGGCCGTCGCCGGCCAGATCGCCCGCGACCTGGTGCTGCTCGTCGACGAGGTGCCCGACGGCGGCCGGTCCGTCGCCGCCCGGCTGCGCCGCGAGATGCTCGGCGGCAAGGGCGCCAACCAGGCGGTCTCGCTCGCCCAGCTCGGCGCCGACCCGGCCTTGCTGGCCGTGACCGGTGACGACAGCGTCGCCGACCAGTTGCTCGCCCAGGCTGCCCGCGACGGCATCGACGTGTCGGCCGTCGTCCGGCGGCGCGACACGGTCACCGGGCTGATCGTCGAACTGCTCGACGGGCGGGGGCACTGGCGGTACGTCGAACATCTGCCGGACGCCGTCCTGCTCACCGAGGCCGACGTACGCGCCCACGCCGACGTACTGACCGCCGCCGACGCCGTACTGGTGCAGTTGCAGCAACCGCCGACGGCGACGCTGACCGCGGCCCGGCTGGCCCGCGAAGCCGGCCGGCTGGTCGTGCTCGACGGCGTGCCCACCGACGACGGGCACCGGGCCGCGCTGTTCGCCGCCGCCGACGTGCTGCGGGCCGACGACCACGAGACGGAACTGCTGACCGGGGTGACCGCCGGTGACCCGGAGCGGGTCCGGGCCGTTGCCACCGACCTGCTCGCCGCCGGCCCCGGACTGCTCGTCCTCGGGCTCGGCGGGGCCGGGAACCTCGCCGTGTGGCGCGACCCGCGCTGGGGCGAGGGACACCTGCTGGTCCCGTTGACCGCCGAGCACGTCGTCGACACCACCGGCGCCGGCGACGCGCTGGTCGCCGCGCTGACCGTCGCGCTGCTGCGCGGCGACCCGCCACCGGCCGCCGTCCGCTACGCCGTCGCCGCTGCCGGCGCCACCGTCGGCCATCCGGGCGGCCGGCCCACGCTGGACCGGGCCGCGCTCACGGCGTGACCCGCCTGACGCCGGATTGCCGCCGGCCCGCACTGGGAAGTAGGCGGGGATGACTGGACACGTGGTGGTGTTCGCGCCGGCACCGTTGCTGACCGTGACCATCGAACAGCAGGCCGACGCGGTCGAGTTGCACCTGCACGCGGGCGGGCAGGGCGTCTGGCAGGCCCGCATGATCGCCGCACTGGGGGTGCCGGCCACCCTGTGCGTCACCGTCGGCGGCGAGGTCGGCGACGTCCTGCGGGTCCTGCTCGCCGACGAGAACGTCCAGGTACGGGCGGTGGCCCGGCAGGCCGGCTCGGGCTGGAGCGTCCACGACCGGCGCGACGGCAGCCGGACCGAGATCGCCGAACACCCGGGCGAGCCGATGGTCCGCCACGACATCGACGAGCTTTACAGCATCACGCTCGCCGAGGGGCTGCGCGCCCCGGTGTCCGTACTCAGTGGACCGGCGGCCCCGGAAGTCGTCGACCCCGACGTCTACCGGCGCCTCGCGGCCGACCTGCGCGCCAACGGCGGCCAGGTCGTCGCCGACCTGTCCGGCCCGTACCTCGCCGCGGTCCTCGACGGCGGCGTCACGTTCGTCAAGGTCAGCCACGAGGAACTCATCGACGACGGCCGGGCGAAGGACGACAGCGTCGACGAACTCGTGGCCGCCGCCCACCAGCTCCGCCGCGACGGTGCCGGGGCCGTCCTGGTCAGCCGCGCCGACGCGCCCGCGCTCGCGCTGCTCGACGACGACGTCACCGAGGTGCGCGTACCCCCGCTCCAGGTCGTCGACCACCGCGGTGCCGGCGACTCGATGAGCGCCGGGGTCGCGGCCGTCCTGGCCCGCGGCGGCGACCTGGAACAGGCGGTACGCACCGGCGCCGCGGCCGGCGCCGTGAACGTCACCCGGCACGGGCTGGGCACCGGCCGGGCGGAGACGATCGGGGAGCTGATCGGCCGGGTGCGGCTGGCACCGCTCGGCGAGGGGTAGGCGTTGGACATGGCGGACCGACCGGTACGGATTCTGATCACCAACGACGACGGCGTCGCCGCACCCGGCATCCGCTGGCTGGCACACGCCGCCCGTGGCGCGGGGCACGAGGTCGTCGTCGCCGCCCCCGAGCGGGAGGCCAGCGGCATGAGCGCGGCGCTGAGCGCCGTCACCGACCAGGGCCGGGTGGTGATCACCCGGCCCACCCCGCCCGGCCTGGAGGACATCGTCGCGTACGGCGTCGCCGCCTCGCCGGCCTACATCGCCGTGCTGGCCGGACTCGGCGTATTCGGGCCGGCTCCGCGCCTGGTGCTCTCCGGCATCAACCGGGGCGCCAACGCCGGCCACGCGATCCTGCACTCCGGCACCGTCGGCGCCGCCCTGACCGCCGCCAACCAGGGCCTGTCCGCGCTGGCGGTCTCCCTCGACGTGCTCACCCCGGCCGCGGCGACCAGCGCCACCGGGGGTGCCGCCGTCGCCGCCCTCGACACCGCCGACGACGAGGTCCGCAACTGGCCGGCCGCCGCCGACTTCGCGATCGGCCTGCTGCCCTGGCTGCTCGACGCCCCGGCCGGCACGGTGCTCAACCTGAACGTGCCCGACCTGCCCGCCGACCGGATCGCCGGGCTGCGGCCGGCCACCCTCGCCCCGTTCGGGCAGGTGCAGATGGCGGTCGCCGAGCGTGGCGAGGGGTACGTCCGCACCACCGTCGAGGCGTCCGAGCCACACCCGGCACCCGGCACCGACCTCGGTTGGCTAGCCGAGGGCTACGCGGCCGTCACCGCCGTACGCCCACCGGCCCCCGACCCCGGCGTCACCTTGCCACCGGCCCTGTGACGCCGGCCGGTCCGGTCCACCGGTTGTCCGGGCCGGCGAGGGAGACGATCAGCTCGATCAGCTCCGGCCAGCCGAGCTGCCGGCCCCGGGCGAAGCCCGCGTCGAAGGCGCCGTCGTCCAGGGCGGCCCGCACGGCGGCGGCGTCGCCGGGGGAGTCGAACGGGTCCATCCGCTCCGGGAAGTAGCCGATCGGGGTGCCGAGCGCCGCGACCGCACCGAGCAGGACCGCCCCGTCCCCGGCCCGCCCGGTCCGTCCCAGCGCGCCGGCCAGCGAGTGGGCCGTCGCCAGCCAGCTCGACCGGTCCGTCGCCGGATCGGACTCCAGCAGCAGCGTGGTCAGGGTGTTCCGGGCCCGCCCCGGCATGCCGAGATCCACGCTGACCTTGCTGTCGACCCAGTCCGACGAGATCACCGCCCACCGGTGCCCGCACGAGCGGGCGAGTTCGTTCGCGCGGGCGAGTTCGGCCCGGGCCCGGGGCAGGTCGGTGCAGGCCCGGCTGAGCTGGGCGCGTACGGTCAGCGCCTCGGCCAGCGCCCACGGCCGGTTGACCACCTCGGCGAGCCGGACGGCCTGGTCGGCCAGGGGGAGCGCGCTGGCGATGTCGCCGCTGATCGCGGTGACCGAGGCCAGGTAGATGACGGCGGTGGTGTGCGCGTCCCGGGCCCCGACCCGCTCGCACAGGTCGGCCGACGTCCGCAGCGCCCGGATGGCGGCGGCGTGCTCGCCGGCCAGGTAGCTGACCCCGCCGATGGTCATCAGCAGCCGGGCCCGGGCCAGCGTCCACCCGTCGGGCACGGCGTCGGCCGCCGGCCGCCGGCCGTCCAGCGCGGCCAGGGTACGCCGGCCCCAGCGCAGCCCCTCGGCGATCTGCCCGGTCCGGTACCAGAACCAGGCGAGCGCCCCGCAGATCCGGGCCGCGCACAGCGGGTCCCCGACGGCGAGCGCCGAGGCGAGGGCGGCCCGGATGTTGTCGCGTTCCAGGCCGAGCCGGGCCAGCCAGGTGTCGCCGTCGGGGGTCGGCAGGCGCTGCTCGCCGGTCTCGACGAGCCCCAGCAGCCAGCTCCGGTGCCGGGCCCGGGCGTCGTGGAGTTCGTCGTCGCGCAACAGCGCCGCTGCGTAGAGCCGTACCGACTCCAGCATCCGGTAGCGGCGCGGCGTCGTCCCGGCGTCCGCGGCGACCAGCGACTTGCGGACCAGGCCGAGCAGCGACGGCACCACCTGCGACACCGGGAGGCCGCCGCCGACCAGCCGTACGGCGTCCAGGTCGAAGCCGCCGTCGAAGACGCTGAGCTGCCGGAACAGGCACTGCTCCGGTTCGGTCAGCAGGTGGTAGCTCCACCCGATCGTGTTCTCCAGCGTGGCGTGCCGGTGGTCGTCGCCGTGCCCGGTGTCGAGCAGTGTGAACCGGTCGTCGAGCTGGAACGCGATCTCCCGCAGGGACAGGGCGCGGGACTGCGCCGCCGCCAGTTCGATCGCCAGCGGCAGGCCGTCGAGGTCCCGGCACACCTGGGCGGCGGTCGGCCGGTCGACGTCGGCCGGCCCGGCTCCGGGCAGGACCGCCGCGATGCGCTGCACCAGCAGCTCGACCGCGTCGTCGGGCGGCAGCGGGGCCACGTCGAGGACGGCCTCCCCGGCCACCGCCAGTGGTTGCCGGGTCGTGACGAGCAGCCGGAGCCCCGGGCACCGGCCCAGCAGCGTACGCGCCAGCCCCGCCACCGCCGTCAGCAAATGCTCGGCGTTGTCGAGGACCAGCACCATCTCACGTTCGGCGAGCACGGCCGCCAGTTCGTCGGCGCCGGGGTTGCCCGGTATCCCGACCGTCTCGGCGACCGTCCGGGCGACCAGCGTCGGCTCCCGCAGCCCGGCCAGCTCCACCACCCACGGCCCGTCCGCGTCTTCGCGGCCCCGGCAGAGTTCGAGGACCAGCCTGGTCTTGCCGATCCCGCCCGGCCCGGTGACGGTGACCAGCCGGTGCCGGGCCAACAGGTCCGACAGCGTCGCCAGTTCGGCGGTGCGGCCCACGAACGACGAGTGCGCCACCGACACGTTGCGGCTCGCCGGCAGCGCCACCCGTACCTGCCGGGCCGGCGCCGGTCCGTCGCCGACCGGCTGGTCGAGCGACTCGTCCTGGTTGAGGATCGCCGCCTGCACCCGCAGCAGGCCCGGACCGGGATCGGAGCCGAGATCCGCGGCGAGGCGTTCCCGGGCCTGCCGCAGCACCGCCAGGGCGTCCCCCTGCCGGCCGGCCCGGTAGAGCGCCACCGCGAGCAGTTCCCAGCCGCGCTCCCGCAGTGGATGGTCGATGACGAGCGCCTCGAGTTCACCGATCGCGGTGCTGTGCTCGCCGACCGCGAGCATCGCGGCGAGGCGCTGCTCCCGGGCGACCGCCCGCAGCGACTCCAGCCGGGCCACCTCGGAGACGGTGAACGGCGCGTCGACGAAGTCGCCGTACGCCTGGCCCCGCCACAGCGCCAGGCCCTCGTTCAGCGACTCGAGCGCCCCGGTCGGGTCGCCGCGGTCGAGTTGCCGGTCGCCGGCGGTCACCAGCGCGGTGAACCGTTCGGCGTCGATCGTCTCCGGTGGCACCCGGATCGCGTACCCGGTGCCCTCCCGCACCAGCAGCCGGGCCGGCGTCCGGGCGGCCCGGTTCGGTTCGAGTGCGCGCCGCAGCGCCGCGACGTAGCTGAAGAGGGTGGCCGTCGTCGGCGGCGGCCCGTCGCTCCACACCTGCTCGACGAGACGTTCGGTGGACAGGACCCGGCCCTGCGCCGCGATCAGCGAGGCGAGGACCATTCGCGGCCGGCGGCCGCCGAGGTCGACGGGTTCCCCGTCCAGTTCGGCGGTGAGAGGGCCCAGAACCCGGAACTGAATACTCATGCAAATCCCCACCCGGTTACCGTGCGCCGCCCACGCCGGTCGGGTGGTGTTGTCGGCCCCCCCAGGCACTCCAACCTCACCATAGCCACGCAAGTCGCATCCACTCAGCTCTCAGCCCGGGTTGCAGCGTGCTCCCAGTGGCCCCCAGCAGAGTCGCCCGCAACGGTGTGACCAGCGCGTTTGTCCGGCCACCGGTCGGGATTCCACTGGAGGTCGACCGGGCGCACGCTTGGAATGCGTCAGGTTGCCGACTCTCCGGGCATCAGCGGGTCCGCTGTGGACGGCCGCCTGGGGTGCGTTCACCCGCCCCGGGCGGCGAGGAAGCTGGCCAAAACCTCGGTGTGGGTGGAGAAGGCGAGTTCGGTCGGTTCGGTGACGACCAGCCACTCGGTCGCCTCGGCGGTCGGCGCCGACGCCGGCAACCGGTCGGCCGGCTGCGGCGGCAACACGCCGAAGATCAGCAGGGTGCCGCCGCTGGGGGCGCTGTGGACCGCGAACGGGCGTACGGTCTCGGCGTCACCGGTCAGGCCGGTCTCCTCGCGCAGCTCGCGGACCAGGGCGTCGCGCCAGTCCTCGCCGTGCTCGATGAACCCGCCGGGCAGGGCGAGCCTGCCGCGGGCGGGTTCGATGTCGCGGCGCTGCACGACGACGCCGAGGCCGTCGGCGGTCAGCACCGGCAGGATCGCCACCGCGACCGGGAGCGGGTTGCGCCAGGTGGTCTGGGCGCAGGCCGCGCACACCCTGGGCCAGTCGGCCCCGGCCCCGTAGACGGTTCCGCAGTACGAGCAGTGCGAGTGCAGAAGACCGGTCACGTCGCACGACGATACCGGGGCCCGGCAACGGGTCGCCGGGATCGCCCGGGGTCACGGGAGGTCGGCGTACCGCTGCGGGATGGCGGCCTCGACCCGCTCGGTGAAGGCGGTGAACGGGGTGGCCAGCACCGTCCGGTCCGGTGCCCGGCCGGTGTGCTTCCAGGTGCCGACGACCCGGCCGGCACTCACCACGGTCGGCTGGAACACGCCGTTGCGGCCGGGCACGATCCGCTCGGCGTGTTCGGCGGGTACGACGGCGGTCCGGTCGCCGTAGCCGAGGATGAACTCGTCGAAGCCGGGCAGCAGGAAGACGTCGCCGGCCTCGGCCCGCAGGGTGGCGAGCAGGTCCGGGGTCTCCGGTGCCATCAGGTGTTCGGTCCCGTCGACCTCGACGGCGGCCAGTTCCGGGCGGGCGACCGCCACCCCGGTCCGTACGTCGGTGGTGGTCAGCCCGGACCAGCGCACCAGATCCTTGACGGTGGCCGGGCCGTGGCCGCGGAAGTAGCGCCGGGCCAGTTCGCCCAGTGCCTCGTCGCGGTCCGGTCGCGGCGACGGCGGGATCCACTCGTCGGTGAGCACGATCTCCTGCTCGCCGCCGGACATCGGACCGAAGCACAGCGTGCCGGTCAGCGCCAGCTGCGCCAGCAGGTGGTAGCCGCGTTGTCCGGTGGTGGCGACGCCGGCACCGTCCCAGACGGCGAGCAGGTCGCGCCGGCCCAGCCGGCGGCCACCGGTCAGCGCGTCGACCGCCAGCGCACGGGCCTGCTCGACGACGGCCTCGGTGAGTTCGAGTTCGGCCCGCCGGCGCTTCGCCTGGGCGACCATCCGGGCCGAGGTCAGGTCCAGGATCCAGCGCAGGTCGCCGGCCGCGACCAGGTGCAGGGTGCCGCGCATGGGCCAGGACCGGACGACGTCGCCCGCGTCGAGCGCGGCCTCCACCACCGCCAGGCTCCGGGCGGTGGTACGCAGCGCCACCGACGTGAGCGCACCCCGCAGATCCTGGGCCTGTACGGCGGTCAGCCAGCCGACCACCTCGGCCGGGCCAGCCGGGCCGGGGCCGGCGAGCCGCTGCGCGGTGAGCCGGAGCAGGCCGATGTCGTGCGGTGTCGTCATCGGCCGATTGTCGCCCCCGCCGGTCCGCGGGTCCCCGGTGGGTACGGCGGTCAGCCGGCCTTCGGGGCGGCCGGCAGTGGCGTGACCGGCGGTGACGGCTCCTCGGGGACGACCTCGGACAGGTCCCGCAGCTTCGGGATCGGCGATCGGATCACGAACACCACCGCGAAGATGGTGCCCAGCGCGGCGACGACCATCGTCGCGCGTAGCCCGATCAGGTCACCGAGCGCACCGCCGATGACCGCGCCGATGGCGGCGGTGCCGGTGACCGCGAACCGGTAGCCGGCGTTGGTGCGGCCGAGCACGTCGGAGGTGACCGACGCCTGCCGCAGGCTGATCGCCTGGATGTTGTAGATGACCAGGCCGGCGGCGTTGACCAGCAGCGCGGCGCCGATGACGACGGCGGCGAGCAGCCAGTGTCCGCCGGCGGCGGGGATCGCCAGCGGCGCCACGTTGGCGATCATGATCGAGACGATCAGGGTCGGGCCAAGGCCCCACCGCCGGCCGAGCCGGGCGGAGAGGGTGCTGCCGAGCAGGGCACCGGCCCCGGACATGGTGAGCACGACGCCGATCACCGTCGGCGGCAGGTCGAGGCCGCGGGTCAGGTGCAGGATCAGCACCGCCCACAGCATCTGGTTGAACAGGTTGTAGACCGCCGCCTCGATGCCGAGCGCCCGCAGGTAGACGTTGCGCAGCAGCAGCCCGAGGCCGTGCCCGATCTGGGCGAACACCGACGGTCGCGGCCCGTCGTGTCCGGCCGGGGCCGGCTCGACCCGGCGGATGAACAACTGGGTGACCCCGGAGACCAGGAACGTGGCCGCGTTGACCGCGACCGCCACCGGCGCGGTCAGCGTGCCGACCAGCAGACCGGCCGCGCCCGGCCCGGTGAGCTGGGCGAAGGAGCGGCTGCCCTCCAGCCGCCCGTTCGCGTCGACGAGCTGGTCACGCTCGACTATGGACGGCAGGTAGGACTGGTATGCCAGGTCGAACACCACCGTCAGGGAGGCGGACAGCAGGACCAGGACCATCAGCAGCCAGACGTTGAGTCCGCCGAGCAGCGCGATGACCGGGATCAAACCGATCAGGACCGCCCGGCCCAGGTTGGTGCCGATGAGCAGCGGCAGCCGCCGGGTCCGGTCGACCCACACCCCGACGAAGAGGGTCAGCAGCAGGTACGGCGCGAACTGGGCCGCGTTGAGCGCACCCATCTGGAAGGCGGTGGCGTCCAGGGTCTCCGCCGCCAGCAGGGGAATGGCCACGATGGAGATCTGGGTGCCCATCATGGACAGCGACTCCGCCGACCAGAACTTCATGAAGTCGGCGTCCCGGGACAGCCGCCCGGGTCGCTTCTCCGGCTCCGGAGCGTCCATCGTCGGTCTCCTCGTCACCTGAGTTGTTCGCGCAGCAGCGGCAGCACCTCGGCGCGAAGCTGCGTCGGCGAGCCGAGCCACAGCGACTCGATCGCCGCCCGGCGATGGAACAGATGTGCGTCGTGGTCGTTGACCAGGCCGGACGCGCCGTGCACCTGCAACGCTTCGGTGGTCATCGTACGGGCCAGATCGGCGGCCGCGGCCAGACAGCGCGCGGCGGCGAGGCGCGTGTCGCGGCCCTGGTCGGCATCGCGGGCCGCGTCAAGGGTGAGCAGCCGGGCGGCGTCGAGGTGGACGGACAGTTCGGCGAGCCGGAACGCGATCGCCTGGAACCGGCCGATCGGCTGCCCGAACTGCTGCCGCTCGCGGGCGTACGCCACGGCGAGGTCGAACGCGCCCCGGGCCAGCCCGACGAGGTAGCCGGCCTGGCGGATCCGGGCCGTCGCGAGCGCGCGGGACCAGCCCGACCCGTCGGCGCTCCAGACGGCCGGTGTGCCGGCGAGCCGCACGTGGTGCAGTTCGCCCTGACCGAGTTCCTCGTGGCGGCGGACGGTGACCGTCGGATGGTCGCGGGGCACCAGCGCGAGCCGGGGCCCGTCGTCGGTCGTGCCGACCACGAGCAGATGGTCGACCTCGGTGGCGAAGCCGACGAACCGGCGCTCGGCGTGGATGCCGCCGGTCGTCGGGTCGACGGTCATGGCGCCGGGGTCGGCGGGGCTCGCCGCCCCGTCGGCGCGTACGGCCAGCGCGACGCCGCCGTCGCCGGGCAGGTCCCGCCCGCCCCGGGCCAGCAGGTCGGCGGCGGTCACGGTGTCGAGCAGCGGCCCCTGGTAGAGGGCGGCGCCGAGCCGCTCGGTGATCGCGGCCAGCTCCTCGTGGCCGCCGACCGGCGAGTCCGCGACCGGTGCCGGGCCGGCCCCGTCGGCCGCCGGCCCGGCGGTGTCCGGCGGCGGCCCGGTCAGCCCGAGCCCGACCAGGCCCTGCCAGATCATCGCGCGGATCGCCGGGTTGTCGTCGGCCGACCCGTTGTCCGGCCGGGGCCGGTAGGCCATCCGCCGTACCATCGCGGTCAGGTCGGGGTCGAGGAACTCCGCGAGCGCGTGCACCCGGGTCGTGGTCATGTCAGCAGCTCCAATCCCTGGGTGGCGACGACGTACAGCATGATCTGGGAGGTGCCGGCCGCCAGGGTGAGTCCGGGCGCCTCGCGGTAGGCGGCGTCGACGATGCCGTCGGCTGGGGCGTCGGCGTCGCGGGCGTCGAGCACCCCGTCGAGGCCGGTGAACTCCGGCGCCAGGACCGCCAGCTCCTTGAACACCTCGGTGACGTGCCACTTGGCGGCCGACGACTGCACGTCGTCGGGGCGGCCCTCGACCAGGTTGGTCACACACCGCCAGGCGAGCAGCCGCGCCGCCCGGACCCGCGCGGTCAGGTCGAGCAGGCGGTGCGCGTACGCCGGGTCGTCGAGCCGGCCGGTGGCCGCCGCCTGCCGCAGCACCGTGTCGAGCAGCCGCTGCGCCTTGGCCGCCGTGTCGACGCCGGTGCGCTCCAGGCCCAGGAAACGGTTGACGGTCTGCCAGCCCTCGTCGACCTCGCCGAGCACGTCTTCGGCGCCCACCCGTACGCCGTCGAGGGTGACGTCGACCATTCGGTCCTCGGTGAGGTTCCACATCGGACGCATCGTGACCGCGAAATTCCGCAGCGGCACCAGGAACAGCGTGATGCCGTGGTATTTCACGCCCGTGTCGGTGGTCCGGACGGCGGCTACCGCGAAGTCCGCGAACTGCGTCTTCATGCTGAAGATCTTGCGGCCGAACAGCCGCCAGCCGCCGTCGCCGTCCGGCTCGGCCCGGGTCCGCAACGAGCTGAGGTCCGAACCCACCCCGGGCTCGCTGAACAGCACCGCGGCCGACGTCTCGCCGCGGGCCAGCCCGGGCAGCAGCCGGGCGCGCTGCGCGTCGGTGCCGAAGAGCGCGATGGCGAGCCCGACGATGTCGACGCTCAGCCCGTGCGTCACGTCCGGCACCCCGTGCCGGATCAGCTCCTCGGTGACGATCGCCTTCTCGACCATGGTGGCGCCGAGTCCGCCGTACTCCACCGGCCAGTTGGGGGCCAGCCAGCCGCGTTCGCCGAGCCGGCGGTAGACGTCGAGCAGTTCCGGCTCCTCGCCCCCCGGCAGCCGGCGGCACCGGGCCACCGCCTCGACCACGTCCTCCTCGCACAGCAGCGCGCAGACCTCGGCCCGGAACTTGTCCTGCTCCGGGGTGAACAACGGCATCATTCGGCACCTCCGGGGTCGGCCTGGTCGAGGCCCGCGCGCAGGACGCGCGCCAGCTCCGGCAGGTTCGGCGGCTGCAACATCGTGTAGTGGTCGCCGGGCACCGTCCGCCGGTCCAGGCCGCCGGTCGCCACCGCCCGCCACCGGTCGAGGTCGTCGGCGGGCTCGTCGGCCGCGCTGAGCAGCAGCACCCGCCCCGGGTACGGCCGCGGCCGGTGCCGCAGCAGCGCCCGGTAGTTGGCGGTGAAGACCCGTACCCGGGTGGCGAGTTCGTCGGCGAGCCCGCCCGGCACCAGGTCGGCGACGGCGGCGAGCACCGCCGCGACCTGTTCGGCCTCCGGCCGGCCGCGAAGCTGCCCGGGATCGACCGCCGGCGGCCGCGCGCGGGCGATGCCGGCCAGGTCGCGGACGAACCAGGCCAGCAGGTCGGCGTGGTCCGGCTCGTCCGACCCGTCCGGCAGCCCGGTGTCCAGGGCTGCGACCAGCGCCACCCGCTGCCCCCGCTCCCGCAACTGGTGGGCCATCTCCAACGCCACCGCGCCACCCAGCGACCAGCCGCCCAGGTGGTACGGCCCCACCGGCTGCTGCCGCTGGACCGCCGCCACGTAGGCCGCCGCCGTCGCGGCGATCGAGGTGCCGGGGGCGCCGCCGTGCAGGGCCGGGTCCTCCAGACCGTAGAACGGCTGGTCCGGTCCGAGCAGCCCGGCCAGCCGGACGTACGGGGCGACCGAGCCGCCGACCGGGTGGACGAAGAACAGTGGCGGCCGGTCGCCGGTGGCCACGATCGGCACCAGCGGGCTGGCCGGGCCGGTGCTCCCCGCACCGGCCGGGTGGATGGCTCCGGCACCGGCCGGGCCGAGGGTGCCGGCCATCGCCTCCAGCGTCGGCGCCGCGTAGAGACTGCGCGGGTCGAGGGCGACGTCGAAGACCCGCCGTACCTCGGCGGCCAGCCGCACCAGGTCCAGCGAGTTTCCGCCGAGGTCGAAGAAGTTGTCGCGGACGCCGATCCGGTCGGCGGCGATCCGGTCGGTGCCCAGCACCCCGGTCCAGATCCCGGCCAGGTCCCGCTCGGCCGGGTTGCGCGGCGCGACGTGTTCCCCGCCGATCTCGTGCCGTGGCTCGGGCAGCGCCTTCCGGTTGGTCTTGCCGTTGCCGGTCAGCGGGATCGCGTCCAGCCGGACCAGGATCGCCGGCACCATGTACGCCGGCAGCCGGGCCGCCAGGTGGGCCCGCAGCGCCGCCTCGTCGTACCCGGTCCCGACGACGTACGCGACCAGCCGGGGGTTGCGGGCGTCGCCGCGTACGACGACGACGGCGTCGGTGACTCCCCTGTGGCCGGCCAGCACGGTCTCGATCTCGCCGAGCTCGACCCGGAAGCCACGGATCTTCACCTGCTGGTCGGCCCGGCCGAGGTATTCCAGCGTCCCGTCGGACCGCCAGCGCGCCAGGTCGCCGCTGCGGTAGAACCGCCCGTTCCCGGTCGGCACGAACCGTTGCGCGGTCAGCTCGGGCCGGCCGAGATAGCCGTACGCGACACCGGGGCCGCCGACGAGCAGTTCGCCCCACACCCCGATCGGCGCCGGCCGGCCGGCGGCGTCGACGACCCGCAGCGGCAGGTCGGGGATCGCCACCCCGATCGGGCTGGCGGAACGGGCCAGCAGCTCCCGGGACAGCACCTGGTAGGTGGTGTGCACGGTGGTCTCGGTGATGCCGTACATGTTGACCAGCCGGGGTCGCTCCTCGCCGTGCCGGTCGAACCAGCGCAGCACCGAGTCGACGTCCAGCGCCTCGCCCGCGAAGATCACCGTACGCAGCGCCAGCTCGTCGGACGGCCCGCCCCACTCCTCGTCGGCGGCGACCAGTTGCCGGAACGCGGCCGGGGTCTGACCGAGCACGGTGACCCGCTCGCGGCGCAGCAACTCGTGGAACCGCTCCGGTGAACGCGTCTCCCAGTACGGCACCACGACCAGCCGGCCGCCGTGCAGCAGCGAGCCCCACAGCTCCCACACCGAGACGTCGAACGCCGCCGAGTGGAACAGGGTCCAGACGTCGTCCGGGCCGAAGTGGTACCAGTGCTCGGTGCCCCGCAGCAGCCGTACGACGTTGCGGTGCGGGATCATCACCGCCTTCGGCCGGCCGGTGGAGCCGGAGGTGTAGATCAGGTAGGCGAGGTCGGCGCCGGTGACCGGGGTGACCGGCGCCTGCGCGTCCGGCAGGTCCTCTACGGACACCCGCTGGTGGTCGCCGGCGGGCAGCTGCGTGCCGGGCAGGGTCAGCACCGCCCGGACGCCGGAGTCGGCGAGGATGTGGGCCATCCGCTCGGCCGGCTGGTCGGGGTCGACCGGCACGTACGCCGCCCCGGTGCGCAGGATGCCGAGGATGCCGGTGACGAGGTCGGCTGTCCGCGGCAGGCAGACCGCGACCAGGTCGCCCGGCCCGGTGCCGAGTTCCACCAGCTTCGCCGCCACCCGGCCGGCCTGCCGGTCGAGCTCCCGGTAGGTCAGCCGGATGTCACCGGCGACCACGGCGACGTTGTCGGGCGTGCGCCGTACCTGCTCGGCGAAGAGCTGGTAGAGGGATTCGTCGGCGGGGAAGTCGGCCCGCTTCGCCCCCCAGCCCTCCAGCGCCGCGTGCTCGGCGGCGGACAGCGGGTCGAGCCCGCCGACCGGACCGTCGGGTGCGTCGACCGCCTGCGCGTAGACGGCGGCGAGGTGGTCGAGCAGGCGGCCGATCCGGTCGGCGTCGAACAGCTCGGTCGAGTATTCGACGTTGAGGTCGACGGGACCGGCGCCGGGGTCGACGGCGGAGATCGCCAGGTCGAACCGGGCCCGGTCCCAGTCGAAACCGACCGGTTCGACGACGGTGTCGCCCAGCCGCAGTTCGCCGCCGGTGACACCGCTGGTCTGCAACGTGAACGACACCTGGAAGAGCGGGTTGCGGCCCGGTACGCGTTCCGGTCGCAGCGTGTCGACGAGGGTGCCGAACGGCACGTCCTGGTGCGCGGTCGCGCCGAGCACGGTGTCCCGGCAGCGGTGCACCAGCTCCCGGAAGGTCGGGTCGCCGGCGACGTCGGTGCGCAGCACCAGGGTGTTGGCGAAGTAGCCGACGAGGGGTTCGATCTCCGACCGGGTCCGCCCGGAGAACACCGAGCCGACCACGAGGTCGTCCTGGCCGGTGTGCCGGTTGAGCACGACCAGGAAGCCGGCCAGCAGTACGGACAGGAACGACGTCTGCTCGGTGCGGGCCAGGTCCCGCAACCGGTCGGCGAGGTCCGCCGGCACCCTCCGGTCGGCCAGCGCGCCGGCCCCGGTCGGCTGGGCCGGCCGGGCCCGGTCGGTCGGGAACTCCAGCTCGGGCAGGTCGGCGAGGCGCTGCCGCCAGTAGCCGAGCTGCTGGTCGAGCAGGTCCCCGTCGAGGGTGCGCCGCTGCCAGGCGGCGTGGTCGGCGGGCTGGACCGCGAGCGGGGCCAGCGTGGCGGTGCCGCCGGTGCGGGCCGCGTCGTAGAGGGCGGGCAGCTCGGCGGTGACGACCCCGACCGACCAGCCGTCGGCGATGATGTGGTGCAGCACGACCAGCAGCACGTGGTCGTCGTCGGCCAGCCGGGCCAGGCAGGTCCGCAGGCCGGAGCCCGTACCGAGGTCGAAGGGGAGCCGGGTCTGGTCGGCGACCCAGCCGGCGAGCCCGGCCGGGTCGGTGCCGGTGACCGGCAACGGCCAGTCGGTCGGCGCCGGGTCGATCACCTGGCGTGGTACGCCGTCGCGCGCGACGAACCGGGTCCGCAGCGCCTCGTGCCGGCCGACCAGGCCGGCCAGTGCCCCGCGTAGCGCGGTCACGTCGAGGTCGCCGCGCAGCCGCAACGCGATCGGGATGTGGTAGACCGGCGACGCCGGGTCGAGCTGGTGCAGGAACCACAGCCCTTCCTGCTGGTGCGACACCGGCAGCGGGCCGGCGCGGTCCACCGGGGCGATCCGGTCGCCGGCCGTCGCCTCGCCGCCGTCGACCAGCTTGCCGAGCTGTTCCAGGGTCGGGTGGACGAAGAGCTGGCGCGGGTCGACGGTGACCCCGAACCCGTCCCGGATGCGGGAGATGAGCTGGGTCGCCTGGAGCGAGTTGCCGCCGAGGTTGAAGAAGCTGTCGTGCACCCCGACCGCGCCGGCGTCGACGTCGAGCAGCCCCTGCCAGATCTCGGCGAGCCGCCGCTCGGTGTCGGTCTCCGGCGGGGCGTCGCGGCCGCCACGGACCGGTTCGGGCACCGGCAGCCGGGCCTCGTCGACCTTGCCGGAGGCGGTGAGCGGCAGCTCGGCCAGCGTCACCACCGTGGCCGGCACCATGTGCAGCGGCAGCCGGTCGGCGAGGTAGCCGCGCAGTTCCTCGTCGCGCGGCTCCTGGCCCGCCTCCGGTACGACGTAGGCGGCGAGGAACGCCTGCGGGGTGCCCGGTTCACGGACCACGACCGTGCACTGCCGGATCGTCGGATGCCCGTTGACGGCGTGCTCGATCTCGCTCAGCTCGATGCGTAGGCCGCGGATCTTGACTTGTCGGTCGACGCGGCCGACGAATTCGATGTTGCCGTTGGTGCGCCAGCGTACGACGTCGCCGGTGGCGTACATGCGTTGGCCGGGTTGGGTGGTGAAGGGGTCGGGGAGGAATTTTTCGGCGGTGAGGTCGGTGCGGCCGAGGTAGCCGTGGGCGAGCCCGTCGCCGGCCATGTACAGCTCGCCGGGCACCCCGACCGGCACCGGCCGCAGCCGCCGGTCCAGCACGTAGGCCCGCTGGTTGCCCATCGCCCGGCCGATCGGCGGCTGCCCGGTCAGCGGCTCGTCCGGGCACCGGTAGTCGGTGCAGGTGACCGTGACCTCGGTCGGGCCGTACCCGTTGTGGAACTCCAGGCCCGGCCGCTGCCACCGGTTGACCAGTTCCGGCCCGTACGCCTCCATGCCGATGAACAGCACCCGCAGGTCGACCAGCGGCCCGGGGTCGAGCAGCCGCAGTACGGCCGGCGGGATGTCCCCGAACGTGATCCGCTCGTCGCGCATCAGTTCCTGCAACCGGTCCGGGTCGAGCAGCGTGCCGCGCGGGGCACCGACGACCGTCGCGCCGGCCGACAGGGTGGCGAAGAAGTCGGACACGCTGACGTCGAAGGTGGGGTTCGCCAGTTGCAGCACCCGGTCGCCGGGTCCGAGCTTGAAGAGTTCGCGCATGTTGCGGCAGAAGTTGACGATGGCGCGGTGGGGGACCATGACGCCTTTGGGGCGTCCGGTGGAGCCGCTGGTGTAGATGACGTAGGCGGTGTCTTCGGGGTGGATGTCCACTGTGGGGGGTGTGGTGGGTTGGGTGTCGAGGGTGTCGGTGTCGAGGGTGATGGTGTGGATGTGGTGGGGGAGTCGGTGGGCGAGGTCGGTGGTGGTGACGACGGTGGTGACGGCCGCGTCGTGGAGTTGGTAGGCGAGTCGGTCGTCGGGGTATTGGGGGTCGAGGGCGAGCCAGGCGGAGCCGGTTTTGAGGATGCCGAGTTCGGCGACGGGTAGGTGGAGTCCGCGGTCGAGTAGGAGGGCGGTGACGGTGCCGGGTCGGGCGCCGGTGTGTGCGAGTTGGTGGGCGAGTTGGTTGGCTTGGTGGTCGAGGTCGCGGTAGGTGAGTTCGGTGCCCTCGAACCGCATGGCGGTGCGGTCGGGTGTTTCGGCGACGCGTTCGGCGACCAGGTCGTGCAGCAGCGCGGCGGGCCGCTCCACCGGCGCCGGATTCCACTCCTCGACCATCCGCCGCCGCTCGTCGTGGCCGGTCACCGGCAGGTCGCCGATCCGGGTGTCCGGCTCGGCCAGCGCCCGGCGCAGGACCACCTCGAAGTGCCCCACCAGCCGGTCGATCCGGTCGGCGTCGAACAGCTCGGTGGAATACTCCACCAGCGCGTCGATGCCACCGCCCGGCTTCTCCACGACGGCGAACGCGATGTCGAACCGGGCCCGGTTCCAGTCGATGTCGACCGGGCTGACCGCGACGTCGCCGAGCCGGAAGTCGCCGCTGACCCCGGCCGCCTGCAACGTGAAACTGATCTGGAAGAGCGGGTTGCGACCCGGCGAGCGGTCAGGATTCAACGCGTCGACGACCAGCCCGAACGGCACCTCCTGGTGCGCGGTCGCACCCAGCACCGTGGCGTTGCAGCGCCCGACCAGCTCGCGGAACGTCGGGTCGCCGGCGACGTCCGTACGCAGCACCAGCGCGTTCGCGAAGTAGCCGACCAGCGGCTCGGTCTGCGACCGGGTACGCCCGGAGAAGACCGAGCCGACCGCCAGGTCGTCCTGCCCGGTGTAGCGCTCCAGCACCACCAGGAACCCGGCGAGCAGCACGGCCAGCAGCGACGCCTGCTCGCCGAGCGCCAACTCCCGCGACGCGGCGGCGACCCGGTCGGGCAGTTCCCGGCGCATCAGCGCGCCGGCACCCTTCGGCTGTGCCGGATGCGGCCGGTCGGTCGGGAAGTCCAGCGCCGGCAGGTCCCGCAGGTTGTCCCGCCAGAAGTCGAGCTGCCGGTCCAGCCGCTCACCGGTCAGCCACCGGCGCTGCCAGGCGGCGTGGTCGGCGGGCTGGATCGCCAGCGGTGGCAGCGCGGCGGCCCGTCCGGCGCGCGCGGCGTCGTAGAGTTCGGCCAGTTCGGCGGTGAGCAGCCCGACCGACCAGCCGTCGGCGACGATGTGGTGCACCACCAGCAGCAGCACGTGCTCGTCGTCGGCGAGCCGGGCCAGCCAGGTGCGCAGCATCGGGCCGCGCTCCAGGTCGCTGGGTTCCTGGACCAGGTCGTTGACCCAGCCGCCGAGCCGGGCCTCGTCGAGGTCGGTGACCGGCACCGGCCAGTCGTCCGGCACCGGGTCGACCACCTGGTACGGCACACCGTCGCGACTGCCGAACCGGGTCCGTAGCCCCTCGTGCCGCCCGGCCAGGGCGGCCAGCGCCCTGCGCAGCGCGCCGACGTCGAGGTCGCCACGTAGCCGCAACGCGAAGATCACGTGGTAGACCGGCGAGGACGGGTCGAGCTGGTGCAGGAACCAGAGCCCTTCCTGGAGGTGCGAGACCGGAAGCGGTCCACCGTCGCGCGGCACCGGAGTGATCCGCTCCTGCTCCGCCTCCAGCGCCCGCCGTTGCTTGAGCCGCAGTTCGAGCAGCGCCCGCCGCTTCTGGTCGATCGAGGTGGTCATGTCGCGCTCCAGAGGGTCAGCCGGCTCCGCCGAGCAACTTGTGGATCTCCGCGTCGGACAGGCCGGCGATCTCCGCCTCGAGCGCGTCGAGTTCGGCCGCGTCGAGCTGCTGTCGTACCGCCTCGTCGATCTGACCGGCGAGACGTTCGAGGGTCGGATGGGTGAAGATCTGCCGGGCTTCGAGGCTGATCTGGAACGCGTCCCGGACCCGGGAGATGATCTGGGTGGCCTGGAGCGAGTTGCCGCCCAGCTCGAAGAAGTTGTCCCGCGCGCCGATCCGGTCGGCGGTGATCCGGTCGGTGCCGAGGATGCCGGCCCAGACCGCGGCCAGCGACTTCTCGGTCGCGGTGGCCGGCGGCGTGAAACCGGCACCGATCTCGTGCCGGGGTTCGGGCAGTGCCTTGCGGTCGGTCTTGCCGTTGCCGGTCAGCGGGATGGCGTCCAGCCGGACCAGGTGGGCCGGCACCATGTACGCCGGCAGCCGGGCGGCCAGGTGCGCCCGTAGCGCCGCCTCGTCGTATCCGGTGCCGACGACGTAGCCGACCAGCAGCGGATTGTCGGCCTCGCCGCGTACGACGACGACGGCGTCGGTGACTCCCGCGTGGTCGGTCAGGGCGGTCTCGATCTCGCCGAGCTCGATGCGGAAGCCGCGGATCTTCACCTGCTGGTCGGCCCGGCCGAGGTATTCCAGCGTGCCGTCGGACAGCCAGCGGACGAGGTCGCCGCTGCGATAGAGCCGGTCGCCGTCGGCGGGTACGAACCGCCGCGCGGTGAGTTCGGGCCGGCCGAGATAGCCGTAGCTGACGGCGGGGCCGCCGACGAGCAGTTCGCCCCACACCCCGATCGGCGCCGGCCGGCCGGCGGCGTCGACGACGCGGACCGGCATGTCGGGGAGGGCGACCCCGATCGGGCTGGCGCACCGGGCCAGCAGCTCCCGGGACAGCACCTGGTAGGTGACGTGGACGGTGGTCTCGGTGATGCCGTACATGTTGACCACCCGGGGCCGCTCCTCGCCGTGCCGGTCGAACCAGCGTCGGACCGAGTCCGGGTCGAGGGCCTCGCCGACCAGCACCACGACCCGCAGTGCCAGCTCGCCGGCGTCCGGGCGCCGTTCGTCGACCGCCACGAGCTGCCGGAACGCCGCCGGGGTCTGCTCGAGCACGGTGACCCGTTCGTGGCGCAACAGCTCGTGGAAGCGTTCCGGCGAGCGGGTCTCCCAGTACGGCACGACGACCAGCCGGCCGCCGTAGAGCAGGGCTCCCCACAGTTCCCAGACGGAGGCGTCGAAGGCCGCGGAGTGGAAGAGCGTGTGCACGTCGGTGTCGTCGAAGTGGTACCAGTCGTCGGTGGCGCGCATCA
Source organism: Polymorphospora sp. NPDC051019 (assembly GCF_040683055.1). Classification (NCBI taxonomy): domain Bacteria; kingdom Bacillati; phylum Actinomycetota; class Actinomycetes; order Micromonosporales; family Micromonosporaceae; genus Polymorphospora; species Polymorphospora sp. NPDC051019. The sequence goes on along the minus strand of NZ_JBFBCH010000006.1, from coordinate 12,148 downwards.
GCCGTACGACGTTGCCGTGCGGGATCATCACCGCCTTCGGCCGGCCGGTGGAACCGGAGGTGTAGATCAGGTAGGCGAGGTCGGTGCCACCGACCGCGGCGACCGGTCCCTGCTCGTCCGGCAGGTCCGCCATGGACACCCGTACGTGCCCGCCGGCCGGCAGCGCGAAGTCGGCCGGTGCCAGCACCGCCTTCACCCCGGAGTCGGCGAGGATGTGGGCCATCCGGTCGGCCGGCTGGTCGGGGTCGACCGGCACGTACGCCGCCCCGGTGCGCAGGATGCCGAGGATGCCGGTGACGAGGTCGGCCGTCCGCGGCAGGCAGACCGCGACCAGGTCACCGGCTCCGACGCGCAGCCGGGCGAGGCGGGCGGCGACCCGGCCGGCGGCGGCATCGAGTTCGGCGTAGGTGAGGTGGGTGTCGCCGGCGGTGACGGCGATGTTGTCCGGGGTGCGCCGCACCTGGTCGGCGAAGAGCCGGTAGAGGGATTCGTCGGCGGGGAAGCCGGCGCGTCCGGCGCCCCACGCCGCCAGGGTGGCGCGTTCGTCGGCGCCCAGCGGGTCGAGTCCGCCGACCGGCTCGTCGGGTGCGTCGACGGCCCGCGCGTAGACGGTGATGACGTGGTCGAGCAGCCGGGTGATCCGGTCGCCGTCGAACAGGTCGGTGGAGTATCCGGCGTGCAGCCCGAGGCCGCCGTCCCCGGCGTCGACGACCACGACCTCGAGGTCCGGCCCGGTGTCGCCCGGCCCGGCCCCGTCCGGCCCGGTGTCGCCCGCCGCCGTCCCGGGCGGGGCGGCGGCCACCCCGAAGGCGACCTGGAAGAGCGGGTGACGGCCGGGTACGTGTTCCGGCGCGAGCGCGTCGACCAGGGTGCCGAACGGCACGTCCCGGTGCGCGGCGGCGTCGAGCACGGTGTCCCGGCAGCGGTCCACCAGCGCCCGGAAGGTCGGGTCGCCGGCCAGGTCGGTACGCAGCACCACCGGGCCGGGGCCGGTCGAGCCGCCGCCGGCCTCACCGGCGCCGACCCGCGCACCGACCACGAGGTCCTCCTGCCCGGTGTGCCGGTTGAGCACGACCAGGAAGCCGGCCAGCAGTGCCGCGTCGAACGACGACGGCCGCGTACCGGCCAGGGCCCGCAGCTCACCGACGAGGACGGCCGGGATCTCCCGGGCCGCCCACGACCGGGCGCCGGTGGGACGGTTCGGCCGTGGCCGGTCGGTCGGGAACTCCAGCTCGGGCGCGTCGGCCAGCCGCTGCCGCCAGTAGGCGAGCTGCCGGCCGTGCGAGTCGGTCATGTCGCGCTCCATCCGCCGATCAGCCGGCTTCGCCGAGCAACTTGTCGATTTCCTCTTCGGACAGGCCGGCGATCTCCGCCTCGAGCGCGTCGAGTTCGGCCGCGTCGAGGCGCGGCTGGGCCGCCTCGTCGATCTGGGCGGCGAGCTGTTCGAGGGTCGGATGGGTGAAGATCTGCCGGGCCTCCAGCGTCACCTCGAACCGGTCCCGGATGCGGGAGATGAGCTGGGTGGCCTGCAGCGAGTTGCCGCCCAGTCCGAAGAAGCTGTCCACGGCCCCGATCCGCTCCACGCCGAGCAGGGTCCGCCACACGTCGGCGAGCCGGCGCTGGGTGTCGGTCGCCGGCTCGGCGAACCCGGTGCGGTCCGGGGTGGGGTCGGGCAGCCGCCGGTGGTCGACCTTCCCGGTCGGGCTGAGCGGCAGCTCGGTCAGGGTCAGCAGCGCCGACGGCACCATGTGCAGCGGCAGCCGGTCGGAGAGGAACCGGCGTACCTCGTCGAGGTCGACGTCCTGCCCGGTCTCGGGTACGACGTATCCGGCGAGGTAGGCGTCCGGGGTGCCGGGGTCGCGTACGGCCACCACGCCCTGCCGTACGCCGGGGTGGTCGGCGAGCACGTGCTCGATCTCGCCGAGTTCGATGCGTAGGCCGCGGATCTTGACTTGTCGGTCGACGCGGCCGACGAATTCGATGTTGCCGTCGGTGCGCCAGCGTACGACGTCGCCGGTGGCGTACATGCGTTGGCCGGGTTGGGTGGTGAAGGGGTCGGGGAGGAATTTTTCGGCGGTGAGGTCGGTGCGGCCGAGGTAGCCGTGGGCGAGTCCGTCGCCGGCCATGTACAGCTCGCCGGGTATGCCGATGGGTGCCGGGCGCAGGTTGCGGTCGAGGACGTAGGCGCGCTGGTTGTCCATCGCCCGGCCGATCGGCGGGGCGGCGTCCAGGTTGTCGCTCGGGCACAGGTAGTCGGTGCAGGTGACGGTGACCTCGGTCGGGCCGTAGCCGTTGTGGAACTCGCGGCCGGGCCGGCGCCACCGGTTGACCAGCGCGGCGGGGAACGGCTCCATGCCGATGAACAGCGCCCGCAGGTCGACCAGCGGCTCGGGGTCGAGCAGCCGCAGTACGGCCGGCGGGATGTCGATGAAGGTGATCCGCTCGTCGCGCATCAGTTCCTGCAGCCGGTCCGGGTCGAGCAGCGTGGCCCGGGGCGCACCGACCAGGGTCGCCCCGGTCGTGAAGGTGGTGAAGAAGTCCGAGACGCTGACGTCGAACGACGGGTTGGAGAACTGCAGCACCCGGTCGCCGGGTCCGAGCTTGAAGAGTTCGCGCATGTTGCGGCAGAAGTTGGCGATGGCGCGGTGGGGGACCATGACGCCTTTGGGGCGTCCGGTGGAGCCGCTGGTGTAGATGACGTAGGCGGTGTCTTCGGGGTGGATGTCCACTGTGGGGGATGTGGTGGGTTGGGTGTCGAGGGTGTCGGTGTCGAGGGTGATGGTGTGGATGTGGTGGGGGAGTCGGTGGGCGAGGTCGGTGGTGGTGACGACGGTGGTGACGGCCGCGTCGGTGAGTTGGTAGGCGAGTCGGTCGTCCGGGTATTGGGGGTCGAGGGCGAGCCAGGCGGAGCCGGTTTTGAGGATGCCGAGTTCGGCGACGGGTAGGTGGAGTCCGCGGTCGAGTAGGAGGGCGGTGACGGTGCCGGGTCGGGCGCCGGTGTGTGCGAGTTGGTGGGCGAGTTGGTTGGCGCGGTGGTCGAGGTCGCGGTAGGTGAGTTCGGTGCCCTCGAAGCGCATGGCGGTGTGATCGGGCTGGGCGGTGACGCGCTCGGTGACCAGGTCGTGCAGCAGTGCGGCGGACCGCTCCACCGGCTCCGGATTCCAGTCGGCCAGCACCGACGACAGCTCCGCCCGTGGCAGCAGCGTCAGGTCGTCGACCCGGACGGTCGGGTCGGCCAGCGCCTCGGCGAGCACCGTCGTGAAGTGGTCGACCAGCCGGTGCGCCCGCTCGGCGTCGATCGTCTCGGTCGAGTGCTCCACCCACAGCCGCAGTTCGCCGTCCGCGCCGTCGAACAGCATGAACGTCAGGTCGAACCGGGACGTGCCGACGTGCACCGGCACCCGCTCCACCGCCAGGTCGCCGAGGCGGAACTGGGTCGCCATGGTGGCACCGGTGAGCGCGATGCAGACCTGGAAGAGCGGGTTGCGGCCGGCCACCCGCTCCGGCTTGAGCGTGTCGACCACCGCCCCGAACGGCACGTCCTGGTTGGAGATGCTGTCCAGCACCGTCTCGTTGCAACGGCGTACGAGGTCGCCGAAGGTCGGGTTGTCGCCGACGGCGGAGCGCAGCACCACCATGTTCGCGAAGTAGCCGACCAGCGGCTCGATCTCCGAGCGGGTGTGGCCGTGCAGCACGCCACCGATGGCGATGTCGTCCTGCCCGCTGTAGCGCCGCAGCACCGCCAGGTAGGCCGCGTACAGCACGGCGAGCAGGCCGACGCCATGGTCGCGGGCGAACGCCCGGGTCGCCTTGGCGACGTCGGACGGCAGCGTGGTGTTGAAGTCGGCACCGGCGCCGGTCGGTGTCGCAGGCGGCGGCCGGTCGAGCGGGAAGTCGAGGTCCTCCGCGCCCTCGAGCTGCTCACGCCAGTAGGCGAGCTGCTTCTCGCCCACCTCCTCGGCCAGCCAGCGCCGCTGCCAGGCCGCGTGGTCCGCCGGCTGGATCGCCAGCTCCGGCAGGTCGAGGGTCCGGCCGGTGACGGCGGCGTCGTAGCGGTCGGCCAGTTCGGTGGTGATCAGGCCGACCGACCAGCCGTCGATGACGATGTGGTGCATCAGCAGGAGCAGCACGTGGTCGTCGGGCGCGACCCGCAGCAGCGGCGTCCGGAACATCGGGCCGGTCTCCAGGTCGAACGGCACCCGGGCCTGCTCCTGGACCCACTCGTGGACCGACCGGTCCCCGGCGTCGACGACCGTCAGCGGCCAGTCGTCCGGTGCCGGGTCGATCACCTGGTACGGCACCCCGTGGTCGTTGCCGAACCGGGTGCGCAGCCCCTCGTGCCGTACGACCAGCCCGCGTAGCGCCTCGCCCAGCGCGGCCAGGTCGAGCGCGCCGCGCAGGCGCAGCGCGAACGGCTGGTTGTAGGCCGGGGACTTCGGCGTGAGCTGCTGCACGAACCACAGGTAGCGCTGCTGCTCCGAGACGGCCATCTTCTCCTCGCGCGGTACCGGCACGATGCGTTGCCGCTGCGCCTTCTCCGCCAGCCGCTGCCGGATCTTCATCTCCAGCAACGCGCGCTTGATCTCGCCCGGGTCCCGCACACCCGCCGTCATCTCGTGCCCCTTCCGTGCCTGTGCTCAGCTGTTGCGCCGGGCGCTCAACGGACGCAGGTCGGTCCACACCCGCGCGATGTGGGCCAGGCATTCGTCCTTCGGGCCCGTGACGCCGACCGTCCGCCAACCGGCGGGGATCTCCCGGCCCTCCGGCCAGATCGAGTACTGCTCCTCGTGGTTCACCACGACCGCGTACCGGGTGTCGTCCCGCTCGTCGGAATCGGTCATCTCGGATCTCCCTTACGTGGTGCCGCTCGACCGTGCTCCGCGGCCGTGGCGGTCCCGGCGACCACCACGTACGCGCCGGTCACCGTGGGGCGTGCGCACCGCCCGGCCGGTGGCCGGGGGCGCCCACGGCCGTGCCGGTCGCGGGCGCGGACGCGGCCGGGACCTGGCTGTCGGATCACGGGCACGGCGGTACGCCGGACGGCGGCGAGCCTCCGTGTGGTGTGTTCGGTTCTACCGGGACCTGCTGCGTGACGTGGCGCAGCCGGTCGAATCCCCTGCCGGGCGAAGCTATCTCGGTATTCGGACCACTGTCAATATTGATCGACTTGGCTGTCTGTTGCCGTTGCGGTGTGGGGTGACGTCTGCGCTGCTCATGATGACCGTGTCGGTTTCCGGGTGACCGGTAGCATTTTTAGAGTGTCGATGTTCCTCGATGAATCGCATGTCGTGACGTCGCCACATCCTGTTGACCGGTTTGTAAGTTCGGTACGATTGATGATCGTTTTCGGCGCCGATCGGTCGGTATTGTCGCGATCCTCCGGTCCGGAAGTCCGGCCCGCTTTCCCGGTCCGGGCGTCGTTGTCCGATGGGGTTTGGCGAGCCGTCGACACATCAATCGATGATGACGGACATCGATTGATGTGTCGCCATTGGTCAGATGTCGCGCGGCAGGGACCAAGTGATCCACCGCTGACTGTTAGTCTCCAGCCTCATGGAATCCGAGCCGGCATCGGACACCGGCGGAACCCGTCCGGCGGCACTATCCGAAACCCCCCGCCAGCGCCTGGTCGCCGGACTCCGGGTCGGCGTCGGGCTGGCCCTGGCCGCGTTCATGCTCGCCGTCACCTTCGGCGCACTGGCCCGGTCCGAGGGCTGGGGAGTGATCGCCCCGATCGTCTGCTCACTGGTCGTCTTCTCCGGCTCCGCGCAGTTCGCGCTCGCCGCCGCTCTCGCCGGCGGCGGCGGCATCCCGGCGGCCGTCACCGCCGCCGCCCTGATCAACGCGCGGTTCATCCCGATGGGCGTCGCGGTCGCCGGTGACCTGCGCGGCGGCCGGCTGCGCCGGGCCATCGAAGGCCAGGCCGTCGTCGACGCCTCCTGGGTCGCCGCGCACCTCGGCGGCGGCCGCTTCGACCGCTACCGGCTGATCGGCGCCACCATCGTCCAGTGGCCGGCGTGGGTCGCCGGCACCGCCCTGGGCGTCGCCCTCGCCCCGCCGGAAAGCCTGGTGGAAACCCTCGGCCTCGACGTCATCTTCCCGGCCTTCTTCCTGCTGCTCCTGCTCGACGAACTACGCGGAGCACGCCCCAGCCGCTTCGCCGCCGCCGTCGGCGGTGTCGTCGCCGCCGGCCTGGTCCTCGTGGTTCCGACCGGCCTCGCACTGCTCGGATCCACCGCCGGGGCACTGCTCGGCCTGCGCGGAAAGGGGAAGCAGTCATGAACCTGTGGCTGGCCATCATCGCCGTCGCCGCGGTGAGCTTCACCTTCAAGGCGATCGGTCCCGCCCTGCTCGGCGACCGGGAACTGCCGCCCGCCGCCCGCAACGTCATCGCACTGCTGGCACCCGCCCTGCTCGCCGGGCTGATCGTCGTGGAGGTCCTCGGCCCGAAGTGGACCGGCGTCGACTGGACCCTGCTGGTCGGCCTCGCCGCCACCGCCGCCGCCTGGGCGTGGCGGGCACCGATGCTGCTCGCCGTACTCGTCGGGGTGATCGCCACCGCGCTCGCCCGTCAACTGCCGTTCTGAGCCGACCGCCGGGCCCGGCGGCGGCGACGCAGCGCCACACCGGCCGTCACCGCGAACAGCAGCACCCACACCGCCCCCAGGTACGCCAGCAGACCCGGGAGGTAGTCCCGGTCGTCCAGCCCCGGATTCGGCGGCGCCGCCGACGGGCGGGTCAGCAACGGCGTACCGACCAGCAGCAGCGTCCCCGTGGCGAACAGGCCGACCACCACCATCGTGCGCCACGGCCGGGGCAGCAGCCGGGCGACCAGCACACCGGTGACCGCCACCAGCGGCGCCAGCAGCAGGTCGTGCGCCGGCGGACCGGTCACCAGCCACGCCGCCACGGACAACAGCACCGCCGGCGTCCACTCGATCTCCCGCGCCAGCAGCCAGCCGCCGTACCCCATCACGGCCGCACCGACCGCGGCCAGCGCCACCCGTACCCCGCCCGGCCGCCCCCGGCCGGCGGTCACGGCAACACCCGCAGCACGGCGACCCACTTGGTCTGCAACACCCCCGGCCGGGTCGCGGCGATGATCCGGCACGGATAGCCGTGGTCCAGGCTCAGCTCCTCCCCGTTGAGCCCCAACGCGAGCAGGGTCAGCCGGTCCTGGACGTGGTCCGGCAGCAACAGGCTCTCCCGGTACGTCCCCACGGCCTCCAGCGACTCCACCCGCACCCGGCCGGTCGGGGCACCGACCGCGGCGAGCAGATCGGCGACGACCACCCCGGTCCACACCGCCGACGCGCTCCACCCCTCCACACACGCGATCGGCAGCCGTACGGTGTGCTGCGGCAGCGCCGCCAACTGGTCCCGGGAAAGCTCCCGGCGGCCACCGGGCCACTCGACGGCCAACCGCCAGTCGGCGCCGACCCGCGCCACCCCGGCCGCGGTCGCACTCCGGTTGATCGGCAACCCCTGCGGTCCCCGCGACGCCCGCCAGCTCAGCGGCGACACCCGGTACAGCCACGGCACCGTCGCCCCGGCCGTCGCCACCACCGCCGCCAGCGCGGCGAACCCGCTGGCCGAAAGCAGCCCGCGCCGGCTCAGCCCGGACACCCCCGGCGCCGGCCGCCCCACCTGCCGGCGCAACCCGTCGCGGATCTTCGGCAGCTTCACCGCGACATGGACCAGCAGCGCCCCGACCGCCACCCAGGCCACCGCGTAGTGCGTCGGCACGAACCGGAACAACCACGGGTACGACTGCGCGCTGTTGAACATCCCGGTGGCGAGCTGGAAGAACGCCGCGCCGATCAGCACGAACAGCGACGCCCGCTCCAGCGCGTGCCCGACCGACCGGAGCGCCGGCCGGACGAACAGCCTCGGGTAGACGCTCCACAGCTTGGCCAGCAGCAGTGGCACGGCCGCGATCCCGCTCAGCACGTGCACACCCTGCGTGACCCGGTAGAGGTTCACCGGCCGGGTCGGCCACCACGAACCGTGCTGGGCGACGTGCGAGAGCACACCGGTGACGAAACACAACCCGAACGCCACCCCGAGCAGCACGCCGAGCCGGGCGGCCACCCGTACGTCGTGACCCTCGGCGCGGAAGTCCTCCTCCCGCGGCAGCCTGAGGTGAGGTCTGCCGGTGACCTCGCCGCGCTCGGTCACGCGCCCACCCCGGTCACGCCGGGGCCAGCTCGGCGAACCAGCGGTCCTCGTCGCACAGCACCACCCCGATCACCAGCGGCGTGTCCACCACCAGCGCCGGCAGCGCGTCCAGGCCGACCCGCGCCCACTCGAACGGCACCCCCTCACCGCGCTGGTGGTGCAGCCGCGACCAGCCCCGCCACAGGCCGCTGCCGGGCTCGTCGACCTCGACCACCACCGTGCCGCCCCGGCGCAGCAGGCCCGCGCAGCGGCGCAGCAGCGCCACCGGGTCGCCACCGATACCGAGGTTGCCGTCGGCGAGCAGGACATGCCGCCAGCGCCCCTCGTGCGGCAACCGGTCGAAGACGCTGCGGCACAGCGCCGCCGCACCACGCTCCCGGGTCAACCGGACCGCCCGCGGCGACGTGTCGATACCCAGCGCCGGCAGGCCCCGGGCCACCACCTCGGCACTGATCCGACCCGGCCCGCAGCCGACGTCGAGAACCGGCCCCGCGCACCGGTCGATGAGCCGGCGCATCACCGGCTCGGCGGCGCCGTGCCACCGGTGTACCGGCAGCACGGTCTGCCGGCCGTCGCCGTCGACCCGGTCGCAGCGCAGCCCGGTGAGCACGGCCGCGTACCCGTCGGCGACCGTGCCGGCGGTGCGTGCGGTCACCAGGCCGCCAGGCGGGGCGCCGCCGCCGGACGGTCGGCCACCGGTACGGTCGGCACCGCCCCGACCGGGGCCGCCGACACCTCCGGTGCGGTGACCGCGCGCACCGCCGCCGCGAACCGGCCGTCGGGTACGGCGGCCGCCACCGCCACCGCGTCCGTCATCGTGTCCACATCAGACAGACTCGGCAGGATGCCGACCGGCAGCTCCCGTCCGTGCAGCGCGGCCAGCGTCCGGTCGGCGGTGTCCGGCCGCGACATCGCAACCCCGCGCAGCACCTCGGCGTGCTCCGGATCGCACAGGCCGAGCGCCCACCAGCCGCCGTCGTGGGCCGGACCGAGCACCGCCGGGACACCACCGGACAGCCGGTCCAACGCCTCGGTCAGCATCGCCACCGTCACCTGCGGGGTGTCCATGCCGATCTGCAACACCGCCGACCCCGGATACCGGTCCGCGGCGTCGGCGTGCGCGGCGGCCAGCCGCTCCGACAGCTCCCTGCCCCGCTGGGCGAGCACCGTCCAGCCGTCCAGCGCCCCGACGATCGGTCCCGACCCGACCCCGTCGGACAGTTCGCCCTCCAGCGCCAGCACCGGCACCACGTCCGGCATCGCCGAAACCACCTCGATGGTGTCGAGCAGCGCCGCCGCGGCGATCCACGCCGCCTGCTCCGGGCTCGCCGGCGGGGACAACCGCGTCTTGACCCGTCCCGGCACCGGCGCCTTCGCGACCACCAGCAGCACCGCCGGGCCGCCGGTCCCGGCCGGCGGCTCCCGGTGCCCCGAAGCCGGTGGTGGATCCGACCGGCTCACCACAGCACCCGCGCCATGTCGCGGGCCGCCCGCAGGCTGCCCCGCACCGAACCGGAAACCTTCGAAGTCGTGCCCGCCGCCCGGGGACGGTACGCCACCGGCCGCTCCACGATCCGCCAGCCGGCCCGTCCCGCCCGCGCCAGCAGCTCCAGCGGATAGCCGAACGCCCGGTCACGTACGTCCAGCAGCAGCAGGTCACCACGCCGCGCCGCCCGCACCGGACCGATGTCACGCACCGGCAGCCCCCGCCGCCGCATCAACGCCGCGAGCATCGCGTTCCCGACCCGGGCGTGCCACGGCCACGCGCCCCGCCCGACCGGCACCCGCCGGCCGACGGCCAGATCCGCGGCACCACCGGTCACCAGGTCCACCAGCATCGACAACCCCTCCGGATCGATCGAGCCGTCCGCGTCGAGCACGCAAACGACATCGGCGTCGGCGGCCCGCAGCCCCGCGTCCACCGCGGCGCCGTAACCGCGCCTCGGCTCGACCAGCACCGTCGCGCCGGCCCGGGCGGCGACCTCCGGCGACCCGTCCCGGGAACCGTTGTCGACCACGATCGCCCGGTAGCCCCGGGGAATCCGGCGCAGCACGTCCGGCAGGGCCGCCGCCTCGTCCAGGCAGGGCAGCACCACGTCCACGGTCATGGCGGACCCTCGCTCCGCTCGGGCCGCCCTGACGATCGGCTGGGCGGGCTGATTCCCTCGCTCCGCTCGGTCATGGGCGCGAGTTAGCCGTTTCCGTGCCGGCTAAACGCCGGGGCGGCGCTTCGGAGGTTCCGGCCCGGTCGTACCCGGCGCACCGTTACCGTGACCGGGTGCGCCAGGCGCCGACGGACCGTACCGGTGGGGCGGCCCGGAACGGCCTCCGCGCCGACGTCGCCGCGGCCGGCGCCGCGCTGCTCCTGGTCGCGGCCGCCGTCGCGGTCGGCTGGTGGCTGAACCGCCGCCACGTGCCGATCTACGCCGGCAGCGCCCCGCTCTTCGCCACCCCCGGCCCGCACGTCGGCATCGGTACCGTGCTGGCACCCCTGGTCGCCGCCGCGGTCGTCGGCGGGCTGCCCCGGCTCGCCGACCGGCTCGGCTGGCGCCGCCTGCTGCTCACCGCGTACGTCGCCGCGCTCGCCTGGATCCTCTCCCTCGCCATGATCGACGGATGGCGGAACGGCCTGACCAGCCGCCTGACCGGCGACGCCGAATACCTCATCGACGTACCCGGGGTCACCGACATCCCCGCCATGCTGCGCACCTTCACCGACCGCATCCTGGACTTCCAGCCCGACTCCTGGCACACCCACGTCTCCGGGCACCCGCCCGGCGCGCTGCTTCTCTTCGTCCTCCTCGACCGGATCGGCCTCGGTGGTGGCACGGCCGCGGCCCTGCTCTGCGTCCTGGTCGGCGCGCTCACCGCCGTCGCCGTACCGGTGACCCTGCGGGCGCTGGGCGACGAGCCCGCCGCCCGGGCCGTACTCCCGTTCGTGGTTCTCTTCCCCGGCGCGGTCTGGCTCGGCGCGTCCGCCGACGCGATCTTCGCCGGGGTGACCGCCACCGGCATCGCCGCGCTCGCCGTCGCCGGCCGGCGACGCGGCCCCGTCCTCGCCCTGGCCGCCGGCGCGCTTCTCGGCTACGGCGTCTTCCTCTCCTACGGGCTGGTCCTGATGGCCCCGATCGCGCTCGTCCCGGCCCTGGTGTCGCGCCGGCTGCGGGCCACCCTGTTCGCCCTGGCCGGCGCGGTCGCGGTCGTCGCCGTCTTCGCCGCCGCCGGCTTCTGGTGGTACGACGGCTACCGGCTCGTCGTCGAGCGCTACTACCAGGGCATCGGCCGGGAACGGCCGTACGCCTACTGGGTCTGGGCGAACCTGGCCACCCTCGTACTGGCGGCCGGTCCGGCCACCGCCCCGATCCTGCGCCGCGCCGTCGTCGCCCTCGGCCCGGCCGCCCCCGGGGAGCCCGGCGGTGCGGGGTGGGATGGCCGGGGCGGCGGTTCCGGGGCACCGCGGCACGCGCGGCCGGCTCCGCCCGGTGCCGTCCGCCGGTTTCTCGGACGGCTGTCGACCGGCCCGGTCGCGCTGCCGCTGGCGGCGGTGGTCGCGATCGTCGCGGCGGACCTGTCCGGGCTGAGCAAGGCCGAGGTGGAGCGGATCTGGCTGCCGTTCGGCGTCTGGCTGATGGCCGGCGCCACCCTGCTCCCGGCACGCCACCGGCGCTGGTGGCTGGTCGCGCAGGCGGTCACCGCGCTCGCGGTCAACCATCTCGTCCTGACCGTCTGGTGACCGTGCCGCCCGCGTTCCTTGATCGACGAACCCCGGCCCGGGCACGGCCGGCGCGGGACGAGGTGGCTGGCGGGGGATGAGGCGGCAGGCGCGGGATGAGGCGCTGACGGGGCGGTACTGCTGTCGCGCTCCACAGCGAATTCGGCGTACAAACAGCGAATTCGCTTCCGCGGTCTCGGTCTGCAGGTTGATCCGCTCCGCGTACGGGTAGGTCGCGGCGGTGGTGTAGCCGTCGAC